>CAKZOB010000018.1 GCA_937135955.1 uncultured Anaerolineales bacterium | reverse complement strand
CAGTCTACCTCCCTGCGCGCTTCTGTCAAGTCTTTGCCCTCACGCTCGAATTGTCTTACACTCCCAGGGGGTGTACCCACCCAAAAACATCGAGGACGTGTTACAGTTAGTTGATGGAGGCCGGAAAAATAGGGAAAGATCCACGCCGGAGGATTTCGTGTGGCAAACTGCAAGTATCACGGGTATTGCAGGGTCTCTCGACTGCCGAAACAGACACTCTGTAGTATACTCATCTTCTACGCTCTGTAACAGCCTTGAGGACGTGCTAGTTCACTCTAAGAGCCACATCCAACGCGAGTGGTTTCTCAGCAAATTTCCGTTTACTGGAAGATAATTTATGTTTGATCACGACTTAGCTCCAGATATGATCCTTGTCGATACCCGTTGGCCTGAACCGGTACGCGTGCTGCGCCTGGATCACATTGGCGACCAACACTTCGTTTTACACGCAATAGGCGTGGACTCTGGCACTTATTATCGTCCTGTGTTGACCGGCGAAGATATTGCCATGCTTAGCCAACAAGCCCGGAGTCAAGGTGTCTTGAATGGCCAAGCACCACATTTCCGCCTTGCAACCGAAGCACATCGAATTCACCTGGCGCATTTATACGACCCACTTTTTGCAGTAAGCGTATCCAAGATCGATCCACTACCCCATCAACTTGAAGCAGTCTACCATTACATGCTGCCTCAGCCTGCCTTACGCTTCATGCTGGCAGATGATCCCGGAGCGGGAAAAACCATCATGGCTGGGCTGCTGTTGAAGGAACTCAAACTGCGTGGAACTGTTATCCGTATTCTGATCGTCGTCCCCAGTCCTCTGCGGATGCAGTGGCAGCGAGAAATGTGGGAGAAATTCGGTGAACGCTTCGATATCATCGAACGTCCCACGTTGGAAGCATTGGGCGTGGCGCGGACCTGGCGACTGAGTAATCAAGCCATTGTGTCAGTAGACTTTGCCAAACAACCGGACGTGCTTGACAGTTTAGCTGTTGCTGACCCCTGGGATCTGGTGATCGTCGATGAAGCGCACAAAATGTCAGCTTACCGGCGTAGCCCCACCAAAGTCGAACGCAGCCAGCGCTACCGCCTCGGTGAAATTCTCTCTGAACGCGCTGCTCACCTGCTCATGATGACCGCTACACCCCATAAGGGTGATCCGGAAAACTTCCGGTTCTTGCTCTCGCTAATTGATCCGGATATGTTTGCCAACCAGGAAATCTTACAGCGCGCGGTCGAACGCCACGAGAACCCGATTTTCCTCCGCCGCCTCAAAGAAGACATGCGTAGCTTCGATGGTCGCCCACTCTTTCCCCCGCGCCATGCACAGACGGTCTCCTATACGCTTGAAGGGCCGGAATGGGAACTGTATCAGCAGGTCACGCATTACGTCGAAACCAACTTCAACCGTGCACTCTCGGTTGACAACCGCAATGTGACTTTTGCGCTAATTGTTTTACAGCGGCGGCTGGCGTCCAGTGTCCGCGCCATCCGGCGCTCGTTGGAAAACCGCCGTGACCGTCTTACGCAGCTGCGCGATGAGGTACTGCGCGACCCCGGCTTGCTGGAAGAAGCGCGCCGCCAGCCATTGGATGTAGTGGAAGACGACGGAGACCTGACCGAAGACGAGCGCTGGGAGCTGGAAGAACAGGCATTGCGCTACACCGTCGCCCGCAACATTGAAGAATTGGAATACGAAATCCGCCAACTGGCCGACCTGATCGCATTGGCGGTGAGGGCTGAGAAAGAAGGACCGGAACGTAAGCTGGCCGAGCTTGAGAGCGTCATGCGCCACCTTGATCTGCAGCGCACCGGTGACAAGCTGCTGATCTTCACTGAGGCGAAAGACACTCTCGACTACTTGGTGGAAAACCTCGAAGACTGGGGGTTCTCGGTGGTGACCATTCACGGTGGCCTATTGCCGGAAGAGCGTATTCGGCAGGAACAGGCTTTTCGCAGTGACGACAGGCAGGTGTTGGTTGCTACTGAAGCGGCAGGTGAAGGAATCAATCTCCAGTTCTGCCACTTGATGGTCAACTATGACATCCCCTGGAATCCGACCCGGCTTGAACAGCGGCTGGGACGTATTCACCGTTATGGCCAGGACCGCGAGGTCTACATGTATAACCTGGTTGCACGCAATACCCGCGAGGGCCGGGTGTTGGAGGCCGTGCTGGATAAACTCGAACGGATGCGCACCGAGATGGGCAGCGACCGGGTCTATGATGTGGTCGGTGAGCGACTGGCCGAAGCTCATCTCGAAGACTTGATCCGTGATGCTGTGACCAACCGCCGCATGTTCGATGACATTCTGGCGACGATTGATGTTGCGCTACCTGGCGATGGCTCATCAGTCGTTGATCAGACCGCGCTTACCAGCCTGGCAACACGCTTTGTCGATGTCAAAGCAATGGCTGACCGCCGCCGCATCGCCGCCGAAAATCGCCTGACGCCTGCTTTCATCCGCGCCTTTTTCCTCAATGCGATGGAGACGCTCTGGCCGGGACGGGTCGAGCAGCGCACCGACGGGCGCTGGCGCATTCGCCATGTACCCGCTGACCTGCATAATCTGCCGCCAGACGTGGTGCAGCGGTACGGTCAGCCCTGCGACCAATACCTGGCGTTCACCTTTGACCTGGATGAATCCAGGCGTACCGGTGTGGAATTTGTCGGACCGGGCCACGCCCTGTTCGAAGCGGTGATGCACCACACGCTGCTGCGTTTCCGTGACGACCTGGATCGCGGCGCGGTCTTTATTGATCCTGACGGGCAGCGCGAAGGTTTGATCTGGCTTATCCAGGGACAGATCAATGACGGGCTAGGCAACATTGTTGGGCAAAAACTGTTTGCGCTCTATCACCCGGCCAATGGCGGCCCCATCGAAGAACTGCCGCCAAGCATTTTCCTCGACTACGAAGCGCCTGCGGAACCGGTCGCCGCGCCGGATCATCTTGCCGCACTCTTGGTCGAACGTGGCCATGTCATCGGTTGGAGCATTGCCCATCTGCTCGAACCCTACCTGCACGAGCTGGCCCAACGTCGCGCCCGTGAAGTCGGGATCGTGCAACGCTACCTGCGCGAGTCATTTGACGTGCTGATCGCGCGATCTGACGGGTTGCTGATGGATTACGAGGCGAAACAGGCCGCCGGGCGCGATATGCGTATGAAAATCATGGAAGAAGAACGCCGCAACGAGGACCTTCGCCGCCGCAAAGCCGAACGTTTGGCCCGTGCCGAGCGTGAACAGAGGCTCATGCTGGATGAGCCGCGCGTAGTGGGTGTTGCTGCCGTGCTGCCGGCAGCGAAACAGCGCGCCGAACCCACCATGCGCCGTGACGACGAGGTTGAGCGTGCTGCCATTGCCGCCGTACTGGACTACGAAACCCGGCGCGGCTGGATCGCGGAAGACCTCTCCGCGCAGAAGCTGCCCTACGATGTGCGCAGCCAGGGACCGGACGGGACGATCCGCTACATCGAAGTCAAAGGTCGCGCGGACGTGGGCGGCGTGGAACTCAGCGAGCGCGAATGGCTCACCGCCGAGAACTATGGCCTGAACTACTGGCTCTACATCGTCACCCATGCCCGGACCAACCCCCAGGTTCACCCGATCCAGGACCCGGTGCACGCTCTGCCTGCCGATGGTGTCATTAAACGCGCACGTTATCAGGTCACCCCCGAAGCCTGGCAGCAGGTGGTAAAATAGGGTTATTCAAGGAGGATACACCATGACCGTTACCATTAACCGCAGCGACCTGAAAGCGGTGGTGCGCGAACTGATGCAGGAAGTCCTGTGGGAACTCGAACAGCAGATGCCCGATCCTGACACCGGCGAAACACTGCGCCCAGAGATCGCCGATTATCTGCGCCAGCCCGCCGAGCAAAAAGGCCCCTATCATTCTCTGGACGATGTGAAACGCGAGTTGGGTCTGGATGAGTGAGCCATACACCCTGCAATTCAGCGACCGCGCCCTTGCCAGCCTCAAGCGTCTGGATAAAACCGTCGCCCAACGCATTCTGAACAAGCTCGAATGGCTGGCCGCCAACGCCGCTGTGATCGCCCATACGCCCCTGACAGGGGATTGGAGTGACTTCTACCGTCTCCGCGTGGGCGATTACCGCGTGATCTATCGCCTGGACTCTGACAACCGCCTGATCGTGGTCGAGATCATCGGCCACCGCCGCGAGGTATACGACGAATGACCCACGACCGCCGCTTAATCGAAGACTCCCTGCCCCTCGAAGCGATCTCGTTCCAGAGCGCGCGCGAAAAGAGCATCCACCACGGCCACATCAGCACGCTGCATATTTGGTGGGCCCGCCGACCGCTCGCCGCCATGCGCGCCGCCATCTTCGCCAGCCTGGTCCCCGCGCCCAAAGACGACAAAGAACGCGCGTACCTGCATCGCCTGATCGGGGGAACGTACAACCCTCAGAAAGATGCATGGGAAGGCGGCATCTGCGACTGGGACGAGGTCAAAGACGGCAACGGCCCGACTATCGAGGAAGCCAAAGCGCTGATCGCCAGATACCACCCCGACGGCCCGCCGAAGGTGCTCGACCCCTTCATGGGCGGCGGTAGCACCGGCCTCGAAGCGCTGCGTCTGGGCTGCGAGGCGCACGGCGTGGAACTGAATCCCGTCGCCTACCTGATCGAGCTGTGTACGCTGGTCTACCCGCAAAAGTACGGCCAGCCCATCCCGCGCCGCGAATACGAAGCCCGCCCCGGCACGCTGCCCCCGCCCGAATCCGACGCCAACGGCCAGCAGGCGATGGACTTTGAGAGCGACGAAATGATCAACCCCCTGGCCGAGGATGTGCGCCGCTGGGGACTGTGGGTGCTGGAACAGGCCCGTGCCGAGATCGGTCACCTGTACGAAGACCCCGAAGGTCGCACCATTGTCGGTTACATCTGGGCGCGCACGGCCAGGTGCCCTAACCCCGCCTGCGGTGCAGAAATGCCGATGGTGCGCCAGTGGTGGCTGGCAAAAACGGACCGCCGTAAGGTGGCGATCCGGCCTGTGGTGGACCACGCGCGCAAAACGGTCAGCTTCGAGATCGCCGAGAATGACGACATCGACTTTGATCCCGACGATGGCACGATGCGGCGGGGAAGCATTCGCTGTTTGGTGTGTGGACAATCACCAGATAAAGATCATCTGAAAAATGAAGGCCGCGCCGGACGGCTAGGCGCTGTGCCGATGGCTGTGATCTATGATCGTCCCGGTCAAGGTGGCAAGGGCTACCGTGAAGTGACCAGTTTTGACCAGGAAATTTTTACACAGGCTGAAATTTCGCTAGCTGATCGTCTGGAAGAAGACCCCGAAGCCCTGCCCAATGAACCTCTCCCACCATACGGCACGCTGGGCTTTCGCGTCAACAACTACGGCCTGACCGAATGGGGTGACCTGTTCAACGCGCGGCAAGCACTGGCGCTGATCACGTTTGTGGACAAGGTGCGTGCTGCTTACGCGCAAATTGCGGATCAGGTGGGTGATCGGGATTACGCGCGGGCGGTGGCGACCTACTTAGCATTGGTGGTTGACCGACTAGCAGACTATATTTCCACCTTATGCATTTGGGCCAACTCTGGAGAGTTTATTGCTCACACTTTTGGCCGCCAAGCCTTGCCAATGGTTTGGGACTATGCCGAAGTGAATCCATTTAGTAGTTCCACTGGGAACTGGGCATCGGCCTTAGAATGGGTTACTCGCGCCATTGAGCATTGTTCAACTGTAGGAACAGAACCGGCATATCTGCGTCAGGGAGATGCCACGCGCTTAAGTCAGACCAACGAATCACTCGATGCAGTTATCACTGATCCGCCTTACTACGATGCGATCCCCTATGCTGACCTATCCGATTTCTTTTATGTTTGGCTGAAGCGCACTCTGGCCGATGTTCACCCAGAAGTATTCTATACGCCGCTCACACCCAAAAGCTCTGAAATAATCCAAGAACCAGCAAGACACGAAAGCAATGCGGATAAGGCAAAGCAATTCTATGAGAGTCAGATGACCAAGTCGTTCTCAGAAGCGCAACGTGTTTTGGAGCCAGAAGGCATTTTCGTAGTAGTATTTGCGCACAAATCCACTAGTGCCTGGGAAACGCTTATTAATAGTCTTCTACAAGCAGGGCTTGTTGTAAGTGCGTCATGGCCACTGCGTACTGAATTCCCTGGCAGACTCCGTGCGCAAGACTCCGCCGCTCTCGCCTCATCCATCTTCATCGTGTGCCGCAAGCGTACCGCCGACACCGAAGGCTTCTACGACGATGTGCAGGCCCAACTGCGTGCACACATCAACGAGCGGCTTGATTTCTTCTGGCAGCAGGGCATCCGGGGCGCGGATTTCTTCATCTCGGCCATCGGCCCGGCAGTGTCGGTCTTCGGCCAGTACCGCCAGGTGCGTAAGCTCACCGGTGAGGTCGTCACCGTCGCCGACCTGCTCGATCTGGTGCGGGAGATGGTCGCGGACTACGCGCTGGACAAGGTCATGAACGGGCGCTATCGCATGGGTGCGGTGGATGCGCCGACGCGCTTCTATGTCATGTATCGCTGGAGCTACAACGGCCAGAAAATCCCCTTCGACGACGCACGGCGGCTGGCCCAGGGTATCGGCGCAGAGGTGGACGAGTTGATGCACCGCCTGAACCTGCTCAAGCAGAGCGGCGAGGATGTTACCCTGCTGGGCCCGCGCGAGCGCAGCAAGATCGAGCACCTGGGCGAAACCGGGCGTGATGGCAGCGCCGCCCCGCTCATTGATGTGGTGCACCGCGCAGCGCTGCTGTGGCAGTCCGGGGATCGGCGCGCGCTGGCTGAATTTTTGGCGACACACGCGATGGGCCGCGAGGATGGGCTGCACGCGGTGGCGCAGGCGCTGGTCAACGTCCTGCCGGATGGGGATCGCGAGCGCCAACTGCTCGAAGGCTTCCTCACCGGCCAGGATAACCTGCCCGATGTGCCGTACAGCCTGCGTTTGCCGGGGATGGAATGAGCTGCTATTCACATGAGCTGTCGTATCTTGTACACACAATCTGAGGAGCAAAATGCCTAGAATCTTCATCTCCTACCGCCGAAGCGACACCAGTGATCTGATTGAGCGATTGACGCCAATGCTGCGCAACCACTTTGGGGAAGACAATGTAACAGTAGATGTTGACGATTTTCCGCCGGGACCGGACTTTCGGGAATCAATCATAAAGGGCGTTTTACAGGCGGATGCGATCTTGGTGCTAATCGGCGGAAGATGGGGCTATGAGCTTTACATGCGAACTTCACAGAAAGGCCCTACATCAGAACCGGATTATGTCGTGGTAGAAATAGAAACCGCACTTCGCGAAGGAAAAGACGTCATACCTGTTTTCATTGGCGATACTCCGCCACCTCAGTTGGACGAGCTTCCGGACCAGATCAAACAGCTTCACTACTGCAATGGGCTGCGTGTCGCGTCAGGGGGCACACAGTTTCCCCCCGATGTAAACAGATTGATCCAAAAAATCGAAAAGCGCCTGGGAGTATTCAGTGTCCCTCGCCGTGGCACGCCAGAATACGTTGTCTATCTTCTCGACAACGGCCATTGGAAAATCCAGGCAAGCGTGGATGGCAATCAAGTTTACCGGTGCAATGAAGATAACGAATACCGGATTGTAGTAGATATAACGAGTGAGGAAAGGGTAGATGATTACACATCAGAATGGGCGGACAAATTTCCTGGACCACACCGCGTGTATCCTGTCTATATCACTCGAAATGGCGAAATCTTGGAGAAGACCTATTTCGTGAGTGTATGGGGAGCAAAGTTCTTTGTTCCTCTTCCGAACGTAGAGGGGACGTATCAGTCACCAATCTATTTCTGGGATGTATTCTCTCTAGACATGAAAATAGCACGGCACATTGCTGAATTTCATCACATTCACCCGAATTTTGAAGCCTTAGCGAAAGTTGGAGACATCGAAATCAGGGATGAGTGAATTCTCCAATCGATAACTCGCGAGGGTGAGAAGTGACCTTCATACCATTTTAGATCGAGCGAGGAAGCCAGATGCGTTACAGTCAGCGTTTACAGGAAGCCAATGATCTCATCAAATCTGAGCA
>CAKZOB010000017.1 GCA_937135955.1 uncultured Anaerolineales bacterium | reverse complement strand
TTTCAGTGCTCTACCGTGAGCCGATGTGGTTGAAACGCCGGAAGACCGCCCGCAGAATGCGCGGCCCCAAAAGTTTCAGTGCTCTACCGTGAGCCGATGTGGTTGAAACAGCCCGCCATCCTCCCGTTCCTCGATCTCGAGGAAGTTTCAGTGCTCTACCGTGAGCCGATGTGGTTGAAACGCCACTTACCGTGCGAGGGGAGGGCTGTGTGTTAACTCTCGACATCCCGCTTACGCCCCTCCTGGACCGTCTCACGAGGTCATTATACACCCGAGGGCCGCGCTTCGCAACCCTTGTGTCGCAACTCGATGTCTGTGCTGTAACGATGTTAAGTTGCGAGCAATACAACATGGCTTCAGAACGTCGGAAACCCTGATGTATACTCCGACAGCTTCTAGTAAGGACCGATTCGCTTGACCACAGGGCCGATTGATTTGCGAAGCGGTGTGCCAGAAGGTCTGCTGTGGTGTTCTACTCCCTCATCAGACGACGTCGTTGCAGAAGCGCCGAAATTCGCAGTTGACACATAAGGCTCGACCGGTCGGTGGCGAAGGCATAGTCTCGCTGTGGATCGCTGTCTGAATCGTGGTAACGGTATTGATAACCTGACGGCGAAGCGCTGACGTGATAGCGATCCGTTCTGCTCGCCGCAAGGGAATCTTATAGATCCATCCCACGTGTACCGGTAAACCCCACGTTTCTTCCAGAAGCAGCGCATACGCTGCTACCTGGAGCTTCATGTGTGGTCCAATCGATTGTTCGGTATCCTTGAATTCCACAATCACAGCTTCTGCGCCTGGACTGGTTCGATCGGGAACGGCAATGGCCAAGTCAACGCGACCTCGCAGGCCAAGGCGTTCCGAGAAGAAGGTAAGATCAAAGTGCCATTCTCCAACGCTCAGACCATACGTTCGTAGCGAACGACGCTCTTCACGCCCCTCTTCCTGACGATGGTGTTCCTTGCCGTGGCGCATAAGATCAGTAATGGGGCGCACCGCTGGCAGACAATGGCGATACCAGACCACACGGGGGCACATGCGCCATTGCCGCAGATCGGTCACTTCAAGTGTCATCGGATCCATCAGCTTCTCCTTGCTCCAGAATGCGCCGCCCCTCCCAGCTTTTCTCGTCCAGCGGGAACAGTTGAACATTCACGGTTTGCCGTCCCACCCGTCGCCTGATCTCCTGAAACAAAGCCCGCTGGTGGGCGCGGCTCAAATTGCCGACAAATGCGCTGTACTGTATCCGCTGCAGCCCGTAGTCCAGGCAAGCGTTGGCGACTTTCTGACGAGTCCCATCGTGGGGAATATCGTAGATTATCAGGCATTGCATCGTTTACCACCCCATAACAAAAGGCGTATACGCTGGCCGCTCACCACGCACGAAGGTGGCAACATGACGAGCCTGACACTGAATGATGTGACGCAGCGGTTGGCGCTTGCCTTCATAGGCTTCGGTCGAATCCAGCCGCTCGAGCACTTTTTCGACGATTCGTTTGCGTGTTCTGTCATCGAGCATCCCTTCATCATCTTGCCCTATTGTCCAGCCACGATTAGCTTGACCAAGCAAGGTGCGATCTACCACGGCCTGGCGAAACTCCTCGATCAGATCAAGCACCAGGCTAGGCTTTCCCGGTCGGTCTGCATGCAACAAGCCCGCATAGGGATCTAATCCAGCCAGGACAATTGCGTATTCGATCTGTTTATACAGAATGCCATAGCCATAGTTGAGGGCCTGATTGAATGGATCGCGCGCACCGCGAGTTTCACGCCCTGGCCAGCCCAGGTCGTCGGGAACCAGAGCCATCAGCGCGCCCCAGTAGCGGGCGGCGTAGCGGCCTTCGATGCCTAGCAGGGTGTCACGCAGATCGTCAACGGTCACACCCGAAGCGTAGCGCACAGCATGAAGGCTATCGGCAACTTCGGTTGCGACACCGGTCAGGATGGTATGCAGATCGGGATTTGTCTCCTTGCGATACTTGGCGATGTACCGAAGCAGGTTGGCCTGGTTCTGAAGTTTGCCCTGAGTAAAGGCACGCGCCAGATGGCCGCCTGCCGGACCATCGTAGGCTCGTAACTGCGCGCGGCGAGTAAGCACGGTCCCGGTAAGTCCGGCGCTGTAAAGGCTGGCGTGCGGCGTTCCACTGCAACTCAGAAAGTGGATCGGAATACCTTCTTCGGCGCATACCCGGACGGCGTCGCTGCTGATGCTCACGCCGCCGCCGCTAACGATGACCTGTTGCAGATGCAAGACCGGCACTTCCTGGAGTCGCTCGCCATCTTTCATGACGCGAAGACGGCCCTGATGCTTGGCGATAAATGCCCCTTTTTCCTGGACGAAGAGATACATACGCACAAACCTTTCCTCATACTACAACCAGACTTCGTCTCAGCGGAGAGGTCGGCGGCCACAGGTCTTCGAATCGCTCCCCTTTCTGGAGCGGATCGAGGAAAACCTGCCACACCGTAAAGGGATTTGCGCAGGAGCAGAGGCACTTCGGGCCTCTCAAAACGAAGAACCCCTGTAGCGCTGCCACATCGTGATCCGAAGTGTATGAGAATCCACCGGTGAAGGTATTGCTAAACGGTTCGCGCCGCTCCACCTTACTATTATGGAGTGTTAGGATGATAAATTGTTAAGGTGCCCGGATCAATGCGCAGCAACGCAAATGCGCGCCGCAGGATCAAGTATTCACGAAGCGCGTAGTACCATTCTCATGCTAATGACCGCTGCGCGCAGCCATTGCCGTACCACAGGATCAGTATCCACTGAGAATATGATACCAACCGTCGCCTTTCACACAGTTACGCCCAACGTGAATCAGACTACCCCAGACAAGCAGTTCACGCAGGGGAGCCAGTTCGCCTGCAAACGTAACACTCCCGATCAGGCCCCCAATAGGCGTACGCCGTCCATAGCGATGGCTGACACTCACTACGTCCACCCAGCGCGTTCGATCTTCGACAACATGTACTGTCTCAGCAATGGAGAGCAGGGCGCGGAAGTCAAGGTTGAGCGGCCCATCTCCATATGCAATGCTGAGGTCATCGAGGCGACGCATGAGACGTTGGATCAACGGGCGCAGCGCAATTCGCTTCACCAGACGATCGCCCTCAATCAGGCGCAGTGGCGTGTTGAAGCGGAGCGTAATCCGGTCCGCAGGAAGACTAGCAGCGTAGGCGCGAACGTCTGCCGCCCCAACCGGAAGGCCCGGTTGCATCATCACGCCGCTGTCGGCGGTGTAGAGCGTCTGCTGCTCGCCAGTAAGAGGATGTACAGCGCTGATGGCGCTGAGGCGCAGAACGCCTCGCCGTCCCCCCCGTTCAGGCAGGCGCATGCCCAGACCAACGCGTTCGAGTTCGTGTGCAGCTATAACCACGTAGGGATAGAGCGCTGCAGCGGAGCCAAACAGCGCAATTCCGAAATTGAGCGTTTCGCCGCAGGCATAGGTACGCGCACCATCGCAGGGCGGTCGAGTAACATAGGGCCGCGGGCGCTGGTCGCTGCCTTTCTGCTCATCGTCACGCATAGGCGCAAGTAGCGCGCCCACAGGACAGATGGTGAGCAATGGACAATTCGCGCATGTCGAAGCAGCCTTGTTGACACAGAATCGCTCCCACAGCGCCCCAGCGATAGCGCCGCGTATGGCCGAGCCGCTCTGCTCGCCCAGGGCCACCGGAGTGAGGGCTGTGGCGGTAAACAGCAAATGGTGGGTTTCCAGGGTCATGGATGTCTCTTTGCGCCTCACACCTTACAGCTTAACTCCAATCCGGATCGACAGCCGACTCCTCGAAATGTAGACCCAGGTGATCATACTTGAGATCTACGATCCACGCTCTGCGTGATCCATCAGTCGCG
>CAKZOB010000016.1 GCA_937135955.1 uncultured Anaerolineales bacterium | reverse complement strand
CCTGGCCCCGCGGGTGAGCCTGGTTGCACGCCCGCGCTGAGTTTCGAGGGCACTGTCCTGCAAATTGATTCCGACTGCGACGGCACAATTGACCTCACCCAAGACCTGCAAGGCCCTGCTGGCCCGCAAGGCGAACCTGGCCCCGCGGGTGAGCCTGGTTGCTCACCTGTGTTGAGCTTCGAGGGCACTGTCCTGCAAATTGATTCCGACTGCGACGGCACAATTGACCTCACCCAAGACCTGCAAGGCCCGCAGGGTGAACCCGGCCCCGCTGGCCCGCCCGGCCCCCAGGGGCCGCAGGGCAAACCTGGCCCTGCCGGTGAGCCTGGCCCACAGGGTGAACCAGGGTGCAGCCCCGCTCTGAAGTTCCAGGGTAGCGTGCTGATGATTGACGCCGACTGCGACGGGGACTTCGAGCTTACCCAAGACCTGCAAGGCCCGCAGGGTGAACCCGGCCCCGCTGGCCCGCCCGGCCCCCAGGGGCCGCAGGGCGAACCTGGCCCCGCTGGCGAACCTGGCTGCACCCCCGCGCTCAGCTTCGAGGGCACTGTCCTGCAGGTTGATTCTGACTGCGACGGCGACTTCGATCTCACCCAAGACCTGCAAGGCCCCGCTGGCCCGCAGGGTGAACCCGGCCCCGCTGGCCCGCCCGGCCCTGCCGGTCCACAAGGCCCACAGGGTGAGCCTGGCCCTGCTGGTGAGCCTGGCCCGCAGGGTGAACCTGGCCCCGCTGGCCCGCCCGGCCCGCAGGGCGAACCTGGCCCACAAGGTGAACCGGGCGGCCTGAAAGGCTACGAGATCGTCACGCGCGAGGGGACGTTCACCAGCCTGGGCGTGCTGACGCTGCGCTGCCCGGACGGTAAACAGGTCATCGGCGGCGGCGGCAGCGTCTCCGACCCCACCGTCTCGATCTACACCAACATGCCAGTGGGCACGACGGGTTGGCGCGTGCGCGCGCTCGGCAACGTCCCCTACACTCTGACCGCCTACGCCATTTGCGCCGCGGCTCAGTGAGTTGCCTCCTCTGGACTGAGTGACGACATGCCGGGGCGCACGCTCCGGCATGTGTTTTTTCTCATTGGCGCGGTGCGCCCGGCTTGCTACAATCACGCGCGGTTTGTATTGCCTGTGCCAGGGAGATTTCCAGGGGACATGGAGCGCCTGCCCGAATACGCCCTCGATCTGTCTGTCGTCGTGCCCGCCTACAACGAGGCCGAGAGCCTGCCGCTGCTACACGAACGCCTCTGCGCGGCGGTCGAGCCGCTCGGCCTGCGCTGGGAAGTGATCTATGTGGACGACGGTAGCACCGACGGCACGCGCGATGTGCTGCGCCGACTGGCCGAGACCGACCCGCGCGTCGTGGTTGCCGAACAGCGCCGTAATAGTGGCAAGAGTCTGGCGCTGAACACCGGCTTCGCCCTGGCACAGGGCGCGGTCGTCGTCACCATGGACGCCGACCTGCAGGACGACCCGAACGAGATTCCCAACCTGCTGGCCAAACTCGACGAAGGCTACGATGTGGTGAGCGGCTGGAAGAAGCAGCGGCAAGACCCGCTTTCCAAGCGCGTCCCGTCGTGGATTGCCAACCATGTCACGGCCTGGATAACCGGCCTGCGCCTGCACGACATGAACTGCGGGCTGAAGGCTTACCGCGCCGAATGCGTGCGCGAACTGCACCTCTACGGCGACCTGCACCGCTATATCCCTATTCTGGCCCATTACCACGGCTTCCGCGTCACCGAGATTTCTGTGGTGCACCACAGACGGCGCTTCGGGCGCTCCAAGTATGGGCTGGGGCGTCTGCTACGCGGCGGGCTGGACCTGCTGACCGTGCTCTTCCTCAACAACTTCCGCTACCGCCCGCTGCACCTCTTCGGTGGAGCAGGGCTGATCCTGCTGCTGAGTGGCTTCATCATCAACGCCTATCTGTCCATCGAATGGTTGCAGGGGATGCGTCCCCTCAGTCAACGCCCGCTGCTCACGCTGGGCGTGCTGCTGATGTTGATGGGCGTGCAGTTGGGGACGATTGGCCTGCTGGCGGAGCTGGTTGTCTCGGTTGTGCAGCGTCAGGAAGACCCGCTGCGCATCACGCGCGTCGTATGGCGAGGCAGCAACCAGCAGGGCGAGCCAGCACCATCCTCTTCCGCCAATCCTGTGCTGGTTGACCAATCACTTAGAAGCGAGGAAAAATCGTGAAAGCTGCGCTAAAGCGTCTGCGCGATGCCATCTGGCACAAAGACTTCTCCGCCGATCAAGTGCGGCGCTATGTGGGAGACTATTTGAAGTGCTATTTCACCTATGCGGGCGACGAGACGTTGCGCGCCACTGCCGCCTCCGGCGGCAGTGTTTCGGCGCTGCTGGTCTACCTGCTGGAAAGCGGGCAGATTGACGGGGCGCTCGTCTGCCGGACGGTCATCCGCAACGGGCATCCCCGCCCGGAGTTCACCATCGCCCGCACCCGCGAAGAGATCATCGCTGCCCAGGGCAGCAAGTACGCGGCGGTTTACTTCACCAACGATGCGCTGCCGCTGCTGCAAGAGTTCAACGGGCGGGTGGCAGTCGTCGCTTTGCCCTGCGATGCGACTATCCTGCAGCGCACGCGCGCCAAAGTCCCCGACCTGGATCGCAAGATCGCGCTGGTGATTACTCTCTTCTGCGGGCACAATTCTGAACCCGTGCTCACCGATGCCATCGTCCGGCGGTTGGGCAAAGGACATGGCCCGCTGACCAGTTACCGCTGGCGCACCGGTCACTGGCGCGGCAACCTGGAAGCGACCTTCGCCGACGGCAGCCAGGTGATCCTGCCATTCGAAACCTTCTCCGACTACCGCAACCTGTACTTCTTCGCGCAGCCCAAATGTCATCATTGCTTCGATCACTTCGGCTATCACTGCGACATCTCCGCCGGCGATATCTGGTCGCCGCGCATGAAGGCGCACCCCATCAAACATACGGCGTTGATCACACGCACTGCCGCCGGGCAGGCGCTGGTCGAGGCGGCGCTGGCGGCGAGCGTGCTGATGGGCGGCGAAGAACCGATCGAGGAAGCGGTCAACGGGCAGGCGCGCACCGCGCCCTTCCATTACAACGTGACCGTCCGCGCGCGGGTGGGCCGTTTGTTCCGGCTGCGCATCAAAGATCGCACCGACGCGCCCGTGCGACCGGTGGACTACGTCATCGCTTTCATCGCGCTGCTCAACGAGCGCGCCTCGCGCACCCGTCCGGGCCGCTGGCTGATCCTGCACACGCCGCGCCCGATCATTCGCCTCTACCTGTACTTCTTCAAAGGACTGGAGAGCCTCTAGCGTGAACGATGAACGTACTGTCGCCATCACTGGCGCGACGCTATGGGGTAACCGGGGCGCAGAAGCCATGCTCGTGACCACCATCGGGCAGGTGCGCGCCCGCCGTCCCGACGCGCACATCGTGATCTTTTCCTATTTTCCCAAGCGCGACCGTGCCCTGGTGCGCGATCCGCGCATCACCGTCATCGGCGCGCGCCCGCGCGACCTGGTGTTGCGCACCTTCCCCTTTGCCGTGTTGATCTGGCTGGCCGGGCTGCTGCGCCTGCGCTGGCCGGATCGTCTGTTGCCGCACCCGGCCCGCGCTTTGCGTCGCTGCGACGTGCTGCTGGACATCAGCGGCATCTCCTTCGCCGACGGGCGCGAGAAGTACTTGCCCTTCAACATCCTGCTGATCTGGCCCGCCATGTTGCTGGGCGTGCCGGTGATCAAGCTGGCGCAGGCGCTCGGCCCGTTCAAGAACCCGCTGACGCGCCTGAGCGCGCGGCTCTTCCTGCCGCGCTGCCGTCACATCTACGCGCGCGGCGCAGTCACCGCCGAACACCTGCGCGACCTGCGCCTGCCCGCCGAGAAATGCAGTCTGGCCGCCGACATCGCCTTTCTCTATCAGCCGGAATACAGCCTGACCAGCGAAAACGAGGCGCAGGTAGACGCGCTGGCCGCTCGTCTGGCGGAACTGCGCGCCGCAGGCAAGACGATCGTCGGGCTGGTGCCCAGCTCGCTGGTACACACAGCCTCGGCCAAAGCGGGGCGTGACTACGCTGGCCTGTTCATGCAGATCATCCGCGAACTGGGCGGGCCGGAACTGCATTTTGTCGTCGTGCCCAATGCCACGCGCCAGGGATCGCCCTCGTTCGCCAACAACGACCTGGCCGCCATTGCCATCCTGCGCGATCGGCTGGCTGCCGACCTGCCAGGCGCGCTGGGCGAGCGCGTGGATATAGTGGACTATGACCTGAACACGGCGGGCAGCCGTCGCCTGTTCACGCAGTGCGACGTGTTGATCACCTCGCGCTTTCACGCCATGGTCTCGGCGCTGACGCTGGGCGTGCTGCCCGTAGTCATCGGCTGGAGTCACAAGTACGCCGAGGTGCTGGCTGAGTTCGGCCTGGAACGCTTCGCTGTAGATTTCGCCGATCCGCATGCCGACGCCCTGGCGCTGGCCCGCGCGGCGCTGGCCGAGCGCGACACCCTGCGCGCGCAGGTCGCCGCGCGCATCGGCGCAGTGAAAGAGTCGGCTGCGGCGCAGTTCAGCAGTCTGGATGCAGTGCTCGCGTGACTGCTTCGCTGATTCGCCTGGTCAAATGGCTGTGGCTCGTCCTGGTGGCGGGTGCGGTCGCGCGCTACCTGTGGACACACTGGGACGAAGTCGGCCCCCAACTGCGCGCGATCGCGCTGCCGCGCCTGGGCCTGGCGGTGATCTTGCTGATCGCCTCCAAGCTGCTGCTGGTGATCCTTTCGCAGCGCTCGGTAGCCCTGGCCGGTCATACGATCGCTTACCGGCGCATGTTCACCATCAACGCGCTGAGCCAACTCGCCAAGTACCTGCCTGGCGGCATCTGGCATTTCGTCGGTCGGGCGGGCTACTATCATGCCGATGGGCTGCCCCTGCGCGCTGTCACGCAGGCGATGATCGTCGAGAACCTGTGGCTGGTCTTCTCCGCCTTCATGGCTGGCGCGATCAGCCTGCTGATCTATTACGCGGACGGCTGGCGGTTGGCCGTAGCTCTGGGGGGCCTGATCGCGGTGTGGTGGGCGGTGTTGTGGCTGATCCGGCTGCGCTTCAGCGGCGGGCGAAACTGGCGCGGCAGCCTGGGGACACTCGGTTTCCAGGCGCTGATCTGGGCGCTGGTTGGGGCGAGCCTGTGGGCGCTGCTGCCGTCGCTGGACGGTCTCCGCGCGGGAGGGCTGGCCATCGGCGCGTTCTGCATAAGCTGGGTGATCGGCTATGTGGCGGTGTTCGCGCCGGGCGGGATCGGCGTGCGCGAGGCGGCCATGACCGCGCTGCTAGCCCCCGTCCTGCCTGCCGGAGACGCCCTGCTCTATGCGGCCATTCACCGCTTTTTGTGGGTGGCTGCCGAACTGGCCCTGGGCATTGTCGCCAAAACGGCCCTGGCTGCGCCCATTCCTGCCCCCGTGCCAGTGAGCAGCGCTCAGCCGACCGAAGTGCCACGCTCCTGAACGACCTTGTGAGAACAGGCACCCATGCGCCGCTATCGTAACCAGATTCTGGCCGGACTGCTCTTCATCAGCGTGGTGCTGATCGCCGTGGTCGCCATCACCGGCGCGGACGCGCTCGCCGGTAAGCTGGGCGATTTCCCGCTGTGGCTGTTCGCCCCGGTGTTGCTGCTCAAATGCCTCAACTGGGCGCTGCGTTACTACGAATGGCGCTACTTTCTGGGCGTGATCGGCGTGCGCACGGTGCGCGGCCTGCCCCAACCGCCCCCGCCCAACCCCGCCGCGCCTGTCATCCGCGAACGGGACAGCATCGTGTTGTGGCTGGCGGGATTGGCCATGTCCGTCAGCCCCGGCAAGCTGGGCGAAGTGCTCAAGGCACTGGTGCTCAAGCAACTGAGCGGCATGGACTTCTCGCGCGGCGTGCCGGTCGTCTTCCTGGAGCGACTGGTAGACGGGCTGGCGGTGATCCCGCTGACGACTGTCGCCATGATCGCTGCCGGCGACGCCGTCGAGGGCGGCGATGTGTCGCTGGAGTATGTGCGGGCAGTGTTGATCGGCGTGTCGCTGGCGCTGGGCGCGGGCATGGTGCTGATCCAGATTCGTCCGCTGGCCGAGTGGGCGCTCGACCTGACGGCGCACTGGCCCGGCGTGCGCCGCGTACATGGGGCGCTGCGCAACCTCTATGAGTCCAGCTACGATCTGATCAAGCTGCGGCACCTGCTACCCATGACCGGCGTCGGCCTGATCGTCTACAGCGCCGACAGCCTGGGCTTCTTCCTGCTGCTGACCGGCCTGGGGATCGAACCGTCGTGGACGCTGCTGGCCCAGGCGACCTTCATCCTGGGCTTCTCGGTGATCGTCGCCTCGATCTCCACGCTGCCGGGCGGCGCGGGGGGGCGCGAACTGGCCATTGGCCCCATGCTGGTCGGGCTGCTGGCCCTGCCCAAAGCAGACGCGGGCACAGCGACTTTCCTCATCGGCGTGTTTCAGCTATGGGTGGGCGTGTTGCTGGGGCTGGTGATGATCGCTCTGTTCCGGCAGACACTTTTCCCTCCGGCGCTGGAAGACGAGATCGCCGCCTATGAGGCCGCCCGGCAGGCGCAGTAGCGGCATGGCCCCTTTTGTGTCCCCTCAGGGGGATTGCATCAAACCGCTTGCTGCTTTACCTCACCCCCAGCCTCGCGCGAGCGCCGAGCGGGGGTGAGGTCAACCAGAAGATCACACCTGAGCTTCCTTCTGCCCATGATTCTGCTGGCTGGTTTTTGATGCGATTACCCTGCTCTCCCCTTGCCTTTTCGCCCCACACCTGTTAAAAGTGAAGCGCAGGTGAGTTGCCAGGGAGCGGACAGGGGCCATGGTCGAAGAAAGCTTTTCCTTCACCGACAGTCAGCAGATGCCCAAGGTGCTGCAACTGTACCTGGTCATCTCGCAATATCCGGTGCTCAGCCGCAAGATTCGCCAGCGGATGCGCGAGGAACTGTTCAGCCGCGGCATCATCAGCGAGGAAGATTTCGAGCGCGAGGTGCACCAGAAAGCGATCGAGTCGCAGCGGCGCGAGGGCCTCACCGACCCCCTCTTTCAGGAGTCCGCTGCCGACTGGGACAAGCGGGTGCGCTACATCCGCGCGCACCTCACCGACTTCTACTTTGCCTATAACCTGCCCTACGAGCTATTCGAGCGCATCCTGGCCGACGTGCTGCATCAGCGCGAACCGGATCGCGAGGTGCGCCTGACCTTCAACCCGGAGATCGCCCCCTGGGAACTGCTCTTCTCCGAAGGCGAGCGCTACGAGCGCCTGCCCCCTGAAGAGCGGGCCAAAGTACAGCACCATCTGCGCGAGATCATCGTGGTGCTCATCAAGGGCATGATCAGCGATCATCTGGCGTTCGTGCGGCTGGCCAAGGAAGTCTTCACCATCGAAGACCTCAAGGACATCCGCGCGCGGCGCATTGGGCGCGGCAAGATCGGCGGCAAGGCGGCGGGGATGTTGCTGGCCTGGAAGTTGCTGCAACACGCCGGAGCCGAGGCGGGGATCGATCCGTCCACGATCACCATTCCGGACTCATATTACGTCGGCGCGGACGTGTTCTACGAGGTGCACGGCTACAACGATTTCCACGCCATCATGAACCAGAAATACAAGTCGCGGGAGGAGATCGTCAACGATTACCCGCTGATCTACGAGCGCTACCGGCAGGCCGAATTGCCCCCGCATGTCAGCCAGGAACTGCGCGCCTTGCTCGATCACATCGGCCCGACGCCGCTGATCTTCCGCTCGTCGAGCCTGCTGGAAGATAGCTTCGCTACCTCGTTCGCTGGCAAGTACGACAGCATCTTCCTGCCCAATCACGGCACGCCCGAAGAGAACTTCCGCGCAGCCAAAGAGGCTATTCTCAAGATTTACGCCAGCACGCTCAGCCCAGACGCGCTGATCTACCGGCAGCGCATGGGCCTGGTGGACTTCGACGAGCGCATGGCCATCTTGATCCAGAAGGTCGAAGGGCAACGCTTCGGGCCATACTACTTCCCCATGATCGCGGGCGTGGGCTTCAGCCGCAACCCCTTCCGCTGGAACGCCAAGATTCGCCGCGAAGATGGCCTGCTGCGCCTGGTATGCGGGCTGGGGACGCGCGCCGTTGAGCGCACCGACAACGACTACGCCCGTATGATCGCGCTCTCGCATCCGCATCTGCGCCCCGAAACGCGCATCGAGCAATTGCGTCACTACTCGCAACACCTGATTGACGTGCTCAATCTGGAAGAGAACCGCTTCGAGACGCTGCCCATCACCCGGGTCATTGATGGCAACTTCCCGGCTCTGCGGCTGGTCGCCGCGCTGGACGACGGACAGACTCTGCAGCCGTTCATCTCCAGGCCCGGCAACCTGGATTCGTCGCGCCTGGTCTTCACCTTCGACGGGCTGGCGCGCGATACGGCCTTCACGACCACCATGCGCAACCTGCTCAAGTTCCTGGAAAGCCGCTACGAGCACCCCGTAGACATCGAATTCGCCATCGAGGTCACGCAGGTCTGGCCGCGCCCGCGCTATCGCATCTCGCTGTTGCAATGCCGCCCGCTCAGCGAGCAACGCGCCGGTTCCAATGTGCGCGCGCCGCAGAACGTGCCCGACGGCGATGTGCTCTTCTCTGCGCATCGGCAGGTTCCGCAGGGGGTGGTCGAGCGCGTGCGCTACATCGTCTATGTAGACCCGTTGTGCTATCAGCAGATCACCAGCGTGGAAAAGCGCCTGCAGGTGGGGCGCGTGGTCGGGCGGCTCAACGAGCGGCTGCGCGACGAACAGTTCGTGCTGATGGGGCCGGGGCGGTGGGGCACGTCCGACATCAACCTGGGCGTGAAGGTGTCCTATGCCGATATCTACAACAGCCGCGCCCTGATCGAAGTCGCCCACTCAGACAACAACGTCGCGCCGGAGATGGCCTACGGCACGCACTTCTTCCAGGATTTGGTGGAAGCGCAAATTTTCCCCCTGGCGCTCTTCCCGCACGAGCCGGGCAACGTTTACAACTGGGGTTTCTTCAACAATGCCCGCAACATGTTGCCCGACCTGTTGCCGGAAGATGCCAACCTGGCCTGCGTGATCCGCGTCATTGACGTGCCCGCCGAAACAGGCGGGCGCTACCTGGAGATCGTCATGGACGGCGAGCACGACGAGGCATTGGGCTATCTGCGGGGGTATTGAGTTTGGGGTTTGGGGTCTGGGGTGTCAGGTCGAGGGCGCTGAAGATCAGCGGGCGCTTTCGCTCTGCTGACCCGGAATCAAGACTCTCGCTTCACCCCAACGACAACGAGATACCCGTCCAGAACAGCAACCCCAGCATCAACCATTCGAACTTGCGCGGTGGAAGATAGCGCAACAACTCCTTGCCCAGCCAGACCCCCAGCGGGATCAGAGGGAGCGTCCAAAGGGTGTGCACCAGTGTCGGGCCATCGAGCACCTCGGTGATGACGAAGATGGGCAGCTTGAGCAAGTTGACGATCAGGAAGAAGATCACCGTCGTGCCGATGAAGGTTGTCGGAGCGGTGCGGCGCAGCAACAAATAGGCGGTGATGGGCGGTGCGCCGACGTTGGCCAGCGCCGAGCCAAACCCCGATCCCCATCCGGCCAGCCAGCCGTGCCAGATCCGCGGGCGATAGGCCATGGCGCTCAGGGTATCGCTGCCCAGCTTATAGAGGGCGACGATCAGCGTAAATGCGCCCAGCACACGCCGCAGCGCGTCGTCGGGCAACGTTGTCAGCAGGGCCACGCCCATCCCCACGCCGATCACCGCTGCTGGCAACATCAGGCGCAATGCCTGCCCGTCCCATTTGCGCCAGTAGACGGGCAGCGCGAACCAGTCACCGGCTATCAGCATAGGGAGCGTAGCGCCAACCGCCTGAGCTACCGGCATGGTTGTGCTGAGCAGGGGCACCAGCAACGCCCCTGGCATCGGCCCCAACCCGCCCTTGACCACCCCAACCAACAGCGCCGCCAGCGCCAACATGAGCGCGTGAGACATGTCCGTTTACCCATGAGTTCAAGAGGCACAACGCCCGCAGTATAGCACGCCTGTGCCTGGCGGGGGGCAACAAAAAAGCCCTCACCAGGAAATCTCCCGGCGAGGGGCGGCTGAAGCGCTGTCCCGTCACGGGATCAGCAGCACCTGTCCGGCGTAGATCAGGCGCAGGTTGAGGATGTTGTTCAGCCGGGCGATGTCCCACATGTTCACCCCATAGCGCAGGGCGATGCGGAAAAGATTCTCGCCCGGTTGCACCACATGGGTGCGATAGGTGGGGGGCGGCGGCTGCGGCGGCGGCACAACGACCCCTTCGACCGGCAGCGAAGTGATCGGCGCGGACGGGGCAATGTAACCCGTGTTCACCCAGCCCTGCACGCCATTGGCCAGCAGCACCTTGACCCAGGAGGAGTCGGCGGTGCGCGCCAGCAGGGTCATCAGCGTGCCGCGCGGGATGGATGTCAGGCGGGCATAGCCGATGCCGGGACCGCTGCGCACGTTCAGCGCATACGAGGTCACGGTGGCGGTGATGCCCACCGGCCCGCCCGATCCGCCTTCCAGCGGCAGGTTGCGCAGCGGATAGGCGGTGGCGATGTAATTGCTGTTGACCCAGCCTTCGATGCCGTTGTCCAGCCGTATCTTGACCCACGAGGCATCGGCATTGCGCGCCAGCAGAGTCAAAACCGTGCCCCGATAGACCGAGAACACCACAGCGTAGCTGATGCCAGGGCCGCTACGGATGTGCAGTGCGCCGGTATTGACGGTGGCCGTCGGAGCCTGCGCGGAGGCTGTAGCCGCCAGGCCCAGGCTCACCCCCAGCAGTGCGACGACGATGACGAGGCTCACCAAACGGTACTGAGACATTTTCTTCTCCCTTGCTCACTCCCAGAGGCTTTCGCGTGTGTCACTCTCAGTGTAAGGCAAGTTCGAATATGACTCAATGGGCCGCCCCCCAATAGCGTGTCAGCCGTAGCCTGTGCGCTTGGCGGACGTAGGGTAAGCCAGGCATCGCCGTCGTCGGACATCTCACAGCAGCTACCAGACAGCCCGGCGGCCCTACCCGGCCAGGCTGTCTCTCACCTGCTGGATGAGTTCCTCCGGCGGGACGTACATGGTGCGTTCGGGCAGGTCGGGCGCGCCGTAATCGCGTATCCAGGCTACCCGACCGTCACGATCCACCAGGATAAAGGTGTGCCCCGGCTCGCCCGTGGCGATGGCCCACTTCAGGACATCGTAAGCAGCGGAGACCTTCGCATCGGCGTCTATCAACATAGGGGCTTGAATGCCGTATTCCTGCTTTACGGCGGCCTGGCGATCGGCGGGGTCGAGGGCAATGCTGACAATAGCCACATTCAAGGCTTGCCAGTCGGGGTCCTGTTCCAGATCAACGATCTGTTGCAGGCAGGGCGGTCAACCATCGGCCATGTGGAAGAACAGCAATACGGGCTGTCGGCCCTTGTAGTCGGCCAGGGCAACTGTGCCTCCGCCAGCGGCGGGCAGGCTGAAGTCGGGGGCCGCATCGCCCACCTGCAGGCCGGTCGCGCCAATAGTTGGGGTGGCGGTGGACTGCTGAGCGGAGTCATCTTTCTTATCCCCGCCGCAGGCCATCAACAGCAGGCCCAGCAATATTGCCCAGAGCGCGCCCGCCGCCAGGCGGAGCAGGGCAGGGGCTGGGAAGTGCGTTCGAGGTGCCATGAGGTCGTCTCCTTGCGCAAACGTGTATCACCCAGTATCAGCACCAGGACTATACCGTGCGCGAAGGGAAACATCAATATGTGTTGATGAATTTATGCGAGCAAGGGTTGTCAGCGACTTTGCTCGGTGCGGAGGTGTTGACCTCACCCCCGCTCGGCGCTGGCGCGAGGCTAGGGGTGAGGGGCAGCGGACCGCCCCTGAATTGCACTCAGAGGCAGAGCCAGGGTCCAGGGTGAGGGGAGTGAGGGCGTGCTACATCAGGGCATGGGATGGGCGCGCAACTGCACCAGGGCGTCCACGATGAGTTGGGCCGCCCCCTCCAGGCTGATTTTGCCCGTGTTGATGATGAGATGGTAGAGAGTCGAGTCGTCCCAGCGAATGCCGAAGAAACGTCCCAGATATTCGGCGGTGGCCCGATCCTGGCGGGCGATCTTCTGTTGCGCCGCTTCGATGCTTAGCCCTTCCTGCTGTTGCAGGCGGGCAATGCGCGTGCCGTCGGGGGCGATGATGCGCACGTGCAACACATCCGGCATGTCCTGCAGAACGGCCTGACCACCACGCCCCACAATGACGATGTCGCCCTGCGCGGCTGCCGTGCGGATAGCAGCTTTGATCAGCTCCACGTACTGCGCTTCGTCTATAGTCTCGGCGGTGAGCTGCACTCGCCCGGAAGAATCTTCGGTGCGCACCGACACCCGTTTGACCGGACGCGGCCCAGGGCGGAACAGGCGGGCCAGGACATTCTGTAGCTCGTAATGGTCTTCGGAATAGTCCAGCACATGATCGCGAGCCAGACCGACTTCGCTCGCCGCTTCGAGGATCAACTGCTTGTCGAAGTAGCGGTAATGGAGCAATTCGCACACCTGGCGGGCGATCTGCTCGCCCCCGCTGCCGATCTGACGCGAAATGGTGACAACAGCCATGCCCTTTTCCTCGCCGAGCCGCATACGGAACGCGGGCTACCAATCACTCCGCATTGTACCGCATCGCTCGCCGCACCGAAATAGCTGCTGTGCACAAACGCCGCGTCAGCGCCAACTGAGTAGGGGGGCGGGGATTTCTTGCGGACAATCCCCGCCTCGCTCATTCTCAGACGTTGGCAGCCAGGGGTAAGTGTTGCGCGGCGTGCACAACGATTTCGGCGGCCAGGTCGTAATCGAGCAGGCCCGTGTTGAGCACCAGGTGATAGAGCGCCGGATCGTCCCAGGAGACGCCGAAGAAACGCTTGAGATAGGCGGCGCTGGCCCGGTCGCGCTCGGCGATGGTCAGCTTGATCTCGCTGATGCCGCTGATGCCCTGCTCCCGCAGACGGCGGATGCGATCCTCGATCGGCGCGATGACGCGCACGTGCAGCACCCCCGGCAGCCCGCGCAGGATCGCCTGACCCGCCCGCCCGACGATGACCATGTCGCCCTGTTCGTAGGCATGGCGCACAGCCAGCCGCACCAGCTCGACGCAGCGCTCTTCGTCGAGTTCGCGGGCGGTGAGCGTGTCTACGGGGCCATGCATTTCCTCGCGGATGAGTACCTGCCGTACCGCGCGCGGGCGGCTGCGCAGAATGCGCGAAAGAAAATCCTGCACCTTGTAGCGCTCTTCGGAGAAGTCCACCACCTCAGCTTCGCACAGGCCCGCCCCGGCGGCAGCCTCTATCATGGCCTGCTTGTCGAAATAGCGGTAGCCGAGACGCTCGCAGATTCGCGCGGCGATCTCGTCGCCTCCGCTCCCCACCTGACGGGAAATAGTGATCACGGCCATCTCGCACCTCCTGCACACCTGCGCTCCTGATCAAAACACATAGCGGAACCGCTGGCGGGGTCTGATGTCCTACAGCCCCCTGAGCACAGTGATTCCGCTATGAGACTTCCCCGCCAGCGCCTGGTCAGGCTACGAACCCCTGCGCACAGGCTTTCTTTCAGTATATGGGAAAGTGAGGGGCGTTGTCGAGAGGGTCAGCAGACGAAAGCGTTTTGTCGTATAAATCAATAAGACGATCAGTGAGACTCAGCCGCTGGACAACAACGCGGATGCGTTCCTGGGAATTATTTCGCTGCCTGAATCCCTTCCGAGAGCCGGACGGGGCAGTGCCGGTCTTCGTGCGCGAGGCGACCTATCTGCCGCCCTGGCGCGTCGCCCTACGTCTGATGAATCAAGACGCGGTACCGGCGCTGACGGTGGTGGCCCTGGTGCAACTGCTGATTTTGCTGCGTGCCCCTCTGCCCCTGGCAACGCGCTGCCTGGTTGGCGGACTATTGCTACTGACGATGATCCTGGCTTCGGTGATGACCTGGTCGGTGCTACTGGGGCTGGCGCTCGGCCCCACTATCGTCCGCGAACGCGAAAGGGCCACCTGGGATACTCTGCGCACCACTCCCTTTGACACGGCCACGCTGGTGCTTAGCAAGGCGCGCGGCGCGTTGTGGTCGCTGCGCGTGGTGATCCTGCTCGCTCGCGGCGCGATCCTGCTCGCGGCTCTGGTCGCCGCGCTGCTCAGCCTCAGCCTGATCGAACATACTCACTGGCCTTTCCTTAGCGACCTCTCACCCTACGGCATGTGTGGCGTGGGCCTGCTGGTGATGAGCGCTGGCAGCATCCTCTATCTGCTCGACCGCGCACAGCAGTTCACGCTGATGGCAACGGCGGCCCTGGCCGTCAGCGCTGGCGCGCGTACGGTGCGCGTGGCCGTGCCAGGGGCCAACGCCGCTGCCTTCGCGTTCTGGCTGCTGGATGCGGGCCTGGCGGCGGTCGTGCTGGCGCTGCAACCCGTGCCAGCAGCGACTCTGCAGGAGCGCCTGATCACCCTGGCGCTGCTCGGCCCTATCCCCGCCTATCTGGCCGAGCTATCGCTGGGGTGGGCTGTGCTGGCGGTGACGTTCACCCTGGCCCTGCGCGAGGCGGTCATCGCCCTGGTCTGGCGCTGGACACTGCGGGCGGCGTCCGCTTGAGCGGTCTCTGAAAGAATACCGCCGCCCAGGCTTCGCGGTGCGATAAACCTTGCACCACCCAGGCGGCGGGATAAAAAACCCAGACGATTGCGGAAGGCGAATTTCGAGACGCGGATTTGGAAGGTGCGCTTGCAGGATTCGCAATCCGCAATTCGCCATCTGGAAGCTCAGTAGGGGAACGCCTTGATCGCCTCCTCCAGGGTGTCCAGCTTCACCGTCGAGATCGAAAAAATCCACGGCCCGTGTGACCAGGTGAACGAAAGCCACCCCCGCACATTGCTATAGAAGTAGCTATTGGGCGTCAGGCCGGAAACGGCGAAATCCCCCACGCGGCCATACTTGCGGGCGTGAATGAGCAGCTCGACCATCGTGCCGTGCGCCTGCTGCTCGTTGGAGAAGCGGGCGATAGCCACGTCTATTTTCATGCGCCCGTCGTAGTAACGCGCTGACGCAGTGCCAAGCATGCCATAGCTGCGCGCGCAGGTCGGCGGGTTGAGCACATCTTTTGCATAGCCCAACCCCAGCAAGCACTGATTGGTGGGGCTGGAGGTATTGTTGGCCGAGATGATCTCATTGGAGCGCGGGAATTCGCCCAACGTCTCTGGCAGGAGTTGCGCTGGCTGAGCGTCGCTGAGCGGCAGCATGCGCTGATTGACCCCGTACGGTGCGGCTGCCGACTCCTGCAGGGTGGGCGGGTTGTAGCCGCCGCCGAGCAGGTGTGTGATCTGCGTGCCGAGGATGAAGCCCACCAGCAACAACACCACTGCCATCGCCGCCAGGTAATAGACAGCACGCACGAACACTGGCAGGCGATCGAAGTCGCGCTTGGTGCGTCGTAGATACAGGTAGGAACGTTCGATGATCAGCGCCAGCGATAGCCCGCCAATGGTGATGTAGGTGGGAATGTCACGCACACGGAAACGGCGCTTGGGCGCTTCTTCTTCTTTGGCTACTTCTGCCAGGTCTAGCTCCAGGCGCAGTTCCTGTATCTCGCCGAAGGCAGTATACACAGTCTCGACGCGCCTGTCCTGCAGCGGAGCGCCGTTGGCTCCGGCGGGCGTTGATTCTGGTCGGGGTTTCTTTGGCTCCGCGGCTGAGGTAGTTCGTGTTCCCAACAGGCCCCGTTCTGCCAGCTTCTGCAAGTCGGCCCGGCTGATCTCACGCGACAGCCGCTCCAGCTCCTCCGGAGAAAGTTGTTCGGTCATGATCCCTGTCTTAGACATAGCAGAAACAAAATCCGCAGGCGGCGAGATAACCCATGCTCTCCACAGAGACGAAGGCTCACGCGATAACTCGGCCATTTTTCACCCGTAAGCGGCGGTTGCGTTCCAGAGACCCCTGATCAGCGCGCATGCTTCGAACGCTAAACCGCTGGCCTTTTGTGAATATTACCATGGCGGGGCACCGTGTCTACCTCCCCCCAGGGGAATGGGTCGGTGTGGCCGAAGAAATTAATGAGATATTCACAAAGGCTGCGGTAGTTCCAGTCTCAGAAACGACTCCAAGGGCGTGTGACAACGCCCCTGGATGTTCTACCGCTGGTCTGCGCGACCATTCTGTGCTAACAGTCGTCCGCCGATGGCGGGTCCACCCGCCGCGCGGGGGCGGTGATGGTGCCCATGAAGACGTCGGTCGAAGCCTTCACGCCCAGGTCAGTGATATCCCACTCGAAGTATCCGGCCAGGTGAATGACGACCAGCCGCGAGTCGGCTGCGCGAGCGCTGTAACCGGTCAACACAATGCCCACATCGGACTTCTTCTTGCCGGGCTTATCTTTGTCCTTGGGAGGCTCAGCGCCATCACCGCCGCTGTCACTGTCGCTGCTGTCATAGCCAGTATCGAACTTGATGCCGAACATGCCGGTCGTCGGGTCGGCCTTGGTGGTGTGATCAACCCAGGGTTCGCTTGTCCAGAGGATGTGCTTGGCCACTCCCGGCGGCAAACCCAGCATCCAGTGGCTGATGTCGTGCGCGCCGCCCGATGTCACCTGGTAGGCGATCTGCGTGGTATCGGTCTCTTCGTCGTAAACGTTCATGACCAACTCAATGGTGTGGCCGGACAGATTGGCGTAGACCGGGCCGGTCACTTCGTCGGGCGTGGTCACGGTGCACTCGACACTGCCCGTGTACTCCAGCCCTTCGACTGTCTGTGTCAGCCCATTGGTGATGAGCTGCACCACACCCGCCGCAGCGAGCATGATGATGATGCCTGCCGGAATGGTCACCCAGTACTCCGCCATGGCCTGGCCTCGTTGCCAGCGCAGCCAGCGTCCTGTGAGTCCTTTGTGCTTCATGGCTACCCCCTCCACTGAAGAGATGATGCCGGATGAACTTATGAAACCTCTACCCTTATTCAACTGCCGGTGGATTAAGATAGACTTGATGAATTGTTAGCGTTTTGTCAAGAATCGATCTATTGGCCGGGCGCGCGTTGCTGGTGTTCGGGTTACCCGTTTGCCAGGGACAACTGTCAACAGGACCTGGGGCAATCTTTATGCCATGGCAGCCCATAAACAGATGGTGATGACTGACACCAGTGGGGCTTCCTGCCGCGGGCGCGTATAACGTGTGACAGGCCGTTTGCTGGGCTGAGGTTTACCTCACCCCCAGCCTCGCTTCGTTCGGCGAGGCGCGCGAGCGCCGAGCGGGGGTGAGGTCAACATCTCCGCGCCGAGCAAATCGCTGACAACCTTGGCGCAACCCCGCCGCGACGTTCTGGAAGTTCCCCGCCCAATTGAGTACAATCGCGGCGCATTCTGGACATGGTCTGGCCGAAGTAGGGAGCCTGAGCAGTGAAAATCTTTGTCCCTGGTCGCGTATGTTTGTTTGGAGAGCATTCGGATTGGGCGGGCGGTTACCGGCGCATCAACGCCGAGATCGAGAAGGGCTATGCGCTCATCGCGGGCACCAACCAGGGCATCTACGCCAATGTGGAGCCGCACCCGACGGCGCTGATCCTCAGCAGTACCACCCCCGACGGAGTGCGTCATGGCCCGTATGAGATTGCCATGGAACCCAAAGCGCTGTTGGAAGAAGCGCAGCGCGGCGGCTTCTGGAGCTACATCGCGGGCGTGGCCTATCAGATGCTCACCAACTATCACGTGCGCGGCCTGATCATTGACAACTACAAGACCGATCTGCCGGTCAAAAAGGGGTTGTCGTCCAGCGCGGCCATCTGCGTGCTGACAGCGCGCGCCTTCAACCGTGTCTACGATCTCAAGCTGACCACGCGCGGTGAGATGGAGATCGCCTATCAGGGCGAGATCACCACGCCGTCGCGCTGTGGACGCATGGATCAGGGCTGCGCGTTCGGCAACCGCCCTGTGCTGATGGCTTTCGACGGGGAGCGCCTGGATACCGAGGAATTGCGGGCCGGGCGCGAACTGTATTTTGTCCTGGTTGATCTGCAGGCCCAGAAAGACACTATGGAGATTCTGGCCCGCCTCAACCGCGCCTATCCCTTCGCTGACAACGCGATCGAACAGGGTGTGCAAAAGCTGCTCGGCCCCATCAACAAGCGCATCGTGCATCAGGCGGTCGAAGCGCTGAAAGCTGGCGATGGTGAAAAGTTGGGCGCGTTGATGGTGGAGGCACAGCAATTTTTCGACCGCTATGCTACCCCCGCCTGCCCGGAGGAGCTGACCGCGCCGGTGCTGCACCGCGTGCTGACCTACGAACCGCTCAAGCCGCACATCTGGGGCGGTAAGGGCGTCGGGTCGCAAGGAGACGGCACGGCGCAGTTCATCGCTCGCAGCGAGGCCGATCAGCAGGCGATCATCGAGATCATCGAGCGCGACCTGGGGATGCCCTGTCTGAAGCTGACCCTTACCCCCGGCCCGCAGGTGCGCAAGGCGGTGATTCCGGCAGCGGGCTTCGGCACGCGCCTGTTTCCGGCATCCAAGGCGGCCAAGAAGGAACTGTTCCCCATTGTGGATCGCGATGGCATCGCCAAGCCCGCCATCCTGCTGATCGTCGAGGAAGCGCTCAACGCTGGCATCGAAGAAGTCATCATCATCGTGCAGCCGGGCGACCTGCGCGAATTCGAGTTCTTCTTCAAGGAACAGGTCTCCATCGAGAACTACAACAAACTGCCCCGGCACTTCCAGGACTATTCACGCCGCCTGCTAGAGATCGGGCAGCGGGTCCGGTTCGTCGTGCAGCATACGCAACAGGGGTTTGGTCACGCTGTCTACACGGCCCGCGAAGCCATCGGCGACGAGCCATTTCTGCTGATGCTCGGCGATCATCTCTACCGCTCGGACACCGATCGTTCGTGTGCGCAGCAACTGATTGACGTATTCAATCAGCGCGGCATCAGCGTGCTTGGCCTGCGCCGCACGCCGGAGGATCAGATCGCCAACTTCGGCACGGCAACTGGCATCTGGGTCGAGGAAGGGACGGTGCTCAGCATCACCGAATTCTCCGAAAAGCCCACAGTGGACTATGCCCGCGAGTGTCTGCGCACGCCCGGTCTGCCAGAAGGGGAATACCTGACCGTCTTCGGTCAGTATGTGATCAAGCCGCAGATTTTCGATTATCTGGAGGAACACATCGAGCACAATGTACGCGAGCGCGGCGAGTTCCAACTCACGTCTGCGCTGGATCGTCTGCGCCGGGAAGATGGCTTTCTGGGCGTGATCGTGCAGGGGCGGCGTTTCGACATCGGCATCCCCGAATACTACCTGGAGACGCTGCGCACCTTCTGCGAGGACTGAGGCGCGCCGCCCGCCGGAGTCGCTGACAGTATCAGGGGGCCACAAGCCCCCTGTTTTGTCTACTCTGGGAAAACGTCTTTGACGGGCAGGGCGAAGCCGGGCAGGAGGTCGCTGCCGGTGAGGGTGTCGGCGGGGCCGAGGCGGTAGGCGCGCTGACCAGGGGTATAGACCTCGACGGTGTTGTTGTCGGGGTTGACGACCCACACGACCGTTCCAGCGGCCAGGTAGTTGGCGAGCTTGAGGCGCAGCACGTCCGGCTGATCGGAGGGGGAGAGGACTTCGACCGCCAGGTCGGGGGCGATGGCGTTATAGGCGTCGCGGGAGGGGGCGGGCTGACGGCTCTTGCTGACGAAGGCCACGTCTGGGATGTAGCGCTCGTCGCCCACGCAGTAACCGCCGTCTGCGCCGGTCACATAACCCTCCAGGTGTGCGTTTTCCAGAAAGGTGCCCAGTTTGATCAAGATGCGCGCTGCCACCATGGACGAATAGTTATTCGACACCACCTCGACGATTTCCCCCCCTACGAATTCCAGGCGACGCTCGGCATTCTCCGGCTGCAGGGCCAGGCGCTCGAACTGTTCGGCGGTCATGGGCTGCGTTGTGACGGCCATTGTCGGCGTTCCTCCGCTTTTCCAGGCTCTTGCCCCCTATTGTACCTCAGTTTGAGCGGCGAATGGCCCAACTGGCCTGCCGACCCAGAGGGATTGCATCAAACCGCCTGCCGCTTTACCTCACCCCCAGCCTCGCTTCGCTCGGCTTGGAGGCGCGCCAGCGCCGAGCGGGGGTGAGGTCAACCTGCAGATCACACCTGAGCTTACTTCTGCCCCTGGTTCTGCGGGCTGGTTTTGATGCGATTACCTGGCCTGCCGAACGCCGGATCGCGCACGATCTGTGCCCCGGCGTCCGGCGGCAGCGTCACCGTCTCTCCGCTGGGGAAGGCGATCTCGGTGCGTGCCGCGCTCCGCGTGATGCGCACGCCGTGTTGGGTCCAGGTCATCGTCTCGCCGTCGAAGGCGAACGGTTCGGTGATGGCCACCCGCTGCGCGTCGAGCGCAAATGCGCCGAACAGCCGCGCGAACCAGCCCCACGAAACCGCGCCGGTGACGATGTCGCTGTCGCCCAGGCCCTCGCCTGTCTCGGCGTTGTAGAGCGCGCGGAAAGTCTGCTCGCCTGCCAGGCTGCGACTCTGTGCGGTGAGCACGCGCCGGAACAGTTCCGCCGATTCCTGGCGGTAGCCGCGCTCGATCAGCGCCCAGCCGATGCGCGCGTTCCACGCGGGCCAGACTCCGCCGCATCCCTGCAGCAGGTCGGTGGCGTAGTGTGGGCCATTCGCCGGGCAGCCGGGCACGCCGTAGGGTCGCCAGTAGGCGTCCGGCTCGGTCAGGTGTGCGATCAGCCGGGCGACGCGCGCCTCGTCCAGAGCGCCGCTCCACAGCGGCATGAAGAGCGCCACATCGTGCGGAGTCAGGTCAACGGCCCGCGCCTCGACCTTGAAGACGCGGCTCAGCCCGTTGAAGCGCAGCGCCGTCACCGCCCGCCAGACGGTGCGCGTGGTGGCCATGCCCGCGCCGCGGTACCAGTCGAACGCAGCGGCGGGTAGCTCCTCGCGGGCTGGCTGACCGGCCAGGTCTTCGCCCTCGATCGTGCACGAGAGCGCCGGTTTGCGGCTCAGCCCGCCGCTGGCCCGCACGATCAGGCGGCTGGGCTGCGCCAGCGTCACCCGCTCGCTCAGAGCCGCTTCGCCATGGCCAGTGAACACGGCTTCACCCGTTGGGCAGGTGTGCGCGTCGCGGTCGCGGTAGGTGTAGCAGCCGCGTGCCTCGTCCCAAAACGTCTCCAGCGTGGCGACCAGTGCCTCGTAGCGGGACTTGATCGCCCGCGCCACGTCTTCGCGCTCCAGCAGCTTGCAGATGCCCAGCAGCGCGCGCGCTTCGCGAATCAAATAGGTCAGCAGGTCGGGCGCTTCCAGCGTTTGAATATCCACACCCTGTGCCCAGCGCGCGCCTCGCGCCAGCGCTGGCCCTGCTGCAAACGCGCCCTGATCCGGATGTTGCCATTCGGGCACGCCGTCGCCGTCGGCGTCCAGGTCGGGCGCGAACCAACGTTCGAAGAAGCGCGTCAGCCCGTCCAGGCACCCGGCCAGAAAGGCTTTGTCCTGGGTGAAGTGATAGACGGCGTAGGCCAGCGTCGCCAGCAGCGGCGGGGCGATCACCTGGGCACGTTGTCCGTCCAGGCCGGGGCGGGCGTCTATCCAGCCGTCGTCGCGCTGCACGGCCAGGAAGTTGTACACCAGGCCCTTAGCTAGTTCCGGCGCGGCCAACGCCACCGTCCCGACAATCGCCAGCGCGTCGGGGATAGTTTGTCCGCCCCAGGTGTAGCCGAAGCCGCCGCTATGCACACCAGTCGCTGCGTAGCCCTGGCCGGGCTTGCGCGTGAGCACGAAGGAGGGGTGCGGCAGGTGACCGGTCGCGGCGAAGAAACTGCGCAGCACCAGTTGTTGGCTCCAGGCCAGGGCCAGGTCCCAGTCGGCGTGTCCGGTCTCAACCTGCGGGGCAGCCTGCGCGCGCGCGGCGATGGCGGCCAGGTGCCCGTCCCATGGCTCGACGTGCAGCCAGCGATGGGCCAGCGCCAGACTATCGTTGCGATCGGGTAGCGACGCCAGCACCCAGCGAAAGGCGACGCTCTCGCCCGGCGCGACCGTTTGCATCCGGCTGAGCTGAGCGCTCGCACCGGTCTCGCGGGCTTCCTCCAGCAGGAGGATTGGTTGCAGGTGTGGCAGGCGACCCAGTTGCAGCGCTACGACGCCGGTCTCCAGCGTCAGGTACAGCATGGGCAGCGATTTCTCTTCGCGCGCGACCTGCGCCGTCAGGTCGAGGCGCACTGTGAGCGGTTGTGGGCCTGTATTGTGCACGGCAAAGCGCCCGCCGACCGCCCGCGATTCCATCACCCAGAATTCGGCGGTCAGGGCCAGGGTGGGTGTCAGGCCAGCGCGCACCCGCAGGTAGTCCGGCGCGAAGGCGGTCAGGGCGGGTGGCGCATGATAGGCCTGCGTTTCATAGAACTGTCGCCCTTCCACGCGCCACACGGGCACCAGCCGCGCCAGCCCTACCCGTCCTCCATAGCGCGTCTCCAGGCTGAGCGCTGGTTCCTGCGGGCCGCCCAACTGCAACTGCCAGACCTGGTCGTCGTGATAGTTGGTACGTCCGGCGCGCGCATCCGCCGCAATGCGCGGAGCCATAGGATCGCCGGGCGTGAGATGCCATTCGCGCATGGGATACCTCGCGGAGATGGGTAGCGGTCGCTGGCGATCAGGGCGAATCAGCCCAGGCAGGTGAGCCGATCGGCCTGTCGTCTGCCCATACCATAGTACAGACTGGCGCAACGCGAAAGGGGGCGTGGCAAACTGTCGGGGGATTGTCAGAGAAGCGAAAGGGCGGGCCGGGAACGACCCGCCCTGATGATGCCCTGCAGGGTGACTACTGCGCGGGAGCCTTGCGCCAGGTGCCGCCCAGACAGTCGCCGCGTATGTCCTGCTCGAAGAACGAGATATTCTCGTTGTAGAGCGTGGTCAGGCGGTGTTCGCCGGGGGCGGGGACGTATTGCCCGCCCTGCATATAGCCGCCCGCGATGTAGACGTAGGCGCTGGTCAGCTCGAATTCTGGTGTGATGGCCCAGCCGAGCGCCTCTTTTAGTTCGGTGCGGTTGCGCCACAGCTTGCCGAAACCGCGCCGGGGTTGATACATTCCCTCTGGCGGGACAAGCTTCTGGTCAATCTCCGGCTCGCCTTCCTGGAAAGTGTCGTTATAGCAGAACCAGTCGCCGCCGTATTCGTTGTCAGGCGGCACGTTGACCATCACCCAGATTTGCCGCGTGTGGCGAATCCAGAACATGCGCCCATGCTCGAAGACCTGCTCGGCAAGCTGCACTTCGGACACCGTATTGGTGGGGAAACCCGCCGGTTGCGGCGTCGGGGTAGGTTGGGCCGGGGCGGGCGTGACCGATGGCCCAGCCGTGGCGCTGGGCACCGGTGACGGCGTGGCCGGGGTAGGCGACGCAGGGGTCGCCGGCGCTGTCTCCGACGCTTGCGGCGTCGGGGAAACGACGATGTAGATTTGCGTGGGCGGCGGTTCGTCGCCACACGCGACCAGAACCAACCCGGCAACAAGCAGGGCCAGCAGAAGCAAACCTTTGTGCATGAGAATCTCCAAATGGTACAGCGAATGTGTCCAGCGTGGGACAGTGGCGCGATTGTAACAGACCGCGGAGCAGGGGCAAGGGTCATCCGCGGAACATGGGTCAGTCGTGGGGGAACAGGTGGGGATCAGTCCTCCTCTTCGAAGACGATGGCCTGGTAGGTCTCTACCTGAATGCGTGGGTCGCGCCAGGCATCGGGCGCAGCGCCCATCTTCTGCGAAAGCAGGCTCAGGAAGACCTGCGGATCAGGGTAGTTCTCCCATACCTGGGGCAGAAAGGTGGCGCGACGATGGCCGAGCCGCAACGTCACGCCGTCTACGCCGGGGCGTAGCTTGCGTAGCAGCTCGTCCGGGTTGCGGAAGGCAAGCAACTGTGGCGGCGTCAGCACGCTGATCTCGATCTGCAGCTCTGGCACCTCATACGGCTGCACCGGCGGGAAGCGGGGATCGTAAAAGGCGGTCTGAATGGTCATGTTCACCACTTCTTCGACCAGAGGATGGCGGGCGACCAGGGTGCCCGTGCAACCGCGCAACATGCCGTTGCCCCGCCGCCGCAGGGTGACGAAGCAAGCGCGTTCGTTGGCCAGGGCGGGCGGCAGCGCTGCCAGGTCTACTGTGGGCGGTTGCTGTCCGTTGGTGACGCGCTGCAACGTTTCGCGGGCCAGGCTCAGCAACAGATGTTTTTCCTGGGGGGTGTAGGGGTCTTCCATGGTTTTCTCTCCACCGGCCAGGCGCTCCGTTGATCGTCCACCACAGCCACTATGTCAATACCTTTTTGTCTCAACTGGAAGGCGATCTTAGGCGTCAGATTCTCATCCAAATAGAGGCTTATGGCGGCTGCCAAGCCGTTTCTTCTTCATCTCAGCCGCAAGTTTCCGGCGTTCCTGAATGCTGGCGTCAATTTCTGCCTTGTGTTCGTAATAGTAGGCCAGGGCTGCATAGACCTGAGGCAACGTCAGACGGTAGTTTTCGGCAATCTCTTCGGGCTCAAGGCGGTGGAACACCTTGGCAATGGCGACATCTGCTACCGTAATCGTCGTGCCAATCAGGTAAGGTCGCCCGCTGCGCACCTGCGGGTTGACGGCGATCAGGTTGATGCTCAGCGTTGTTTCCATGCTGGTTTCCCTACTGGCCGGGCCAGGCGCTCTTGATCGTCCACTGTTTTCAGTATACCGCCGATCGAGGCGACGGATCAGAGGAAGTTGCGCGGTTCGGTTAGCAGGCGCGTCAGACCCGGGGTGATGCCGGTCAGGTCGTGCAGGCCGTCGGCGACAATGTGTCGTGCTGCGCCGATGATCACAGTGGGCACGTCGTTTTCGGTATGTTTGCGCGTGCGCAGGTCTTCCAGGTTGCCATGATCGCTGGTGATCACGATCACGCCCGCGTCGTCGTCCCAGGCGCTCAGCAGGCCAGCCATGACCGCGTCGAACAGTTCCAGCAGTGCCACGCCGCGCTCCAGCGGCCCCTTGTGACCGATCACGTCGGAGACCCAGTGCTCGAAAAAGGTGAGGGTATGCCGACGGGCCAGGTGTGCCAGCAGCGCCCCAGCCTGTTGCGGCGTGTAGAGCGGCGTATCGGTATAGCCCAGGTCGCTGCGCCAGCCTTCGCCTGTCCAGTCTGGACTCATGGCTGTGCCCGCGTAGATGTCGTCTTCGGTGGGTAGACGCACCCCCGCCGATAGCGCCGCGTGCTGAATGGCCGACGGCAACCGCTTGCCGCGGGCCAGCGCTGCGAAAAAGCGTGGCGGAAAGGCGGTGATCAGTGCCGCCGAACCGCCCCCCGCGATGACCCGCTTGAAGAGGTTGTCGGCGTCGAGCAAGGCGCGGATGACGGCGTTGGGGCGGGGGCCGTAATGTTCGCCCAGGGCGGCGGGCACGTTGCACCCGGTGAGGATGGTCGCCTGGCCGGTGGCGCTCTGCGGGCGACCGGGCACGCCCAGGCGCGGATCGGTGGGGATGAACAGAGCGCGCCCATTGTCATGACGCCGCGCGTTCCGCAGCCAGCGCTGACCGCCCGCCAGCGCGTCTAGGGTGGGGGTGTGCGCGGCGGCGAAGGGGTTGGCGGCGGGGTCATCGTCGCCCAGGCCAACGCCATCCAGGAAAAGCACCAGGGCGCGCATCACGAGAGCCAGTCCCGCCGACGCAGGGTGTACCATGCACTGGGCACCGGCGTGGTGACTTCCTGGCCGGGCATATACTCCATCACGGCGAAGGCCGCGCCGAAAAGCGTCTCGACGCCTGCCCGGTCAATGCCCATCGCCCGCCCATTGCGCCCCATGCGGGGCATGAAGGCATAGAGCAGGTAGGTCGCGCCCGGTTTGCTCAGGCGGGCCAGATGCGCCGCGTAACGTTGCCGCTGCTCAGGCGTCAGGCCGTGCAGGCAGCCGACATCAATCAACAGATCGAACGGCAGGGCGTCGCGCAGGAAAGCCGGATGCGACACGTCGGCGGCCAGAAAGGTGACGCGGTTGCTCACCCCGGCCCGACGTGCCCTGTGCCGCGCCCGCCAGATGGCGTTGGGTGCGAAGTCCACCCCGACCACCTGCCAGCCGCGCCCGGCCAGATAGATCGAGGTAGTGCCCGTGCCGCAGCCCAGATCGAGCGCCCGCCCTGGCGACTGCCCGGCGCGTTCCGCCGTTTCTACCCAGGCGACGATTTCGGGCGGCACGATCCCCGAATCCCAGGGAACATCTCCGCGCAGGTAGCGCCAGATGAAGCGCCAGCGTCGCCGGATCATGGACATCCTCTGCGGCTCAGCGGGCCAGGTATTCGGCCAGGAACGGGTTGTGCAGCCGTTCGTAACCGATGGTGGTGTTGCGCATGTGCCCCGGCGCGACGGTGAAGTCGTCGCCGAGCGGCAGCAACTTGTCGGCGATGGAGCGCAGCAGCGTAGCATGATCGGCACCGGGCAGGTCGGTGCGCCCGATGCTGCCATAGAACAGGCAATCGCCGCTGAAGACGGTGCGCTCGCTGCGTAGCACATAGCTGACATGCCCCGGCGCGTGCCCCGGTGTGAACAGCACTTCCAGCGCAATCGCTCCCGCCGTGATGATTTCACCTTCCGTGACGAACGAGTCGGGTTCGGCAGCCGGGGGCACCTCCAACCCCAGCCATTGCCAGACGCGCCCCGGCATGTCGTGCAGCAAGGGGAGATCGCGGGCGTGCAGGCGGAAGGGCGCGCCCGTCAACGCTTTGAGTTCGGCGCTGGCCAGCACATGGTCGAAGTGCGCATGGGTGGCCAGGATGAGCTGTATCGTCCAGCCGCGCTCGGTCGCTGTCTGCTGAATGAGCGGGGCGGAGTCGGCGGGATCGATCACGATCGCCGCTCCGCCGGCAGGATCACCCAGGACATAGCAATTGGTTTGCAGCGGCCCCAGGGTCAGTTTGAGTATCTCGACAGCCATACTTCTGTCCTCGAATGCAGGGTATAGCCCGCTATGGGGCGTTGAGTGTAGCGTGCTGTGTCGGATCAGGCGAACCCCCACCAGCGCGTCAGGTCGTCGGGCGGCCCCATGTAGCAGATGCGCCCGATTGGACGATAACCCAGCTTCAGGTAGAGCGGCTCGCCGCTGGGCGAGGCCATCAGGATGCTACAGGTACATCCCCAGGCTGCCAGATCGTGCAGTATTATTTGCATCAGCAGCGTGGCATAGCCCCGCCGACGAAAACCCCGCCGCGTGCCCACATTCCACACGCCGCCCATGTCATTGTGCCGCACTACGGTGGCGCAGGCAACGGCGTCTGGCCCGGCGTAGACCAGGTAGTGCGCCACGTCCGGGTCGGCGAGGTGCTCTTCGCGGGCCACCCGTCGGCTGACTTCGCTTCCAGACAGGAACGCTTCTTCCATCACCTGGCGCACATCGGCCAGATGATGCGCCGTGCTGGCGCGCACGACTGCTGCCCGCTCTGTGCTCGGCGCGGGGGGCAGGGGGCCATCCCAGGCGAGCAACGGCGCATCCCAACGCAGTGTGTAGCCGCGTTGCCGCAGCCAGTCGCCCGCGGCGGCGAACAGCGGCTCGATCAAGACCACGCTCCACAGGGCACGGTAGACGCGGAAAAACGCTTCGGCTTCGCACAGAGCAGCGTCGCTCAGACCGGTGGGCGTGTACGGCCACAGATGGTTGGCCCCCGTCAGGGCGGGGTCGCCGCTGAAGCTGAGCGTATACCCTGGCCCCTGGCGGGTGATCGCGCCGGGCCAGGTGCGGAACATGCGCCGGTAAAAATCCTCGACGCAAGTCTGCGCCTGGGCCAGCAAAGAATCAGACGCGGCAGCCGACGCCTCGCCGCCGGAGAAGCGGTCAGGCTCAATAGACAGTCTGCGCATAGCTGGTCAGGACCACCAGCGCACCCAACACGGCCTGCGTTTCGGGGCGGTCGAGGCCCCACTGGCGCAGATCAGCGGGCGCAAGGGCGGGTAGCAGGCCGGCGCTCTCCAGCAACGCCATCTTGAGGGGCGTATTGCGAGCAGTCGTGTTGGCGAATTCCGCGGCCAGGTCTGGCTGTTGGCTACCAGCGATGCGGTACAGGCTGTGCAGACCCACCGAGAAGACGGGCGCGTAGTCGGCCTGGAAAAAAGCGCCCAGGCTCTCCAGCGCCTCCTGCGGGCGCTCTACCAGCACAGTAGACGGGAAGACCACAATGGCGTCCGGCGCGACGTTGTCTGGATTCGGCAGGAAGTCGCGTTCGGCCCGCACGACTTGCAGCCCGAACTGACTGCGCAATGCCAGCACGTCATCGAAAAGCTGCGGCGGTTCGAGGCCGCGTTCGGCCAGCCATTGCCAGTTGAGCAGCGTGATCTGGAAGCTCCATACGATCGGCCCGGCGGGCAATTCGCCGCCTTTGCAGCCCGGCAGAGCTGGCGCGGAGTCGCATATCCAGGCGACTGTCTGTTCAATGGCCTTGTCGTCGGGGCGCTGCAACGGCAAGGCGGACGACAGCCCGCCCCACAGGCAGCGCTCCACGGGTTCGTCGCGGCAGGTGTCTTCGAGCAGGCCGGGCAAGGCTTCGAGCAGACCGAACAGAAATAGCTCCCCACCGCTGGGCGTTGGCACGATGAGGTTGTTCATCAGCAGTGGCTCAGCCATGTCGTGACTGGTGAAGATCAGGTCGGGCGGCGGGTTGCCGCGCTTTTGCAGATCGAGCAGCGTCTGCAACAGGAAGGACGCCTCGACCATCTCGGCGCTGGCGGGCACGCCCCGGCTTGCACCAAATTCGGCGACCGCGTCGGCCACTATACCGGCGCTCTCACGATCCAGCGTATGCCAGACGCGCAATTCTCCGCCCTGGGCCGCCAGTCCCTGGAACGGCAGCGCCAGGCTTAGCGCGACGAGGCCCACGATTAGTTTTTTCCACACGGTTTGTTTTCTCCTCCCGGGCCAGGAAGCTACTGGCAGTGATCGCTCAGTTTGATTATATCCGGATCGGCGCAAGGCATGACAGTGCCCCTCTACCAGGCTGATCTGAGTCAAGTTTAGCACGGTGCGTCCGCGGGAGTGTCCCCCAGTGAGTGGGGGAATGCTTGCGCAGCCCGTGCTACGCCACTACCATAGGGGATACGCGCGGCTGCCGGACTGTACGGCTGCATTCCCTGGAGGCGCACCGACCGTGTGCGCGTGTATGTATGTATAAGGTCAATGTCTCTATCCCTGCCGTCAGCACTAACCTTGGCCCTGGCCTGGAAGTGCTGGGCCTAGCGCTCAACCTGCGCAATGTGATCGAGATGAGTCTGCGCTCCGACGACCGGCTAGACGTGCGCGTCTCCGGTGAGGGGCAGGAAGCGCTCTCGCTGGACGTGCACAACCCGGCGGTGCGCGCGGCGATTCGCGTCTTCCAGGAATTGGAACAGGCCCCCGCCGGACTCAACGTGCGCTGTGACAATCGCATCCCTTTTGGCGTGGGGTTGAGCGCGCGCGCGGCGCTGATCGTCGGCGGGCTGGTGGGAGCGAACAATCTGCTCGGTGGCCCCTTCAACCAGGAAGCGCTGGTCCGCATGGCCGTGCAATTGAGCGGAGACGGCGCGGCAGTGGTAGCGGCCATTGCGGGAGGGTTGGGTGTCTACAGTGCTGGCCCACATGGGCCGGTCTACCGCACAGTAGAGATCACACCGCTGCGCGTGGTGGTGGCCGTGCCGCGGCTGCCGAATTTTCAGCCGCGCCTGCGCCCCGACCTGCCCGCCCGCGTGACGCTGAGCGACGCCATCAGCAATGTGGGGCATGTGGCCCTGCTCATCGAGGCACTGCGCCAGGGAGACTTTAAGCTGGCTCGCCAGGCCATCGGTGACCGCCTGCACGAACCCTATCGCCGCGAGCAGATTCCCGGCTATCACGCTGTTGTCAGCGCCGCCGAAGATGCTGGCGCGGTGGCGGTGACGCTGTGCGGCGCGGGGCCGGCGTTGCTGGCCTTCGCCAGCTACAATCACGAGAGCATCGAAGAGGCCATACAGCGGGCCTTTCGCTCGGCGGGGGTGGAAGCGCGCACCTGGTCGCTGCCCAGCGATCATCAGGGGGTGGTGATCAGCGTCGTACAATAAGCATGAAAGAGGTAGTAACATATATTTCTTAAACACTTTTCATCAAAATTGACTCTTTCAACGATCGTTGTTACACTCTCTGCAATCGCTCAGTTTGGGGTATAGCAGGATATTGAGGAGCAGACCATGGCCAACGTTTCGCAGACCGATGTACACCAGCCCGCTGCCGAAGCAGAACCGGCGGTGTTGACCATTACCCCTGTTGCCGCGAGCAAGGTGCGCGAGTTGATGGCCGAGCGCCAGCTTGAGGGCTATGCCCTGCGCGTCTTTGTCCAGGGGGGCGGCTGCTCCGGCCTGTCGTATGGGATGGCCTTTGAGGAGAACATCTATCCTCAGGATCGCGTGGTTGAAAGCGACGGCGTGCGCCTGGTGATCGATCCCACCAGTCTGATGTATATGGCCGGATCGGAGATTGACTATGTGGATAGCCTGATGGGCGGCGGTTTCGCCATTCACAACCCCAACGCCGTCTCAACCTGCGGCTGCGGCCATTCCTTCCGCACCGAAGAGGGCGGGGCAGAGGCGAGCGGCTACGGTGGCGGGTGTAGCTGTCACTAAGCGGCGATTGCTGCTGTCTCACGCGCGAAGACAGAAGCCAGGCAGGGCCTGGCTTTTTTGCCCGGCGGCGCGGATCAGAGGGTGACGGGGAACGGCAGCGTCACGACGATCCCGTTCGCTTCGCCAGCCGCATCCGTCACCCGGACGGGCGTTCCCGGTGCGAAGTGCGGTCTTCGTAACACAGCCAGCGCGATCGGCCCGAAGCGCGGCGAGATCGCCGCCGAAGTCACTGCGCCCGCGCTACGCTCCTCCACCAGCACCGTTGCACCTACGCTAACGGGCGCGTCCAGGCGCAGGCCCACCAGACGACGGGCAATCTTGTCATAGGTGATCTGCCGGGCGATGACTTCCTGGCCGGTGTAGCAGCCTTTGGCCCCGTGAATGGCGCGATCCAGGTTGGCTTCCAGGGGGGTATAAGTGTCGGTCAGCTCGCGGGCCGGGCCGGGGATTCCCGCCTCGATACGCAACACCTCCACGGTGTCGGGATCGAGCGTCGCCGCGCCCGCCTCAGTCAGCCGTTGCACCAGCAACTCCAGGCCATTCTGCCCGCCCAGGGCCAGATAGCCCTGTCCCAATGCCCCATCCTGCGCCAGCAGACGCCCCGGCTCGCCAGGCAGATTCAGGGATACCACCTCATCTGGCGCGGGGAGTGTCTCAAATCCCACCTGGCGCAGAGTATGCGGGGCGGTCGGCCCGCTGATCCACAGTTGGGCGCTTTCCGCGCTGAGGTCGCTCACCGTCACGCGATCCATGAAGAAAATGCGCCGCGCCAGATACTGCGCGGTGATCGATCCGCGCGCGGGCAGGGTGATCGCGTCCAGGGCTTCATCGTCCGGGCTGAGCAATAGCCGCCACACGTCGAGAATGCGCGCCGTGGGCGAGGTGAGCACGGTTAGCAGCGTGCGGCCCGGTGCCAGCAGGCGCACGTCGTTAGTGGTCTGGCGTTGAACAAAGTCGAGCCGCCCTTCGCCAGCGATGCGCAGCAAGCCCGGCTGCGGTACCCGGTAGCAAACCGTGCCGGTCAGCGCGGTCTGGTAGCTGAAATGATCCATCTGGCCATTCTCTCCGATCGCAGGTCTGGTGGAGATTGTAAGAGAAGCGCAGCGGGTGCGGCAAGGGGACATGTTGCGCGTCTGGAGTTTGAAGGCGGGGGCTAGCGCAGGCTCTCGGGTGTATTTCAGTTGAGTTCGCTCGCACTCGCGAACTGAGGCGGGTTGCTGAAGCCGTGCTCTGGGGTGAACTGTTGTGAAACGTACCCCTCAAACTGAGCGCGAGCAAATTCAGTTGAGTTCACAAGACCCGACAAGCCCGAACAGGTCTGATGCACTATCAACCGACCGTGGACCTTTGCGAGATGCACCCAGGCTCTCCGCTCCGATTCCCTGCCCCCTACGCGGTGCTATAATCGGGGCATGGGGGTCGTTGTAACTCCGGATTGGAGAGAAGCGGTCATGCGTCCCTTGCGCCGATTTCTGATTATTCCAGCGATGGCTCTGGCGGGGGCGGCGCTGGCCTGCAACCTCAGTTGGGGGAGCGAGCAGCTTCCTTCGCCCACACCGTCGCCGTTCACGCCGTTCTATACGCCGCTGCCGGTCTTCACGCCGACGCCTTTTTTCACGCCGACGCCTCTGCCGCCCACGGCGACGGCCTGTGTGCGCTACACGGCCTGGCCGGTGTATACCGTCGTTGCAGGGGATACGCTGGGTAGCATTGCGCAGCGGGCGAACACCACCATCGCCCAATTGGTCGCTGCCAACTGCCTGACCGATTCCAACCTGATTTACGCTGGCCAGCAACTGTACGTGCCGCAGCTTCCGGCCACTTTGACGCCGACGCCCATCACCCCGACGCCGGTCACGCCGGCCCCTGGTGCGCCGGTCTTTGGGCAGGCGCTCACCGCCGATCAGCATTGGCGCGACAGCACGGGACAGCCGATCACCTATTACCGGACGGTGCGCCTGAACGTGGGCGAGGTGCCGACTGCCGATACGGTGAGCTTCTTCGTCACAGGGCCAGGGGGCGGGGCGGCGGCGTACATCGGCCAGGACGCCGATCCCTGGGATGGCGCGTTTGTGGATTACACCTTCCCTGCGCCGGGGACGTATACCTTCCAGGCCGTCGCCGAAAGTGACGTGGGGCGCGTCAGCAGCGCGCCGTTCACCGTCCGCTACGACCCGAACTTCGTGCCGCCCGGCGGTACCCAATACAACACGCTGAGCTTTTCCCCTACGCTGGGCACTGCGGGCGGCGTCATCAGTTTGCGGGCGGGGGCGGCAGTGACCATCACCTGGCGCGACGCGCCGGGAGGGGCGGTGCGGGTGGACTTCCTGTTCACAGCGAGCGCGGGCAGGGTGCAGACTATCGGCAGCGACGCTACCCCTGCCGACGGTGCGACGATGACCTGGACGGTGCCTGCCGGAGTTGTGGGCACAGTGCAGGCGCGCGCAACCATGCCCAACGGCCAGCTATTGACCAGCGAGGCGGCGTCGGTGCGGGCGCAGTGAGCAGGAACACCCTATGATTTGGTCTGTTGCGGCGATCGTCCTGACGGGAGCGACCCTGCTGGCCGTTGCCCTGTGGTATCTGCTGATCAAGACGGAGGGGGTGTACCTGGGACGGCGGATGGTCATCTGGCTCTACGACCTCTACGCCGGGCGCTATGACCGCATCAAGCAGTACGATCCGCTCACCGAAGACCTCTTCCTGGCGCAACCCATCTTGCAGCGCCTGGATACGCGCGCGCCGCTGGTGCTCGATGTGGCAACGGGCACCGGTCGCCTGCCGCTGGCCCTGCTGGAACAGCCGGGTTTCCAGGGGCAGATCGTCGCGCTCGACCTCAGCCGGCGGATGCTGGCGCAGGCAGCAGCCAAACTCGTCCCTTTCGGCGAGCGGGTGCGCCTGATGCATCACCCCGCCGAAGCGCTCCCTTTCCCCGATGCAACCTTCGACCTGGTGACCTGCCTGGAAGCGCTGGAGTTCATGATGGACGCGCGGGCCGTCTTGCGCGAGCTGATCCGCGTGACCCGTCCGGGTGGGTTGTTGGTGCTGACCAACCGCCAAGGGCTGGACGCCCGCCTGATGCCCGGCCACACTTTTTCGCACCCGGAGTTCATACGGTTGCTCCAGGACGAACTGTGCCTGTGCGACGTGGAACTGCTGCCCTGGCAACTGGACTACAGTATCGTCTACGCCCGCAAGCTGGGTCACAGTGCGCCCGCTGGTGCGCGCCTGCTGGAAGAAGTGTGGCGCTGTTCGCGCTGCGGGGCGGTGGACTGGGTGCCGGTGCGCGGCGGCTGGCGTTGCCTGGGCTGCGAGGTCTTCGTGCCGCACGGAGAGGACGGCGTGATCGAGGCGCTGCGCAGGCGCTGTCGCTGATCGCCTTGCGACCAGGCAGGAGGTGGGCAGAAGGCGGGGCTGTTTCCTATAATTTGCCCTGGACAAAGACGGCAAGGCACAAAGGAGGTGGCCGATGAAAACAGGACAGAAACAACCGGTCTGGTATGACCTGGCGTACACCCGCTTCGACCGGGCCGATCGTCTGATCACGCGCTGGATGGCTCGCACCGGTATCGTATTGCTGCGCATCTCGATCGGCGTCGTCTTTTTCTGGTTCGGGGCGCTCAAGCTCTTTCCAGATGCCAGCCCGGCTACCAACCTGATCCGCGACTCGATCACCTTCCTGCCCTCGGACGTGTTCATCCCCTTTCTGGGCATTTGGGAGATGGTCATCGGGCTGGGGTTCATCACCGGGCGTTTTCTGCGCCTCACCATCCTGCTGATGATGTTGCAAATGGGCGGGGCGGCTTCTCCGCTGGTGCTGAATCCCGACGCGGTGTGGCGCTCATTTCCCTTCGAACTGACGCTGGAGGGGCAGTACATCATCAAGAATCTGGTGCTGATCAGCGCCGCGCTGGTGGTCGGCGCGACGGTGCGCGGCGGCGGCTTGGTCACCGAGCCAGCAGCGCCGACCGCGGAGCGCGCTTCCGGGTGAGCAACGGGTCGGGTTGAGCTGGACCGCGCCGATTGGGGCGGCGCAGAGCGCAAGGTCTGGCTTTTTGTCATTAGGAGGGATTGATCGTATGGCTGAACCGGTCATTGCTGCGAAATCACCCGCTGTCCTGGAACTGGAACCAGGGACATACTGGTGGTGTCGCTGTGGGCGTTCGCAGAATCAGCCATTCTGCGACGGATCGCACCGGCAGACAACCGGCTTTTCCCCGCTGGAATTCACGGTGACGGAGCGCAAGCGCGTGCGGCTGTGTCGCTGCAAGCATACCAAAGACGCGCCCTATTGCGACGACACGCACCGCGAACTGCGCTAGAGCGCGTTATCTCTCCCTCACTCTCCGACCCCTTCGCCTGCGCTGCGGGCGAAGGGGAGCGTCTGGGCACAAACGGACAGGTTCCCGGTCGCTGACGGCTGATCGCTGACGGCTGAAAGCTCTCGGCTTTAGTATCTATCCCTTGCTCTTGGGTGAACTGTTGTGAAACGCACCCCTCAAACTGAGTGCGAGCAAAGGTTCTCAGCGATTTGCCCGGTGCGGAGGCGTTTGCCTCACCCCCGCTCGGCGCTGGCGCGCCCCGCTGCCCCCCGCGTCGGGGAGGGAGCAAGCTGAGCGAAGCGAGGCTAGGGGTGAGGTAAACCACAGCCCAGCAAACGGCCTGTCACAGTTTGCGCGCATTTCTCAAAGGGGGTGCATTTCAGGTATCTCCGTAAATTCGGTTCTGTAGGGGCGCTGCTTGCTGCACGACAGGAATTTACGGATAGATTGTTAGCTGCTCAGTCCAGCGGCGTCACCTTGCCGCCGCGGGCGATGCGGTAGGTCCGTCCGCGCCAGCTAAAGGTGCTCTGCAGCAAGGCGCGCATCCACAGGGTGGGCGCGATGAAAGTGTCGAGCATGAAAAGCTGTGCGTAGGCCAGCCAGGTGAAGCCGCGCCCAAAGCGCACCCGATCCAGTTCGTAGGCGAGGACAGTGCACAACGCCACGAACACCCACCAGGTGCGGCGGCCCCACCAACGCCCCTCGCGCTCGGTGATGAAGCTCAGCAACAGCCCCACCGTCTGCGGGTTGGTGAAGGGCCAGGCGATGAAGGCCGGGCGACTATAGGCGCGGCTGACGATCAGGTGTCGCCGCAGACGGCTCAGCGCCTGATTGAAGGTCTCCGGCTCCGGCACGATCAGCGCGGGCACAGGGATCGCCGCCAGCCGGTAGCCCGCTTCGCGCAGCGCCCGCCCCAGGCTGATGCCATCCGACCCTTCGCTGAGCAGGTGCAACAACCCGCCCGCTTCTTCCAGCGCCCGACGCCGTGCCACCATGAAACCGTTGGCCAGCGCATTCAGACGGTTGCTGAGTGCCGCAAAAGGGATGGGCGCGCTCTGCGCGTGATTGACGTGTAGGGCAGTGAGCATCTCACCGCCCGTACCCAACCCGCTGGCGGGCCGATGTTCGGGTTCGGCGACCAGCGGCGGCGCGAAGACCGCGCCCACCGCCGGGTCTTGCAGGGCGGCCAGCGCCGCAAACCACAGCGCCGCGCTGACCTGCACCTGCGCGTCCACGAAGGCGATCAACTCTCCCCGCGCAGACAGGTAGCCCGCGTTGAGGCTGTGCAGCTTACCCGCATATGGCCCTGGCGAGCCGCTGAGCACCACCCGTACCCGTTCCGGATAGCTCTGCGCGACCTGCTGCGCAATGGCATAGGCCGGGTCGTGCTCGTCTTCCAGGACGAGGATCACCTCGTAGCGCTCGCAGGGGGCAGTAGTGACCAACACATGCAGCAAGGCCAGCGTGTCGAGCGTCTTGCCGCGCAGAGGCACGATTGCGCTCACCGACGGCGTCTGATCGGGCGGGGGCGGAAGCGCCTGCCGCCAGAAGCGCCGGTTGGCCAGGTAGACGGCCAGTTGATAGAGCGTCGAACCGATTAGCGCCAGCACCAGCACCGTCTCGACCGCATAACGCGCACAACGCAGGCGTCGGGACATCGTCACCATCCTGTAGTAGCAAGTACAAGGGCATTGCCCACCGACTACGGTAGACCGGAGCTGCCGATTCTGCAAATAAACCGGTGGCCAAATTTGAGAGGTGCGCACAAACTGTGACGGGCCGTTTGCTGCGCTGTGGTTGACCTCACCCCCAGCCTCGCGCAAGCGCCGAGCGGGGGTGAGGTCAACGCCTCCGCACCGGGCAAATCGCTGAGAACCTTTGCTCGCACTCAGTTTGAGTGACCGGAGACGCTTTCCGTTAACGCCAGGCCGCGATTGCCAGAGCCACGATTGCCGCCAGCGCCAGCAAAGCCAACGCTACCCCCAGGGCGCGCGCCTGCCAGCGCGGGCGGGCATGCGCCTGGCCGGGCCTATCGGGTGGCGCGGGGCGAGTGGGTCTGGTGTCAGTCGCAGGGAGAGCGGGGACATCTTGCGCGGGTAGGGGAGGAAGCGGAGTCAGAGCGCTGCAGAGGGCGCGGCTGAACGCGCCGCTGAAGGATACTGCTGACCTGTAGCGCGCCGACGGACGCTTGGACATCGCCTGGCGCACGACTTCTCCGGCGGCGGCGGGCAGTGTCGGCAGCAACGCGCAGGGATCGGGCGGGGGATGGTGCAGATGCTGGCGCATGATCGCCAACGGGGTCGCCCCCTGGAAGGGCAGCGTGCCGGTGAGCATTTCGAAGGTCACTACGCCCAGCGCGTAGAGGTCGGAGGCCGAAGTGAGTTCTTCGCCCCGGCACTGTTCCGGTGAGGCATAGGCCGCCGTGCCGAAGAAACCCGTGGCATCATGAGTGCCTACGCGCAGGTTTGGCTGTGCAATGCCGAAATCGGACAGATAGGCGTCGCCGGCGCTGTCGAACAAGATATTCTGCGGTTTGATGTCGCGGTGAATCACGCCGCGGGCGTGTGCGTAGTCGAGCGCGCCGGCGATCTGCGTGAGGATCGCCACCACATCACCAGGCGGCAACGGTCCCTGAGCGATGCGGTCGGCCAGCGTGCCACCTTCGACCAGCTTCATCACCAGGTAGAGCTGCCCGTTGCTTTCGCCATAATCGTAGACAGGGAGGATATGCGGATGGCGCAGGCGCGTCGCTGTCTGGGCCTCCCGCAAGAAGCGCTGACGCTGTGCGGAGCGCTGCGGAGATTGCAGAGGGATGACTTTGATCGCCAGTGCCGCCGGGCCATCACCAGGTATGCGGGCGCGGTAGACATGTCCCGCGCCCCCGCTGCCCAGGCGGTCGAGCAATTCGTATGGCCCGACAGTACAGGCAACCTGATGGCTGTTCATCATAACACCACCGGCTGGTACATGCCTTCCCTTGCCCTCAGTGTAACATGTGGGGACCGGTCTTCAGTTAAGATGCTGTCAGAAATTGTCACGAAATTGCACGAAAACTTTCTTCAGGGGTGAACGGCCAGCGCCAGCCGTCTGAGCATGGCCCGCGCATTGGCGAAACCATTCCAGTGCACGATGATCGCTGCCAGCCATTCGCGCTCGCCATTGGCAAGCAGGATCAGGGGGTACGAGGCGCGCGTCGGCGGCAATGTCCCCGCCAGACTGACTCCCCAGAAGTACGCTGTGTCGAACACGCTATACGCAGGCGTGAGCCAGCCCTGCCGCTCCATACAGCGGAAGGTGCTCTCCGGCCCGGCGTAGAGGTGCCCCCAGCAGCCACGCGGCACGCGGAAGACGGTCACAGGGTCAATGCGCTGCCAGGCAATGACCAGGCGCGCCGCTCCATAAGGGCCACCGGCCCGCACAGCCTGATCAGATAACAACACCGTCGGGGCGGCGTCGGCAGAGAGCAGGGCCAGGCGACCGGTCGTCAGATGCCAGGCGTGCGGATAAGACAGGTGAACGCCCAGCGGCGGGCTGTAGAGGGTAGCATCGAGGGCGATTTCGCGCTGCCACTCGTACCACAACCACCCCATCACCAGCCCGCCGATCAGGGCGATCTGCGATGCTGCCAGGGAGGCGTAGACTGCCGCCCGCCACCAGGAGGGAGCGTGCGGGCGTGTTCGTGCGGCAGGCGGAGTCAGGATCGCTTCGTCCGGCGGCCACTCTGGCAGGGCCGGATCGGGCGCGTTCATCCCTGGCTGGAGTCGGAGTCCTGGCGCGGTGGCAGTCCCCCTCCGCCGAAGCGATTGCGCAGGCTCAATAGCTTTTTCATCAGCTTCTGGCGGGCGTTGGGGTGCTTGATGTATTCCAGCCCCACTTCATAGGTGGCCGCGGCCTTCATGATCTGCCCGCTACGCAATTCCAGGTCGGCGATGGCCAGCACAGTCTGCCCGTAGTTTTCTTCGTCGCCCAGTTCCTGGAAGATAGCCGCCGCTTCGCGGTAGTTGGTGAGCGCCTGTTCGCTGTTCCCCTGCCCTGCGTAGACACGGGCCATGTTGCCCAGCGCCTGCGCCGTGCGGCGCCGATCGCCCATCTGCACGAACACAGCGTGCCCCTGAGCCATCTGCTGTAGCGCTTCATCGTGCTGACCCAGGGAGTGCAACGTCAGCCCCAGGTTGACCTGCATCTCGGCCACCATGTCGGCAACACCGTCGCTCTGATACTGGGCGATGGCCTGGCGGAAGGTCTCGGCGGCCAGCTCGTAGTCGCCGCGCAGGTATTCGGCAACGCCTTTGTCTTTCAATTCGTCAGCGGTAGGCATGGGGTACTTCTCCCTCTTGTCGCATATCAAATGAGCTTGGCTGCGTCTTTTGTACACGCATTCGGCGGCTTGTGCCAGCCAGGGGGACATGCGGGCAGGGAGATTGTATCAAACCGCTTGCCGCTTTACCTCACCCCCAGCCTCGCGCCAGCGCCGAGCGGGGGTGAGGTAAACGCCTCCGCACCGAGCAGACCACTTAGAACCTTTGCTCGCACTCAGTTTGAGGGGGGCATTTCACAAAGTTCACCCCAGAGCACGGCTTCAGACATCCGCCTCGGTTCGCCTGCGTCCTGGCGGTGATATTTACTGACGCACGGTGATCGTCCCCAGCACGGCGTATTCCGTGCCGTCGGCGGTGCGCAGGATCGCGCCGTCCCACCAGGTGTAGAGCTTGACGCCCAGAGTATACGTGCCAGGGGGCAGGTCGCGCGGCAGGCGGAAGGTGTGCGCGTCGAAGATCAGTTCGTCCGCAGTCCAGCCGCTGGTAGGGCGCGCGCCGTCGGCGGGGAAGCCGTCGTGCTGCGTGCGCAGCACCCCGGCGCTGTCCAGCAGAAAGACCGACACCGTATAGTCAGCGGGCGGCGGCGCGGCAGCGCTCCACCATAGCAGGGAGTGCACCCGTTCGCCAGGTCGCCCCGTCTGCGGCCAGACCGCACGGCGCAGCGTGATTGGCGCGTCCGTCCCGAAGGTAGCCAGCGGCGTGCCGAACGAGGCCAGGCGGTCGTAGCGGTAGGCATAGATGGGGTAGCCGTGATGCTCGTATTCCAGCGTGCCTGTGCGCACGAAGCCCGCTAACGCCAGCGCATCGAAGACATCGTGCTTCTTGGCCTCGTCGCCCCAATAGGCCAGCCACAGGCCGTCTGTCTCGGCCAGGATGCGTTGCAGGCGCGGGATGAACTGCCCGCCGTAACGCTTGCGCAGGTCGTAGAGCGACACGGCCAGATCGGTGCCCTCGGCCTCGGCGGGCAACAGGTTGAGCACGCGATCCACGTTCACCGGCAGCTCCAGCGACAGGTGATACCACAATGCCGCGTGCGCTCCCTCCACGTCTAGCAAGACCGGCTCACTCTGACCGGGGTAACGGGCGCTGATGTCGGCGGCCATCTCGCGCCAGGGCGGCTTGTCGAAGTATGAGCTGGTGGTCAGTAGACCGTTGGCGATGACCAGCGCGACCAGGAAGCCCGCGCCGAACGGCTCGAAGGCGGTGAGACCCGCGCCCACCAGCAGCGCGATGGCGGGCATGATCACCGAGATATTGCGATCGGTCAGCAGCGGGTAGCGGCTGTGCAGCGAGACAGTGATCAGGATGGGCAGGGCGAACCAGAGCAGCGCCAACAGTGCACCCGCCAGGCGACGATCGCGCGGGATGCGCCCCAACGCGCCCGGCAGCCGCTCGCTCAGCGGCCCCCAGGCCCCAACGATCATCAACAGCCCATAGAGCGCAACCGGTTTGCCGAACGACTCGCTCGCCAGATAGTCCAGCGTGGCGCGGTTGAGGGGCATCCCGTGAATGGTGAGCACTTCGCTGTCCACCGGCGTGTTGACGAACTGATGCACCACCACCGGCAGCCAGGGGGCGAAGGCCAGCGCAATCAAGCCATTGAGCGCCAGGAAATGCCGCCAGCGCGCCCGTCCGCGCAATGTCAGCGCGGCATGGATGAGGATGGCCAGGTTGACCATGTAGCAGTAGTAATGCAGGTAGAGGCCGAAGACAGATGCGGCGACGAACCAGAAAGCGTTGCCTCCGCGCGGAGCGCGTCGCCAGCGGGCGTAGAACAGCGCGATGGCGATCATGGTGAAGAACACCATGGGGTAGTCGCGCACTTCCTGGGTCAGCACGACATGCTTGTCCATCAGCGCGAAGGCCAGCGCCGCCGTCACGCCCGCCGCCGGATTGAACAACTCGCGCCCCAGGGCATAGAGCAGGGCGATGCTCGCCAGCGAAAACAGCGCGGTGATCCAGCGCAGGGCCAGCACTGTCTCGCCCGCCAGCAATTCCCAGCTGCGCAGCAACGCCGAGTAGACCGGCCCGTGATGATCGAAGACCATGGTCATGGTCAGGTCGCGGAGGGTGTCGCCGCGCGCCAGCCAGATAGACCAGCCCTCGTCGCCCCACATGCCCTGCGCGTTGAGGTCGTGCAGGCGCAGGTAGGCGGCGAGCAGCAGCACGGCCAGCATGGCTGGCGCGATCCAACGGGGAGGCGTGTGGGAATGAGTGTGCATGGGCAGCGATTGTACCGCGCGACAGGCCGAGTCGGGAAGGGTCACAGCGTGATGTCGAGGATCGCTTCAGCGACGGCGCGCAGGCGGTCGCTATCCAGCGCGGCGAGCTTCATCACCAGGTCGAGATAAGGCTGGTTGCTGGGGGAGCTGATGAAGCGCAGCACGTCGTCGGGCAGTTCGGCGACGCGCCGCAGATTTTCCTGCTGCTCCAGGAAGTGTCCCACACGGTTGCTGCTCTCGACGAAGTACGAGAGCGGGACATGACATACCGCCGCCAGCGACGACAGCACCGGCACCGGAATCGAGCGCTGCCCCAGTTCGTAGGCGACGAGCACGTCCGGTGCAATGCCCGCTTCGGCGGCCAGCGCCTCCAGGCTCAGGCCGCGCTCTTGGCGGGCGGCGCGCAGCAAGGCCCCGATCAGCCGGTCGCGCAGCAGGCGATAAGCCGCGCGATCCACTGCCGGGCGGCGTTCAGTTTCCAGCGCTGGCTCGGTGGCCCAGAAATGGCTGATCGGCACGTGCAGATGGTAGGCCAACAGCTCCAGGTCGGGCAGGGCGGGCATGGTCTGACCCAGCTCCCAGGCGCGCAGTGTCTCCGGCGTGACGCCCACCACTGCCGCGCACGCTTCTTCGCTCAGGCCCGCCGCCTCGCGGGCATCGCGGATCAGCACGCCCAGGATGCGCGCGCGCAGCAGGTACACTTCATCCAGGTCGGGCAACTCGCGTGAGGCAACCAAAGAAGCCCGTTCGTTAGCGCTCATGGGACTTCCCTCCCGGCGGACGGCCTTTGCGGCCATTATACGGCCAGGTCAACCGCGGCGCAAAGCATCCGGGTGCGTGCAAAATGTAACAGGCGATACCCCTGAATCCCCTCTCCCTCGCGACTGCGTCGCGGAGCGAGGGGACTTACCGTCTCTCGTGCGAGTGCTCCCCCGCAGCGCGGGAGAAGGGGCTGGGGGATGAGCGTCATCGGGTGGGGCAAAGTCGCTGACAACCTTTGCATGCACCCAAGCATCCTTTAGGCGGATCGACCCGTCACGGGGAACCACTCTTCGTTTATAATCGGGATGACATATTTGTGCCAGCCTGAATAACCTTCTGGAGGGGTGAAAAACATGAGCGGTATCAAGCGCTTTTGGGCAGTGTTGGGGCTGTTGATGCTGTTGGCAACCCCACTGACGGCGTTGGCGGGGGTGTCGCAACCGCCAGCAAACCAGGCAGTCTACCGGCAGGAAGGGCAAACCCTGAGCCTGCCGGGGCTGGATGGCGAAGTGACTGTCCGTTGGGACGAGATGGGCGTGCCACACATCTATGCCACCACCCTGCACGACCTGGTCATGGCCCAGGGGTTCGTACACGCCGCCGATCGCTGGTGGCAGATGGAGTGGTTCCGTGCTCAGGGGAGCGGGCGGCTGGCGGAGATCGCCGGTTCGTCATTGGTGAGTACCGATGCTTACCTGCGCACGCTGGGGTTGGCCCGCAACGCCCAAAATGATCTGGATCACATGCCTGCCGAGGTACTGGCTCTGTTGCAGGCGTATGCTGACGGCGTCAACGCCTGGCTGGCGGGCAAAGCGCCTGGCGATGTGGCGATGGAATACACCATCCTCAATCAGTTGCGCGAAGGCTTCGGCGCGCCGCCGGTGACAGACATCGAACCTTGGGAGCCGCTCCATAGCGCCACCTGGTTGCAGGTGATAGCACTGGGTCTCAGCGGCAACATGAGCGCCGAGGCGTTGCGTTATCGCCTGATCCAGCAGGCGGGCGAGGAGGCGCTCGACGTGCTGGCTCCCGGTTACGACTATGCCGGACAGCCGCTGATCCTGGAGCCGGGCTGGGCACCCGTGCCTGCGCAGTCGCGTCAGATCGAGAGCGCCGATCCGCTGGATCGCCTGCCAGGGCTGGAGAACATCGCGGCGCTACGCGACGCGGGCCTGGGGTCGAACAACTGGGTGGTGGCTGGCAGTCGCACCGCCAGCGGCAAACCCTTGCTCGCCGACGATCCGCACCTGGGCATTCAAATGCCGTCCATCTGGTATGAGGTCGGGCTGCACTGCGTGGAGATCACCGATGCCTGCCCGTTCGATGTCAGCGGGTTCAGTTTCGCGGGCACGCCTTTTGTCATCATCGGGCACAACCGCGACATCGCCTGGGGCGTGACCAACGTGGGCACCGATGTACAAGACCTCTACCTGCTGGAACTCAACCCCGACAACCCGCGCCAGTATCGCTATGAGGGCGAATGGGTGGATATGGAAGTCATCACCGAGACCATTCGGCTCTGGGACGGCGAGCCAGTGACTGTAGAGGTGCTGATGACGCGCTTCGGGCCGGTGGTCACCGACCTGCTGGGGCTGGATCAGCCGGTCGCCCTGCGCTGGGCTGCCGCCGACCCCAGCCGCAACTTCCAGGCTTTTATGGGCATCAATGCCGCCCGCAACTGGGACGAATTTCAGGAGGCGGTGACGTACTTCGACCTGGCGGCGCAGAACTTCGTCTATGCCGATGTGGAGGGTAACATCGGCTACATCACCTCCGGGCGCATCCCCATCCGCGCCGAAGGGCACGATGGCTCGCGGCCTGTGCCGGGCACGTCGGCGGAGTTCGAGTGGCAGGGGTACGTAGACCCGCGCGAAAACCCGCGCCTGTTCAACCCCGCCGCCGGCTATATTGTCACGGCCAACAATGCGGTGATCGCGCCGGAGGACTTCCCCTACACGATCACAGTGGACTGGGATTACGGCTACCGCGCGGCGCGCATCGAGACGCTCCTGCAGGCCGAACCGCAACACACGCCGGACACGATCGCGGCGATTCAGTTCGATAGCTACAACTCGGCGGCGGCGCTGACCGTGCCCTGGCTGGCCGGGCTGACCTGGGACGATGAGCGGCTGGCCGAGGCCGTCGCCTGGCTGGCGGAGTGGGATTTGCAGAACGCCGCCGATAGCCCGCAGGCGGCCCTGTTCAACGTCTTCTGGAACAGTTTTGTCCCGCTGGTCTTCGACGAAGTGCCGTTCTTCGACGAGTCGTTCAACATCCGTCGTCTGTCACTGATGCTCGATCAGCCCGCTCATCCGGTGTGGGCCAACGCCGACCTGGGTGTGAGCGATCCGGCGGCGCTGGCGGCCAGGGCGCTGAGCGAGGCGCTCGACTGGCTGGAGAGCAACTACGGGGCCGACCGGACAGCCTGGCGCTGGGGCGACCTGCACGTAGCGCGCTTCCGCAATGCGCCCATCGGCCAACTGCCCGAAGGTCTCGACCCGCGTCTGGATCAGATGTTGCCGATCTTGCAGGCTGTCTTCAACCGCGAGACGCCGGTCAGCGGCGGCCCGGCGATCGTCAACGCGACGAGTTGGGATGTGGGGTCGGGCGACTTCACGGTGCACAGCCTGCCCAGCTTGCGCATGATCCTCGACCTGAGCGACTGGGACAACTCGCGCCTGATCCATACGACGGGGCAGAGCGGCAGTCCGCAGAGCAAACACTATGCCGACATGATTCCGCTGTGGGCGAGCGGGCAGTATCACGCGCATCACTTCAGCGCGGAGGCGGTGACGGCGCACACGGTGGAAACGTGGACGCTGACGCCGGCTGAGTGAGAAACCCAGCCTCATAGAGAGCAACGAGCGACTTCGGAAGTCGGGAGCGGCTTCCGAAGTCGCCTTTGCTGGCGTGTTTCAGCCTGTTCAGGCGGGCGCTTCCCCAAAAAACCGTGAAAACACCCGTCGGTCGGGTGTTCCGCGCACAAAAAACGCGGTAGACTTAGGGACAAGGGGAAATCATGCTGCATGTGGGGAGGAATCAGGCGTGAAACCCTGGCTGGTTGTCGAGGACGATGACGATATTCGCAACTACGTCAAGATGTTGTTCATGGCCTGGGGGCACAGCGCCATCGAGTTCCGCGATGGCAAGCAGACGTTCGCCTGGCTGGATGCCATCGAGTCTGGCAATCACGCCGGCGACCTGCCCGAACTGGCGCTGCTGGACATCCGGATGCCCGGCCCACGGGGGAACGAAATCGCCCGCCGGATGCGTTCTATCGAGCATTTCCGCAAAATCCCCATCGTCCTGATGACCGCCTTCAGCCTCAGCGCGTCCGAGCGGCAAGCCATGCTCGACCGCGATGGGGTAGATACCATCATCAACAAGCCCCTGCCCGACCTGATGGAACTCAAGGCGATGCTCGACCGGCTGGCAGCCACCAAGCAAAGTCAGCCGGGCACTACCTCTGCCCCGTTGCCTAGCCAAGGTCCCAACACAGCCGCTCCCGGCCCGGAGAGTTGACATGCCCACAGCGCCCAAGCCCGCACCTGGCGATTCCGCCCGTCCAGTGGCCGACATGGTGCAGTCGGTAGACGCCCTTGGCACCAACACCGGTCGTCTGTTCGAGCGGCTCTATGGCACGCTGCGCCGCAAGAAACGCGAGCGGGACGCAGCCTTGCAGCACTCGCTGCTGCGCATCAATCAGCTAGAAAAACTGAGCGCCGAACAGGCTACCAGCATCGCGCAGTTGACCGGCGTGCTGGCCATGATCAGCGAAGGCGTGATCATGCAGGACAACGAGGGCCGCGTGGTGCTGATGAACAAAGCGGCGCACGAGTTGCTCGGCTCGATGCGGGTCTTCTGGGATAGCGACCTGGGGCGGATGTTCCAGGACTCGCGCTACCGCGTGCCTGCCGAGGGCGAGATCACCCTGGGCGAGCCGCAGCGCGTGGAAGTCAACAACCGCGTGATCGGGGCGCAGATCGCGGTGGTGCGCGACGAAAAGGGCGAACGCCTGGGCACGGTGCTCATGCTGCGCGACGTGACGCGCGACGCCATCTCCGACCGGCTGAAGGATCAGTTCGTCACGCACATGAGCCACGAATTGCGCACGCCGCTGACAGCCATCAAGGGCATGAGCGAAGTGCTGCTGGCCATGCCGGAGGACCGCCCGCCCAACCGCAAATTCCTGGAGGCGATCAGCCGCAATGCGGCCATCCTCGACCGCATGATCGTCGAGTTGCTGGACATTTCGGAGATCGGTGCGGGGAGCTTCGCCGTGCGCGAACAGGATGTTGATCTGCCCGCCCTGGTGATCAAGGTCATTCTGGGGTTGCGCTCGCGCATCGAAAAGGCCGAACTCAAGCTCTCGTTCGCGGTTGCCAACGCCCGTCGCCTCAGGCTGCTGGGCGACGACCGCCGTCTGCAGTGGGCCATCGGGCACCTGATTGACAACGCCATCAAATACACGGAGCCAGGGGGCGAAATCCTGGTGCAGGTGGGGCGCATCCGCGACGGCTACGCCCTGGTGGAGGTATCCGATACGGGCGTGGGCATTTCTCCGCGCGACCTGCCGCATATCTTCGAGCGCTTCTATCGGGGCGAGGCGCGCACCCCCGATGGGCGCGTCATTGACCCGCGCGGGCTGGGGCAGGGGTTGTTCGTGGCACGGGCGGTAGCCGAGGCGCACGGCGGTTACCTGAGCGTGGCGACCGCCCTGGGCGAGGGCAGCACTTTCACCATGGCCCTGCCGCTGGAACGCCCCGCAACGCCCGCCGTCCCCTTGCCAGACATGCCCGCCGTGGTGCCGCTGATTCCGGTGGAACCGCCGACTTCGTCCGCCGATACCACGCAGCCCGGCGCGCGCACACGCCCAGCCCACGACGGGAGCCTCGCCGGACGTGCGCAGCCGTTACGCCCGCGCCCCGATGAGGGATGATAACGGGCCAGTGAGGGGCGATGGCGCGGGCAGGGAACCCGCCCCCTGGATTTGAGTGCCTTGGTGAGACCGGTTTTTGCCCCCCTATCAGGCTACGGCCCTCCCCGTCACGTTGGCAAATCGGGCCGCGCCTGCTATCCTACACCCTGTCGTCTGTCATGCCCGTTCTACAACGGGTCTACCGAGGCTCACATCGAACGGTATAGCAGGAGATATCCCCATGGTAAAACCCGTCGCCAGAGTCGACGTGAAACCCAGCCTGCCGCCCAGCCTCGAACGGCTGCGCGAGCTGGCCTATAACCTGCGCTGGACGTGGGATCACGAGACCATCGCCCTCTTCCGGCGGCTTGACCGCGATCTGTGGGCAGAGACCGGCAACAATCCGGTGCTCATGTTGGGGCGCATCAACCAGGACGTGTTGCAGGCGGCTGCCGAAGATGAAGCCTTTCTGGCGCATCTCGACCGCGTCTGTGCCGCCTTCGACGCCTACATGGCTCCCGATGCGCGCACCTGGTACCGCCGTCACTTCGGCGAGTTCGAAAAACCGTTCATCGCCTACTTCTCCATGGAGTACGGCCTGACCGAATGCCTGCGCAATTATTCGGGCGGCCTGGGGGTGCTCTCTGGCGATCATCTCAAGAGCGCCTCCGACCTGGGGTTGCCGCTGGTGGGCGTGGGGCTGCTCTACCAGGAAGGCTACTTCCATCAATATCTCAACGCCGACGGCTATCAGCAGCAGTCCTACCCCCTCAACGACTACGCCAATCTGCCCGTGCAACAGGTGCTCAAAGACGACGGCACGCCGCTGATCATCGAGATTCCCATCGCGCAGCATCAGGCCAAGATTCAGGTCTGGAAAGTGCAGGTGGGACGGGTGCCGCTCTATCTGCTGGACACCAATCACCCGGACAACCCCGAAGACATCCGCGACCTGACCGACCGGCTCTACGGCGGCGATCGGCGCACGCGCATCCGTCAGGAGATCGTGCTGGGCATCGGCGGCATTCAGTTGCTGGAAACGCTCAACATGCGCCCGACGGTCTGTCATATGAACGAGGGGCACAGCGCTTTCCTGGCCCTGGAGCGCATCCGCATCATGATGAAGGAAAATCCAGGGATGACCTTCTGGGAAGCGGCCAATGTCTGCGCCACCGGCAACGTCTACACTACCCATACGCCCGTCCCGGCAGGGCTGGAGCGCTTCGGCTATGACCTGATTGACGAACACTTCGCCTATCTGTGGCAAGAACTGGGGCTGACGCGCGAGCAGTTCCACGACCTGGGACGCGAGCATATGGGCGGCTTCGACGTGTTCAGCCTGCCCGTGCTGGCGCTGAAGGTCTCGATGCACGCCAACGGCGTCAGTCAGCTTCATGGGGCGGTCAGCCGCACCATGTGGCAGTGGCTGTTCCCCCAGGTGCCAGAAGATGAAGTGCCCATCGGGTCGATCACCAACGGCATTCACATCGAAAGCTGGATCAGCGGCGAGATGATCAGCCTGTTCGATCGCTACCTCGATCCAGCCTGGCGCAAAGAACCCGACAACCCTGCCTACTGGGTGGATGTCGAGCGCATCCCAGATGCTGAATTGTGGCGCACGCACGAGCGTCGCCGCGAACGCCTGGTATCGTTCGCCCGTCGCCGCCTGGTAGAGCAACTTCGGGGGCGTGGTGCGCCGCAGTCCGAGGTTGAGGCGGCCAGCGAGGTGCTCAATCCGGATGCGCTAACGATTGGTTTCGCCCGTCGTTTTGCCACCTACAAGCGCGCGACACTGCTCTTCCGCGACAAAGAGCGCCTGGCGCGCATCGTCAACGATCCCGACCGCCCGGTGCAGTTCATCTTCGCCGGCAAGGCGCATCCACACGATCACCTGGGCAAAGAGCTGATCAAAGAGATCATCAAGACGGCAGAACAACCGGAGTTCCGCCATGCCCTGGTTTTCCTGGAGAACTACGACATCAATGTCGCCCGCTACCTGGTGCAAGGGGTGGATGTGTGGTTGAACACGCCGCGCCGCCCCAACGAGGCCAGCGGCACCAGCGGCATGAAGGTGATCTACAACGGCGGGTTGAACGCCAGCATCCTCGATGGCTGGTGGGCCGAAGCCTACGACCCATCGGTCGGCTGGGCCATTGGCGCGGGCGAGGAATACCCGCAGCAGGAATGGGACTTGCAGGATTTCATCGAAGCGCAGGCGCTCTACAACCTGCTGGAGAAGGACATCATCCCGGCCTTCTACACCCGCGCCCGCGACGGCCTGCCCCGTGAGTGGATTCGGCGCATCAAGGCCAGTATGCAAAAACTGGCTCCCGTCTTCAATACCTACCGCATGGTGCGCGAATATGCGGAGGAATACTATCTGCCCAGCCATCAGCGTTTCGTGGCGCTCAGCCAGCCCGACCTGACGCGCGGGCGCGCCTTCGCCAACTGGCTGGCCCGTGTCCGCGCCAACTGGCATACGGTGCGCGTCGAGCGGGTGCTAGTCGAGCCGCAACAACTGACGGTCCGCGACGAGATTTCCGTGCGCGCTTTCGTAGACCTGGGCGCGCTCAAACCCGAAGATGTCACTGTGCAGCTCTACTATGGTTCGCTGGACAGTCGGGGCGAGATCGTGGTCGGCGAGACGATGGACATGCAGCACTGCTGCCCGGAGAATCCCCCTAAGTCGGGCAACGTACATGAGTTCTACGCCACACTGCACTATTCCACGACCGGTCAACGGGGTATCTCGGTGCGCGTGTTGCCGCGTCATGATGACCTGACTGACCCGATCATGACCAACCTGATCACCTGGGCCTGATCGTCGGGCGAACGAGACGTGTATCACCGGGCGCAGCGCGAGGGCGGAGCGCCCGGTTCGTTTTTCTGCAGTTATGTTTGGGTCTCCAGGGCTGAACGGGCTAGAGTCTGGCCAGAGATGGGCGCAGGAGGTCACACAAAGAACATGTCTTCTTCCTGGATACGGGCACTGTGGTTCGCGCTGCTGGTGCTGATCGGCCTGGCCTTGGGCCTGACGCTAACCTCGCTCGACCCACGGCAGGATCGACAGATCATTGTGCTCGTTGGAGCGTTTATGGCGGTGATGGTGCCGCTTACGCTGGGCCTCACGGTCTGGCTGTTGCGCGGATCGCGGCAGGGGCCAGATACGCGCTACCTGGCCGATAGCATCCTGCTGATTCAGGCGGGGCACGCCGCGCAGGTGCTGGCGCGCGCCCGCGCCCTGCGCCAGACAGGCGACCGGTCGGTGGAAAATGCTCTGGTGCTCGCCAGCGCCTATACGGCTCAGGCGCAGGGGGCGCGGGCCGAGTCCTTCGCGCGCGAGGCGCTATCAACTTTGCAGGCGCAGGGTGTCGGTGTGCAGGGCGACAGCACAGCTCGTTGGCTGTGCGATCTGGCGTACATCACCCTTTTCAGCGCCCTCATCGCGCGCGGTGCTTTCGCCGAGGCTGCCGAGAGCTTACGCGCTCATATCCCCGCTGCTGAAAACCCGCTCTTCGCGCAGACGCTGGTTGCCTGGGGGTTGTTTCTGGCGCAGCAGCAAGAGACGGCGGGCGCGGCGCTCGACGCGCTACCCCCTACGACGCACGCGATCTCTCATCTGGGAGATCGCTATGCCCTGGCCCTGATCGCCATGCGGCATGAGCTGCGGGGCGAGCCACCGCCCGCCTTCCGGCGCTACGCGCAGGCCCTCCAGGAATGGCGGATCGAAGCCGAACGTTATGCCGCGACGCCCTATGGAACCCGCCTGCGCGCTCTGCTGCGCGACTGGGAAGGCTTGTTCCCCGCCTGAGTGCCTTCCCTGCCCTGTGCTCCGGTGTTGTGCGCCGGGCGGGTCCGGCTATACTGAGGGGCCAGTATGGTCTGGATGCCCGCGATCTGGCGTGAAGGCCAGTGACTGTGGTGATGCACACGCTGCGTAGCCTGGTGAAGCAGACCCCGCTGTGGGGGTGGGGCGCGCTGATTCTCTTCCTGTTGATGGGCACGCTCCCGTATGTAGTTCCGCTCTGGGCAGCGCCTGAGGGCGTAAGGGCGACGGGTGTGAGCATCAATCCCTTCGACGCCAACTCCTATCTGGCCAACATGCAGCAAGGCTATGAAGGGCGCTGGCTCTATCAGTTGCCTTACACCGCCAGCCCCAGTCGTCCGCTGCCCCTTTTCTCGTACTATCTGGTGCTGGGGCACCTGGCCCGCCTGACTTCGCTTTCGCTGCCGCTGGTTTTTCACCTGGCGCGATTGGGCTGCGGCGGTCTGTTCGCCTGGTCGGCCTATCATTTCGCTGCGCGCCTGCTGGCCTCCAGGGGCGAACGCGCCCTGGCGCTGTTTCTGTTGCTCTTCACCGGTGGCACAGGCTGGATAGTCACCCTGGTGCCTACCCTGTCGGAGACGACGCACGTCCATCTGACGCCCGATTTGTGGGTTACCGACGCTATCAGCTTCCTGGCGCTGCTGAGCAACGGGCATTTCACGCTCAACATGGTTTTGATGATGGTCATGATTGTCGCCGGAGAGCGTCTGCTGGCGGGGGGGCGCTGGCCGCTGGCCGCGCTGGCGAGCGTGGCTGGACTGGGTACAGCGTTGATTCACGCGCACCAACTGGCTGTCGTGGGGCTGGTGCTGGGCGGCGAAGTGCTGTGGCAGATCGCGGATACGCGCCGTATACCCTGGCGGGCAGTGGGGTGGCTGGCAGTGATCTTCACACCTCCGGCGCTGCTGGCGGGCTTGCTCACTATACTCAGTTACCGCGATCTGGCGTTGGCGAGCTGGCTGGAGCAGGGCGATACCTACACGCCCCCTGTATGGGGTCTGTTCAATCTATATGGGCCGGTCTGGGTGCTGGCCTTTGCCGGAGCCTGGTACGCTCTGCGGCAACGGGGGGCTGCTTGGCGTGGGATAGTGCTGTGGTTCGCGGTCGTGCTGGTGCTCGTCTATGTGCCCGTCAACTTTCAGCGCCGCTTCATGGAAGGCTGGCACGTGCCGGTGACCGTCCTGGCAGCGGCGGGTTGGTCGCGCGGGATTGCACCCCGCCTGCGGCGCAGGCTGACGGAGTACAGCGTTGGCCTGGCCCTGATTATTTTGCTGGTGCTGGTCACAGCCAGCCCGGTGCATACGCTGATCACCCTCACACGCTACGCAATCCAGCGCCAGGACGATCAGTTCGTCTACGCTCATGCCGACGAGCGCGGAGCCACAGACTGGTTGTGTGCGCACGCCACCCTCGATGAGGTGGTGCTTTCCTTCTTCTACAGCGGCAACTGGCTGCCAGCGCGCGCGCCGGTGCGCAGTTTCGTGGGGCACTGGTCGCTCACGGCGGAAATGGCCGAGCGGCTGGCGGACGTCAGTCGCTTCTTCGACGCTGATGCTTCGGATGCTGCGCGACTCCATTTGTTACAGACTTTCGGCGTGGACTACATATATGTTGGCCCAGACGAGCGTGCCCTGGGCCGCTTCGATCCGGCGCGTGCGCCATACCTGGTGCCGGTCTATGTCAGCACCGGAGTACAGCTCTACCGTGTAGTTCTTTCCCCTGAGGGACAACCCGCAAACTGACAGGTGGCTGAAAATCACCTGACAGGCCCTGTATGTGACAAAATACCCGTTACGCTGAGGGCTGGCCCTGCGTATAATCAAGTAGACCTCAACCGGACAAGGCTCCCCTGTCTATGAAGTGAGCAAGGAGTATCTGGATGAATGCCTCGCAAACAGACCTGGCGATCGCCGTTCGCGGTGTGACCAAGAAATATGGCGATTTCACCGCTGTAGATAACCTGTCTTTCGAGGTGCGGCGCGGTGAAATCTTTGCCATGCTCGGCCCCAACGGAGCGGGCAAGACCACCACTATCCGCATGATTCTGGACATTCTCAAGCCAGATGCAGGTCACATCGAGGTGCTAGGCGGCCCGATCACCGAGGCGACCAAAGCGCGCATCGGCTACCTGCCGGAAGAGCGCGGGTTGTACCACAACGTCCGCGTGCTGGACATGCTGGTCTATCTGGGGCAGCTCAAAGGGCTATCTGGCGCTGAGGCGCGCGCCCGCGCCCTGAGCCTGCTCGAACACGTCGGCCTGGCCGAGAACGCCCGCAGCAAAGTCAAAGAACTCAGCAAAGGGATGCAGCAGAAAGTGCAGGTGATCGCCACCATCCTGCATCGCCCCGACCTGATCATCATTGACGAACCGTTCTCCGGTCTGGACCCGGTCAATACGGAGATGGTCAAGGACCTGCTCTATGAGATGAACCGCGAGGGCGTGACGATCATCATGTCCACGCACCAGATGCATCAGATCGAGGAAATGGCCAACCGCCTGTTGATGATCAATCGGGGGCACGCGGTGCTGTATGGGGATGTGCACGAGGTGCGGCAGCGCTTCGCCAAGAACGCCGTCATCGTCGAAGGGGAAGGCGACTGGGCGGCACTGCCCGGTGTGGTGGTGGTGGAGGCGGGCGAAAACGGGCGCGATGTGTTGCTGCGCCTGGCCGAAGATGTCACGCCCGATAATGTGATGGCAGCTCTGGCGACCAGCCCGGCCTACCGGATTCAGCGTTTCGAACTGGCCGTGCCCAGCCTCAACGAAATTTTCATCGAGGTGGTCGGCGGGGTGCGCGCCAACGGGTCATTTGGGGGGTGAGCCATGCTCAGTCGCAAAGTCTGGCTGGTGACACGCCGCGAGTACGTCTATAACTTCCGGCGACCCAGCTTTCTGTTCACCGCGTTCGGCGTTCCGTTGATCACCTTGCTGGCCATGGTTGTGGTCGTCTGGATCACCGCCGAGCGCGAAACCAGCCTGGACAACTTCCAGCGCGTCGGCTACATTGATCGGGCGATGATCATCAACCCCGCCGTAGCCAACCCGGCAGGCTACTTCCCCATCAGCGATCCTACTGTGCCAATGCCGGTAGAGACCAGCCGCGGCAAGCTGATCGGGGAGTATTTCGACGGGCTGGAAGAGTTTGCCCGGCAGCAGTTGCAGAACGGAGAACTCGACGCCTATTTTGTCATCCCGCAGAACTATCTGTTCTCCGGGCGCATTGACGTGTATATGCGGCGCAACATGCCCGAAGCGCTGCGATCCGGCATCGAAAACTTCATGCGAGCGCAGATTGCCAGCCGCGCGCCCGATACGTTGCCAGTGCCGGTCAAGCGGCTGGGTGCGCTGGAATTCGTCATCCGCGACGAAGAGACCGGCGAAGAACTCAGCGAAGCGGCTATCCTGGGGCGCTTCATCCTGCCCTTTTTGTTGGTGATGATCTACTTCATGAGCACCAGCACCACCGCGCAGTTTCTGATGAGCGGCGTCGTGGAAGAGAAGGAAAACCGCCTGATGGAGATTCTGGCCACCAGCGCGCGCCCGGCGGAGTTGCTGTGGGGCAAGCTGCTGGGCCTGGGTGCGCTGTCGCTGACCCAGGTGCTGCTGTGGGCCGCGGCGGCCCTGGTGATCCGTCAGATTTACCAGGATGCGCGCGCATTCTTCAGCGGGGTGGAGTTCGACCCGACGCATCTGCTGTTGATCGGTGTCTTGTTCCTGATCAATTTCGTGCTCTTCGCGGCGACCATGCTGGGCATCGGCGCGGCGGTCACTGCTGAAGCCGAGAGCCGTCAGATCGCCGGATTCTTCACATTTCTCAGCGTGCTGCCGATCATGTTCGTGGGAACGTTCTTCAACAATCCGGATGGCGCGTTGCCGGTGTTCTTCTCTTTCTTCCCGCTCACGGCGGCGGTCGGCCTGACGCTGCGCCTGGGGTTGCTGGGGGGCGTCCCTGCCTGGCAGATCGCGCTGAGCCTGGCGCTGCAGGTCGTCGCGGTGCTGGCCGTGATGTGGCTGGTGGTGCAGGTTTTCCGGCTGGGCATGTTGATGTACGGCAAGCCGCTCACTCCGCGCACGCTGTGGCGGGCGCTGCGCCAGGGTAGCGTTACGCTGACTACCGCTCCGGCGGATGCGCCGATCGCCATCACGGGTCGCAGAAAGGGGTTGTTCCGCCGATGAAGCACTGGATTGTTGTCTTCCGTCACGAAGTGCGGCACATGTTTGTCCGCAAGAGCTATCTGTTCATCACTTTCGGCATCCCCATCCTGGCGCTGCTGGCTTTCTACGGCTATCGCCTGTATCAGCATCTTTCGGCAGACGAGGAGGACACTGCCACTATTGCCGAAGTGAACGAGGGCAGCCAGGCCATCGGCTATGTAGACCTGACGCCACAGGGATTGTTCCCCGCTCCAGAGAGCTATCCGCCGGTCAAGTGCGAGCCTTCGGCGCAGGAACTGGCGCTGCTGAACTTCGACGAGACGATGGATCGCACCCGCAGCGCGGTGATCAAGCGCATCAGTTCGCCCTACTGTCTGCGCGAGCTGTTCACGCACTACGACAGTGAAGAAGAAGGTAAGGCGGCGCTGGAAGCGGGCGATATAGACGTGCTGTATGTCATCGAAGCGGACTTCGTAGAAAGCGGCGAGGTGTCGGTCTATACCAGGGGGCTGAACCTGCAGGCTGCTGATACTGGGCAGTTGATGGAGGATTACCTGATACGCAGCCTGCTGGTGAGCGTGGACGCGCCCGATTACGAGTCGCTCTATCTGCGCCTGCGCACGCCTGCGGTGGTAGTAGACCACCGTCTGAACGAGACAGGCGCGGTCGAGGAGAGCCGTGAAGATCAGGAATTCTTGCTGGTCTATGCCTTCGGGCTGCTGCTCATGTTCTCCGTCTTCTGGGGCGGGGGCTACGTGATGACCAGCGCCGTGGCGGAGAAAGAATCGCGCATCGTCGAGGTCATGCTGACGACCGTGCGCCCGACGGCCCTGCTGCTGGGCAAAGTCCTGGCGGCGGGTCTGCTCGCGTTGTTGCAGGTGGTCACGCTGACGGGAACTTTGCTCTTCATCGGCAGTCAGCTTGGGGATGTGTTCGAGGCGCTGGGGGATATCGAAGTCAACCTCAGGGCGCTCATCACGCTGGCAGTATATTTCCTGCTGGGCTTTCTGTTCTTCGGTGGCCTGATGGCGGCCATCGGAGCCATGAGCACGTCGCTGCGCGAGGCGCAGAACTTCGTGACCATCGTCACCCTGCCGGCGGCTATTCCCTTCTTCTTCCTGACCATCTTCACCGAAGAGCCGAACGGCACGCTGGCGGTCGTGCTCTCGCTGATCCCTCTCACTGCGCCGCTGGCCATGGTCATGCGGCAGGCCGTCGTTACTGTGCCGACCTTTCAGCTTGTGCTCGGCATTGTCCTGCAGGTGCTGGCTGTGGCAGGGGCAGTGTGGCTGGCCGGGCGGATGTTCCGGGTGAACATGCTGTTGATGGGGCACATGCCCAAACTGCGCGACATTCCCCGCTTGATCAGGGGCTGAGTCTGGGAAGCGAAGTCAGAATCCGGCAGGGACAAAGCGCACCGGAGCCAGAAATGACAAGCCTGGAGCAGGGGACGCTCCAGGCTTGTGATTCCTCACTTCAGATGTAGCGCTCGCGACTGTCTCACGTGTGCGGCACCAGCACCTGCTTGACGCGGGTCAGCCAGACCAGCGATAGCTCGTTGCGCCGCAGGTAGAGGAAGACGGTCGCAAAGAAGAAGGCCGCGTAGCCAGCGCCTACCAGCGCGTCAATGACCCAGTGATGCCCCAGATAGAAGGTGGAGAAAGCCACGCCAAGCGGCAGCAGGATGGCCACCAAGCCGCGTTTGCCCCAGGTGGCGATGGCCACCAGCGCGATATAGACCGGGTAGGCGGTGTGCAGGGAGGGCATGGCCGCTACCGGATTGGGGCCAGCGCTGACGACATCCGCAGGCACCACGAAGTGATCCAGCGTGATCGGCATGGTGCGCAGGTAGCCGCGATGGGTGGCCCACCAGGGCGGCGCGGCGGGGAAGAGGATGTAGGTGATGAAGCCCGCATAGGACAGCGTCACCAACCCCAGCGCAAACGCCCAGTATTCGTTGGGGCTGCGCCGCCTCAGCAGCGCCGACATGACCAGCGGCGTCATGAAGTGCGAAAGATAAAGGGTGTTGGTCAGCACATCGAGTAAAGGGGTGATGGGCAAATCCCACAGATTCTGCTGAATCCAATGCGCCGGCAACCTCCCGCCGAAAAGCGCGCGTTCCCAGATGATCAGATCGCGGACGTGAATGTCTGCGCCGGTCAGGTCGTCGGCGAAGTTGCGCAGCGAGTCGTAAGAAAAGATCAGCACGATGAACGGCGCGAAGTCAATGGCGAAGGCGCGTGCTTTGCTGTTGATGATGGCCAGCAGCACCAGCGCGACCAGAAAAACTTCGGTGGACGGGTACAGCACGTCGGCTGCCACCAGCGTCAGCACCACGACGGCAAAGATGAAGATCTCTGCCGTGAGCAAATGCCCCTTCAGGTGAGAACGGATGGTTGTGATCATCACTCGAAACTCTACTCGTGGGATGTTCCGCTTGGACTATTTAACCCTGTGAGGGTAATTAGAGAACTTATCATAGCCCCTACGGTTAACTGCATTTTACAGGCTTTCCGCTTCCCTGCCAAGCGTGAGAATCGGACGAACTGCGATTGGGAGGTCGTCGCCCGATGTCACACCTGGGCGGGGGTATAATGAGGATGAGCGAAGTCTCCGCACCAGGAGGACGATCATGCGACGACTGAAGGCGCTCGTCTGGGCTACCCTGGCCGCGCTGGCCGGGCTGTTGAGCATCTGGCCGACTATCTCGCCGCATTCGCGCCGTCATCTGGCGCTGGCGCAGACCCTCGCCACTGAAGACCCCCTGCTGGGGCTGATCGCGGGTTGGCTGGGCTTCTGGCACGGGATACGGGCGCGAAGCTGGCGAGCGATGGTGCTGGGCGCGACTGGCCTGGCGTTGCGGCTGCGCCCGTGGCTGCTGCGCGACGCCGTCGCCCGGCAGATGGCCGAGGCCATGCGCGAGGGGTTAGGCCCTGGCTGGCAACAGCGCATCCCCGCCGAAAAGCACCGCGCCTTTGTCCAGCGGCACCGCACCGACCTGATCGGGCCATTGCGCTGGATGGTCTGGCCGCGCGTCCAGGTGACGCGCGATGTGCTCTTCGCCGCACCGGACGGCTATCCGCTGCGCCTGGATGTCTACGCGCCAGCACATGCCTCTACCCTGTGTCCGGCGATCCTGGCCCTGCACGGCGGGGCCTGGTTCGGCGGTGACAAGGGCGGGGCGGTGGCCGGGCTGCGCTATCGCTGGTTGGCGTCGCAAGGCTATGTGGTCTTCGACGCGCAATATCGCGGCGGGCCGTGGCCCGCGCCGTTGAGCGACGTTAAGTGTGCTCTGCGCTGGATCAGGGCGAACGCGCTGTCCTTTGGGGCGGATGCCGGTCGCGTGGCGATCCTGGGCCAGGAGGCGGGCGCTCATCTGGCGCTGCTGGCGGCTTACACGCCCAACGACGCGCGTTTCCCGCCCAGTTGCCTGGGCAAGGCGGGCTTGCCGTCGGACGAGCGCGTGCAGGTGGTAGTGGTCTGCGCCCCTCCGGCAGACCTGCGCCTGTGGCCGCCTGTGCCGGACGGAGCGCCGGCGTTGCTGCTCGGCGGCCTGCCCGCCGACATCCCCGCCGTTTACGAGGAGGCCGCGCCAGTCAGCTATGTGCGCGCGGACGTACCGCCGACGCTGATCATCCAGGGGCAGCGCGACCGCACCGTGCCGCCCGCTCATGCCGAACTATTGGCGAACCGACTGCGTGCGGCGGGCGCGACGGTGGTGCTGCTGCGCATTCCCTGGGGACGGCATGGCGTTGGCCCGTTGCCGCTGGGGCTGAGCGGGCCGCTGATCCAGTACGACGTGGATCGCTTCCTGGCCTGGGCGTTCGCCTGCGGCACGCGCGCGCAGCCGATCGGTGGGGAAAATGCGCTACAATCAGACTAACGCATTGTGAGCAAAGGCGGGGCAAGGTCATTCGCCCGCAGCGCGGGAGAACGGGAGCGGACAATAAGTCCCCTCGCCCCGCGACGCAGTCGCGAGGGAGAGGGAATTTAGGGGTGAGGGGCAGCAGACTGCCGCAAATTGCCCGTCACATTTTGCACGCACCTGGCACGCTTGCCGCATGTCCGCGCCTTGCGCTATGTTCTGATAAGGGATTCTGAGTGAGGAGTCATCAGCGTTGCCCTGCTCTGACTCATCGCTCATCATTCTCAATTCCTGACTCAAGACTCAACACGGAGCCATTCCCCATGAAACGACGTGTCCTGGCCGTAACTCTTCCCTTGATGATAGTCGCCCTGGCGTTGGTGGGAATTGGTCAGCTTACCGCGCCTGCCCGCGCTGATGACGCCGTTGCGCCCGCGCCTGTCCTCGCTGCGCAGGCCGGAGCCAATACCGCCGAGTGGACGATCGAGCAGATGGACTTCGAGAGCCGCTACCCCAATGGCTTCGCCTTCATGCTGCGGGTGTCGAGCAGCGGTGGGGAGATCGTCAGCGCGCGCGTGGAATGGATGCACCGCCCCACCGTGCGCGAAAAGCAACCGCTCAGCGTGCGCCGCGCGACAGGTGAGATCGATCCCGATACCGGCCTGATCACCGCTGTTTGGGAGCCGACGCAGTCTACGGCGGTGCCGCCCTGGGTGGGTGTCTACTACCGCTGGCGGCTGCGCGATGCGGCGGGCAACGAATTCGTCACCGAGCAGGGCTACGGCGAATATGCCGACACGTCGCGGCCCTGGCAGCGCACAGAGACCGACGAAGTGCTTGTCTTCGCCAACGGCCTGTCGGACGAGATGGGCGACCTGGTGGCTGATGCTATGGATGCGCAGCGC
>CAKZOB010000015.1 GCA_937135955.1 uncultured Anaerolineales bacterium | reverse complement strand
CTGCCGGGCGCTCAGCGGTTTGCTACAAGACCCTCATCTGCTGCTCGAAAGGACGCCCGCCGTCGGCTGAAAAGCTCGAACCGCAAAGGCGCGGAGGGGTACAGAGGTCAAGGGCGGCCCAGCGCAGCGGCCTTGTGTGCGGCGCGCAGTGGCTCCGGCAGGCGGTAGCGCGAGGTGCAGGCCAGCACCAGTTGCCGCGCGTCGTCGAGGGTGGCGCGGTGCCCTACCGAGACGTAGACCGGCGTCACGCGGTCGCGTGTGCGCAACACTACCCCGATCACCTCACCCCGGTCGCGCAGGGGCACCCACGCGCCGCGCTCTGGCGGCAACGGGGCATGGTGCCCCACCAGCAGGCTCTTGGCGCAGCCGATCGTCGGCGCATCCAGAAACAGCCCAATATGGCAGGCAATTCCGATACGGCGCGGGTGAATGGTGCCCTGCCCGTCTACCAGCAGCACGTCGGGTGTGCTCTCAAGCCGACGCAGCGCATCGAGGATCACCGCCCCCTCGCGGAAGGAAAGCAGCCCTGGCACATAGGGGAAGGTTGTGGGGCGCTCCGCCATCACCCTCTCTACCACGTCCAGCGCCGGGAAACGCACCACCACCACCGCCGCCCGGCTGATGTCGTCCTTGACGCTCACGTCAATGCCTGCCACCAGCCGAACGGAGGTCAGCGGCAGGGGCTGATCGGTGATCACTTGGGCAGCCAGCGCCTGTTGCAGGCGGATGGCCTCTTCGAGCGAGACTTCCCAGGGGTGCAGTTCGCGAATGGTGAGGGGCATGGCTGTCTACCGATGAGAGAGCAGGCGCAAAACCTCATACTCGGCGATTTGCGGCTCGACCTCTAGAGAATTTGAGGAGCGCTGATTGGTAGGTTTACCTCACCTCTCAATCCCTTTCCACGCGCGCAGAGAAAAGGGACTGGGGGTGAGGTTTTCGAATGGTCTCCCCCAGGGGGCGATTGTCCACCCGGCGATCGGTCAATGAGCGCAGCAAACCGTACCTTGCTGCAATCTTGGCACACCCCCGATCCTCTGTCAAGACAGCCCGCCACGCGGGGTGCATTTCACGAAAGCTCACGGTCGGCTGATCATGCATCAGACCTGATTTGAGGGGTGCGCGCGCAAGCTGTGACAGGCCGTGTGCTGGGCTGTGATTGACCTCACCCCCGGCCTCGCTTCGCTCGGCTTGCCCCCTCTCCGCGTCGGCTATGCATTACCCACATCTTGAGTAGAGGCACGGGCCTACTTACCACCATCCACGGCCAGCACCTGCCCGGTGATCCAGCCCGCGTAGTCCGAGGCCAGGAACAGCACGGCCCAGGCGATGTCTTCGGGCGTGCCCAGGCGCTTGAGCGCGATCGCGTTGAGCAAGGCGCGCTGTCCTTCTTCGCCATAGGACTGCCACTGCCGTTCGGTAGTTGGGTTACAGCGCACGAACCCCGGCGCGACGCTGTTGACTGTGATCTGCCAGGGGCCGAGTTCGTGGGCGAGCTGTCGCGTCAGGTTGATCAGGGCGGCCTTGGCGGCGGCATACGCCTGAATGCCCGTCAGGCTGACGCCCAGCCCCGCGCCGCTGGAAATATTGATGATACGCCCCCAGCCCGCCGTCTTCATGCCAGGCACGACCGCCTGACAGCAGTAGAACGCGCCGGTGACGTTCACGTCCAGGATGGCCTGCCAGTCCTGCGGCGACACGTCTTCCAGAGGGCGGCCCACCTGCCCCAGCACGCCTCCGGCGTTGTTGATCAGGATGTCCACGCGCCCGCTGACCTGACTTGCTTCGCTGGCGAAGGCGAAGACCTGCTCGCGATCGGTGATATCCACCATCCTGACTTCGCACGCGCCGCCTGCTTCGGCGCACAGCCGGCGCGTCTCGGCCAGTTCGTCGGCCAGCACGTCGCACGCCCACACGTGCGCCCCGCGGCGGGCCAGTTCCAGGCTGATCTGCCGACCGAAGCCGTGCGCCGCGCCGGTGACCAGCGCCGTCTTGCCGCTGAATTCGATATGCATGGTGATCTCCTGTGAGAGTGATCGGCGATCAGGCTTCAGGTGACAGAACGGGCCGACCGGTCGCGCCGACGGCCAGCCCGTTGACTGATCGCTGACAACCGATCACCGACAACTCACTGCAGCCTGTACAGATCGCTAAACTTGTCCCGCAGATAGGCCAGGTACGGCTCGACGTGCAAGGGTCGCCCAGTGCAGCGCTGCAGGATTTCGTCCGCGCTGTAGGCACGCCCGTGCCGGTAGAAGTGCTCGGTCAGCCAGCCCAGCAGCGGCGCGTAATCTCCGGCGGCCAGGGCATCGTCCAGGCCGGGCACCTGTTGACGAGCAGCGGCCAGCAGTTGCGCAGACATGACGTTGCCAACCGTATAGCCGGGGAACGAGCCAAAGCTCCCGCCCGACCAATGCACGTCCTGCAACGCCCCCAGGCTGTCGTTCGGCGGCTCCACCCCCAGGTACTCGCGCATCTTCGCCCGCCACACCTCCGGCAGGTCGGCGACGCGCAGACTGCCATCGAGCAGCCCCATCTCGATCTCCACGCGCAGCATGATATGCAGGTTGTAGGTCACTTCGTCCGCCTCGACGCGGATCAGACTGGGCTGCACGCGGTTGATGGCGCGGTAGAACAGGTCTACGTCCACATCGGCGAGTTGGTCGGGGAAGACTTCGCGCAGCTGCCCCAAGTGCGCGCCCCAGAAGGCGCGGCTGCGCCCGATCAGATTCTCCCACAGGCGCGATGAGGCTTCGTGCGCCCCGTAGCTGGTGCCGCCGACCGCGTACTGCCCCAGAAAGTCGGTAGTGAGAGCGGTGCGCGTCAGGGCCGGGTCAATGTTCTGCTCGTAGAGGGCATGTCCAGCCTCGTGCAGCGTGCCGAAGAAAGCCATCGGCCAGTAGTGCAGGTCGTAGCGGGTGGTGATGCGCACGTCTTGCCGCGTGAAGGAGATTTCGAAGGGATGCGGCGCGATGTCCAGCCGCCCGCGCTCCAGGTCATAGCCGATCTTCTGCGCCATTTCCAGGGCGAAGGCGCGCTGCTGGTCGAGCGGGTATGCGCGCGCCCACAGGTTTTTCTCCAGCGGCCTGTCGTGCGCGACGATCTGTTCCAGCAGCGGCAACAGCCCGGCCTTGAGCGCCTCGAAGAGCGAGCGCAGTTTGGCCGCCGTCATGCTCGGCTCGTATTCGAAGACCAGCGCATCGAAGGGATGTTCTTCGTAGCCGATCGCGTCGGCCTGCTCCCTGGCCAGATCAAGCATCTGCTGCAGGTAGGGGGCGAAGCGGGCGAAATCGTTGTGCTGCCTGGCCTCGTGCCACACTTGCTCGGAGACAGGCGCGAGCGTCGCCCGTCGGGCGAGCAGGTCGGCGGGGATACGCCGCACGATTTCGTAGTACTGCCGCGTCTGCTGCACGGCGCGCACGCGGTAAGAATCCGGGGCTTCGCCCGCGACCTCGGCCTCGGCAGCGTCGAGCAGGCGGGCGGTCGTCTCGCTGACGAAGTGTTCGCGGGCCAGCCGCGACACTGTCGCCAGTTGGTAGCCGCGCGTCTGCGACCCGCCAGGCGGCATTTGCGTGCGCGCATCCCACTTGAGGATGTTGAGCACGTTCAGCAGATCGTTATAGGTCGCGATGTGTTCCTGCAAGGCTTCATAGGCGGTCATAGGTATCATCCTTGTGCATCATTCTGCAACAAAACGGCGTTGAGGGCGTCAAGCGTCGCCAGAGATTGCGGACGGCGACCCTCCTCAATGTCATGGATCAACTCGATCAGGCGGGCAGTCAGAGGAGTGGGTATGCCAGCCTCGGCCCCCAGTGTCACGATTGGCCCCAGTTGCGCGTCTACCTCAGTGCGCCGCCTGCGCACAGCCAGGTCGCGCCAGATGCCGCTATGTGTCTTGGCCGAGGCGCGGTTGAAGGCAACCATCTCATCCAGCGAGCGTAAGGAGGTCTCCGGGTCTGCGCCGGGCAGGAACGCTCGCGGATCGAAGCCGTCGAAGCCCTCTGGCGTTACGCCGCGCGCCACTGCCACGGCCAGCACCTCCCGCGCCAGGGCGACGAACAGGGCACGGTAGGCGGGCAGAGCCAGCGCGTCGGCGATGGACTCGTTGGTGAGGGCAGTGGCGAAGAGCTGCGCGCCATAGGCCAGCTTGCCCCACAGATAGCCCCAGATGTTGGTCGTGATCGTCGCCCGATCGTCGAAGTCGCGTAGCAAAGCGTGCAGGGCTTGCAGGCGCGGCGTGATCCGCCCGTCCAGTTCGCCGATCACCACCGCCGCCCGGTTGCCGCGGTGAATCACCCCCGGCTCCAGGTAGTCCGCGCCGAAGTTGACGAACGCGCCGACCGTGCGCTCCTGCCCTACCAGGCTGGCAATAACCAGCTCATTCAAACCATTCTGGATCGAGACAACACAGCCGTCTGCCGCCAGGTGTGGTGCCAGAGCCTGCGTTGCCTGGGCGGTGTGATGGGCCTTGACGCATAGCAGGATCGTCGGCCACGTCCCGCGAACGTCGCCTGGCGTGAAAGCGCGAGCGCGGACGGTGAACTCGTCTACCGGGCCGGTGAGGCGCAACCCCGTCGCGTTGATCGCGGCCATGTGATCGGCGGCGCTGTCCACCAGCGTTACGTCGCGCCCGGCGCGGATCAGATAAGCGCCGATCGTCCCGCCCATCGCCCCCGCGCCCCAGATCAGCACTCTCATGGTCGCTCCCATCCGCTGACCAGCAGCTCGCGCGTCTCCTCGACGGCCACCTGCCAGATGGCGAGCATGTCCTCGTCGGGCCGCTGATAAAGCCCGCCGTAATTGCCATCGCCCAGGTAGTCGCGCAGCGCCCGCGGCGTCAACAGGCGCGCCCGTTCCACTTCGATCATCGGCTTCTGTTCGCGTGGCACGGTCACGCCCGCCAACCGTGTCCAGGGGAAGTTCTCCATCCACGAGGCGTGTGAAGCGACCAGGTCAATCTCCAGCACCTTCGCCCAGGTGCGCGGGGCGTTCCACCAGTTGTGGAACTTCACCATCACACCGGGGTGATCGGCCATCCATTCGCCAGCCAGGGCCTGCGCCGGGGCGTTGCCGCCATGCCCGTTGACGATCAGGATACGGCGGAAGCCCTGGTCGGCCAGGCTATCGAGCACGTCGCGCACCACGCGCAGATAGGTTTCCACGCGCAGCGACACCGTGCCCGGATAGGCGCGGAAATAGGGCGTGATGCCGTAATGCAACACCGGAAACACCGGCACGCCCAACGGCTCAGCAGCTTCGAGCGCCACCCGCTCGGCCAGGATGCTGTCGGTGCTCAGGCTCAGGTAGGCGTGTTGTTCGGTGCACCCCAACGGCAGGGCGCAGCGGTCGTCCTGTTGCAGGTAAGCTTCTACCTGCGACCAGTTCATGTCGGTGATGCGCATGAGCCGTCTCCTCACTAAGTGATAACCCCTCACCCCGGCGCTGTGCGCCACCCCTCTCCCTCAATGGGGACGAGGGGAAAACCCGGCCTGTCTCCCTTTCGCCCCTCAGAGGGAGAAGGGGCCGGGGGTTGAGGGGGGCTTTTCAAACGGTCACTAAATGGCGCGGACCTTGCCGCCGTCTACGCGCAGCGTCGCGCCGGTGATGTAAGATGCGGCAGGCGAGAGCAGAAAGGCTGCCGCCGCCCCATACTCGTCAATGGTGCCCAGCCGACCCAGCGGAATGGTCGCGATGCTCTGGGCACGGACTTCCTCAAAACTGAGGCCGAGCTTCTCCGCTTTGATGCGGTCGAGCTGTGCCACGCGCTCGGTGTCTATGCGTCCAGGGATGAGCGTGTTGGCGCGGATGCCTTTGGGGGCCAGTTCGTCGGCCAGCGTCTTGATCAGCGCGGCTACCCCCGCCCGCATCACGTTCGACAGGATCAGCCGCTCGATCGGCTCGATCACCGACGACGACGTGCTGGCGACAATGGCCGCGCCCGCGCTCATGTGCGGCAACGCCGCGCGCACCAGCCGCACCGCGCTCATCAGCGTTAGCTCAAAGGCAGCCTGCCACTGTGCATCATCTATTTCGTGGAAGTAACCGGCAGGCGGCCCGCCCGCGTTGATGAACAGCGCATCTATGCGCCCCCAGGCGTTCACCGTGCGCTCTATCCACGCCTGGATCGCCGCCGGATCGCGCACATCGCACACGGTCGCCAGCACTTCTCCGCCCGTCTCGGCGACCAGCCGGTTAGCCGCTGCCTCGATCTCGTCTGGCAGGTGACTGCAGATCGAGACTCTGGCCCCTTCGCGGGCCAGGGCGCGCGCCGTGCCATAGCCCAGACCCTGGCCCGCTGCTGCTACCAGTGCCACTTTGTCCTTGAGTCCCAGGTCCATGTCTTTTGCTCTCCAATGGTTTTGAGCAGGAGTCCAGAGTTTAGAAAGTGAGCGGCTGCGTGGGGTCGCTGATGCCCACCCGCCGCAGTATCCAGTCAATCTCCTGGTGCGTGCCCGCGTCAATGGGCACGTAGGGATCGCGCAAAACGGGGCAGGCAATCGCCCCGCGCCGGTAGAGCAATTCCTTGCGGATGCTCAGGTTGATCTGTGGCTGATTCTCAAAGCGGATCAGCGGCAGGTAACGGTCGAAGATGCGCTCGGCTTCGGCCAGACGGCCCTGGCTGAAAGCCCGGTAGGTCGCCACCAGTATCTCGGTGAAGGCGAAACCGGTCATGGTGCCCGCCGCGCCCGCCTGCAACTCCTCCAGCAGGAACATGCCACCCAGCCCGCCGAAGATCGCCAGCCGGTCGGTGCGCGCGCGGATAGCGCGGATTTTCGTCATCAGCGGCGGGTCTTCCATCTTCAGGTAGCGCACATGCGGAATGCGCTCGGCCAGCGTTGCCAGCAGGTCGGGCGAGAGCACCACATTGGTCACGACGGGGTAATCCTGCACCACGATCGGCCCGTTCACCGCCTCGGCGATCTGACTGTAGAGCGCCAGCACGCGCTCAGGCGAGGGATCGTCCAGATACGGCGGGGCGATCATCACGCCGTCGGCTCCGGCGGCGAAGGCCGCCTGGCCCAGCGCGATGCAGGTTGCCGTGTCCTGGTGACTGACGCCCACCACCACCGGCACCCGCCCGTTGACCGTCTCCATCACTGTGTCCATCACCAACCGCCGCTCGTCCACGCTGAGCTTGGCCGCCTCGCCCAGCACGCCCAGGATGGTCAGGCCATACGCGCCGCGGTCGAGCTGAAACTCGATCAGGCGGCGCAGGCTTGGCAGATCGAGTTGCCGTTCGGCGTCGAAGGGCGTGGCCAAGATGTTGAAAATCCCTGTGATTGTCGCGCTCATCATGAAGTGCTCCCTTTCTACTATTTTTCAGGTGGGCGTCTCTGGCATGGGGGCGCGGTATGGTGGCCGGTCGTGGAAGAGCCAGACCACGCTCGCAGCGGTCAACAGCGCCCCCAGGGCCACCACGCGCATGATCATCCCAAAGCCGTAGGCCGTCTGCCAGAAGCCGCTGACCGCCGTCGCCGCGAACCAACCGACATTCCACTGCAGCATACCCATGCTGCTGGCGATGTTGTGCAGATCAGGGGGCAGGGTGTCCAGCAGCAGGGGCTGGAACACGGGTTGCATGACGTTGCGGAAGGAGATGGCCACCACATAACACCCCACGCCTATCGCCAGCGTCGGGGCCACGCTCAGCCCCGCGAACGCCAACCCGGCCACGCTCATGGTAATGCCCAGCGTGCGGACACGTCCCCAGTGCCGATCCCACAGGGGATTGGCCAGCGGCAGCAGCGCCATGCCCACCCATCCCAGACTCAGGATGGTGCCCACGGTCTTGTCGGACACGTTGAAGGTGGTGCGGAAGAACAGATTGTAGAAGGGAAAGGTCAGGCCGCCGGTGAAGCCGAAGAGCAGCAACGGCAGCGTCAGCCAGGTCAGCCAGCGCCAGGGAATGCGCCCGGAAGTCGTGCTGAACAGACCGTGTACCGCCGGTGAACGGTGTGTCTCGGCCAGGCGCAGCAGCGGCAGCGCGCTGACCAGGATCAGCCCTGCCGCAACGCTTAGGGCGACGCGATAGGCAAAGGGCGTTTGCTCTGGTGCGACGCCCGCGACGCGCGTCGCCTGGGGGAACAGCGCCACTACCAGCAGCGGCAGGAAGCCACCGGTCACACTGCCGATGGCAGTCGCGCCCATGCTCACCAGGTTGTGATAGGCGAAGATATGCGCCTGATGTTCTGCCCGCACCAGGGTCACCATCAGCGGAGCCATGCCGATCTGCACTGCGCCATAGAACAGCCCCACCAGAAACCGGCTGAAGCCAAGCATGGCCAGCGTCGGCCAGGCGACCAGCAGGACATAGGACGCCGTCAGCCCTACCGTCGCCCACAGCGTGACGCGCCGCACCCCCACGCGGTTGGCCAGCAAACCGATCGGCACGCTGCTGAGAAAGCCGCTCACGCGCGGCAACGACTGCAACAGGCCAATGGTCTGCGGACTGTAGCCCAGGCTGACGAAGTAGAAATTCAGCAGGGCGTCGCTGATGCCGATCAGCCCGATGTGCAGCAGCGCGTTATAGGCCAGGAATAGCGTCACCTGATGCGACAGGCCCGGCAACGTCGGTCGCCAGGCCGCACCAGGCCCCCGCCAGCGAAGTTTAGTCGCCAACGCCGATCATCTTCTTGCCCGCAATAAAGGTCATGCGCACACGTTGCAGCGCGTCGAGATCGTCGAGCGGGTTGCCTTCTACCACGATCAGGTCGGCCTCTTTGCCCACTTCCAGCGTGCCCAGCCGCCGATCGAGTTTGCTCACCTGCGCTCCGACGATGGTAGCACTCCGCAGCGCGTCGTAATTGTCTCGCTTAACGCCGATTTGCACCATGAACTTGAGTTCTGGCGCGACGACATCGTGCCCCACTGCCGGGCTGCCCGCGTCCGTGCCGAAGGCGATGGGCACGCCCATCTCGGCGGCGCGCACCAACCCGGCATAGCGCGACGGATCGGCAACGGCGCGCTGCCGCTCGGCGATCTTCCACTCCGGAATGTTGAACTGACGGGCGATCTCCGGCTGCGCCTGCATCACCAGCGGGGCGAAGGTGGTCACGATGGGGATGCGCCGATCCAGCAGCAACTGAATCGTCTCCTCGGTCATCGAGCCGCCATGCTCGATCACATCTACGCCGAACTGCGCCACGCGGTAGATGCAGTCGTTGTAGGTGGCGTGCGCGGTGACCGGCAGCCTGGACTTGCCGCCGCTGGAGGCAGACGCGGTGATTCACGCCGCTGCCATCACCGCCGCGCCGGAAGAAGTCGGCCTGACGCCGGAAGGGTACTTTCGCGCCAACGTCGAGCCGGCGCTGTGTCTGCTGGAGTGGGCGGAGGGACGGCGCGTGATCGTCTTGAGTTCGTCGGCGGTCTTCCGGGCGACCGCGCCAGGGCCGGTGACCGAGACGATGACGCCCGCGCCGCTGGGCCTGTACGCGGTGAGCAAGCGGGCGCTGGAATACCTGCTGGAGACGCTGCGCGAACAGTACGGGCGCGATGTGCTGGCCGTCCGGCTGAGCAACATCTACGGGCCGCGCGAAATGGCGCGCCGCACCCGTCCGCGCGTCAGCCTGGTGGCGCGGCTGGTGACGGAAGCGCTGCGCGAGGGTCGCGTGACCATCTGGCGCGACGACCCGCCGCGCGACTGGACGTATGCGCCGGACGTGGGGCGGGCGCTGCTGGCCCTGCTGGATGCTCCTGCGCTGCGCCATGTGTTGTATCACGTTGCGGCAGAGCAAATGCTGACACCCCTGGAAATCGCCGAGATCATCCGGCGCAGGCTGCCAGGGGTAACGCTGGAGGTGCGCGAGGGGCTGTCGGCGGAGGGCGAAAGCCTGACGCGGCGGGGGATGCTGAGCAGCGCGCGCCTGCGGGACGAACTGGGGTTTACACGGTGGACACCGTTTGAGGAGGGGATCGGAGCTGTGATCGAGTGGTTTGGCCATGCGGAGGCCGCGCCATGACGCGGCTGCGCATCCTGTTGGCAGGGCTAGGCGTGCGCGGGCGCTACTGGGCCGAGGTGATCCAGCGCTCGCCGCGCTGCGAGATTGCCGCCTATGCCGACCCCAATCCGGCAGCCTGCCAGGCGGCGGTGACGCAGTTCGGTCCGCGGCCCACCTTCGCCTCGGCAGAAGAAGCCCTGGCCACGCTACCCGCCGTAGATGCGCTGATCCTGGCCAATCCGCCCGTCGGACGCGAGAGTCAGGTGCGGGCGGCCATCGCCCGCCGCGTGCCCCTGCTCATCGAGAAGCCGTTGGCGCTCAGCCTGGCCGAAGCGGCGCATCTGGTGGCGCTGGCCGAAGCGGCAGACGTGCCGCTGATGGTGGGGCTGAACTTGCGCTACCTGGCCGTGACCCGCCAAACCATACGCCTGCTGGCCGAACGGACTGTCGGCGAGGCGGCCTTCGCCCGCTTCACCTACGAGCGCTACCGCGACGGTCACCGCCCCGACCTGAACAAGTATCCACTGACGATGGATCAACCCATGCTGTGGGAGCAGTCCATCCATCACTTCGATCTGCTGCGCTTCGTCTATGGGCGCGAGCCGCTCAGCGTGCAGTGCCATACCTGGAATCCGCCCTGGAGCATGTACGCCAGCGACGCCAACGTGTCCGCGTTGTGGCAGTTCGAGGGCGACCTGTTCGTCACTTATCACGGTACCTGGCAGGGCAACTGGAACACGCCGCATTTCGAATGGCGCACCGAAGGCACGGCGGGGATCATCACTCAGCGCGATCAGTTCGGCGCGCTGTACTACGCGCGGCGTGACGAGGCCGACCTGACGCCCGTGCCCCTGCCGCCTCATGAGACCTGGATCACCGAGACCTCCGCTTTGCTGGAGGCATTCATAGGCGCTGTGGTAGATGGCAAGCCGCTCGAATGCAGTGGGCGCGATCATCTGCGCTCGCTGGCCATGGTCGAGGCTTGTGCACTGTCCAGCCGGGAAGAACGCACAGTAGCGCTGAGCGAAGTGCTGGCGCAACTCTCCGGCGAAACCAGTCAACTGAGCGCGTGAGCGTGTGGAACGGCACAAGGAGGTGTACACGATTTGGAGAAAAGCAAAGCCTGTTGTCACCCCAACCGTATTCTTTTTCTGTGCAGAGCAGGAGGTTAGAAAAGCCATGTCCCGTCTTCGTTATGCAGCCACCCTGCTGATCCTGGTGGCCCTGATCGTCGGAGCGTTGCCTTCGTCGCCCGCCAAAGCGCAGGCTCCTGGCCCAGATGAGAAAACGCTAGTGATCGCTCAGTCGCAGGACGTGCAGAGCCTCGATCCGCCGCAGGTAGGGTCGCGCACCGACGACAATATTGTTTCGCACATGTTCGCCACCCTGTACGAGATTGACGACTTCGGCAACATCGTGCCCTTCCTGGCCAAAGACTATCGCATCTCCGAGGATGGCACCGAGGTTACCTTCGTGCTCAACGAGGGGCTGACCTGTCACGATGGCGAGCCGCTGACGGCTGAGGACGTCGTCTACACCTTCAAGCGTGCCGCCGACCCGGCCAACGGCTTCACCGGCAACACCCCCGGCTTTGTCTTCGCTTCGGTCGCTTATAAGGACGCCCGCGTAGACAGCGAGCTGGAGGCAACCATCGTCCTGGAGCGCTATCAATCCATCGCGCTGGGCCTGCTGTCCGAAGTGCACATTCACTGCAAGGACTCCTACGAAAAGATGTCGCTGGAGGAAGCCCAGAGCAACCCCATCGGCTCCGGCCCCTACAAGTTCGTCGAGTGGGTCAAGGACGACTACCTGCTGATGGAGAAGTGGGACGAGTTCACGCTGCGCGATCCCTACTTCGACCGCATCGTCTGGCGCGTTATCCCCGAAGCCTCGACCCGCACCGCCGAATTGATCGCCGGCAATGTGGATGTCATCACCAACGTGCCGCCGGATCAGCATGCGGCTGTCAATGCCTCTGGCAACGCCTCTGTGGTGCCGGTTGAAGGGTTGCGCCGTATCTACGTCGGCTTCAACTTCACCGACAACTTCCAGAGCGAGTGCGCCGACGCCATCAAGAAGACCGAAGTGCGCGTGGCGCTGCAATACGCCGTAGACGTGCCGACCATCTGCGAAGCGCTGCTCGGCGTGCCCTGCGAGCGCGCGACCGGCCTGGTCAACAAGCCCAACGATCACCCCGATCTCGAACCGTATCCGTATGATCCAGCCAAGGCCGAAGAACTGCTCGACGCCGCGGGTTACCCGCGCAAGGGGGACGGCGTCCGTTTCGAGTGCACGCTGATGGCCGGGCGCAACCGTTACCTGAACGATGTCAACGTGGTGCAGACGATCTGCCAGTACCTGGATGACATCGGCGTCAAGACCAACTGCCAGTTGATGGACTTCCGCGCGGAGTTCATCCCGCTGTTGGTCAATCAGCAGGCTGGTGAGCTATTCTTTGTGGGCTCGGGCGGCGGCAACTGGAATGCGCTGTACGAGATGGCCGACTTCGCCAGCGAGAATTCGAACCCGAACTATGGCCGCTGGAGCAATCCGGAATGGTTCAACCGCTGGCGCAGCCTGTCCAACATCCGCGATCCTCAAGAAGAGCGCAAGGTCGTGCTGGAGATGCTCGAAGTCTTCTACAACGACCCGCCGTGGATTCTGCTGTACATGCAGCCCGACTTCTACGGCGTGAGCAACCGGCTCGACTGGCAGCCGCGTCGTGATGAGCGTGTGATCACGTTCAACGCCAAGCTCAAGTAACGTCCTGACTGTTCCCTGCCGGTTGGGGAGCACAGATATAGCGGAGCCTGTGCTCCCCACCGGCTCGTCCCGTCTGTTGAACATTCCGCAGGTTGACGAAGACGCATGGGCAGATATCTGGCACGGCGCTTGTTGCAATCCATTCTGGTCATCTTCGGGGTGACGCTGTTCTCCTTCCTGTCGTTGCACCTGGCGGGCGATCCCACCCTGCTCTACGTCAACGAACGGGCTACTGACGCGCAGATCGCCGAAACGCGGCACCGCCTGGGCTTCGATCGGCCTCTCTATGAGCAGTACCTGGCCTTCATGGGGCGGCTGGTGCGCGGAGACTTCGGCAAATCGCTGGTCACCAAGACGCCCGCCATGGAGCTGATCACCACCCGCCTGCCCGCCACCATCGAACTGACGGTGTTCGCCATGTTGCTGGCCATCACCCTATCCATTCCCATCGGGTTGCTGGCGGCCACCAAGCGTGGCACGCCCTACGACGGCGGGATCATGCTCTTCGCCATCTTCGGGCAGTCCATGCCGAGCTTCTGGCTGGGCCTCATGCTGATGCTCTATGTGGGCCTGCACTGGAAGATATTGCCCATTTCCGGCCATGTGCCGCTGCTCGATCCCCTGCTGGCCGGAGATTTCAAAACAGCCATCGGCAATATCCCGCGCGCTCTGCAACACCTGATCATGCCCGGCGTGACCATCGCCATGTTCTCGCTCTCGCGCAATGCCCGCCTGATCCGTTCATCCATGCTGGAGGTGCTGGCGCTGGACTACGTGCGCACGGCGCGGGCCAAAGGGTTGCGTGAACGCACGGTGATCATCCGTCACGCCTTCCGTAATGCGCTGATCCCCTTCGTGACCATTCTGGGGCTGGAGTTCGGCTTTCTGCTCAGCGGTGTGGTGGTGGTGGAGACGGTCTTCTCGTGGCCGGGCGTGGGCCGGCTGGTGTTCAACTCGATCAATCAGCGCGATATCCCGGTGGTGCAGGCTACCGTGGTGTTTTTCTCGCTCCTTTTCGTCGGGCTGAACCTGTTGGTTGATCTGATCTACGCCCGCCTGGACCCGCGCATTCGTCTGGGGTAGTTGGGAATGGACGACACCATGGCCGAAAAAACCTCGCTCGCCGTGCCTGCCGCGCCGCCTGAAGTGATCCGCCTGCAGGAAGACGTGCCCGAAGCCTCGTTCTGGCGACGCGCGCGCCATAGCCTGCTGCGCACGCGCTGGCCCATCCTGGCCTTGCTCATCCTGAGCCTGGTGGTCTTTCTGGCGATCTTTGGCCCGCAGATCGCCCCCAAAGACCCCAACCGCATCACCCTGGCAGCGCGCCTCAAGCCGCCCTTCGAGCGTAACGCGCAGGGCGAGATGGTCTACATTCTGGGCACCGACTCACTGGGGCGCGATGTGCTCTCGCGCCTGATCTACGGCGCGCGCATCTCGCTGTCGGTGGGCATCGTGGCGGTGGGCATTGGCGGCACGCTGGGCACGTTGCTGGGGCTAACCGCGGGCTATTTCGGCGGGCGCGTGGACGACGTGATCATGCGCCTGGCCGATATTCAACTGGCCTTTCCCTTCATTCTGCTGGCGATCATGGTGCTGGTGGTGCTGGGCGCGGGCGTGCTCAACCTGGTGCTGGTGTTGGGCATTGGTCAATGGGTGACCTACGCGCGCATTGCCCGCGGCGAGACCATGGCGCAGCGCGAGAAAGAATACATCGAGGCCGCCCGCAGCATTGGCGCGAGTCACGCGCGGATCATGTTTCGCGGCATCCTGCCCAACATCCTGGCCCCGCTGATCGTGATCGCCTCCTTCAACGTGGCCAGCGTCATCCTGGCCGAAGCGTCGCTCTCGTTCCTGGGGCTGGGCGTCCCGCCGACGGTGCCCACCTGGGGCGGGATGCTGGCCGAAAGCCGCGATCAACTGCTGGCCAACCGCTGGTGGCTGGCGGTGTTCCCCGGCCTGGCGATCATGCTCACGGTGCTTTCGCTCAACATCCTGGGCGACTGGCTGCGCGACTTCCTCGATCCGCGCCTGCGCGGCACTGTGTGAGGGGAGATGAGTCAGGAGTCCTGAGTCGGGGGCGTTGAGAGCGCGCTGAAACTCTCGATGCGGGGCACACCCTGGCCCAAGAGACCGTTTGACAAGCCCCCTCAACCCCCGGCCCCTTCTCCCTCTGAGGAGCGAAGGGGAGACGGGCCAGGTTTTCCCCCTCGCCCCATTGAGGGCTGAGGGGTGGCGCACAGCGCCGGGGTGAGGGGTTATCAAATGCTCTAAGAGACTCCGGACACCTGACTCTGAACTCTTGACTCGACATTACTCACAACTCGCAAGGACTTGCTATGAGTAAAGACACCTTCATCGGCATTCAGATCGGCGCGATCAGTTTTGTGGACGAAGGCGTCGAGCCGGTGCTCGACCTGTTGCAGGAAAAAGCGGGCGTCAACGCCCTGTGCATCTCGGCGCTGTCGTGGAGCATTGGCAACGCCGGGCGTGCCACACACGGCTTCCCCGATCACGGCGTGCAAGAGCCGGACAATCTGCAGGGCGGGGCCTTCTTCCAGCCGCACCCCGACTATTACGCCGCGACGTTTCACCGGCAGTTCGCCGCGCCCGACCCGCTCTATAAGGGCTTCGACGCGCTGGCCGATGTGGTACCGGCGGCGCGAGCGCGTGGCATGAAGGTCTACCCCTACTATTGCGAGACTTCCAGTTCGGGCATTCGCCCGCTGTGGCAGCCGGGTTTCCAGCACTTTCTGGATCGCGATCACTGGGGGCGGGTGGCGACGCGCCCATCGCTGCTGAACCCGCACTACTGCACCTGGTGGCGTTGCGTGATCGAAGACTGGCTGCAAAACCACGATCTGCAGGGCCTTCTGTGGGGCGTGGAGCGGCAAAGCCCGCTGATGGACCTCTTCCGCGGCGACAGCACCACCGGCTTCGACGAATACTTCCAGGCGGAGGCGCGGGCGCGCGGGATTGATGTGGGCCGGGCGCTGGAAGGGTACCGGCGTATTGATCATTTTCTGCGCGGGGTGCGCCAGGGCGAGCGCCCGCGCGATGGCGTGTTCATCGCCCTGCTGCGCCATCTGCTGCACTACCCGGAAGTGCTGATGTGGGAGAAGCTGTGGCTGGATGCCCATCAGGGCTTCTACCACGAACTGGCCGGTGTGGTGAAGTTCTTCAACCCCCGGCACGAGCTGGGGCTGGGCATCTGGCAGGTGATCAATACCTACAACCCCTACCTGCGCGCGCAGTACGACCCCGCCGACTTCGCCGAGTACGCCGACTGGCTCAAACCGGTGCTCTACCACACGCCCGCCGGAGCGCGCTTTGTCGAGTTCGCCGCGCAGTGGCAGCGGTCGGTGCTGGCCGACGCCACACCCGACGGCGCGTACAATGCCCTGGCGACCGTGCTGGGCTTGCAGGACGTGATCGCCCCGCGCGAACAGGGCGCGCAGGCTGGCTTCAAGGCCGAATACGTCCGGCGCTGGACGCAAGACCTGATCGCCGCCACTGGCGGGCGCTGCAAGGTCTATCCGGGCATTGGCGTCGGCGTGGGGCACGAGGGCGAGAGCAAGCCGATCACGCCCCAGGAGGTCAAAGAAGCCGTGCACGCCGCTTTCGACGGTGGGGCGCACGGCGTGTTGATCTCGCGCAACTATTCCGAAGCGGAACTGCGCAACGTGGCCGCGGTCGGCGAAGCCCTGCACGAACTTGGGCTGCTGTAAGGGAGGTGGCCGATGACCATCCGCACGGCGATTATCGGGGCCAGCTTCGCCCGCGCTGCTTACCTGCCCGCCCTGGCAACCATTCCCGACGTGGAAGTGGTGGCCGTGGCCAGCGCGCGCCTGGAGAGCGCTCAGGCCGCGGCGGCGGCCTTCAGCATCCCGCACGCCTACGACGACTGGCGAACCATGCTCGACCGCCATCCGGTTGACCTGGTGGGCATCGCCACGCCAGTGATTTATCACGCGCCGATGACCCTGGCCGCGCTCGACGCGGGCGCACATGTCATCTGCGAGAAGCCGATGGCCATGAACGCCGCCGAGGCCCGGCAGATGTTGGACAGGGCCGAAGCGCTCGGTCGGGTGCATCTGATCGGCCACGAGCTACGCTTCAACCCCAACCGGCGCAAAATCCGCCACCTGATCGCCGACGGCACGATCGGGACAGTGCGCCATGTGAACATCGTCAACATCAGCGCCACCTGGGGCGATCCCGCGTCGCGTCCGGCGGGCGACTGGTGGTCGCTGGCCGAGATGGGCGGCGGCAGGCTGGGCGCGAACGGCTCGCATCAGATCGATCTGCTGCGCTTCTGGCTGGGCGAAGTCGCCGCCGTCAGCGGGGAGGTGCGCACGCTGGTACCGGATCGGATAGACCCGCGCACCGGCGAGCGCTGGACGGCCACCGCCGACGATATGGTGGGCTTCGCAGCGGAAATGCAGAGCGGCGCGCTGGCTTCGGTGTTCCTGAGCGGGGCGGCCCGCCACAATATCGGTAATTCCGTGCAGATTTTCGGTAGCGAGGGCACGATCCTGCTGGCCGACCGCGACGAACGGCTGTTGCTGGCCCGCGCGGGCGAAGAGTTCCAGGATGTGAGCGAAACAGACCCCAATGCCGCGCTGCCGGGCATCGGCCAGGGCATCTGGAATGTGTCCTTTGTGGGGCTGATCCAGGAAGTCACCGCGGCCATCCGCGAGGGGCGCGCGGTGCGCCAGGGCGCGACCTTCGCCGACGGCTGGCGCTGTCAACTGGTCATGGACGCCATCCGACAGTCGTCGCAGGAACGGCGCTGGATCGCGCTGGCATGAGACAGTTTCACCGACAAGGCAGGAAGCTATGGACTTCGACAGGTATCTTTCGCAGCGCGCGCAGCGCGTGCGCGGTTCGCTGGGGCGGCAAACGTCTGTGCCCATCCCCGGCCTGATCAACCTGGGCAGCGGCACGCCGGATTTTCTGCCGCCGCCCGAAGTCTTCGAGGCCATGCAACGCGCGCTGGAGGCCGGTCGGGTGCAGTACACCCCCTGGACGGGCATCCCCGAACTGCGCGCTGCCATCGCCGAGAAGCTCAAGGCGGAGAACGGCATCACGGTAGACCCGGACAGCGAGGTGCTGGTGACCTCCGGCGCACAGGAAGCGCTGATGACCGTGTTGATGACGCTGCTCGATCCTGGCGACGAGGCGCTCACGCCATCGCCGCACTACGACGAATACACCCGCGACGCGACCATTCTGGGCGGGACGCTGGTGCCCGTCCCCACCACGCTGGAGACCAACTTCACCGTCCGCGCCGCCGACCTGGAAGCCGCCCTCACCCCGCGCACCAAAGCGCTGGTGATCGTCACACCGAACAATCCGACGGGCACGGTGTTGCCAGAAGCGACGCTGCGCGAGATCGCCGCGCTGGCCCAGCAACGCGACCTGCTGGTGATCTCCGACGAGATTTACGAGTATTACGTCTACGATGGGCACCGGCACATCAGCATGGCGTCGCTGCCCGGCATGCGCGAACGCACCATCACCATCAACAGCTTTTCCAAGAGCTTCGGCATGACGGGCCTGCGCCTGGGCTACATTGCCGCGCCCGCCCCGCTGATCGAGGCCATGTTGCCCTTCCACCATGCCATGATGATCTGCGCCAACGCGGTTGCGCAGATGGGCGGGCTGGCCGCGCTGCGCCATCCGCGCGACTGGTTCGCTGACATACTGGCGGAATACGACCGGCGGCGGCGGCAATGGATGGCCAGCCTGGATGATCTGGGCCTGCCCTACAGCGAGCCGCAGGGCGCGTACTACGTGTTCATAGACATTCGCCCGACGGGTCTCAGCAGTCGCGAGTTCGTGGCCCGCGCTCGCGAAGAGGCGCGCCTGGTCTTTCAGCCGGGCACTATTGGCGGCGGGGCGGGCGAGGGATTCATCCGCGGCGCGCTGACGCAGGGATCGCCACAATTCGAAGAGGGTCTGGAGCGATTCGTCGCTTTTGTCAGAAAGTTGCTGTGAGATGGAAGACCTGAAAGGTGCTTTTGGCATTGTCACCGGCGCGGCGCAGGGCCTGGGCTACGCCATCGCCAAAGCCTATACCCAGGAAGGGATGCGGCTGGCGCTGATGGATGTTCAGGCCGGGCGGCTGGCGCAGGTCGCCGACGAATTGAATGCGCAAGGCGGCGACGCCCTGCCCATCGCCGTTGATCTCGCCGACGCGGCAGACACCAAGCAGGCGGTCGCGCAGGCGCTGGCGCACTTCGGAACGCCGCGCGTCCTGGTGCACAACGCCGCCATCCTGATCAACCGCCCGCTGACCGAGCTGACGCTGGCCGACTGGCAGCGCGAAGTGAACGTGATCATTCAGGCGGCCTTCCTGCTGACCAAAGCCGTCTGGCCCTACATGGTCGCCGCGGAGCGGGGCAGCCTGGTCTATGTCTCGTCCATGTCCGGCATCAAAGGCTTTGTGAATGAGAGCGCCTATTGCACCGCCAAGCACGGCCTGGAGGGGTTCATGAAGTGCATGGCCCTGGAAGGCCGCCCGCACAACATCGCCGCCAACACGATCACGCCGGGCATGTACATGCACACGCCCATGTCGGAGCGCAACTATCCGGACGAACTCAAGCAGAAGTGGGTAGACCCCCTGTTGCTGACGCCCGCCTTCGTCTTCCTGGCGCGGCAGGATGCCAGCGGGGTGACAGGTGAACGTCTGAACGCCTGGGAACTGAGCACCAACCCGCCTGCCTGACACAGGGCCGACCGCGTCCGTCTGCCCCCTGAACCACACCTGCGCCCGCTGCGAATTCGACTCAGCGGGCGTGTATTTCAGTCTAGTTCACGAGTGGAAGCGAATCGTCAAACCGAGTGCGAGTACAGGGTCTCAGCGATTTGCCGCGCCCGCTGGCCCTCATCCCCCGGCCCCTTCTTCCGCGCTGCGGGCGAAGGGGAGCGCCTGGGCGAGAGAAAGTGAGTCCCCTCGCCCCACGACGCAGTCGCGAGGGAGAGGGGATTGAGGGGTGAGAGGAAACTTGTGGGTAATGCATAGCTCCGCGTCGGAGAGGGGGCAAGCCGAGCGCAGCGAAGCTGGGAGTGAGGTCAACCACAGCGCAGCAAGCGGCTTGTGCGCCATGCATGCTGATGGTAAACTGCGCTCTACAGTGATGTGCAGGCAGGAGGGATGGCAGATGCGGATCATGACCCGCAGGGCCGGTGAGATAGGGTTGGCGCTGTTGCTGGTGACGAGTCTGGCGGGCTGCTATCGCTCGATTGGTGGTAGCCTGGAACCGACACCGGTGACCGATCTGCGCGCTCAGACGTTGCCCGGCACACCTCTGCCGGAAATCTCGCCGACTACCGAAGCCGAATTATCCATCCCAGAGATACCAACCCTGACCCCGTTCCCCACTTTGGCTCCGCCTTCGCCTGTGCCATCTCCCACGCAAACGCTGGTCATCCAGCCCAGCCCGGTACCAGGACAGGGCGGGCCGTTGTTCACCGCTACGCCCGCAGCCCTGGCGCTGGTGATCACCAACACGCCGACGCCATGGCCTACCGCGACGGCCACGCCGACCAGCTCGCATACGCCCACGCCCTCGCCGACGGCGACGGCTACCGCTACCGCCGTGCCGCCGACCCGTACGCCTTTGCCGACCTTGCCGCCGACCGTCGGCCCGACGAATACTTTCACGCCGGTGCCGTTCATCACCTTCCCGCCCACGCCGACCTATACGCTCTACTTCCCATCGCCGACGCCTTTTGAAGCGTTGCCGCTGGCCGAGCGCCCGCAGGACGCTGGCGTGGCAGTCGCCGCCGCTCCAACTCAACCGCCGATAGTCGCTCCCGCCGACATCCAGCAGCCGCAGGCCGTGGCGCAGGTGCCCACAGCCACGCCGACTGTCGCCGAGCCAGCGGCCACGCTCACCGGTGGGCAGATGACCGCCACGCAGATCGTCTTCGAGGCGACCGCCACTGCCGCTGCAACCATGGGCATTCCGCTCGCCATCACGCCTCCGGCGGGCGTGGGCGGGCAGGACGTGATCTACGTGACCGCCACGCCGCCCATTCCCGGCCAGCAGGTCATCTACATCACCGCTACGCCCGCCCTGGCCGGCGGGGTGTGTGGCGAACATCTGGTGGTGCCCGGCGAGACGCTCTACCGGCTGGCCCGTCAGTATGGCGTCACCGTCAATCAGTTCGCCCAGGCCAACAACATCGTCAATCCCGATCTGATCCGCGCGGGCGACACCCTGATCGTGCCCTGTCCGGTGCCCGCGACGGCCACACCCGTCGTCACGCCCTTCGTCCCCGACGGCCAGGGCGGACGGCAGGGGGTGTACATCGTACAGCCGGGCGACAACATCTACCGCATTTCGCTGCAATTCGGCGTCACTATGTCCGAACTGATGGCGATCAACGGCATTTCTCCGGCCCAGATGAACTTCCTGACCGTGGGACAGGAACTGATCATTCCGGCGTCGGCCACGTTGCCAACGCCGACCCCTGTGGCTGGTGCGGGCGGCGGACCGATCTACATCGTGATCACCAACACGCCCACGCCGCCCGGTTTCGCCGGTTGAGTGGAACACAGCGCAGGTGACGAGGGAGCGGTCCGCAGCAGAAAGCCCGCTCCCTTTTAGTTGAGGCTGGTGCGGGTCAGCGTGTCAGGGGCAGACCCGCAGCACAGGACGACGGAAAACAGAGATGAACGAGACGGTGATCGCTTCGGAAGCGGCCTTTCTAGGGCGGCTGGTCAAGGTCTATGTGGACACAGTGAGGCTGCCGGACGGCCAACAGGCACGGCGCGAGATCGTGCGGCATCCTGGCGCGGTAGCGATGGTACCGCTGCTGCCCAACGGAGACGTGGTGCTGGTGCGTCAGTATCGTCACGCGGCACAACAGGTGTTGTTGGAGATTCCGGCGGGCACGCTGGAGCCAGGCGAAGACCCTGCGCAGGCCGCCGCCCGCGAATTGCAAGAGGAGACCGGCTACTGGCCGGGCAGGCTGGAACGCCTGACAGCAGAATACACCGCCCCCGGCTACACTACCGAGTTGATTCACCTTTTCCTGGCCACAGAGCTGGTCGAGTCGCGTCTGGCAGCGGACGATGACGAGTTCCTGGAAGTGATGCGCCTGCCTTTCGACGAAGCGCTGCGCCGCGTCGAAGCGGGCGAGATTCAGGATGGCAAGACGATGATCGGGCTGCTGCTGGCCGCGCGACGCCTGGGGCGCTGAACGCTGCTACTCGCAGTCTTTATTCCTCGCTTTTCACTCGTCCCAGGGGACAGGCGTCAGCATAACCGCCTGACTGAAGCGATCGGTGAAGGCGGGGTGATTGGTCAGCTCAATATAGTGCAGGCGACGCACCAGGGCAGCGGCGCGCTCGCGTTCGTGTGCGTTGATCAGCAGGCGTTTGGCCCCAATGCCCGCCGCGTTGCCCACCTGCCGGAAGCGTTCCAGGGGCAGCGGCGGGAACATGCCGATTGCCACAGCCCCCGCCAGATCAATATAGTTACCAAACGCCCCCGCCACGATCACCCGCTCGATGGCGCTCTCGTCCAGGCCGGCCTGCTCCACCAGCAGCTTGATGCCAGCGCGGATTGCTCCCTTGGCAAGCTGCACCTCGTTGACATCGGAACGGCTGATCACTACAGCGCGGCCATGCCCGCTCTGCTGCGACGGCACAATCTCGTACCACATGGTGTGCCCCCTGCCGCGCACTTTGGGGTGTCCGCGCAGCATCTGCCCCGTCTCGGTGATGATGCCCGCGGTGCGCAACGCAGCCACTGCGTCCAGGATGCCAGAGCCACACAACCCAACCGGCTTCGCATGATTGATCGTCAGCCAGACCAGTTCGCCGTCTTTCCAGGCCAGGCGCTCGATGGCACCGTCGGCGGCGCGCATCCCGTCGCGGATGTGCGCGCCCTCGAAGGCCGGGCCGGACGCCGTCGAGCAGCTCCACAAAGTGCCGTTGGCGTTGAGCGTGACTTCGGTGTTGGTGCCGATGTCCAGGCTGAGCGTGACGCCGGACAGTTCGGCGGTACCGGTTGCCAGCAGCATGGCCATATGGTCGCCACCAATGAAACCAGCCAGGTTGGGCGGTGTGTAGAGCATGGCTCCGGCGGCCACGTCCAGACCCAGGGCGCGCGCGGGCGTCAGCAGCGCCGACGACACGGCGGGCACATAGGGCGCGCTGCCCAGTTGCTCGACGGGCAGCCCCAGCAGCAGGTGATGCATGGCCGTATTGCCCACTGCCACCACGTCTACCACATGGTGCGGCGAGGCCCCTGCCTGGGCGCATACTTCGTACAGCAACTCATTGAGGCCGCCGACGATGGTTTTCTGGAGCTTTTCCAGGCCGTGCGGGTCGCGCACGCACAGCGTCAGGCGGGCCATCACGTCTTCGCCATAGGCGATCTGCGGGTTGGTGGCCCCGGCCATGCCCACCGTCTGACCGGTGAGCAGGTCTACCAGGTAGGCGGCCAGCCCAGTCGTGCCCACGTCTACAGCGAAGCCGAAGGGCGTGCTTTGCGGCGGCAGGAAGCGCACCACGTCGCGGCCCAGGGTCACCATGCGCGCGCGCCAGCCATGCCCGCGCAGGAGGCCAGGTAGATCGGCCAGCACCGGCCCGCTGACGCGCCACTCGTCCGGCTCCAGGCCCTGCACGCGCTCCCAGTCGCCACGCAGATCGTCCACCGATGGCGACACGGCGATCAGGTCATGTATCTGAACGGCGGGGGCGACAGCCAGCGGGATTTCCTCGCCCTCGACCTGCGTCCGCTGCGCAGCGCTCAACGATTCTGGCGGCACGTCCACCACGATGGGCGCGTCACCGGTGATCTCCACCTGACAGGCCAGGCGTAGACCGCCCGCCCGCTCGGCGTCGGAGAGCATATCTTCTTCGACAGCGTTGAGCGGGCTGACCTGCCCGCGCAGCACGCGCACCCGGCAATCGCCGCAGACGCCCACCCCACCGCACACCGCCGACAGCGCCACGCCCGCCTCCTGCGCGGCCTGCAACAGGGTATCGCCGGGGCGCGCGTCGATCCGCCGCCCGATGGGCTGGAAAATGACTTCAGGCATGACTACCGTCCACCTTGCGCGCGACAATCAGTTTTGTCTCGTCGCCAGATTGCTGAATGGTGTGACCGGGTGGGACGACCAGGAATTCGTCCTCCGGCCACTCACCGGAGAGCAGCAGGCGTAGCATCTGCAGGTCGCCCTGGCGACGCTCGAAGAGCCAGCCGCGCCGCTGCGCGATCTCACGGGCCATCTGCTCATAGACCTGACCGTCGCCGTGCCCCATGTCAATATAGACGGCGCGGTCGTAGTGTTTGCCCCATTCGCCCATCACTTCCATCAGATAGTCGGCGTTGTCCTGGCCGTACTTGGCGACGTATTGCTCGTAGACCTCGTCTATGACGCCCAGTTGGGCCGCGCCGAGTGCCACGTTGGAGCCGGGTTCCAGGCGCTCCAGGTAGTCCAGGCTATACCAGTAGGTGCCGGGATGCGCCTGGAATTCCTCCAGATAGCGTTGATGCGAGCCGAGGTATAGCGCAATACAATCGTGCGTGCGCGGGATGATCAGGGGGGTATGGCGGGCGACCAGGCCGAGCGTGGCCGTGCCGCACATGCCATAGACCAGCAGGATGGCGTCGCATTCGCCCGGCTGAATGGCGTCAATCTGCTCTTGCAGGGTTTCGCGCAACTTCTTGGGCGTGTTGTGCAACCCCTGACGATAGAGGCGCACGGTGACCGTGTGCGGCGCTGTGGCGGCGACGGCGTAAACGCTGCGGGCCAGGGCCTCGCAGGTGAGGGCGATGAATCGTTTCATGGGGCGACTGCTCCCGCAGAGAATTGAAATCGGCGCATTACTGCTAATGATAGCGTATTTTGCAGGGGTCGGAGTTGGCCAGTTGGCGTGTACAGGGAGAAACTCAACCCGGCTTGCCCTGCGCCCTCGGCGTCTGGGCAGTGCAAGATCACTGCCCGAATGGAAATGCATATGGCCAGAGGGCGACCAGACAGAGGCCAATCGCCGGCGGAAAAGGGGCAGAGTCGAGCAAATTTGTGCAAGTTGCCGTATCCCGCTTATTGCAACTCGCCTCATGGTCGGTATAGTTGAGCCAGTACCCGTGCCTTTGTAGTGGAGAGAGTTCGATGCCCAGTGCGCCGCTCACCCTCGGTATCGAAGAAGAGTATCAGGTTATTGATCCGGACACGCGCGAACTCACTTCCTACGTGCAGGAAATGATGGGCCAGGGGCGTGTCGTGCTGGGTGACCAGCTCAAGCCGGAGTTTATGCAGTCGCAGATCGAGGTTGGCAGCCGCATCTGTTGCAATGTCAAAGAAGCGCGGCAAGAGCTGATTCACCTGCGGCGCACGGTGATGGAGGTCGCCAGACAGCACGGGCGCACTATCATCGCCGCCTCGACCCATCCCTTCTCGCGCTGGGAAGATCAGGAGATCAGCGAAGGAGCGCGTTACGACGACCTGGCCAACGAGATGAAAGACGCGGTGCGTCGCCTGCTGATCTTCGGGATGCACGTGCACCTGGGCTTCGGCAAGACGCCCGAAGCGTTTGAATTGATGATTGAGGTGCTCAATCAGTTGCGCTACTTCCTGCCTCACATCCTGGCGCTGACCACTTCTTCACCCTTCTGGCATGGTCGCGACACTGGCCTGAAGAGCTATCGCAGCCTGGTCTTCGAGAACATGCCGCGTTCCGGCATTCCCCCGCACTTCACCAGCTATTCGGAGTACGCCAACTATGTGGCGGTGATGGGCAAAGTGGGGTCGCTGGGCCGCCGCACCGATACGGTCAAACACGCCGACGACTCCACCACCATCGCCGATCCGACCAAAATCTGGTGGGACGCCCGCCCGCATCCCAACCTGGGCACGCTGGAAGTGCGCATTTGCGACATGTGCACCCTGGTGGACGATGCGGTCGCCATTGCCGCCCTGATCCAGGCGCTGGTCGCCAAGCTGATCCGCCTGCGCAATCAGAATCTGTCGTGGCGCATCTATCGCAGCATGTTCATCGAGGAGAACAAGTGGCGCGCCGTGCGCTACGGCCTGGACGGCAAGCTGATTGACTTCGGCGCACAGGTCGAAGTGCCCATGTGCGATCTGGCCCTGGAGTTGATCGAGATGGTAGACGACGTGGTGGACGAACTCAACTGCCGCGAGGAGGTCGCGCACGTCCGCACTATCCTCGAACGGGGCACCAGCGCCGACCGACAGATCGCCGTCTATCAGCGCGCCCTGGCCGACGGCGCGACTCCGCGCGAAGCGCTGCACGCGGTGGTGGATCATCTGATCATCGAAACGGCGGCAGGTTGGGGGGCGGAGTGAGTGTCCCGCACTCGCGCCGCCTGGCCCTTTTGCAGTCCCTGTTTGACTCTGCCGCGCCGGACTTCGCTCGCTACGTGGCCCCTTTTCTGGCCCCGCTCTATGATGATTTTGTTGCCTACGCCGCCCCGCTGCCGGACGATCGGGCGCTCGACCTGGGGACAGGCACGGGCGAAGTCGCGCGGCGATTGCTGAGCCGCGTTCTGTCCGTCACCGGCATAGACCTGGCCCGGCGCGCGCTGACCCTGGCCCGCACGACCGGCCTGAGTGGGACGGCAGGGCTGGTGCAGGGCGATCTGGAACAGTTGCCCTTCCGCGCGGGCAGCTTCTCCCTGGTTACCGCCTCGTTTGCGCTGCACGGCACTCAACCTCAACACAGCCTGCCCGCGCTGTGGCACGCCCTGGCCGACGGGGGACGGCTGGTGATTCAAGAATGGGGGCCAGCCGACCCGCTGCACCTGGCCCTGGACGATCTGCTCGCCGACCATGCGACTGACGCGCCGCCGCCCGCGCTGTCCGCGCTGCGCCAGGCGTTGGCCGACCTGCCGCCGCTGTGGAGCGATCGGCTACAGGATGTCGAGGATTACCGGGAGTGGCTGGGCGAGGCCGGTTTCACTGTGAAGGACGCCCAGGAAGTCGCGCCGGTGACGCTGCGCTTACCGTCCGCAGAGGCGTATTTGCGCTTGCTGCTGGCCCGTCCCGACCGCCGCGCCGAAGTCAACGCCATGATGCCGCAGAAGGCCGCGACTTTTCGGGAGGCGGCGTGTGCCCTGTTGCTGAGCGCCGCCGAGGCCAGCGGCGACATTGTCTGGTCGCCGACGTTGTTGCGGGTGCGGGCGCGGCGTTCAAGACCGCCTGAAAACCTCGCTCCCCGGCGCTCCTGAGCCACGTGTGAAGAGGGGATTTGGGGTGAAGTAGCCCTGCCTCTCAAATGCTCCCTTATGAAGAGTAGACGGAGAGCACACCGGAGAGCAGCCCCAGGCCCAGCGTGACGAAGAGCAATATCACGAACGCGGCGATCAGCAGGTCGCTGGGGAACCAGAGCAGATAGAGGCCGAAGACAGTGAAGAAAGCAAACGCTCCCAGCGCCAGGCGATAGGCCCAGCGCTCGCGGGGAGAAAGGGGCTGCTGAGGGACAGAAGGGCGCTCACTCATGGGCGTGCCGTTGCTCCTTGTTGGGTGATGCCAGGCAGTCGGTGCATCGCGCCCCAGTATAGCGCAGAGCGGGGGATGAGGGTTTGCCGGTTCTCATCCCCCGCTTCTTTCTGCTGGGTGGCTGGGCAGGATGCTACTGCGGCCCGACCAGCGCCTCGCGGCTCACCCAGCCGACCATGCCCATGCAGTCAATTTCGATGTAAACGACGCCGTCCTTCTGGCCCATGCGCAGCACCTTGACCGGCGTATTGGCGAAACACGAGCCGGAGAGCGCCGCTCGTGGCACCGGCGACTTGAACATCTGCACGATGGGCGGCATGGCCGGCAGCGTGATCGTGTCGCCGACGGCGAACAGCGCATCTTCGTAGGGTTCCAGCGCCAGCGCCGGGTCGAGGTCGGCGGGGGTCAGCGGGCGGAAGCCCAGGTAAGTGCGCCACTCGTTTTCCACTTCCAGGAAGGGTTTGCCCGTCAGGTCTTCGACCGCCTTGAAGACCGACTTGCCCTCGCCGCGCATTTTCTTGACCAGTTGCAGGTGAAAGTCAATGCCGCCATAATGATGCATCAGGAAATTGAGGAACGACGCGCCCATGTCGTAGGGCAGGCCATAGCAACCGTCGGCCTGATTGAGTTGCCAGCCGTAGTCTATCTGCAGGGTGGGCAGGTCTTGTAGCGTGGCCAGGTGACGCAGACGGCGGTCGTAGAGGCCCGGCTCCGAGGTAAACCACTCGGCCTGTCCTTCGGAGAACCACGTATAGCCCATCATGCCGCCCATCACCTCGTACTGCGTCAGGTGTACCAGTTCGTGGCCGGTGACAGCGTAGATGGTGTTGATGCGCCGTTCCATCGTCCACTCTTCGGGCGGCGTGACCCACACGCAGTTTTCCTGGTTGGGCGGAATCTCCGTGCCGCGCAAGACCTGCACGCTGATGCCCAGATCGCTGGAGGTGAAGCCCGCCGCGCGCGTGTTGGAGACGCCAGAGCCATACATGGCCGAGAGCGACTCGCGATCCGGGTAGATCACAGCAATGGGCTTGTAGCTCAGCGACGCGCCAAACCCTTCTACACGCCGTTTGTCCAGCGCGGCGATGGTATCGGCCATCTTCTGGGCGATGGCGTTGGGGTTGTCCGTGCCGAAGTCGCGCCAGTAGAGCACCAAGTGCTCGCTCTCGCTGCGATACCACTGATGATCGGGGTCCCAGTAGTCCATCGGGTACTTCTCGGTATCCACGAACGCGCCCGTGGCGTCGCGCACGCGCCAGTGAAAATCGAAGTGCGTCCAGGCAGGTTGGCCGCCCGCTTCCCACAGCCGCGCCACCCACACACCGCGCTCGGCATCCCATTTCGCCTGGGCGCGCGTGCCGGAGTCGTGCACAAAGCGCACGAAGAGGATCACCTCCTCAATGGCGCTGCTTTCTGAACTGACCTCCAGCGTGAAAGTCATGCCCAGCGGATACTCCGAGGTGACGGTCGTCTGGCCAAAGACAAAGCCGTCCTGGTTTTGGTGGCTGAAGGTGTAGGTTTCCTCTTTGCCGCCCACGACAGTCAGCGTGTAGGGCGTGTTCTGCACTGGATAGAGGGTGGGGGTGGGCAGATTTTCGCCCGCCTGCAGCCCCGGTGCGGCGCCAGCGGGGAAGGCCAGCCAGGTGAGGACGGTCGCCAGCATCACCAACACCAGTAACCAGCCCGCCAACCAAACACGATAGGAAGTGTTACGGGTCATTTTTACTATAATCCTCCACAGACTGTCTTGCCCGACCCTATACTTGATACTTGCGGATGGGACGGATCTGCACTCTGAAAGCACGCTATACCGCTGTGGTTAAGAGACCGTTTGAAAAGCCCCCCTCAACCCCCGGCCCCTTCTCCCTCTGAGGGGCGAAGGGGAGACGGGCCAGGTTTTCCCC
>CAKZOB010000014.1 GCA_937135955.1 uncultured Anaerolineales bacterium | reverse complement strand
CCCCCGCGCTGCGGGCGAAGGGGAGCGCTCGCGCGACAGACAGTCAGTCCCCTCGCCCCGCGACGCAGTCGCGAGGGCGAGGGGATAGAGGGGTGAGGGGCAGTAGACTGCTGCACATTGCCTGTCACAGTTTGCGCGCGCACCGCCTGTGCCTCCCTATAGTTTTCTAGCGTGGCTAGCACTATAATTGAGTGACCGGCATCCAGAGAATGCTGGCAGGGCCTGGGAACAGGGTGGGAGAGATGGCTGATCAGCGACCTCCCGGCGAGGCATGGCTAGAAGAGGGAATATCTGCACAGCAGCGCAACCCGCTGGCTACGCCGTGGCGTTCTACGCTGTTGGAAGTGACGCGCGGGAGTCTGCGCCCCCTGACTGCGGGGCTGGGAGTGCTGTACCTGATCCTGGCGGGGGGACATGCGCTGCTGATCCAGGGCAATAGCGGCTCGACGCTGGCTCTTTCCGCCTTGCTGACTGCCGTGCTGCTCCTCGGCCTCCACGTTCTCCTGCGCCGCCAACCGCTGCCCGGCACCTGGGTGTACCCTTTCGGGGCGATGATCGCCGGGCTGGTGCTGGCCAACAACCTGCTGCATCTCTACCTCACCGAACAGACCGAACAGACCGCCTACCTGATGTTGTTGCTCATTGGCACGGCGTTCTTCCTGCCGTCTGGCTTCTGGTTGGGATTGGTGACAGCGCTCACCTGGGCTGGCTGGGCACTGGTGTTGTGGAGCGCGCACCTGACCGAAAGTGCCGAGCGCTGGCTGCTGGGGTTGCTGGCAGCGACCGCCCTGGCCCTGATCGTGTACCTGAGCCGACAACGCCCCGTGAGTCCGGCAGAGGCGCTGTCGTCGGACCTGGCAGCGCTGCCGCCACAGTTCGTACGGGACACCTGGGGCACAGGCGCGGGCGAAGAGCGCTTCCGCCGGCTGGCCAGTGTGGCTCTGGAAGCGCTGATCATTCACGACTCAGGCGTGATCCTGGCAGTGAATCGTCCACTGGCACAACTGCTCGGCTACAGGCCGGACGATCTACTTGGCAAGTCGGTGTTCGAGCTGATCGCGCCGGAGATGCGCCCGCTGGCCCGCGAGCGCCTCATGCGCACCGGCATCAGCGCCACCGAACTGACGCTGGTGCGGCGCGACGGCACACATTTTCCCGCGGAGGTGCGTAGCAAAGACTGGCCCTATGCCGGGCGCTCTATCCGCGTGATGTCGGTCCGCGATATCAGCGAGCAGAGGATGAGCGAACGGGCCTTGCGCCGGGCCAGGGAATACGCCGAACTGGTATACCGCGTCGTGCCGACGGCTATCTTCACCGTGGATCGCCAGGGGACGATCACCAGCCTGAACGAGAAAGCTCAGCAATTGCTCGGCTACACGGCTGAAGAATTGTTGGGGCAACCGTGCACGCTCGTCAGTCAGGCGGACTGCCAGGCGCACTGCGGGCTGTGCCCCGGCTCCGATCTGACCCTGGGGCCGTTGCGCGGGATCGAGTGCACAGTGCGCACCAAGGACGGCGCAGAGCGCACCGTGATCAAAAACGTCGAATTGCTCACCGACCCCACCGGCCAGGTAATCGGCGGCATTGAGAGTCTGGTAGACATCACCACACACCGCCAGGTCGAAGAACAGTTGCGCAAGCTCTCCAGCGCCGTCGAGCAAAGTCCCAGCGTCGTCATCATCACCGATACCAACGGGGTCATCGAATACGTCAACCCGCGCTTCACGGCAGTGACGGGCTACAGCGCCGAGGAAGTCATCGGTCAGCGCCCCAGCATTCTCAAGTCGGGGCACACATCTGCCGCCGAATATGAGGAGCTGTGGGACACGATCACCAATGGTGGCGAATGGCGCGGTGAGTTTCTGAACAAGAAGAAGAACGGCGAGCTGTACTGGGAATTTGCCACCATTCTGCCCATCAAGGACGCCGAAGGGCACATCACGCATTACCTGGGCGTCAAGGAGGACATCACCGCCCGCAAGCAGGCTGAACAGGCGTTGCAGGAAAGCCTGTTCCGCACGCAAATCCTCTACAGCGCCAGCCATACGCTGCTGGCAGCGCGCGACCTACCCGAACTCCTGCAGGCAGTGGTAGACAATGTCGCCGCGGCACTCTACGCCGACCGTGTGTCGCTGATCATGCTCGATCGCACCGTCAGCACTGTGCTGCACTTCGTGGCCGGCGGGCCGGGCGCGCACCTGATCGAGCGCCCCGACCTGGACGAGCTGTGGGAAGGGCTGACAGGCTGGGTCTTGCGCGAGGGGCGACCGGCGCTTTCGCCCAAAGACGAACCCGATCCGCGCGAGTCGCCCGCTGTGCAGCAGCGCCGCATCGAGACCAACTGCGGCGACATCATCGTCGTGCCCATGACCTTTCACGATGGCAGCCTGGGGACGTTGACGGCGATCAACCTGCCCAGCGGGCGTAGCTTCACGCACCAGGACCTGGAACTGATGATGGCGCTGGCCAACCAATCGGCCATTGCCATAGACAATGCCCGCCTGGTGGATTCGCTGCGGCAATCCGAAGAGAAGTTCTCGCGCGCGTTCCGGGCCAGCCCCGATGCCATGCTCATCCACACGCTGTACGAGGGGCGCTTCGTGGATGTCAACGACAGCTTCCTGGAAATGGTGGGCTACGAGCGCGAAGAGATCATCGGGCGCACGCTCGATGAGGTGACCGTATGGCCGGAACCTGAGGAACGCCGCGCCATCACCGGCACGATCATGGAGCAAGGCGCAGTGCGCAACGTGGAAATAACCTTCCGGCGCAAGTCGGGCGAGACCGGCGTGGCGTTGGTCTCGGCAGAAGCGGTGGAACTGGATGGCACGCCCTGCGTGCTGACCATCGCCAAAGACGTGACCGAACGCATCCAGGCCGCGCAGGAACGCGAACAGCTCATCCAGGAACTGGATACTTTCGCCCGCACGGTGGCACACGATCTGAAAAGCCCGCTCAGCCCGATCCTCGGCTATTCCGAGTTGTTGCTCGACGAGAAGGCCAGCCTCACCGACGAGGCGCGCCGTACCTTCATGCGGATGATCGCCGACAACGCGCGGCGCATGGGCAACATCATTGACGAACTGCTCTTGCTGGCCCGGATGCGGCAGAGCGAGTTGAAGACGCATCCGCTGAATATGGCCGCCATTGTCCAGGATGCCCTGGATCGTCTGGCTTATCTGATCATGGAGTACGAGGCGGAGGTCGTGGTAGCGGAGACCTGGCCGGCGGCCATGGGCTACGCGCCCTGGATTGTCGAAGTGTGGGTAAACTACATCAGCAATGGGCTGAAGTATGGTGGAAATCCACCGCGGGTAGAACTGGGCGCGGACGTGCTACCCGATGGCACGCCGCGCTTCTGGGTACGCGACAACGGCGTGGGCCTCACCGCCGAGCAACAGGCTTTGTTGTTCACTCCATTCACTCAATTGAGCGAAGGGCATGTCGAGGGTCACGGCCTGGGCCTCTCCATCGTGCAGCGCATCGTCGAGCGCCTGTCGGGCACGGTGGGGGTGGAAAGCGAGCCAGGCCAGGGCAGCCTGTTCTATTTCACCCTGCCCCCCGTTCCGGCGTCCGAGGCGGTATAATCGGCCAGCTCCTGCCATAGAAAATGCGGCAGGGGGCGAAAGGCGCTCGGCACATGCTCAAAATCGCCGTATTTGGCTTCTATAGTCCCGATTGGGATACCGCAGGGAGCACCCGGCAGCGTTCGCCCGTCTCCACGCGCGACTTCATGCACACCGTGTGGGAAATGGAGCCACCGCAGACACGGGTTGGCGATGCGCCGGATATGCTGGGCTTTGTGAAGCTGACGACGGTAGGGACACATCCGGTCTATGTGCAGATGCTCAGCGACGAGATGGCGCAGGGAGCGGGCCTGCTCAACTGTGACGGCTACATTGCCATCATTGACGCTGTGAAAATCCTGGCCCCGCGCACCATTCACAATGCGCTGCATCGCCTGGCGGAACTGCACCCCACTGCCGACCTGATCATTGCCGCGGCACGCCAGAACGAACCCGAAGCCCTCTCGTCCGACGAAATCCGCTCGATCCTGGGACTGCACCCCTCGCTGCCGATCATGCCCTATGTGCCGGACGAACCCAAGACGGTGCATCGCCTGATCCGGCGCATGGTGCGCTATATCGAAAATCCTGATCGCGTCCCGCCGCCGATCTTTGCCGGGACGGAGACTATCGCGCCACTGCTGATCCCTCACGACGAGGCTGAGAGGCCGCCCTCTCACCAGGCCACCATCACGCCCGCACCGCGCATCGAGCGGCTGGATCACGTGGCCATCCGCGTAGGCGATCTGATGCGGGCGCTCGCTTTCTACCGCGACCTGCTGGGCTTCCGCGTGCTGGGACAGATTGACGTGCCCGGCTCCGACCCGCCGCGTACCCTCACTCACCTGGATACAGGCCGCGCGACGCTGGTGCTGGTGAGCGAGGAAAACGCCCCGCCGCCGTCCGGCGGGCGGGGAGATGCTCTCTATCTGGCGCTGCGCGTCAGCGGCCTGGACGCCATTGTGGCGCGGCTGGCCCATGCGGGCGTGACGCTACACAGCGCACCTGTCAATACACCCTACGGAGTACGTCTGGCCGCCATTGCCGACCCGGACGGCACTCTGCTGCATCTGATCGAAGGGGACTTCGTTTACTCGCGCCGCTGAGACAGCTATCAAAAGGACTGCAAGGCTCATGACTCACTCTGAATACCTGAACGGGCGGCTGCCCCAGGACTATCACGTGCACACCGAGGCCAGTTGCGACTGCCAGGCGACAATGGCTGAGATGTGTCAGCAGGCATTGGCACTGGGCATCGCCGAGATTGCCTTCACCGATCACTTCGATCCCAAACCCGAAGATATGTGCTACGGTTACTATCGCCCGGAACGCTATTTTGCGGCGTTGGAAGCAGCGCGGCGCGAGTTTGGCCCGCGTGGGCTGACGATTCGCGCGGGCGTGGAATTGGGCGAATACCATCTGTTTCATCAGACAATGGCCCCTGTGCTGGCCGCCTGGCCCTACGACTTCGTGCTGGGCAGCCTGCACTGGGTGGGCGAAGAGATCGTGTTCGACACCAGCTATTTTATGGCACACGGCCCGCGTGACTCCTTCGAGCGCTACTTTGTCGAACTGGAACGGCTGGCACGCTTCGGCGGCTTCGACGTACTGGCGCATCCCGACGTGGTCAAGCGCGTGGGCTATGCGGCGCTAGGTGGTTTCGACATCCGAGACTGGGAAGACCTGGTGCGCCCGGTGTGGCGCGCCTGCATCGAGAACGGCATCGGCCTGGAGATCAACACGTCGTCGCTGCGATCGGGCGTGGGAGAAGTGCACCCTGGGCCGGAGTCGCTGCGCTGGTACCGCGAACTGGGCGGCGAAATCCTGACCATCGGCAGCGACAGTCACCGCCCCCATCAGGTCGGCAGCGGCCTGGAAGTGGCGCTTGACGTGGCGCGCTGGGCGGGGTTCACTCGCCTGGCCAGCTTCGAGGGACGGCGCATCACTCGCTGGCTGCCCATCTAGAGCGTACCACGGCAAGGTACTTTGCCTTCATTGATCTGCTGAAAACCGATCACTGCCAACCGATGATCAAACTGCGCGCCCTGCCCCCTTATACGCAGTTTCGGCCCTGGACGGTCGTACTGCTGCTGAGCCTGATCTACCTAAGCGCTATCCTGGCCGCCAACGACGCCGACCCGCTGGCGTTCGTCACCCTGGGCGAGTGCTTCAGCGCGTGCGCCGGCGCCGATGGCACCGACTGCGCCGAAGGCACCGAAGGCTACGACGGACAGTTTGCCTACTACATCGCCCGCGACCCCGCCGCATCGCCGGACTGCCTGGACGCCCCCGCCTATCGCTTGCAACGCATCCTGCTACCTGCGCTGGGCCGTGTGTTGAGCCTGGGCCATCCCTCGCTGATCCCCTGGGCCTTCGTGCTCATCAACCTGATCGCCCTGGTGAGTAGCACCGCCCTGCTCGAAGACCTGCTGGTGCAGGCGCGAGTCAGCCGCTGGTACGCGCTGAGTTACGGATTGTTCCCCGGCGTGTTCATGGCCGTCCGCCTGAGCACCAACGAGGCCCTGGCCTATGGGCTGGTCATCGGCGCGCTCTGGCTGGCAGTGCGCGAACGACTGCGAGCAGCGGCGGTCCTGCTGGCCCTGGCCGCGCTGGCCAAAGAGACCGCCCTGCTGTGCGCTGCCGCCGTCGTCCTTCATCTGCTGATTCAACGGCGCTGGCGCAGCGCGATCCCGCTGGCGCTCATCTCCGCCGCCCCTTTCTTCGCCTGGCAAATCGCCCTGATCGTCTGGCTGGGCACACCGGGAGTCGGTTCGGGGGGCGCGCTGGCGACTCCCTTCGAGATCATCCCCTACGCGGGCATCTGGCGCATCGCCACCGAAGGAGGGCTGCTGGTCTTCCTGGTGCTGGGCGTGTTGCTGGCACTCCCGGCGGCAGCGCTGCCCAGCATGTGGGGTCTGTGGCGAACGATCCGCGACTGGCAAACCGGGCATTGCGATCTACCGGCGTGCCTGCTGCTGTTCAACGCGGCGATCATGCCTTTCGTGCCCTTCTCTACCTACCGCGAGTTCCTGGGGTTGTTGCGCTTCATGCCCGGTCTGGTGTTGGCCGTGGTGTGGTACGCCGCTGTGCATCGCCAACGGCGCGCATTGCTCTACAGCACCCTGTGGATCGCGCTGATCGCCTTCGTCGTGGCGGGATGAGGAACACGTCAGGACGCTGAAGTTGGACGCGAGCGCAAACAGCGAGACCTCACCGACAATAACGCCAGTGCGAGCAGCAGCGCCAGCGCGGAAACCCCCGCGCCTGCGGCAAAATGATTGATCCGGTAGCGAAAGACGACCTCGGACTCGCCAGCGGGCACCGCGACCGCCTGAAAAGCCAGGTTGGCCCGCAGCAGGGGCACGCGCGCCCCGTTCACCGTCGCCGACCAGCCCGGATACCACGTCTCGGCGAAGACCAGGTAAGCGGGTGCGTCCGTCACGACGCGGAAGCGCCGCTCGGCGGGAAGCTCTCTGACAACGCTGACTGAGCCGGAGGAAAACGCCTCAGCCAGGCCGGAGGGGGAAGAGTTGCCCGTCAGGATGACCGTCCGCGCCGGATTCCAGGCCGGATCGCGCAGCGCCTCGACGAGCCCCTCGTCGGAGCCAGCCCATATCGCTTCTGGCACCAACCAGGCCATCGCCCCGTCTGCGCCAGGTGCAACCGCTGGATTCGGCCCCTGCCAGCCCTCCGGTGCGCCCCCAAAGGTACGGGTCACCCCCGCCGCCCCCAACAGCGCTCCGGCCTGCGGCCCCAGTTCCTCGATCAGCGCCACGTAGCGATTGTGCCAGTCTGGCACCAGCGGATCGTTGTTGTCCAGCGTGGAGACACGATCCAGCATGTTGATATTCGGCAGCAGCGACGCCCGCAGCTCATCGCGCCGCCAGACGGCGATCCGGTAGTCGCCCAGATCGAAGAAGCCCTCGACCGGCGGCGTCTTGTCCTCTTCCGTTTCTGTGCCGAAAGTCACGTCGTGCTGATAGGTGTCGAACCAGTAGACCCGCCCCGGCACAGAGATGCCCTCGCGCCGTTCGAAGAACGAAGCGGGGACGGTCGGGTTCAGCCCATCGGCGAACCAGGCCAGATCGAGCGTCACAGCCAGCAGCACCGTCGCCCGCCACAGGCTGCGCGGGGTAGTCGTCGCCGGGGCGAGGGGTTGCACCAGCGTCAGCAGCGCGGCGACGGCAATACAGGCTCCCAGCACTGCCACGGCCAGCGCCATTGTCTCCAGTTCTGGCAATGGCAGATCGGCCCAGGCGCGCGCGCCCAGCGCCATCAGCGCCATGCCGCCCCCGCCAGCCGCCGCCAGCCGCGACCAGAAGACCACACGCGGCCCGCGCCCCCAATGTTCCACACCCACCCCCGCCAGCGCAGACAACGCCAGCTCGGTGAGGATCAGCCAGCGCACCGGCTCGCGGAAAGCACCGAAAGTGGGCACGTGATCGTAGAAGAGGCGAAAAGCGGGATTGTGTTTGCCCAGGGCGAAGAACAGGCCCACGACCGCCAACCCCGCCCAGAAAGGGGCGGTCGCCAGAGCGGGCACGCAGTCACGGCGGCGTGCCCAGGCGATCAACGCCGCGCCCGCCGCGATCAGCGGGACGAAACCCACATAGGCAGCATCCTCGAAGTACGCGCCCTCGGTGTAATAGCTGCCATCGGCGGGCGAGCCGAAAAAATTGGGCGCAAACAATGCGATCAACCTGGCCGGATGGTAGGAGAGATTGGTCAGGCGCTCGTAGTTTACCCCTGTCGCGCGGTCAGAATGACGCAGGTATTCAGCCGTCGGCAGCAACTGCACCGCCGCAATGCCCACACCGAGCGCGACGCCTACCCCCGTCAACAGCAAGCCCTTTGCCCGCCTGCGCCATGGCGCTGTGAGCCTACCCCAGACTGTCAGCCCCAGGGCATAGGCTCCCGCGCCGAGCAGCCCGTACCAGGCCGTCTGCGCGTGCCCCACCAGCAACAACAGCCCCACCGCCAGCCCCAGCCCGCCCAGGTCGCGCGGGCGCTGGTGCGTCGCGACGCGATGCACCAGCCACAACACCCAGGGCAGCCAGGCCGCCGCGTTATGCGTGGGGAACGAGCCAAGCCGCGCGATCAGATAGCCGCTCAGGGCGTAGCTCAGCGCGCTGACCCCGCGCCCAAACGCGCTGTAGCCCAGTGCGCCGGTCAGCAACCACATCCCCACCCCCGCCCACAGAATATGCAGCAGCGCCCCCAGCGCCATGGCCAGCGGGCCGGGCAGCAACAGCATCAACCAGTTGGGCGGGTAGAAGAGCGCCGTCTGATAGTTGGCGAGCAGGGGTGCACCCCCGCCCACATAAGGATTCCAAACAGGCAGCCGCCCGGCCCGCAGCTCGGCGAAGGCGAACTCGCGCCAGGGGTAGAATTGCAGCGTAGGTAGCCCCCAGAACAGCGTCTGTCCGGCGAAGATCGGCCAGTAGAGCAACAAGGCTGCGCCCAGCAACAGGGCGAACGGTAGCCAGGCCGGGACATCACGCGTCGTCCGCTCACTCATGAGGCACCTCGTAGATGAGCACAGGGGCAGTCTCTTCTGGCGGCAACGCCAGCGGCAGATCGAGCGACCTTCTGCTTCCGGCGATGGCCTGCTCCTGCGGGCCGAAGAAAACGTAGTCCACCGTGGCCAACAGTTCGCGTTGCGCCACCGGATCGAGCGCTCCAGCGAAGAATTGTTCTGCCAGCCTCTCTTTTCGGTCGGCGTCTATAGTCTCCGGCCCGTGTCCCACATACGCCTTGAGATCAGTCCACGCGGGCAGCACGTTGCCCGTCTCCTTCAGGGCCAATACCACGGCATCGCGCGGGGCGATCCGGTTGAGAGCGCCCATCGCCCGCAATTCAGCGCCCGGCTGAAAGATCGGGCGATCCGGCTTCAGCGCCGTGAACAGCGCGCCCAGCCAGAGCAAGGCAGCGCCACTGAGCAACGCCGCCAGCCAGAACGCCCGCGCCCGCCGCCACCGTCGCCCAGGCGGGAAGCTCAGGCGCAGCCCGACGACGGCCAGCACCCCCAACGGGACGATGACCCCTTCGAGCAGGCGACGCTGCACGTTCACCGGCAGATAAACCAGCACCGGCGCGACCACGATCCACGCCACCAGCAACAGATGCGGCGGAGCGCCGCGCTGCCATGCCCAACGCGCCCCGATCAGGGCGGGCACAGCCAGAATGACATATCCCAGCACATAGTGGATCGGTGCAGGCGACGGCAATTGATTCTGAGACGACCACGCGCCCAGCACTTCGTTGGTCAGGAAGGCGTAAGCGGTCACCAACAGCAGGGGCAGCGTCACCAGGGCCGCTATCCCCGCCCGCCAGGCCAACGCCCAGGGGAAACGCCGCGTCCGCGCCCAGACGGCCAGCCCCCACGCGCCCAGCACCACGTAGACGACCGCCAGGTAGAACGGCACACACAGGCCCATCACGACCCAGCACAGCCCGGCAGCGAGCGCCCAGGGCGGCCAGTGAGTCGCCCCCAGAGTGCGGAAAAGCAGCAACAGTCCGCCCAGCAACGCCATCCGCGCCAGGGCCAGGTGTGGCAGACCCAGTAGGATCAGGAAGCTGAATCCTTCCGGGATGTAGAAGTCAACGGGCAGCGCGTCGGTTGCCCCGGCTACGTTCGCCACCCATCCCACCCCGCCGCCGAGCGCAATCGCCGCCAGAGTCAGCAAGCGCGTCGCCGGGCGACGCACAAAGACGGCGACAAAGCGATAGGTGACCAGGATCAGGCCGAACCCACAGATCAACCGCGCCAGGTGAAACACAATTATCAAAGCAGCGGGCAGATCGGAACTGCGCGGATCAACGAGCAGCGCCGTCAGTTTGCCCAGCAACAGATAGGGCAGGAACAGCGGCGCGCCGTCGTGTGGCTCGTGCGTGTAGCGCAGCGTGAAGAGCCAGTCGCCGCGCGCGCCCAGGCGCATCTTGGCCAGGTAGCTATAGCCATCTTCCACGCCGAAGACAAACCCGCCGAACATCCAGCCGTCGCCCGCTGCCAGTGCCCCAGCCAGGTAAGGCAGCAGAGTCAGGATCATCACAGCAGCGGCGAAGACAGTCACGCGCCGCCATTCCGCCGCGGAGATCACGCCCCCCTCAGGCATGGCGCGCCGCTCCCCACAGCAACAACACCCCCAGCACGATCAGGGCCGCCCCTGCCCCCAGCGCCAACCAGACCTCACCAGGGTCATAGGCGAAAGTCCACTCGCTGCGCGTGCCGTCCAGCGGGCCGGGCAGTCCCGGCAGATCGCCCGGCGCGTCGCGCCAGCGCCCGTTGGCGATGGCGTACAGCGGGCCAGAGTATGGCTCGTTCAGACGGACGGTGACGCGATTTGGCCCGTCCCAGTCCAACGTCACATCCGGCGCGTAGGTGTTGCGGTAGACGTAGGCATTGCCAATCTGCGTTTCCAGCACCAACCCCTCGGCGCTGAGCGGACACGCTGCGACCACATGCGTCACCAGCCAGGCCCCCAGCACGTCAGGGCGCAGAGGAGCATCGCAGTTAGCCGTCGCCAGAGTTTCCTCTTCGGCTTGACTCTCTTCGTCGGGCACAAAGGCCGGGATGGTGACGCTGTAGCCCTCGGCGCGCACGCCTGTTGCCACCTCAGCCGCCGCAACATACGCCCGGGTCTGGAAGGGATCCACGCCGTCGAACTGCGCGATCTGCCAGTAGGCGGCGGCCTGCTGGGGCAGGCTATAAGTAGGCGAATATACGCGCACCGCTCCCGCCTCGCGCAGATACTCCGCCAACGGGCGATAGGGTTCCAACCACACGGCTGGCGAACGTCCCACTACCAGCGACTGATCAATCCATAGCATGTCGCCTATCATGACGACCGAAAAAGCGATGAGCAGCGCGCGCGGTGATAGAACGCGCCCCAAAGCCAGCGCCATCGTCAGCGCCGTGAGCGGCAGGGCCAGCGTCCCGATCGCTGTCCCCCACCCCAGGTCAGCGGAGAGCGCGGCCAGGCTGAATCCGCCGCAGGCCATGCCCCCGCCCAGCGTTGCCACAACCAGCAGCCGCGCCGACCGGCGATCGGGCGGATTCGTCGCCAGCAGGTGTGCCCCCCACGCGGCCAGGTAGGGCAGGAGCAGCGCCGCCAGAAACCAGCTTCGCGGGGGCACACGCCACCAGCGCAACGGCGGGATGATTTCCACCAGGGCGCGCCACAGGACGAAGTTCTCGCCCATGGCGTGAGCGCCAGCCAAAAGCACCACTACCAGCCAGAAAAGCAGAGCGCGCGGGCGCAGCAACACCGCCGCCAGGGCCAGCGCCAGCGTGCTGATGCCGACGTAGACCAGCATCTCCCCCAGCCCGCCGTGGTCACCGAAAAACAGGCCGAACCAGTCCTCGGCTCGCAGGCTGAACAGTGCCGCTCCGTGCGGGGTGAGGCTGCTCCGCGTCAGGTCGGCGCGCCACAGCAGCAACGGCACCCATTGCACGGCGCTCAGCCCGGCAGCGAACAGACCGGCGGCGAGCAGGCGCAGGGCTGCCCGTCGCCGGTTGACCTCACCCCCGCTCGACGCTAACGCGCCTCGCCGCCCCTTCTCCATGTATGGCCGGTGAGATAAGGCGGAGGGCAGCGCCCGCCATCGCCACAACGTATACGCGGCGGTCAGGGCGAAGGCATAAGCGCTCAGGCGCACATCCGCCAGCAGACACAGCGCCGCGAACAGCCCCAGCCACAGCGCCGCCCGCCGTTCCGAGGGGCCGGACAACACCCGTTCCACCGCCCACAGCAGCCAGGGCGTCCACGCCGCCGCATAGACCAGGTCCACATGCCCGGCTCCCACTGCGGCGATCACGCGCGGGGCGAAGGCGTAGCCCACACCGGCCAGCATCGCCGGGCCGTCCGGCAAACCGGTTGCCCGTGCCCAGGCCCAGGCCCCCGCCCCCGCCAGGATCAGATGCAGCCAGATCAACAGACTCAGATGCCAGGCGGGGGGCAACAACAAGACAAGCCATTGGAACGGATACCAGACTTTGTTCAGCGGATTGGCAGCAAAGGGCGTCCCGCTCATGATCAAGGGTCGCCACAGGGGCAGAACGCCATCTTCCAGCACCGCGCGGCGCAGAAACAGCGCATTTGGCCAGTGCGAGGTCATGGCGTCGGAGAAATCGGCGTCGCGCGGGGTCGGCAGATGGTCTCCCCCCAGGCCAACCGCCAATAAAAACGCCGCCAGGACGACGGCCAGGGGGATGACGAAAACCAACGCGGAACGCCCGCTCATCTCAGCGCAGGACGTAGATGGTGACGTCACCCTCGTTCACTTCTCCCTCGATACGCTGCGGCGGCAGGGTCTCAAGGCACTTTCCGGCATCGGGGTAAGTGTTGCCGTCATCGTCTTCTGCGCCAAAGGTGCGTTCCTGCGGCCCCCACAGGATATAGCGGACGCGGAACGGCAGGTCGTCGCTCAACAGGGTGTCGCAGTCCTGTCCCCGGTAGAAACGCTCGACCTGTCGCAAGCGCTCGTCGGCGGGCACCGTCTCGAAAGGATGGCCATAGACGACTACCTGGCGCGTGTAGGCCGGTATCCACAGGCTGATGTTCGGTGCAGCCAGCACTACGGCATCCGGTTCGCCCTGGTTGCGCAGCCATTCCATCGCGTGCCAGTAGTCGGTCTCCACCAGCAGGCCGGTCTCCAGGCCGCTATCCGGATTCGCCACCGTCCCAAACAGGGGAATACCCAGTACCAGGATGTTACTCGGCACCAGCAGGGCCAGCAGTGCCATGAAGGCCATGCTACGCCAACGCGCTGGCACGCGGTAGAACCAGGTATCTTCCAGGCCGCGCACAGCGAAGTAGACCAGCGGCAGGATCAGCCCCATCATCAGGCGGCGTTGCAGGTTGAACGGCGCATACAGCCCGGCCACGTTCACGATCAGCCACAGCAACATCAGTTGATCGCCGTCGCGCTCGAAGTGACGCACAGCGCGAATCAACCCCGGTAGCGCCACCAGCAGCAATGGACCATAGCTGATCAGCGTCAGCCATGGTGCCGGCGAAGGCGTTTCGTTCTGCGCGTTGAACTCGCCCATGATCGAGTTGAAGTGGAACACGGCGTAGTCGTAAACGGCGAAGGGGATGATCGGCAGCCACAGCATGGAGGCCCAGCGTAACTCGTGCAACGGCAGTTCGCGCGTGATCCAGGCGCGCACGCCCACGTACAGCACCAGTGCGCCCGCGATAGGGATCAGCGCGGTCGGCTGAATGAGCGCCAGCACCATCGAGAGCAGCAATATCCCCAGCCCGCCGTTTTCAACGCTGGGCGGATCGGTGTAGCCGCGCCGGAATACCACCAGGTAGGCGGAGGCGATCAGCGCCAGGCAGGCGATGCTCATCGGAAAGTGGGGGTTGGCCAAAGACGCATAGAAGGGGAAGGCTTCGGGGACCGATAGATCGGGGGCGAGCTGCTCCGGATCGAAGAACAGCACCAGCCAGCCCAGCCCAGTCCCAATGGCGCTCAGCACAAAGAACAACCGGCGCGGGCGTTGCCGCACCCACACCGTCGCGCCGAGCTGATAAAGTGAAATATACATGAAAAAGCTGGTTGCCATGCGCGCCAGATGAAAGGTCACCAGGCTCGATAGCGCCAGCACTCGCGCCGCGTGCCCCAGGAACAGGTAGAAGGTGTGGAACACGGCTCCGTCGTGTCTCTGAGGAGTATGCCGAAGCTGAAACAGCCACGATCCCTCGCGGCCCTGCTCGATCTTGGCCAGGTAGGTCGCGCCGTCCCTGGGGTTGGTCAGCATCCCCATGAACTGCCATTCGGAGGTGCTCTCATTGCGGGCCAGCGCCCAGGCATAGGGGACAATCGTCAGCGCCACCAGCAGGCCGCAGATCACGATCACCCAGCGCCATTCAGCCGTCGAGATGTATACGGATCGCAGTGTCTGCATAGCACCCTCTGCGCCAGGCGGCGCAACCTTGTTCCGCAGGTTTGCCCACCGATTCCGGCGTGGTGTATAATGCGCGGTGCCGTTCTGTGTCCGCCTGGAAGTCAGTAAGCTCATTTTACAACGCCCGGCGCTAACCGCCAGTTCAGAGACAACCATGAGCCAGACCAGGACTCTCTACCGCCTGCAGAAGCTCGACCTGGAATTGGAGTCTCGCCGCGCGCGCGTGCGCGAAGTGACCGCAGCGCTGGAAGACAACCGCGCCTGCCAGGAAGCGCGCGCCCAGGTGACCGCGCTCGAAGATCGCCTGCGCCCGCAGGAAACGCGCGCCGCCGACCTCAACCTGGAGATCAAGACAGTCGCCGAGCAGACGAAGCAACTCAATGCCCGGCTGTATGGGGGCACCGTCAACAATCCCAAGGAACTGGAAGATATCCAGCACAAGATCGCCGAGCGCCAGCGACGGCACGCCGCCCTGGAAGACGCGCTGCTGGAAACCATGATCGCCGTCGAGGAATTGCAAGAAGCGCTGCACACGGCTCGCGCTCACCTGCAAGCGGTCGAAGAGCAGTGGGCAGCGGCACAAACCACGCTGAAAGCCGAATTGGAACGGCTCAAAAGTGAAGTCCGTCGCCTGAAAGCAGACCGCCAGCAGCTTGAACAGACAATCAGCTCCGAATATCTGGCGCTGTATCAGAACCTGCGCGCGCGCAAAAACGGTTACGCCATAGCGGTGCTGGAAGGCGACAGTTGCTCGATCTGCGGTGTGGGGCAGACGACGGCCACGGTGCAGCAGGTGCGCCAGGGGCTGGAGTTGATCACCTGCGAAAGTTGCGGACGTATCCTGATAGCCCTGTGACGAGAGAACGCCATGCGCTTTGATCCGCTTTCCTTCCTGGCTGGCTTTGCTACCGGCGGCGTCCTGGCCCTCATCACCTGGCGCTTACGTCGCCGCCTGGCCCGCCTGCAACAGGCTACCGAGACACAGATCGAAGAGACGCGGCGCTTCGTAGGACAGGCCGCCGACACCCGCTACGCCCGCGATCTGCTGCGCATTCTACAGTCCTATCACCTGGCCGGTGACCTGTTCCCGCTGACAGAAGTGTTGCTCGAACCCCGTTTGCTGCTGCCCCCGCCGCCGGTCGTTGCGCCCAGCGGAGACGAAGGGTTGGCCCGCGACGTTTTCGACGTGGTGCCAGTCTTTCACGACATGCCGCAAAGCTACGCGCCCTATAACCTGGAGACCATCCCGCTGACCGACCTGGGCGCGGGCGACCGGCTGGTGGCGCTGTTGGGTGCGGGTGGCATGGGCAAGAGCGTGACGCTGGCGACGCTGGCGCTGATGGCGCTGGGCGAGGTGACCTTCGAGACATTCGAGGACCTGTCCGCCCGGGCTATCCTGGACGAAGAAAAAGACCTGCCCGAAGCACAACGCCGCGCCCGCGCCGCCGAACGTCAGCGCATCCAGGAACGGGCGCTGGAAAAGCTCTACGATGTGCGCCAGCAACGTCGCGAACAGTACGGCCTGACCGAGGAAGACGAGCAACGCCTGCCCCCGGTAGATCTCTCGACCCTCACCCCCGTGCTGGTGCATCTCTGCGATATCGAGCTAGACCCCGCCCTGTACAGCAAGGGGAAGAATGTGGCGGTTGATCCAGCGGAGCCGCTGGTACGCGCCGCGCAGCGCCGCCTGAGCGCCATGACGGCCCGTGTAGCGGGGAGCGTCATTTACCCTGCTCTGGAGCGTGGCCGCGCGCTGGTGCTCATTGACGGCTTCGACGAACTGACGCCCGCCGCGCGCGCCCCCTACCTGGGCTGGCTGCGTCAGTTGGGGGCGCTCTACGGGCACAACCTGATCGTGGTGGCCGGGCCACCTGTGGGCTATGAAGCGCTGGTCGAGGCGGGTTATACACCGGTCTTCCTGCGCGCCTGGCGCGACGAAGACTACACCGCTCTGGCCGAACGCTGGGCCGCCGCCTGGCCGCGGACACAACGCCGCGCCGCAGCCCCGGACGAACAGGTTATGCGTCGCCTGACACAGGACAACCGTGGACGCAGCATCTTCGATGTCACGCTCAAGCTGTGGGCTGGTCTGGCCGACGACACCCGCGAGATTGGCCGTCAGGGCTGGTACGATGCCTTCGTGCTGCGCCGCCTGTCGCATACTTCGTGGCGCGAGGCGCTGCCCGCCCTGGCCGCCGCTCAACTCGACGCGGGCGGGCCATTGTCAGCGGCAGACGCCATCACTGCGCTCAATGCCAGCGGCAAGGTCAAAGGGAACGACGCCCTGCCCGATCTGGTCAAGGATGGCTTGCTCAGGGAATACGCGGGCGAGCGCTATGCCTTCGTCCACCCCCGCCTGACCAGCTTCCTGGCCAGCGAGACGCTGTTGGAGCCGGGATCGGAGCGCCCCACCGAACTGGCACTGGAACCGGCCTGGCAAGAAGCGCTCGGCTTCGCCGCCGGGCGTATCAACATCGTGCCCGTCATCTATCGCAAGCTCAGCGTGCCGCCCGATCTGTTCTATAGCAACCTGTTCGACCTGGTGCACTGGCTGCCGGATGCGCCCGCTGACGCTCCCTGGCGCGGCGATATCTTCACACGGCTGGCCAAAGCGTTGCTGGCGAACGAGCAGTACCCATTGGTGCGCGAACGCGCCCTGGCCGCGTTGATCGCCTCGCGCGACCGCAATGTGCTGTTCATCCTGCGTCAGGCGTTGCATGCCGCCGACGCCAACATTCGCCGACTCGGTTGCGTGGGACTCGGCGCGCTGGGCAATCCCGAAGCCGTCAAAGACCTGGCGGCCATGCTCGCCGACGAAGATCAGGACGTGAAGCTGGCCGCAGCCCTGGCGCTGGGCGCGATCGGCACCGAGCAGGCCATCGAGATCATGATTCACGGCCTGTTCCAGGAAGGACACGAGGTGCGCCGTGCCATCGCCGAAGCACTGGCCGCCCTGCCCGGCAACGGGCACGACATCCTGCGCGAAGCGATCGTCGCCAAAGAGGTGGAAATCCGCCGCGCGGCAGTCTATGGGTTGCGCCGCATCCGCGCACCCTGGGCGCTGACCGCGCTCTACCGCGCCATGATGGAAGACGAGCAGTGGTATGTGCGCACAGCAGCACAGGACGCTTTCACTGCCGCGCAGTCGCCGGAGCGCCAGGGGCCGCGTCGTCACCCCGAAGCTGACGCGCTGAGCTGGCTGATCGCCTGGGCCGCCGATCATGGCGAAGGCGTCCCCGCCGGGCCGAATGCGCGTCAGATGCTGGTGCGCGTGCTGCAGGAAGGACAGACGCTCTATCGCATCATGGCGGCGCAGACATTAGCGCGGCTGGGTCACGTGCCCGCCCTCAAACCGCTCTATGCTGCCCTGTGCGACCGCGATCCCTCGGTGCGCGGCGCTGCCTACGAAGCGCTGGCCGAGCTACAGATGCGCCTGGGCGAGCCATTGCCCGGCCTGGTGTAGGTCAGAAGCGCGCGCGGATGAAATCCAGCACCACCGGATCGAGCCGGTGTGCGTCATCGGGTGACCAGCGCTCTTCCAGATTCTCCGTGCCCACGAATTGCCAGAAGGCGGCGATGGACGCCTCGTCCCATTGCCCGTGGATCGGCCCCCGGTAGTAGCCGTGCCGGGTCAGCATGGTTTGCAGTTCGCGGGCGAGCGCCTCGTCAATCGGCAGGCGCGCTTCGGACGGAGTCGAGCCGAAGTAGAGTCGGTGCAGGTCGAGCAATTCGGCCAGCCGGTTGACCGGATCGGGATGGTCGTCCACCCGCAGGTCGAGGTAACGATCGTTGTCCCCACCATAGCCCCCGCCCGGCTTCACCACCAGCAAGCCCGCCGACTGCTTGCCGCGCCGGTCGCCGCCCGCCGTGTCTCCGGCCCGCAGGGCGGCCAGCAGGCGCGCGGCTAGGTCGCCCGGCGTACTCTCGAAGGCCGTTGCCATGGCGTCGAGCGTCTCCGGTCCGGTGAGGATGTTCCCCTGACAGGTGTAACCCTGCCCCAGGCGGTGACCGGCCCAGGGCAAACATTCCTCGCCAGTATAGGCGGCTGAGCGCCCCTGCGCGTCCACCAGGCCGATTTGCCGATGCGCCCGCCCCGGATCGTCGCGCACCAGCCGTTCAAGGGTGTCTTCTGCGCTCAAACCCGCTGCCATCAGTGCCAGCCCCTGCGGGCCGGCGCTCACGCGAGCGAGGGCCTGCGTGGCCACCGCGCCCGCGCCTGCCTGCGCCCAACTCACCACCGCGCCCGCGGCCAGGAATTTGCTGGCCACAGCGACGCCCCAGGCAACTTCGGCAGGGTCGTGAGCCACAATCGAGAACGTGCACAGGGGGAAGGTGCGCACAGAAAACCTCCAATCGCTAGAAAGGCGGCTCGCCATCGAAGAACAGGTTCCACCACAGATGCCAGTTGGGAATTTGGGGTTCTGGCACGGGCGTGGGCAGGAAGACCGGCGGTGGCGGCGCGGCAGTCGGGACGACCAGATTGCCAGGGATGGGGATCACCAGCACTTCACCGTCGCGCACCATCTTGGCTTCGCGGTGCGCCCATTCCTCCACGGCGGCGTCGCTGGCAGCATAGTCGCGCGTGCGCAGCAGGTCGAGCCTCTCGCGCTCCAGCACGTCAATCGTCGCCTGCAAACGCTGGCGCTCGGCTTCCATCTGCTGTCCGCGCGCAATCCGCCCGCTGAAGTTGATCACCAGCAGTAGCCCGATCGAGAGCAGCAGCGCGAACACAATCTGCACGCTGCTGATCTGCTGCGGGCGTTCGCGCCGTCGGGGCAAAGGGGGCGTTTCGTCGCCGGAAGCGAAGGTGAGCGGATCGTCGGACATAGCCTCGGCCTGATTTCATAGCACTGCCACAAACGTACCACAAGCTCCGGCGCGGGGCAACGAAAACGCCCAGGGTTGCGATAACCCTGGGCGTATGCCGAAGGTGGGAGTCGAACCCACACCCCCGTAATGAGGACTGCGCCCTGAACGCAGCGCGTCTGCCAATTCCGCCACTTCGGCTCGGTACGATACATTTTAGCCTGGAACGGCCCGCTGTCAAGGGCGATTGAAAACATCTAATGAATTTGGATCGACTACATGTTGAGCAAATTGCCCCGACTTCTGAATCTTAGAGACCATGTGGAAAGCGGGAGAAATCACCGCGGTTTTCAAGGAGTTTCCACATGGTCTCTTACCCTGCAGACTCCTGTTCTGGCCGGGCCGTCATCCCTCGAAATGCCAGTCCTGCAGGGTGCGGAAGCGATCGCTGGGGTCGCCCAGGAAGCCAAGCTGCACGCCCTGCAGACGCGCGTCCGCCGCATAGCCGATCAGCGGGTAATAGAGCACCAGCGCGGGCGCGCGCTCGGCGAAGAGTTGCTGGAAGCGCCGGTAGTGCTCCAGGCGGTTGATGCCATAGGGATCGCGCCGCGCCGCTTCCAGTTCCTCGCTGATGCGGCGATCGTCCATGCCGCCGTAATTCTGCCCGACCTGATATTGTCCCTGATGCCAGAAGACGAACGGGTCGGGGTCGGCGTTCGGCTCGAAGCTGAACTCGACCAACGCCACATCGAAGTCGCCCGCTTCCAGCCGCGCCCGCAACTCCGCCGCGGGCACGCCTTCCGCCGAGACCCTGAACCCAAGCTGCCCCCAGGCAGTGGCTATGTCGCGTGCCAGGGCCAGCAACGCGGGATCGTCGTAGGTGAGGATGGTCAGCGACAGGCGCAACGGCTCCTCCTCGGCTTCCGGCGTAGCTTCAGGGGTAGCCGTCGCCTCAGCGGTGGGCGTCGCTTCGCCCTCTGGGGGTGGCTCGCCCTCCGCAGGGGTGACAGTGGCGGTTGGTTCCGGCGTAGGCGCCGGCTGTTCGAAGAGAAAGCTAGCCGTCTGTAGCAGAGCCTGCGCCTGCGTCAGGTCATAGGCGGGCCAGGGCGACCCCGGTACATAGGCCCACGAGGTGGGCAGCAGGGGACTGTCGGCCAGCATCGCCCGCCCGCTCAGGTGACGCGCCACCAACGCCGCGCGGTCTATTGCGTGCGCCAGCGCCAGCCGTACGCGCGGGTTGCGCACGAAGCGCACCGCGCTCCGCTCCCAGTTGTAGATCAGCACACCCACGCGCGGGGCAATGGTAGTGTACAGGCTGAGGCCGGGCGTCTGGCGGGCCACGTCGAGCGCTTCGGGGGGGATAGTGCCAATGCTGTGCACTTCTCCGGCCCGGAAAGCAGTCAGCGCCGCCTCGACAGTGTCGTAGGTGCGGAAAACCAGGCGATCGAGCTGATAGCCCGTCCCCCCTTCGGGGCGCTGCCGGTAGACCGGTGCAACACGCAGTTGCACGCCGTCAATCTGCCCGCCGGACGCCGTCAGCGCCTCGAACTGATAGGGGCCGGTGCCGATCGGCGACAGGTTGAAGGGGTGGCGGGCCAAGTCCTGCACTGGCGTGCCCTCCAACACATGCGCGGGCACAATGCCCATGCGCAACTGATCCGGGAAGGACGCCAGCGGCTGCGTCAGGCGGAAGCGCACGATCGTCTCGGTGAGCGCGTCCACCTCCACCGTGCGCCAGAAGACGCGCAGCTCTTCCGCACCAGGGAAGAGCGGATCGCCCAATAGCCGGAAGGTGAACACTACGTCCTCAGCCGTGAAGGGCAGCCCGTCGTGCCACAACACATCCTGGCGCAGCGTCACGAAATATTCCAGGCCGTCCGGCGATACCGTCCAGGACTCGGCCAGGTCGGGCACGATCTCGCCGTATTCGTTGGTGGCAGCCAGCCCCTCGAAGATCAGCGCGGTGATATCGCGGTCAACGGGGTTGTAGGTCGCCAGCAGAGGGTTCAGCCGCGAGATGCGCCCCACCAACGCCTCAACCAGCACATTACCCGGCGCAGTAGCTGTGGCTTCGGTGGGTGCAGGAGCGGGCGTGACATCCAGGGAAACGGGTGTAGGCTGTGGGGAAGGCTCCGGCGTGACTGTCGCGGGCACAGCACGCCCCTCGTCGCTCCGCGTCAGCAGCGCGGCGATCAGCAACGCGCTCGCCAGCACCAGTGCCGCAAAAGGCAGACGCAATCCTCTGGGCATAGTTTCCTCCCTGGCAGCCTGGGCGCAGCCGGTGAAACCAAATGGGGTGTTCTGCTCGCCGCAAAACACCCCCCATTCCGTTACGCCGATCGCCTGTCAGAAAACTGCCAGTGAGCGCAGGCCGCCGGTCAAATCTTCTGGATCAACAGTTGGATGATGGCGTTGGCCAGAAAGGCCACCGACAGACCTACCGTGATCTGGAACAACGTGCGCTCCAGGCCGCGGCGTGTCTTGGTGATGCCCATCGAGTCGGCCCCGCCGAACAGGCCGCCCAACCCCTGTCCCTGCGCCTGAACAATGATCACGACGATGAGGGCGATGGACGTGAGAATCTGGATGAATTGCAGAGCGTCTTGAACGGTCATAAGACCCCCAACTTCTCGGATCGCAAGCGGGGCGATTATAGCATGGCCGTGCCCGGTTGCAAGGGCCAACCGCAGGAAAAGCGCGCCATGTACCGCCAAACCTCTTTACTCCCCGCACCGTCTTCCCCCACACGGCCAATGCCTGACACGACAAGCGAGAGCCAGGGGGCCTGTCGCCAGACCCCCCGGCATCGGGCTGAGGCGCAGCGCTACTCCTCGGCGTGCGGATTGTGGGGCACGGAGGGGCTGTCGCTGCCCTTCCAGCCCGCCGGCGGCTTGACCGTGCGGTTGTTCTCGCCGCGGATGAACGCTTCCACGCTGTCGCGGGCGATGTCGTCGGGCATCTGCACTGGCGGTGACTTCATGAAGTAGGCGGCGGGCGCTTCCAGCGTGCCGCTCAGGCCACGATCCAGCCCGATTTTGGCGCAGCGCACCGCGTCAATGATCACGCCAGCGCTGTTGGGGCTGTCCCACACTTCCAGCTTGCACTCGAGGCTGAGCGGCACGTCGCCGAAGGCCGCACCTTCCAGGCGGATATAGGCCCACTTGCGATCTTTGAGCCAGGGGACGTAGTCGCTGGGGCCGATGTAGACGTTTTCCGGATCGATCTCGTAGGGCAGTTGGCTGGTCACGGCGTTGGTCTTGGAGATTTTTTTGCTCTCCAGGCGCTCGCGCTCCAGCATGTTGTAGAAGTCCATGTTGCCGCCCACGTTGAGCTGACTGGTGCGTTCCAGACGCAGGCCGCGATCGTTGAACAGATTGGTCAGCACGCGGTGCAGGATAGTCGCGCCGACCTGCGACTTGATGTCGTCGCCGATGAGCGGCAGACCGCGCTCGGCGAAGCGTTGCTGCCAGTAAGGTTCGCGGGCGATGAAGACGGGAATGGCGTTGACGAAGGCGCAGCCCGCGTTGAGCACCTGCTCGACGTACCACTTGGTGGCCTGCTCGCTGCCCACCGGCAGGTAGTTGACCACTACATCGGTGCCAGTGTCTTTGAGGATTTGTACGATGTCAGCGGTAGGGCCGGGAGCCTTGGTGATCTTCTGCTTGAGGTATTTGCCCAGGCCGTCGTGCGTCATGCCGCGATGCACAGGGACGCCCAGGCGCGGCACATCGGCGAACTTGATGGTGTTGTTCTGCCCGCTCCAGATAGCCTCGCTGAGGTCTTTGCCCACCTTTTCCACGTCAACATCGAAGGCGGCGCTGAACTCGATGTCGCGCACGTGATAGCCGCCCAGCACCACGTGCATCAGACCGGGGACGTGCTGATCCGGATGGGCGTCGCGGTAGTAGTGCACGCCCTGAACCAGCGAGTTGGCGCAGTTGCCCACGCCGATAATGGCGACACGAACCTTATCGGACACGGAAACCTCCTATATTCCTGAACGGATTGTTCGCGGCCCGCCCGGGGAGGGCAGGCGCAGGCTGGCACATATGGACGTTGCGCTGCCCCTCGCCGGCACGCGAGGAGACCTGGCCGTCCACTCAAGCGTCAAAGTGTACCCTCAGCGGCGCTAAATGCCCAATTTCAGGGACAACTCAGCGCATTCGCTCTTGGGACAGTTATTTTGAGACGCCGAGATGCCGAGGACGCAGAGCAAAGCAAACCGGGTTTTTCTGTGACCTCAGGAAAACACGGCGAAGTCCGCCCTTTTACCTCTGCGGAGGCGTCGCGGGGCGAGGGGACTTGTTGGGGGCGGGTTGGGAAACCAGCCCCCAAGAAAGGCCGATCCGAGACAGCCAGCGCGCCCGACGCGCCTTACGGCACGTCTGTCATGCGCCAGGTGCCGCCCAGGCAATCGCCACGGATATCCCGCTCGAAGAACGAGATGCTCTCGTTGTAAAGCGTGGTCAGGCGGTGCTCGCCGGGGCCAGGGAAGTACTGATTGTCCTGCACGTAGCCGCCAGCGATGTAGGTGTAGTTGCTGGTCAGTTCGAATTCCGGCGTGATAGCCCAACCCAGCGCGCTTTGCAGTTCGGGGCGATTGCGCCACAGCTTGCCAAAGCCGCGCCGCGGCTGATACGTCCCTTCCGGCGGCACCAGCGAGGGGTCAATCTCCGGCTCGCCTTCCACAAAGGTGTCGTTGTAGCAGAACCAGTCGCCGCCCGGTGCGTCCGGCGGCACGTTGACCATCACCCAGATTTGCCGCGTGTGACGAATCCAGAACATGCGCCCGTGCTCGAAAACCTGCTCGGCGATCTGTACCTGCGCCACTGTGTTGGTGGGGAAAATTTCTGGGCGCGGGGTAGCGGAAGCGGGTAGCGGCGTGGAGGTGATGGTGGGCGTGGGCGTAGGAGTCGGCAGCGCTGGAGCCAGCGTCACCGCTTTGCTGAGAGGCACTTCCACCAGCAGCGCCGCGTTGAGCGCCGGCACCCAGCGAAACGCGCCAACAACGGGTGTGCCCATCACGTCATTGTACGTGCCGGTGCCGTTCTCTCCGGCCAGCGCCCGTGCGACACCAGCGCTGTCCAGGCGCGGCAGGGCGCTCAGTTCCGCCGGAACCAACGCCTTATGTGTGGCCCCAGAGACGAGGTAATCGGTCGTTTCCAGGCTGACGCCCAGCAGAGATGCCAGGCGGCCTTCGTATTCCGTCGGAGCGGCGAACAGCGCGGCCAGGGTGTTCAGGTCTACCAGGCCCGCCAGCACGCCAACGGTCTGACCGCTATCAGCGAAGATGGGGCGGGTGACGATCATCAGCAGTTCGCCGCTGCTCGCGTCTGGCGTGGGCGGCTGCGTGAGCGGCCCCTGCAGGCTGGCGCGGAAATACGACTGATCGGCGACGCTGGCGAGCGCCGGAGCCTCCTCAGTGGCAACCAGCACGCGCCCCTCGATGTCGTAGACGAACAGCGCGCGGAAGCGATCCTGCCCCGCTAGCAACGAGGGCAACAGACTGGCCAGCGCCGCCCTGTCTGCCGTCGCCAGATCGTTGGCGGCGAGCATCACTTCAAGCGTCACCTGGTTTTCGCCCAGCCAGCGGGTGATGGCCTGCGCCCGCTCGTCGGCGACGGCGTTCAGAGCGGCCAGCAGAGCGGGCATGGTCTGGCTCAGCGCTTCGGCAGTGGCCGTCGCCAGAGGAGCGGCAGTGGCAGTGAGCGCCTGGTTGAAAGCAGCGTCTACGGTGGCGACGAAGGCAGCGGTGAGGGTGGGGGCGAAGAGCGTCGCCGCTTCGGCGGTCTGCGTCATGCCCAGTTGTTGCTGGACGACGGCGGTTTGCGTGAAGCGCTCGGCGATGATGGCGTCTATGGTCTGTTGCTGCTGTGTGGGATCGATCTGCGCTGCAGGCCCGTTTTCCCAGGCGAAGGGGATAGCGCCCAGCGCCAACACGCTCGCCAGAATCAACAGGGCCGGTAGGCCGATCGTGCGTCGTCTGCTCATAGGCTGCCTTCCTATCGCTCGGTATCTCACCAGGTTATACGGGAACTGCCGATCAGGACACCACTGTCCGCGCCAACTGCTGAATGCTGCGGGCGAAAGCGCTATCCGGTTTGGTGCTCACCAGGGGCACGCCGCGCCGCACGGCGATCGGCTGCCCTGGCTCGTAGGGCACGTCTACCGAAATGGGGCGCTTGAGCGCTTTCTGGATGGCGTCGGCGGGCACGTCGAAAGTGGGCCGCACATGATTCAGCACCACACGGATACGCCCCATCTCCACCCCCATGCCTGCCAGCACACCCAGCAACTGACTGGTAGATTGCACAGCGGCGGGGTCGTCGGTCATCACCACCACCACCGAACTGGAGACCTGCAGCGCGCCTTTCGTCGCCGGGTCGAGCTGACGGCTGTCTACCACCACGGGCGCGTAGGTCGCCGTGAGGGCGCGCAGCACGCTATGAGTGGCAGGGGTGGAAAGCGTCTCGTCCAGCGGGCGCGGCGGGGCGGCCAGCACTGTCAACCCGGAAGCGGTATGCGACGTGAGCAGGCCGGGCAACTGCGCGACGGCGGGCGTGTCGCCCTGACTCAGCAGGTCTTGCCACGAGTGTTCGGGCTTGAGATGCAGGTAGAGCGCCACATGCCCGCCCACGGCGCTGAAATCGGCCAGGCACACGCGCCGGGCATCGCCTGCCAGCGCGGCGGCCAGGTTGATGGCAATGGTGGTGCACCCCGTGCCACCGCGCAAACTGATCACCGTGGTGACGGGCAGGCGCGGTGGCGGTTTGGGCGACGTGCGGGTGGTTTCGGCGGTGCTCGTCGGTTGCGCGGCAGCGCCGGACACAGGCGGAGTTGGCGTCTGGCGCGGCGGGGCCAGCGGATCCGCAGCGGGGCGACCTACCGGGCGTCCCAGCCGCGAAGGGATAGGTTCGGTGAGTAGGCCGGTATGCACCCGGTAATTGACACCCGCTCGAATCACCGCCTCCACACGCTCGGTCAATTCGTGCGCCGTGACCGGCTTGGACATGAAGGCGTTGGCCCCTGCCTCCAGCGCCATTTCCTTGTCCATGGGCTGACTGCGTGCGGTCAGGATGAGGATGGGGATACGCGCGGTGCGCGGGTCCTGGCGCATCTTGCGCACCACATCGTATCCGCTGAGGCCAGGCATCATCACATCAATGATGGCCAGGTCGGGCTGATGATCGGCGGCCATCTGAACGCCCTGCATCCCGTCCTTGGCTATTTCGACCTGATGCCCGACGCGCTCCAGCATCAGCTTGACCATCTGCAGCAGGTTGACATCGTCATCAATGACCAGTATGCGAGACATAGATGAGTCCTTAAGCCCTTCGTAAATGAACGCGCTGCCGAAAGTCATCTAATCTTTGAGCATGGCAAAGACTTCGATATGACCCCGGTTGACCAGAATAGCGCCGCCTTTGAAGACGACACTGCGGCGAGCGGTGAGCGTGGCCTTGGCGTCGAAGATCGGGATGAACTGTTCGGGCGTGGTGCGCACGAAGTTGGGCACGTTCACCGATTTGTGCAGGCGGATCGCTCCCTCAACCTCGAAACCGGATACCACCACGAACACTTCGCGGTCTACGTGATCTGGCCCCACGTAGCGCCCCTCGCGCAGCGGCAGGCCATCGCGCCACTGACTGAGCACCACCAGCCCCAGCGTGTCTTTGCGCACCTCGCCCTGCTCGAAGTTGCCGGTCAGCACGGTGGGGTCGAGCAGCGGCGAGATGAACATGCGCTTCAGGTGTAGAAACAGCGCGTTGAGATCGTTGAGCTGATCCAGGATGGGTGTGCCCTTCGCCTCAACTTCCCCGCTGATGCGGTAGGTGCGCGTCATGAACTCGCCTGCCACGTACCCCTGTCGGATGCTCGCCTGTCCCTGCATCGTCAGCCACCCCTTTCTTACCCGAAATATTCCCAAACTCCGCAGTCAGCCCTCACTCCCCCACCAACTGCGCGATGGCTTGCTGCACAGCCACGTCCAGCGTCGAGAGATCGGGCGTGTCTGGAACGTTCACATCCCAATCGTCGGCGCGGGTGATGGTCGCCTGGGCGCGCAGATCGTCCACCCACAGCTCGAAGTACCCCTGCTGCGCTTCTTGATATTGCTCTTCAGTGAGCGTCTGCACGCGCCGGTCGAGTACCTCGATCAGGTGCAGGCCGTATTCGGTCTCCACCGGCCCGACGATCGTGTTGAGATCGGCCTCGCGGGCGGCGTTGGCGTAGGCTTCAGTCAGGTAGCTGAGTAGCACCCAGCCCAGGTCGCCCCCTCTGGCCGCGCTGACGCGGTCATCGGAGAGCGCGGCGGCTACGTCGGCGAACGGTTCGCCCGTCGCCAGGCGCGTCTGTGCGGAGCGGATGCATTGCCGGGCCGCTTCGCGTTCGGCATCAGTGGGAGGAGCGGTGTTATCCGGCTGATCAGGGTGAAAGCTGCACAGGATATGGCGCGAGCGCACTGCTGGTTCTTCAGCGGGGACGCTGGCGGCTACGAGGTCATACAGACGGGCGCGCAACGCTTCGGTGGCGAAGAGGGGCAGAATGTCGTCGCGCCCCAACCCCGAGGCAGCCTGTGCTCCCGCATACCAGTCGGTGATGAACGCCTGCGCCGCGGCGTTGCCAGAGAGTTCGCTGATGGGCACGTTCGTCCACAGGCTAAAGAAAGCCGCCTCGCGCGCGGCGGCATCTTCGGCAGCAGGCGTCAGTCCCCGCGCTTCGCCCGCCTGCCACAGCAGGCGCTCGGTCTCCATCTCCGACAGCACAGCGTCGGCCAGCGCCAGCGGATCGCTGAGGCTGGCAACAAGCCGGGTGGCGTGCGTGGCTACCAGCGCCAGGTTGCCGCCGGTCAGCTCGTAGAGCGTGCTCAGTTCCCGGAGATACTGCCAGCGCACCAGTTGTACGCGGGCGTGGAAGTCGGCGCGAGAAATGGGATCGCCGTTGACGGTGCTGACGACCTCCTCCTCCTGCGCCAGGGCGGGCGCAATCAGCGTCAGGGCCAGCGCGGCCATCAGCAGCACCCAGGGCAGGTGTCGAGAAAATGGAAGGACTTGTCGCATGGCGTACCTCTCGCCTTCGTCGCAGACACCGCGCCCCTATGATAACGGATTCCAGCCCTGGGCGACAATCATCCGTTGGGGCTAGAGATTGAACCACAGAGGGTGCAGAGAAGGACACGGAGCCGTGTTGCTTCTGCTCTCTGCGCCCCCGATGTCTTCGCGACGAATTGCGCTCCGTCGTTGTTTGTCTCCAGCAAAGAAAGCGCGCGACCGGACGGCTGAGCTATCCGGTCGCGCTACACCATGAGGGGGATCACAGTGCGAAGCTGTCTGGGGCGAAACGAGCCTACTCCAGATAATCGGCCAGGCCGTATTCCTGCTGCATCTGCCGCAGTTTGCTGAGCGCCGCGTGCTGCAGTTGACGGATGCGTTCGCGGCTGTAGCCCATCAGTTGCCCGATCTGCGACATGCTATGCGCATCGCCGTTTTCCAGGCCAAAGCGCAGGCGGATGATGCGTGCCTCGCGCGGAGGCAACGCCCCCAGCAGGAAGCTGATCGACTCCACCAGCAACTGCCGGGCGGTCGCTTCTTCCGGCAACTCGCTCTCCTGGTCGGCGACCAGGTCGGCGCGGGGGCGATTTTCCTCGTCGCCCACCAGCTCGTCGAGCTGCACGGGTTCGCGGGCGGCCAGCAAGGTAGTTTCCACCTGTTCAGGGGTCAGGCTGGCTTCCTCGGCCAGTTCTTCAGTGGTCGGTTCGCGGCCCAGTTCCTGGGCCAGGCGCTCGCTCATACGACGCAGCCGCCCCCACCGCTGCCCCTGGTTGATGGGCAGGCGGATGGTGCGTCCGCGGTCACCTGCTGCCCGCGCGATGGACTGCCGAATCCACCAGGTGGCGTAGGTGCTCAGGCGCACCCCCCGCGACGGATCGAAGCGATCCACGGCTTTCATAAGACCCAGGTTGCCTTCCTGGATCAGGTCGGGCAGGGGCAGGCCGCGCCCCTGATATTTCTTGGCGATGGAGATCACCAGGCGGGTATTGGCCAGGATCAGTTCCTGGCGGGCTGCCTCGGCCAGGGCGATCACGTCGCAATACTCGTCGTCAACCTCGTCGCAATCTAGGTCCTGGCGAGCCAGTTGCTCCTGGGCGCGTAGTCCGGCCTGTACCAAGCGGGCCAGGGCCTGCTCGCGTTCGGGATCAATGGGTTCGGAGATGGGGCGAATGTCGCGAAAATAGAACTGCAGCAAGTCGGCGTCGGTCTGCGGCATATAGGCTACATCGGATTCCTCAGCCGCCGTCTCGCCCTCAAAGGCAAACTCTACATCGCTATCGAATGGCTCGAACTCCGAGGCCCATTCTAGCGGCGAGTCTGGGACAAAGTTGTGCACGGGTTTGGTTATGGCGACCACTTGAGCCTACCTTCTTGTGGATATGGCAGGGACTTTCCCCGCCCAGCCAGCGGTCCGAGAGGTGTTGCATGGAAGTATTTCGCCCTTCATGATACGAGTTTTTCAGATAAAAATCAATTTATTTTGATTAGAATTAGATAAATACTGACCAAGAGGACACTGTGTGGCTGAAACAAGAGGGCTAGCTCATTAGACTTAGATGCACTGACGGGACGCCGGACTCACAGAAAAGGGACGAATTCGCGGCGGACAACTTTTACGATATAACACATCTCTGAGAAGACGCTGGGCGTTTGCTGAAAGGATGATGAGTGTGCACCTGACTATACCCCACCTCATGCCCCCTGGTCAAAGACCCGTCACGCCGCGCCTGCACCCCCGCGTGTTGATCGGGTTGGGGACTATGGCCGGGCTGCTGATGGTGGTCGGGGGGACGCTGTGGGCGTTGCTGGCCGGGCAAGACTTGCCGCACGCCTGGTTCCCGCGCGATGGCTGGCTGCGCGACGTGTTGTTGGGCGTGCTCGTGGGCGAGATTTTCACCTTCGCGGCCTGGCGTGTCTTTCAGAACGTGCCATCGCTGCGTCGCATCGAGCGCTTGCTGATGTCGGTGCTGGACATGCCCGCGCTGCGCCCTCACCATGCGCTGCTCTTTGGCTTGCTGGCGGGCATTCCAGAGGAAATCCTCTTTCGCGGGGCCATGCAACCAGCCTGGGGGCTGCTGCTCGCTTCGGTGATCTTCGGGGCGCTGCACGCCATCTCGTTCGCCTATTTCCTCTATGCCACCTGCGCCGGTCTGTTGCTGGGCGGGCTGGCCCTGTGGCGCGACGGGTTGTGGGCGCCCATTGCTGCGCACACCGTCATTGACGCGCTGATGTTCCTGTTGCTGATGCGACACTGGCAGGAACAGCAGCGCGCAGTCCAGGCTATCCCCGCCCAGCCAGATGACATCGAGTGCTGAAAGGAGAGTGGCCAGTGTGGATTGACGCCCATGCTCACCTCGATCACTACGGGGAGGTACTACCCCTTGCCCTGGACGAGATAGCCCGCCTGCATATTCTCACCTTCAGCGTGAGCATGGACGTAGACTCCTATCAGCAGGCGCGGGCCATCGCTGAGCGCAGCCCCCACGTGCTGGCATGTTTCGGCATTCACCCCTGGGAAGCGCCCCGTTTCGCCGGGGATTTGTCCGCGCTCGACCCATTGATAGATAGCAGTCCCATGCTAGGCGAAATTGGGCTGGATACGGTCTGGGTGGAAGACCCGGCGACCTATCCGGCGCAACGGCGCGTCTTCGAGTATTTCCTGGCCGCAGCCCGCGAGCAGGACAAGATCGTCAACCTGCACACCAAAGGGGCCGAGCGCGAAGTGCTCGACCTGCTGCGGCACTATGAAGTGCGGCGGGCCATCGTGCACTGGTATTCCGGCCCGCTAGACGTGCTGGACGAATTGATCGCCTGGGGTGCGTACTTCACGGTCGGTGTGGAAGTGCTGCGCTCGGAAGCCATCCGCGCCATCGCCTGCCGCGTCCCGCCGGAACAACTGCTCACCGAGACCGATAACCCTGGTGGCTGGGAATGGCTGGTGGGCGAGCGAGGGATGCCGCGCCTGGTGATAGACGTGGTGCGTGCGCTGGCCGCTCTGCGCGGCACCGATCAGCAAACGCTCGCCGCGCAGGTGCGCGCCAATCTGGCGCGGCTGGTCGGCGACGATCCCCGGCTGGCCTCCCTGCAAAGCCTGCTGGCGGGATCGTGAGCCAGGACGAACGCGGCCCGCGGGGTGAGCGGGCCACGTGATGCGCGGACTGGGTGTGCCAGGGCTAGGCGGCGTGCGGATCGGACTGCATCAGGCCGAAGACGGTGCCCTCGACATCGGCGCAGTAGGCCAGCCAACCCACGGACGGCACGACCATCTTATCCATCACCACGGTGCCGCCATGGGCTTTCACTTTGGCCAGATAGGCGTCGAGATCGTCTACCTCCAGCGTGTTGATGGTGCCGCTGAAAGTGCCCTCAGGCTTGTACAGGCCGCCGTTGATGCCCGGCGTGCCCTCCGGCCCGGTCATGACCAGCCAGTACTCGACCGGTCCCTGCCACTTCTCGATCGTCCAGCCGAACACATCCTGATAGAAGCGGGCGATTTTCTGCGGTTCTTGGGCGGGAATTTCGAAATGTATGACGCGGGGCATGGGAATCCTCCTTGTGCTGTGGGCCAGGCCCGTGCAATGACCAGAGGATAGCACGAGTGATGACAAAAGTCAAACATTTGTTCTATTCTATTGGGGGGCGCGAGCAAAATGTGACAGGTAGTTTGCTGCGCTGTGGTTGACCTCACCCCCAGTCTCGCTTCGCTCGGCTTGCCCCCTCCCCGACGCGGCTATGCATTACCCACAAGTCTCCCCTCACCCCTACATCCCCTCTCCTTCGCGACTGCGTCGCGGGGCGAGGGGACTTACTCTCTGTCGTGCGAGTGCTCCCCTTCGCGCGCAGCGCGGGAGAAGGAGCCGGGGGATGAGGGCCATCGGCTCAAGATGTGGGTAATGATAAGACAGGGCTGACCTGGTTCTGCGCGATTCAACCTCTTTTCCCTGGCCACACAACGCGCCCTGCCCCTCAGTCGAAGTGTGCCTCGATCCAGGGCCGCAGCCGCTCGTAGTCCGGCACCCAGTAGCCGGCAGCCATGCCGATCAGGTCTTCGCGCTGCAACACGCGCTGTTCGCGGTTGTGCCATCCCAGCAACAGCGCTGGCCCCAGCCGCCACATATCCCAGAGATTGAGGTTGGTGTCGGTGTGTGCCTGAATGGCGTACAGCACGCGCGGCCAGGTGTAGATATAGCGCGGGTCCGAGAGCTTGCGCAGCAGGGCGTCGAGCACCTGCTGTTGACGGGCGGCGCGCTGATAATCGTCGTCCTGGTGACGGGTGCGCGCATATTGCAACGCCCGTTCGCCGTCCATGTGCTGCCGCCCAGGCTCGAAGCGCACGGTCATCACGCCACCGTCCGCAGTCGGGTATTCGTAGTCTACGATCAGCTTGGGCACGTCAATGTCCACGCCGCCCACCGCGTCAATCACCGCTACGAATGCCTCGAAATCCAGCCGGACGTAGCGCTCCACCCCCACGCCGAAGCTCTGCTGCAGGCTGGCTTTCAGCAGGGCCGGGCCAGAGCCGGGCGACTCCTGTTCGCCCAGGGTGTTGATGGTATTGATGCGCTGCTCGCCGTAGCCGGGCACCTGAATGAATACGTCGCGCGGGATGGAGAGCAGGCTCACCCGCAAGCGCCACGGCGTGACGTTGAGCAGCATGATGCTATCGGCCCGTGTCAGATAGCCTTCGCCGGGGCGGGCGTCTACGCCCATGATCACGATGTCCACCGGCCCAGGGGTGATCAGCAACGGCAAGATACACGCGCTCAGGCTGCAACATAGCATGAGCAGCGGCAGCAAACAACCGACCAGACACAGCCCGCGCCGTCGGCGGAGACGGGCAGAGCGCAGCGGTCGGCGATAGGTTGGCACCAGGGGATAGGGAGGTCTCGTCATCGGCCTGTTCTCTTCACCAGCGAACGCCCCAATTGTGATGGCTGTCGCGCAGGCTGACAAGGGTCGCGTTCCGGCGTTTGCCCACCGCCTGGTTGACCATCGTCAATTGTGCTCTTTTTACAAATCTTTATTTGCACATTTCCGGCCTGGGCAGTTATACTGTTTCTACACTGAATTATCCGGAAAGAGGAGGTTTACCGACGCTGAATGAGGGAACGCTAGCGTAAGGCCCCGCGCGCCAAAGGTGGTGCGGGGATACGAGGTGACGGTTGCTCGTCGCAAGGCGAGCCTAACCCCGCTCCGGCGGGGGAAAATCGAACGATCTGCGGATGCCGTCAGGGGTGCGCCACGCCCCTTGCTCTTCCCTCCCAACCGAAGCTGCGCCACAAACACCGTCGGCAACGGCGGCCCAAAAGGTGCGGCAGTGGTGTTCCAGCAACGTTCATAACGTTCGTTGGATGCACGGAGTGCCCGCGCCGGTCGTGCGGTGTGTCGCTGTCCGGTTCGCTGGCCCACCGCTCATCCTGTCTTTGGGAGGGACTCACCATGTGTGGCATTGTCGGTTATATCGGTCCTCGTGACGCCACGCCGATCATCCTCAACGGCCTGCAGCGCCTGGAATATCGCGGCTACGATTCGGCGGGGCTGGCGGTGATTCAGAACGGTCACCTGGCCATCCGCCGCGATGTGGGCAAACTCAGCAATCTGATCCGCCTGGTCAGCGCCGAACCGCTCAACGGGCACATCGGCATTGGGCATACGCGCTGGGCCACGCACGGCGAACCCAGTCCGCGCAACGCGCACCCGCACCTGAGCCAGAGCGGGACGACGGTGGTAGTGCACAACGGCATCGTGGAGAATTTCCGCGAGCTACGTGCTGAACTCGAAGCCGCGGGCGTGCGTTTCGCCTCCGACACCGACACCGAGACCATCGTGCACCTGATTCAGCGCGAGCAGGACTCCGGCTACGATCTCACCGAGGCCACGCGCCGGGCCGTGCAACGGCTGCGCGGCGCTCATGCCATCGTTGCCCTGAGCACGGCTGAACCCGATCGCCTGGTGGCCGTGCGCATCGGCAACGCGGGCGGGGTGGCGGTGGGCGTCGGTCAGGGCGAGATGTTCGTCGCCTCCGACATCCCGGCCATCCTCGAACACACGCGCCGCATGATCTTCCTGGAAAGCCGCCAGATGGTCACGCTCACCCGCGATGCCTACCAGGTGCAAACCCTGGATGGTGAGCCGGTAGACGCCGAATTGCACACCATCCCCTGGGACCCGGTCAGCGCGGCGCGCGGCGAATACAAGCACTTCATGCAGAAGGAGATTCACGAGCAGGCGCGTGCGCTCACCGACACGCTGCGCGGGCGCGTGGACTTCCAGGAGGGGCGCGTCTGCCTGCCAGAACTGAACCTGACGCCGGAGCTTGCCCGCCGTCTGACGCGCATCGTCACCGTCGCCTGCGGCACCAGCGCCTACAGCGGGCTGGTGGGCAAGTTCATCATCGAGGCGTTGACGCGCATCCCCGTCGAAGTGGACTACGGCAGCGAATATCGCTACCGCGATCCCATCCTGGACGACACCTGCGCCGTGCTGGCCATCACACAGTCTGGCGAGACAGTGGACACGCTGGCCGCCATGGAAGAAGCGCGCGCCAAGGGCGCGGTGCTGTGGAGCATTGTCAACGCCATCGGCAGCCAGGCCATGCGCCTTGCCGACGGCTACATCGCCATGCAGGCCGGGCCTGAGATCGGCGTCGCCAGCACCAAAGCCTTCACTACCAGCATCGCCGACCAATATCTGCTGGCGCTCTACCTGGCGCAGGAGCGCGGCCAACTGTCGCCCGAAGCGGCCTGCGCGCACGTCGAAGACCTGGCGCGGTTGCCCGACCTGGTGGGGCAGACGCTGGAACGCGAAGCGCAGATCGAGGCACTGGCCGCCGAACTCTATCACTACACCGATTTCCTGTACCTGGGGCGGGGCATCAACTACCCCATTGCGCTCGAAGGGGCGCTGAAGCTCAAGGAGATCAGCTACATTCACGCCGAAGGCTACCCGGCAGGCGAGATGAAGCACGGCCCGATCGCCTTGATTGACGAGCACATGCCTGTGCTGGCGATCTGCCTGCGCGACGCCGTGTACGAGAAGATGCTCAGCCAGATAGAACAGGCCAAATCGCGCGGAGGGATCGTGATCGCGCTGGCGACGGACGGCGACACAGCGATCCGCAGCAAAGCCGATCACGTGATCTACGTGCCAGAAACGCCGCCCCTGCTCAGCCCGACTGTGGCGGTCATCCCGCTGCAACTGCTGGCCTATCACATTGCTGTGTGGCGGGGCTGCGACGTAGATCAGCCGCGCAACCTGGCCAAGAGCGTGACGGTGGAATAGGGCAAGCCATCAGCCAGCGCAGACTCTTTGAGAAGTCCTGATCAGCAATCCCTCGCGTCCCCTCCCCGCGTGTGGAGGGGACTCCATTTCTCGCTCACTCACTCTCGCCCTACCGGGGGAATGAGGTTTGCCAACAGCCTGTCAGGCCGATCCTTCTGGCACAGGTGAACGCTCGCCGACGCTCACCACTTCGGGCGATTCGCCTGGCACCGCCACGTAATCCGGCAGGATCGCTTCCAGCTGCCGCACGCTGGGGGCCAGGTACACCAGGGCGGTGATGGCCACTACCAGTAGGCCGGCCATCACCGCCATCAGACCGATGCCCGATCCGTCCTGTTGCCCCACCAGAGGCGCGACCAGCGCCCAAAAGTCGCTGTGCACGGCTGGCTCGAAGACGCCATCGGCTAGCGGGCCGGAGAGCAGATAAGCCACGGGCATGAGCAGCATAGACAGTTGCATCACCGCGGCGAAGACGCGCCCCTGCAGGTCGGGCGGCACTTTGATCTGCAGGATGGCGTCGAATGAAGCGTTGACGATGGGCAGGGGGATCATCATGACGAAGGCGGCTGCTCCCAGGGTCAGCGGAGAACGCGCGATTCCCAGTCCGGCGAACATCAGACCGGTGAAGAGCGTGCCGGGGAAGATGGTGTGCGTGCGCGGGCGCGTGCCACCCCAAACGCTCATGATCACGCCGCCCACCAGCGCGCCCGCGCTGAACAGGCTGAGCAGGACACCCAGGGTAGCCTCGCTGCCTGTCAGGCTGAGCACGTAGGGTGTGATCAACACCCCCACCATGTTCAAGAAGAAATTGACCGCTGTAGCCGTCAGCACGAGCATGAAGAGCGGCTGGCGCGCCCACAGATAGCGGAAGCCGACCAGAGCTTCGCCCCACAGACTACCCTGTGTGGCGCGGCCTTCTGCCGTCTGCGGCGGGCGCGGGATGTGCACCAGCCCCACCACGGTAATCGCCACCGCGAAGGTGAACAGGTCTATGGCCATCACACCCGGCGCACCCACCAGGGCGAAGAGCGCCCCGGCCAGCGTGGGCGCGACCAGCCCCGCCGCCGCCCCGCGCATCTGTTGCACGGCATTGGCGCGGTCGCGGTGATGGTCCGGCACGAGCATGGTCACGGAGGCAGAGAACGCCGGTCCCTGGAACATAGAGAAGGCAGCCTGCAGCGCCGAGACCAGGTACAGATGCCAAAGCTGGAATGTGCCGGATAAGAAGCTGAGCATCAGCAGAAAGGTGCCCACCGCCTGCCCGGCATCGGCCAGGATCATGACGTAGCGGCGATCCCAGCGGTCGGCCAGCACGCCGGCGAAGCTGGGCGTGATCAGGCGGGGCACGGCGGCGAAGAAAGCGGCCAGCGTCAATGGGGTAACGTTGCCCGACTCCTTGTAGACCCAGATGCTGACGGCCAGCGAAGTCATTTCGCTGCCGATCAACGAGAAGGTCTGTGTGACAATGAGCAGATAGAAAGTGCGCAACGAGTGGCGTTGAGCCATGATTTTCACCCCGATCATAAAAATCAATCGCTACATTAACATTTTACGAGGATCATCGCAAGAAGTTTCAGTTATTTTGGATAATCTTTGATTTTCCGGGGCAGGAGTCTATCTTGGAGGTTTTTTCTGGCATTGCCTGCCTGGTTCTGGGCAGAGAGGGCACTCTGTGATAATTTTTTCAATAAAGACTGTTTTTTATGAAGATAATTGGTTATAATCTGTGGGCGAGGGGCCTCCGTGGCCAGCGCGTGTGAAGAACGTCACCCATCTCCCCCGACGCGCCACCCCGGTGACGAACAGCCAGGCAGCCCAACGGTGGGCTTTTCCCCTCACCTGCGTACACCTGCGAATATGGTCGGATAAGAACCGGGAAGACCACCTATGAAGCGATCGGTTTTTACCCCTGTCCTGGGCCTGATTGCTCTGGCGCTACTGATGCTGGCTGTGCCCGCCAGGGTCTGGGCGCACGGGCCGGTCTCTGGCGGTGCTTCGCGCACCGACATCAACGATCTGTTCACCATCCTGTTCTGGATCTCGGTGCCCGTCTTCCTGCTGGTGGAAGGGCTGATCCTCTATGCCATCATCCGCTACCGCCGCCGCCGTCGCGACGAAATGCCCGAACAGATCGAGGGACACGGCCCGCTGGAACTCACCTGGACGGTGGTGTCTCTGTTGATCATTGCCGTCATCTTTGTGATCACGGCCCGTTTCATGACCACCCGCTACCAGGTCGAGGCCGACAACGGTGAGGTGACCCCCGATCTGACGGTGCACGTGACCGGCTACATGTTCAACTGGGACTACGAATACTTCCTGGGCGCGGGCGAGGAGACAGGGGTCAAGACCACGCGCAAGCTGACCATCCCCGCCAACCGCGATGTGCTGCTGGAGATCACCTCCACCGATGTGCAGCATAGCTTCTGGGTGCCTGACCTGGCGGGCAAGGTGGATGCCATCCCCGGTTACATCAACACCATGTGGCTCAACGTGCCAGAACCCGGCCTTTACCCCGGCAACTGCGCCGAGTATTGCGGCACACTGCACTACGACATGCTTATTGACGTAGAAGTGCTGGAACCGGCGGCGTTCGACGCCTGGCTGGCCGATCAGATGGCCTCGCTGGGGCGCTTTGTGCCCATCGGCACTGACCTGACCTCGCCGTTGCCCGCTGGCGATGTCGCGCGCGGGGAGCAGCTCTTCGGCGAACTCGGCTGCGCCAGTTGTCACGGCGAACAGCCGGGCGTGGGGCCAGCGCTCGCGGCCATGGCCAGCGACGCACGCGCTGCTGAGGGTTACACCCCCGAAGCCTACCTGCGCGAGTCGATCCTGGTGCCCTGCGCTGTGCAGGCGACCGGCTACAACTGCCAGATCATGCCTTCCAACTATGGCGAAAAGCTGGATGCTCAGGCACTGGCCGACATCATCGCCTATCTGTTGTCCTATTGAGCGAGGGCGTATCCGTTGATTGAGTGGGAGAGAAAGCAGCTATGGCCACAATTGCAGCGCCCTATCCGGTAAAGTCTCAGCCACGCGGTCTGCTGGTGTGGCTGACTACGGTGGATCACAAGAAGATCGGCATCATGTACGTGCTGACGACCTTCACCTTCTTCGTGATCGGCGTCTTCCTGGCGCAAATCCTGCGGGCCGAACTGGCCCTGCCGGGCGGGCAGATCGTCTCGGCAGAGGAATATAACCAGATTTTCTCCATTCACGGCTCGACGATGATCTTCCTCTTCGTCATCCCCATGCTGGCCGGGCTGGCCAACTACGCCGTGCCGCTGATGATCGGCGCGCGCGATATGGCCTTCCCGCGCCTGAACGCGCTGAGCTACTGGCTGTTGCTCTTCGGCGGCCTGACCATGTACGGGGGCTTCCTGGTAGAGGGAGGCGCGGCAGCCAACGGCTGGACGTCCTACGTGCCGCTGGCGGGCAAGGACTACTCGCCGGGCTTCGGCACCGACCTGTGGCTGATTTCGGTGGCGCTGGTGGGCACGTCGTCGCTGATCGGCGCGTTCAACTTCATCGTGACCATCCTCAAGCTGCGCGCGCCGGGCATGACTCTGATGAAGATGCCGCTGTTCCCCTGGACGGTGTTGGTGATGGCCTTCATGATCGTCGCCGCGACGCCCGTGCTGACGGTCAACGGCCTGCTGCTGCTGCTCGACCGCAACCTGGGCACGCAGTTCTTCAATCCGGCGGCGGGAGGCGACGCTGTGCTGTGGCAGCACCTGTTCTGGTTCTACTCGCACCCGGCGGTCTATATCATCGTGCTGCCTGCGATGGGCATCATCTCCGAGGTGATCCCCGTCTTCTCGCGCAAGCCGATCTTCGGCTATAAGGCCATGGTGATCTCGACCATCCTGATCGGCTTTCAGGGCTTCTGGACGTGGGCGCACCACATGTACACCATCGGCCTGCCGCCTGCGCTGGAGATTTTCTTCGTGCTCACCACCATGCTCATCGCCGTGCCGACGGGGGTGAAAGTATTCAACTGGGTCTTCACCATGATCGGCGGCTCGCTGCGCTTCGACACGCCCATGCTCTACGCTGTCGGCTTCCTGACCACCTTCCTGATCGGCGGCATCACCGGCGTCATGCAGTCGGTGCTGCCCATTGACGAAGTGGTGGCGGACTCAATGTGGCTGGTGGCGCACCTGCACTACGCCGTGTTCGGTGGCGGCGGCTTCGGCATCTTCGCCGGGCTGTACTACTGGTGGCCAAAGATGTTCGGTTACCGACTCAACGAGCGGCTGGGCAAGATTCAGTTCTGGACGCTCTACATCGGCTTCCATATTACCTACTTCCCCATGCACATTTTGGGGCTGATGGGCATGCCGCGCCGCATCTACGATTATCCGGAAGATCGCGGCTGGACGGCGCTCAACCAGCTTTCGACCGTGGGCGGGATCATCATGGGCATCTCGGTGCTGATCCTGGTCTACAATATGATTCGCAGCGCCCGCCATCATGAGCCGGCGGGGAACGATCCCTGGGAAGGGGACACGCTCGAATGGACGACGACGTCTCCGCCGCCGGAATATAACTTCGCGCGGGTTCCAACCGTACACAGCCGTCGCCCGGCGCGCGACCTGCGCCTGGGCCTGGCACCAGAAGGGGAGTAGCGCATGACTGACGCGCAAGCAGTCGCTCCACGCGACGCCGAAGACCTGATCGAGGCCATGCCTTGCCCGGAGGTGGTTCCAGAAACCCCCGACGAAGGCGAAGAGATTCACCTGCCGCCTCCGAGTATCGCGCCGTTCATCGCAGGCGTTGGGGCCACCCTGACCATCATCGGCCTCATTGCGCCGCTGCTGCTAGTGTTGGGCGTCCCGCTCACCCTTTACGGCGTGCTGCGCATGGCCAGCTTTCCGGAGATCGATCTGCACGGGCGTTTCTTCACCGAACTAGATCATCGCAAACTGGCGATGTGGGCCTTCCTGGCTTCGGAGGTGCTCTTCTTCGGCTCGTTGATCGGCGTCTTCATCCGCTTCAAGGTCGATCATCCAGAAGCGTTCAGGGCGGCGCACGAAGTGCTCAGCCTGCCCCTGGCGACGCTGGGCACTTCGGTGCTCATCGTCAGCAGCTTCGCCGTGGTGATGGGCCTGGAAGCCATTCAGTCCGACGACCGGCGTGTCTTTTTCAACTGGATGGGGCTGACGATCTTCTTCGGCGCGCTGTTCCTGGGCATTCAGGCGTTCGAGTGGTACGAACTGATGCACGAGGGCATCAAAGCCAGCGACATTTTCGGCACAGCCTTTTTCGCCACCACTGGCTTTCATGGCCTGCACGTATTGGGAGGCGTCGGCTGGCTGATCATCCTGCTACTGCGCGCCCGCCGCGGCCTCTACTCGGCCAGCAATCACCTGGGCGTCGAATTGTTCGGCCTGTACTGGCACTTCGTGGACGTGGTGTGGATCGTGCTGTTCACGATCATTTACCTGATCGAGTGAGCGGAGAGACGGGGCACAATGAATTCCGATACGCTGTTGTGGGTCACGCTTTGGGTCACCGCTGGTTCGTTCGTCGGCGGCGTGGTGACGCCCCTGATCGCCGAAAGCAAGCGGGCCAACGAATGGCTGGCTACCCTGGTTGGCCTGGTGCTGGGTGGGATTGGCAGCCTGATCGCCCTGGTGCCGCTGTGGTTGGTCTTGCGTCTGCTGCCCGACCGGCCTCCGATACACCCCCGCTGGCGGGCCGATGCCATCACCCTGGACGAACTACGCGCCGCGCAACGGCCCGCGTTCGGGCCGCCGGGCGTGTTGCTGGCGTTGCGGGCCAACTTCTGGCCGCGGGCGCGCGCGCACGGACATTCGCACCGTCTGACCTACGTGAGCGTGGCGATTGCGCTGGCGATCATCACTGCCGTTGAGGTGCTGCTGACTGTCCTCAGCCTGCCGTTTTCGGTCACCGGGCCGCTGGTGGCGCTTTCGACCAGCAAGGTGCTATTGGTGGTGCTCTATTTCATGCATCTGCGCTACGACAGCCGCTGGTACGCCGCTGTGTTCGCCTCGTCGTTTCCTTTCGCCATCCTGGTGATCACTATCCTGGCGCTATCCTGAGCGCGGCAGCGACCTTGCCGCGCCCGATGACCCTCATCCCCGGCCCCTTCTCCCGCGGCGCGGGCGAAGGGGAGCACCTGGCCGAGAGAAAGTAAGTCCCCTCGCCCCGCGACGCCGTCGCAAGGGAGAGGGGATAGAGGGGTGAGGGGCAGCAGACTGCTGCAAACCGCCTGTCACATTTTGCACGCGCCCCCCAGAGCAAGGGAGTGGATAAAATTCAGGAGATTGGTAAAATAGGGATATGAGCCAAGAATGTCCATATTGCCACCAGAGTGACCGTCAAGTGAAAGCTGGGCGGAATGCCTCAGGCAGTCAGCGCTACAAATGCCAGCACTGTCAGCGAAGGTACACGCCTGAACCGCGACCACAAGGCTACAGCGAGGAGGTGCGTGGTCAGGC
>CAKZOB010000013.1 GCA_937135955.1 uncultured Anaerolineales bacterium | reverse complement strand
ACTCTACAAACGCCAGTGCCCAACCTATCCGGCTCATGTCCGAGATTTCGCGTATCCTTGACTTTATCCACTCCCCCTCACTCACAGCCTTGAAAACCGCTCTGAGCGTGGTAAACTACTCGCGACGCCCCCGTAGCTCAGAGGATAGAGCGCAGGTTTCCTAAACCTGGCGTCGGCGGTTCAAATCCGTCCGGGGGCACCAGGTAGCACCGGCTGGCAACGCTCATGGCCAGCCGGTGCGCTTTTGTGGCGCTAATAGAACTTGACGATGATGTCGTCAATGGTGTCAGCCGCGTCGCCGATGCGTCCACCCGCGTGGAACAGGTGCCGGTAGATTTCGCGCAGCTTGAGCATGACGATCACGTTATCCAGGTCTTTGGGCTTGCGGAACAGATCGGCCAGTGCCTTGGCATAGAGCGTCTCCATGTCGTTGCGCACAGCCTTGGCACGGATGGCGTGCTGACTAGCGACGCCTGGATGATCGCTGAGCCGCTCGATGGCCATCTTAATCTCTTCCGCGCCCTGGCTCAGGCGTTGGGCCATCTCTTGTAGGTGCAGATTTGGCTCGACTTCCAGGATGTCCATCTCGTTGATGGTGAACCAGGTGTCGTCCAGGATGTCGTCCACGGCGCGCGAGAGCGCGTGAATATCCTCGCGGTCTATAGGCGTCACAAAGGTGCGGTTGAGTTCGTCCACCAGGATACGCCGCACTTCGTCGCCTGCTTTTTCCAGTTGGCGAACGCGCTGCGCGTTCTTCTTATTGGGCTTGGTCATGTAATCAATGAGCGCCAGCGTGGCCTCGATGCCCAGGTCGCACTGTTCGCGCAGGCGCAGCAAAAAGTGATCGGGCCGACGCCGGAAGCGCTCGCGGATGCGCAGGGGAATGCTTTTGAAGAAACGGATGATGCGGTCAATCATGAGTGAGCGTCCTTGTCTCGATGGCGCATTGGTTAAACAATCTTTAACACGGTAAAATAATCTTAACCTTTTTCCAGTTTCTGCGCCAGGGCGAGTTGGCGCGTGTTAGAACTCCTTGCCCTCAGCCCCCGGTCTCTTCGCCTGCCGCGCGAGCGAAGGGGCGTGGGCGGATACAGAGGGGCGGCTGTACGCCACCCTGAAGGACGACGAGAGCGTGCGCGCTGGCACAGACACCGGAATTGAATTGTCGAAGTTTTCGCCAAAGGATTTCCGTTCATGCCTTCGCTTTCCCTTGAAGCTCTGCTCCTGGTATTGGTTGCGCTGGTCTTTGGGTTCTACAACGGGCTACACGATTCCTCGAACGTGGTGGCGACGGTGATCTCCACCCGCGCCATGCGCCCCCGCCTGGCGTTGTGGATGGCGGCCATCGCCAACGCCGTCGGCCCGCTGGTCTTCGGCGTGGCCGTGGCGGAGACGATCGGTCACGAAGTGGTGGCCGGGCGCGCGGTGACCCTGCCGGTGGTCTATGCGGCGTTGCTGGCGGCCATTCTGTGGAACATCATCACCCTCAAGCTGGGCATTCCTTCCAGCACATCGCACGCCCTGATCGGCGGGATGGTGGGACCGGTGCTGGCGGGGTACGGGACGGGGGCGATCCTGGTCAACGGCCTGTTCAAGGTGTTGCTGTCGCTCTTTCTCTCGCCCATCCTGGGCATGATCGCCGGCTACTGGATCATCAAAGCCTGCCTGTTCCTGACGCGGGGGGCATCGCCGCGTGTCAATATCTGGTTTCAGCGCGGGCAAATCCTGACGGCGGCCACGCTGGCGCTCTCGCACGGTACCAACGACGCGCAGAAGACGATGGGCGTCATCACCCTGGGGCTGGTGGCCACCGGTTCGCTGAGCCATTTCTACGTCCCCACCTGGGTGATCCTGGCCAGCGCAGTGGCTATTGGCCTGGGCACCCTGCTGGGCGGCTGGAGCCTGATCCGCACGCTGGGGCGTGGGTTCTACCAGGTGCGCCCCATTCACGGCTTCAGCGCGCAGACAGCCTCCAGCGCGGTGATCCTGGGCGCGGCGTTGCTGGGCGGGCCGGTCAGCACGACGCACGTGGTCAGCTCAGCCATTGTCGGGGCAGGCAGCGCCGAGCGCGTGCAGAAGGTGCGCTGGGGCGTGGTGAACAATATCGTCGTCTCGTGGTTTCTCACCATACCGGCAGCGGCAGCGCTGAGCGCATTGCTCTATGTGATCATCAAGCCCCTGGTCTGAACTGCGGGAAAAACAGACGCGGCAGGCGAACAAAGCGGCCATACCTTCGCCTGCCGCGCACAGGGTCTGCGGGCAAACTACCCCTTCACCGCACCGATCAGGATGCCTCTGGCGATGTAGCGCTCCAGTACGATCGCCAGCAAGAAGACCGGCGCGATCATCAGCAACACCAGCACGGAGATATTCCACCACTGCGGGCCGCGCGTGGCGTTCTGGGCGACAACCAGCACCGGCAGAGTCTGCGTATCCGCCCCGGAGAGGAACAGCCCCAGCGTATATTCGTTCCAGGCAAAGATCAACACGATCAGGAAGGTGGCCACCAGGCCCGGCGCGGAGAGCGGCAAGACCACCTTGTAGAGCACCTGATAGCGCGAAGCCCCGTCAATGAACGCGCTTTCCTCCAGCTCGATGGGGATGCTCTTGAAATAGTCGCGCATGAACCAGATGGCCAGGGGCAGGTTCACCGCGGTGTAGGTGATGATCAGCGCATAGTAGGTGTTGAGCAGGCCGAACTGCTGGAACAGGATGTAAATCGGCACGATGACCGCCACGGGCGGCAACATGCGCTGCGAGATCAGCCAGAAGGCAATGTCGTCGTTGCTCATGGTGCCCTTGAAGCGGCGGCCAATGGTCAGCGCGATGAGCAAAAAGGTGCTCAACGCTGCCGCGACGGCCAGTTGCCAGGGCACTTCTACGTTGATCGCCACGATGGCCAGCACCACACAGAGGATGAAGGTAGCAATCAACCCTGGCTTGGGCCGGTAGCTGAAACGGCTGAGCGCATAGGAGGCCATCGCGCCCAGCGTCAGCGCCAGCACGGCGCTGCTCAACCCCACGATAACCGTGTTGCGGTAGGGGCGCGTGACCAGGTTGCCACTCTCGACGAGCAATTCCCGCCAGGCATGGGTGGACGGTTGGAAATCCACGTACATCAGATACTTGGGGCCGGTGTTGACATCAACCGGCAGCTTGAAGGCCGTCACGAAGAGCCAGTAGATGGGGAACAGCACAAAGAATGTCCACAGCCCCAGCAGCACATACGAAATAGTCATGGCCGCCGGCGAGGGCTTGAGCGGGCTGGAAGACTGGAAGAATTTCCTGAGCGCAGCCATGGCTAGATCATCTCCAACAGACGCTGCCGGATGAAGTTGACGAAGACCAGCGCCACAAAGGTCACCACAAAGAGCAGGCAATAGGCCAGCGCCGACGACGTGCCTAGGTCGAGCGCGCGCCACAGGTTATAGGCATGTAGCGTCACCGATTCGGTCGCCGTGCCGGGGCCGCCGCGCGTCATGGCCTGCGGCATGTCTATGATCTTGAACGCTTCGATCATGCGCACCAGGATGACCGTGGTGCTAACCGGTATGATCTGCGGCAGGATGATGTAGCGGAACATCTGCCAGCGGTTGGCCCCGTCCACCAGCGCCGCCTCGACCGTTTCGGTCGGCAATCCTTCCAGAGCGGCCAGCAGGATGATGAAGACGAACGGCGTCCATTGCCAGGTGTCGCCGATGACGATGGCCAGGCGGGCGGTTGCCGGGTTGTTCACCCAGGAGAAGTTATAGAGGCCCACCGCTTTCCACACCGGCGCGATCGGCCCGATCAGCGTGTCGGAGAGCATGCGGAACAGGAAGCCGATCCCGACCGGTGTCAGCATCATCGGCAACAGAAAGACCACCCGGAAGAAACGCTTGCCCGGCAGGTCTTGCGTCACCAGCAGCGCCAGCAACAGCCCCAGCGCATATTGCGCCGCCACCCCGCTGAAGACGAAGATCAGCGTCACAACCAGCGTGCCGGGCAGCCCCCTGCCGCTCGAAGTGCGGACGAGCAGCCATAGCAACCCGCCGGAGATGATCACGGTGAGCACGCGCATGATCAGGCCAAAAACCCGCCGACGCGGGCCGGTGACATAGCGGAACAACCAGTAGGCCATGAACGCGGCGAAGACGGCCAGCACAATCCAGCCGAAGGTGCCGGGATCGTCGAAGCGGCCCAGGAAGCGCCGTTGCTGGCTGCCCTGGAGCAGTTTTTCATAGTTGCGCAGACCGACGTAATTGACTTCGAAGCCCCCTTTGACGAACTTGATGTTCGACAGCGAGGTGAAGATCGAAAGCAACAGGGGGAAGATAGAGAGAAACATCACGACAAGCACGGCAGGGAGCAACAGCACGTACCTGGCCGGCTCGTTAGAAAGCGAAGGTCGTTCTTCCATGGCTCACTCGCTTGTCGCGTTGCACGCCCGCCAGATAGAAAATGTCTCGGAGGCAACGTGCCTCCGAGACACGATGGGGCACTTCGCAGGCCGTCCTACTTCTGAATACCCAGCGTGCCCAGGTAGGCTTCGCGCTGAGCCTCGCGGCCCAGTTCATCGGTGATCTCTTCCCACTGATCGCTGATTTCCTTGGCCGCTTCCTCGGCGGTGTACTCACCGGCCAGGAACTGACTCAGCACCGTGTCCAGCACCACCTGTTGATAGCGCTGATTCTGCGGGATGCGCAGGTCAAGGATCATGTTCGGGCTGTTGAGGCTATCCTGGATAGCGCCCAGGTAGTTCCGGGCCGCCTGTTCGCTCATGCCCGCCTGCAACCAGGGTTCGAGATTCTCGAACTGCGAGACACGGTACGGGTTGAACCCGGTCTTGCCGATGGTCACGTCAATGTTGGCCTGTGCGGGCTGCGCCACATACGAGAAGTACGCGTAGGCGGCATCCTTCTTCTCCTGCGCGATGCCCGCGCTCACGCCACCAGACCAGCCACCATAGGAGGCGAACGGCGCATAGTTCACTCCGTCCACCGCATAGGGGCAGCTCGTCTCGTCGCAGGGCACCAGCTTGCCCGTGGCCCGATCCACCACTTCGGTCGCGCCAGGCGTGATCACCGCGCCGACCTTGTCCTGCACCACCGAGATAGTCGGATCAATGGCCAGCGTGCCGATATCGCCCCAGTCCAGGCTCAGGGCACAGCGCCCACCCACAAACAGCGAGCGGGTGTCGCCCACATCGAGCGTGGCCTCGTCGGGCGGGCCGTACTTGCTGGTCTCTTTGTAGATTTCCAGGGCGCGGATGAAGCCTTCGTTGTCAATGAGGGGTTTCATGGTCTCGGTGTCGAACCAGACACCCTGCGCGGTGCCCAGGCTCTGGATATACGGGCCGGCGATGGAGGTGATCCACCAGTAGGCCTGCGCGCTGCGGGCCTTGGAAATGCACGAGCCGTAGTCCCCTTCACCGTCGCCGTTCATGTCCTTGCCGTGCACTGCTGCCGCGACTTCCAGGTACTCGTCCCAGGTGCGGGGCGGTTGCAGACCGGCTTCCTCCAGCACATCGGTGCGGTAGTAGACCATGTGGAAGTCACCGTCCAGCGGGATCAGGTAGATGCGCCCCTGATACATGGCGCTGAAGTTGCGGAAGAACGGCGCGATGTCGTCCCACTGAATGGCCGGATCGTTCTCCACATAAGGCGTCAGGTCTTCCAGGTAGTTGACCAGGTCAACCATCCACTGCGGAGCGAAGACGAAGGCATCGTAGCTGTTGGTGCCAGTGGCCTGATCGGTGAGGATGGTCTGGTACAGATCGGCAAACGGCACCGTGATGACGTTCACCTCCGCGCCCGTCAGTTCCTTGAACTCTGGCGCGTGGCGCTGCAGGGGTTCGGCAATCTGCGGGCCAGTGAAGGTGAGCAGGTTGATGCTGACACCCTCAAATGGCTTATCCTGGGAATAAGAAATTCCCGTGGAAGCCAGCGAGGCCACAACAAGCGCAAGGATAGTTAACAGAACCGAAAGCCGTCTCATAGCATACCTCCGTTTCATAAAACTAAGAATAGGATGGGGAGTTCTGTTCCCAGTATATGCTGAATAGGGGAATAAATTCAAGTACCTTGGGACTCGTCAGGGTAATCGCATCAAAACCAGCCAGCAGAATCAGGGGCAGAAGTAAGCTCAGGTGTGATCTTCTGGTTGACCTCACCCCCGCTCGGCGCTGGCGCGCCTCCAAGCCGAGCGTAGCGAGGCTGGGGGTGAGGTAAAGCGGCAAGCGGTTTGATGCAATCCCCCTGGGTGCGCAGGTGGCACAAAGCCGCTTTCGTCCGTACAATTGCCAGCACAATAATCGGTTCGCCAGTGAAGACTCCCATGAGTCCCAAACGTCCCTACGAAGTCATCGCCAGCGAGTATCTGTGGCAGAGTCGCTGGTACAGCCTGCGCCAGGATCGCCTGCGCGCCGCCGATGGCAGCGAGGTGACCTATACAGTCGTGGACAAACCCGCCGCCGTTTGGGTCGTGCCGGTGACTGCCCAGGGCGCGCTGGTGCTGATCAACCAGTATCGCTATCCGGTAGACGACTGGTGCCTGGAAGTGCCCGCGGGCAATGTCGAGCCGGGCTGCGACCCGGCGCAGATGGCCGCCCGTGAACTGCGCGAGGAGATCGGCGGGACAGCGACACAGATCATCTCCGTAGCGGAGTTCTATACCATGAACGGCATCGGCAACGAAGTCGCCTGGGTGTTTCTGGCGCTGGGGGTCACCCTGGGCCAGCCAAACCGCGAACCGACTGAGCATATGAACCTGTGCGCCGTGCCCATTGCGGAGGGGCTGCGCATGGCGCGCACGGGGCAGATCAAAGATGGGCCGAGCGCTCTGGCGATCCTGCTTTGCGCGGCGGAACTGAGCGCGCACTTTCCGGAGAGCGTGGAATGACGCGGCAGGGCTTGCTGATCCTGGTGACCGCGGCGAGCGCTGTGCTGGGGCTGACGGCATGCAGCGACGAAGCGCCCGCCCCTTCCGGCGATCCGCCGATCCTGGTCGGCTTCGACGCCATGCCCAAGCAACTGGCGACGGTGGTCTTCACCGCGACGCCGACGCCCGTCATTGTGGGAGGTGAGACGGTGCCGATCACCGCGCCCACGCCAACCCCTGGCCCGCCGCGCCCCACCCCCACCATGACGCCCTACGTGGGCATTTTCCTCGGCCCGCCGACCTCGGAAAGCGGCGAGCCAGCCCCCACGCTGATGCCCTATGCGTTTGGGGCGGTCGCTCCGGCGGGCGGCGCGGTGATCGCCAGCGGTGTGATCGGCGCGGGCGGCACCGGCGGATGCAGTTTCAGTGTGGCGGCACAACTGGCCAACGCCTACAACCGTGACGCTGCGTTGCGCGAACGCCTGGGCTGTCCGACCAGCAGCGGGATGTTGCTCGCACCGATGGCCGCGCAGACCTTCGAGCGCGGGCTGATGCTGTGGCGTGGCGACTCGCGTCAGATTCTGGCGCTGGCGCACGACGGTCGTCTGTGGCAGGTGCCCGATACGTGGAATGAAGGGATGCCCGCCGACGATCCGGCCTTCGCTGCGCCGCCGGGTGTGTGGCAACCAGTGCGTGGCTTCGGGCTGGTCTGGCGCAGCAACGCAGCCATCCGCGATGCATTGGGCTGGGGGACACAGGCCGAAGCGCCTGCTGAGGGCTTCTGGCAGGACTTCGAACGCGGCGCGATGATCGCCGTGTGGGGGCAGGTGTACGCGCTCTATCCCGCCGAGGGACGGCATTCCGGCCCACTCGCTCCCTGAGACACGCGCTGCTGAGCCAGAGGCAGAGCATGGAAAGGCCAGCGAAAGATAAACCGGCGGAATGCACAAAGTTTTCCTGAGGTCGCAGAAACCCCAGAGACTCGCTGCAGGCGTTCCTCTGCGACTTCCGCGTCTCGGCGGTTAACTGCCTTACAGGCGCATCCCGTCCAGGGCGGGTAAATCCCGGCGAACGCGCTCAACCTTGCTCAGATCAATGGTGACAGTGAACAGCCCCTCGACCTCGCCCGCTTCCAGCACTGTCTCGCCCCAGGGATCAATGATGCTGGAGTGCCCGAAGTAAACTGCGCCGCCATCTTCTTCCGGCCCCACCCGGTTGACAGCGATCATGTAACACTGATTTTCGATGGCCCGCGCGCGCAACAGCGTGCGGTAATGCTCCAGACGCGGGTGCGGCCAGGCCATAGGCATAATCACCAGGGCGGCGCGTTCAGCCGCATAGCGCCGGAAAAGCTCCGGGAAGCGCAGATCGTAGCAGATGGCAAAACCCGTCCGGCCCCAGGGCAGATCAATGGTCAGCGGCGCTTCGCCGGGCAGCAACCACTTGTCCTCTTGCATCAGCGGGAACAGGTGAATCTTGCGATAGGCGCCCATCACGCCGCTGCGGGGGGTGACGACGGCGAGGGTGTTGTAAATGCCCGCGCCGCGCTTCTCATAGAGCGAACCGAGGATGTAGATGTTGTGCTGCCGGGCCAGCGCCACCACCTGCGCAAACAGCCCGCCGCTGAGGTTGCTGGCGATCTCGCGCCCTTTGTCGAAGGCGCTGCCAGCGTCCCACAGTTCGGGAAAGATCACCACCTGAGCGCCCTGCTGCGCCGCCTGCACAGTGTATTGCTGCATGGTCGTCCAGTTGGTACGCGGCGCACCCTTGCGCACGTTCATCTGCACCAGAGACACGGTTAAGGTATTCATCAGCCGTTCCTTTCCAGCAATCGTTGGTCTAGAAACGAGCATGTTCCAGCCAGAAGGCAATCACCGCCGCGATCACTTCTTCCAACGACAGGTGAGACGTGTCCAGTTGTGGCAGATCGAGCGCGATCACGCGCATTTCGCGCTTCAGCCGGCTGAGCAGAATGCCCCGGTTGGCCGGGTTGTGAAACCAGGCACCCCGCGCCACATGCATCCGCCGCAGAATCTCGTCCAGGCGGCAGGTCAGGCACAGGATCGGGCCGGCTTCGGCCAGGCGCGCGCGGTTGAGATCGTCGAGGATGGCCGGTCCGCTGACCACTACGACCGCGTGCCGCTGCAACGTCAGATCGCGGATGGTCTCGGCTTCCAGCGCCTTCAGGCGGGCCTCGCCGAACAGCTCGCGAATTTCTTCGGCAGATTGCCCTTCGCGGGCCAGAATCTCATTTTCCAGGTCGAAGAAGGGCGCTCCCAGCCGCTGAGCTACGGCCCGTCCCACCGTGCTCTTGCCCACCCCCATCGGGCCGGTGAGCGTCAGATTTTGGTAAGGTGCGGTCTCGAAGACAGCGCTCATCGCGCGTGCCCGTTGCTGCGCCAGCCGGGGAACCAGCGATCCAGCACCGGCAACAGGTCGTGCAGGGTGCTGATGGATGCATCCGGCACGATTTCGGTGCTATCCGGCGTCACCTCACCCTCGCGAGCGATCCACACGGCGGGGATGCCCGCCCGCTGTGCCCCCGCCACATCGGCAGCCAGGCTATCGCCCACGAACACGGCCTGCCCCGGCTCCACACCCAGCAATTCCAATCCGCGGGCGAAGATGGCTGGATGCGGCTTGATCACGCCCACATCCGCCGCCGAAAGCCGACACGTCGGGAACAGGTCGAGCAGGCCTGTCTGCCGCAGTTCGTGGTCGCGGATATACATGGGATGCGAGGCATTGGTAATCAGTCCCAGCGCCACGCCATGCGCCCGCAGTTCCGGCAACACCTGCAGCACGTCCGGATAGGGGCGCTCCCCCGCCGGGGGGTGCCAGTTGTACGCCTCCAGCAAGGCCGTCGGGTCGAGCCTGTCTTCGGCGACGCCCACCGCCGCCAGCGTCTGCACAAGCACGACGCGAATATCGGGCGCTTGCAGCGTGGCGCGACTGTGCTGCCAGGCCGCCGTCAGCGTCTCCACGAAGACGGCGAACAGCGTTTCCTCCGTCAGCGAGGGCGGGGCGCTGAGTGCGCGGCGGGCGTAGTCCAGCAGCGCTGCAATGCGTTCCGACTGATAAGATTCCCACGGCTCCACCTGCGACCAGTCTATCAGCGTCTGATCCAGGTCGAACAAGACAGCTTTGAGCATCAGCGATTGTCACCTCGTGTTGCGATTTTCGTGCGAGACTCTAGCACGGCCTCCCCCCTGGCGCAATCGCGATGTTCGGCAGGGTGCGCGCAAAGTGTGACAGGCAATTTGCAGCAGGCCGCCGCCCCTCACCCCTGCATCCCCTCGCCCTCGCGACTGCGTCGCGGGGCGAGGGGACTTATTGTCTCTGGCGCGAGTTGCCCGACAACCGCCCCAGCACTAGACTGTCCGTAACCTGCGCGACCAGAAAGGGGTGCCCATGTTCAGCGACGATTTGCCCGCAGGCACAGGTAGCGACGTGCCGACCGTGCCGGAATTCCCGCTCTCGCTGGAGCCATACGAACTGCTGGAAATCCTGATCGGAGAATTGCGCAACCCACTGGGCGCAGTCGAAGGGTGGGCGCAGGTCGTCGCCAACGACCCCAGCCTGGAAGGGATCACCCTGGAAGCTGCCGAGGCGATCCCCGCCCTCACTGCCTACATGCGTGCCCTGCTCGACCAGGCAGCGCGGTACCTGTCCGCACGCCAGGGCTGAGCAGGACGCGCTGTCAGAAACGCGGGCCTTATGCCGCGGCTATCGGTAGACGCCCGCCTCGACGTAGTGCCACACCCCATCGCGCAGCGCGTAGAACCACACCATGGTGTCGTTGCCCGCGGCGTTAAACATGGCGGGTTCGCAGCACATATAGTGCACGATGTCGTCGTAGCGATAGGGTTCGACGATCTGCCCGCCGTAGTGCAGGCCATAGCGCCCGTCGCGCTTGAAAAAGAAGAACGGCAGCCCGTCAATCAAGCGCCAGCCGAAGATTTCCTCGTAGCCCAGTTGCTGCGCGAGGCTCTGCCCATCAATGAGCACGTCTCCGGCAACTTCGAGCACCCAGTGCCATTCCCAGGCCCACAGCGCCTTGACCGGCGGCTCGACGAAGGGGCCAGTTGGTGTCACCGTGTAGATGATCTGCCCGTTGCGCGTTACGTGGAATTGCTGCGCGTTCCAGTCGGCCACCACTTCGTACAGGTCGTTGCCCACATAGACCGGCGGGATATAGACGAACGTCTCGCTGTTCACATAGCCCATGGTGTCTGGGATGAGCACCAGCGTAGGCCCGCTCCAGGAGTCCAGCAGCAGGCGGAAGTCCGTGCCATCGGCATTGACCGCGATGGGCCAGACGTGTGTAATGTCGTCAATGAGCACGCTGCCCAGGTGCAACAGCCGGTACTTGGGGCCGCCCAGTTCGATCTCGTCGAAGGGACGCAATGAGTACCCCCACTGCCCGATGATCTCGTTGACCTCCGCGACCGCCGCCATCAGATCGGGCGATTCGCGCCAGGCACGGCGCACGGCCAGAATCTGCTCGGTCACGCGCTGGCGGAACTCAAAGTGATCCGGTTGATCTTCCGCCGCGGACACCAGCGGATATTCCTCGACGATCAAGTCCACCGTACCGCCAGTCTGTCCGCCGGTGCCCTCCGTCTGTCCTCCCGTGCCGCCGGTGCCGCCCTGCGGAGGCGATCCCATGATGCTGATGGACTTGATCGCGCCGCTGAAGTCCCAGCCGCTGCCGCCGACGACTACCTCTACCAGTTGGGCGGCGTTGGGCAGGGCCATGCCGCGCGGGTCTGTCCACTCGGCGGGCAGCAACAGATCGGCGGAATAGGTCGTCCACTGTCCCGCAGGCACCAGCGTATAGTTGCGCAGGGAGGTACTGCCATCGTGCACGGCCAGGAAACCGTGACTCCACTCAAAGAGTTGCCCCTCTCTGTCCGCAAAACGCAGCGTCACCTGCACCGGATACTCACCGTTGCCGTTGTTGCGGTCGCTCCACCAACCGCTGTTGGGTAGGGTGTGCGAGATCACCCGCAGTTCCACCGTCAACCACAGGCTGCCGTAACGGCTCACGTCGGCGTCCACGCGCTGCTGTGCCCAGACGGCGCTGCCGTTGTTGCCGCTGTCAGTACGCTGCCACATCAGCATGTTGCGCTCTGGGCCGGAGTCGTCGCCTACCACGTCTATCCAGCAGTGGCCGCAGGTGCTGGCAATGTTGAGCGTCCAGGCCGCTGTGCCCTGCGCAAAGTTCCCATTGACCAGCAGCTCGTCGCCGCCCTGCGCCGCCGCGCTGCTCAGACTCAACAGGGCGGCGACCAGGGCGAGCAAACCCAGTCTCCCCAGGTGTCGCATGGTTCCCCTCCTCAACAACCATCAGTGATTCGCGCTGCGCTCATTGTACGCCGGTTCGGTGCCGCCCGCTGCGCTGCGCAGAAGAAAAGCGGAGATGTAGCCCCCCATCAATCGGTGCGTGCAAAGGTTGTCAGTGCCTTTGTTGCGCCCGATGACCCGCGCTGCGGGCGAAGGGGAGCGCTCGCGTGAGAGACAGTAAGTCCCCTCGCCCCGCGACGCAGTCGCGAGGGCGAGGGGATGTAGGGGTGAGGGGCCGCAGCCTGCTGTACACCGCCTGTCACAGTTTGCGCGCACCCCACAGATTCCCGCCATTGAAAATACCCCCTGCTTGTGCTACAATGCTCGCGCCTCGGCGGCCCGTACCACCAAAGGGGCCGCTTTCTCTTGCACAAAACCGGCAGGGGGCACGCAGCCGCCCTGAGCGAGAGCACGATGAAGGATGGCGTCAGATGACGGACCTGATCAAAGCCTTAGCACCCGCGCAGACCGAGCATCCCGCGCTGCGCCCTGGTGACACGGTGAAAGTGCACGTGCGCATCGTGGAAGGCAACCGCGAGCGCGTCCAGGTTTTCCAGGGCACAGTGATTCGCATCAACGGCGGCGGCGTCAACACCACGTTCACGGTGCGCCGGATTGCCAGTCATGGGATCGGGGTAGAGCGTACGTTTCTGCTGCACAGCCCGCGCATCGAGAAGATCGAAGTGTTGCGCAACGCCAAGGTGCGCCGCGCCCGCCTGTACTATCTGCGTGGCCGCACCGGCAAGGCCGCCCGCCTGAAGGAAAAGCTCTAATCGCTGTGCGTGGTGTCGTCCGGCTGACAAGCTGAGCCTATCGCTGCGCGCCCTGGTCGGCTGCGCACGCTATAGGCTTTTTGGCTTTTAGCCAGTGTGCTGCCCGCTCAGCATCACCTCACCTGCCAGCACGCGTCGCACCTCTCCTGTCTCCAGACGCACCAACAAGGCCCCGGCCTCGTCCACGTCAACGGCGACACCGGTGAAAAGCGGCCTCGGTTCCTGTACGGATACCGGATAGACCGTCACCCGCTCCCCCAGCGTGCCCAGCCGCGCCCGCCAGGCCGCAACGATGGCCGGATCAGGGGCGCGCGCCAGCCAGCGATCCAGGTGCGCCAGCAGTTCGGCCAGCAACGCCGCACGATCCACAGCATGCCGCAGTTCGGCTTCCAGGCTGGTCGCGCTGGCGGCCAGATCGGTGCCCACGAAGTCCACGCGCACGTTGAGGCCGATGCCCACCACTACCGCCGCCAGCCGGTCGCCCAGCCAGGTCGCCTCGCTGAGGATGCCGCACACCTTCCTGCCGTGAATCACCCCGTCGTTGGGCCACTTGAGGGCGAACGCCGCGCCGAGCAACGGCGTCAACGTGTCGGACAGCGCCAGGCCAGCGGCCATGGTGGCGCGTTGCAGATGCTCCGGCGGCAGCGCGGGACGCGCGATAACGCTGAACAGCAGTGCGCTCCCCGGCGGCGCAATCCAGCGCCGGCCCTGCCGACCACGACCGGCGGTCTGCTCCTCGGCGATCACTACCGCCCCTTCGGGCGCGGGGGGATCGGCCAGCGCCCAGTCGCGGGCGATGTCCTGCGTGCTGCCGACGCGCTCGAAGAAGCGGAACGGTCGCCCGCCCAGGGCCGCGCGCAGCCTGTCGGGGGTGAACAGGTCGTCCATGAGACCACTCCGGATACAAGGGGCGAGAGTCTGTACACCCAGTATACCGCCAGCCAGCGCCCAGAGCCTGTAACCTGCGCGTAAACTGGCCTGGGCTATGTCGGAGTCGGCTGCCGGTGCAACAGAGTTTGTCTCTGGCGCGCGCCCGCCGTACAATCCGATCAGACTCACCGTGCGCCTTCACAGCCTGCCGGAGACAGTTTCCATGACCGACCCCTTCCTGTGGACACCCTGGCGAATGCCCTATTTGCGCGGCGAAGATCGCGCGCATTACGACGGCTGCCTGTTCTGCATCAAAGGCGCAGGCGATCCCAACAACCCCACCTTTGATGCTCGCGAATACGTGGTAGCCCGCTCGGCGCACGTCTACGCTGCACTCAACATGTACCCCTACAACAACGGCCATCTGCTGATCGTGCCCTACGCGCACGTGCCTTCGATGGAGCACCTGCCGCCCGAAGTGCTCACCGATCTGATGCTCACCGCCAACAAAGCGCTGACTGCTTTGCGGGCCGTGTACAACCCGCACGCCTTCAACCTGGGGGCCAACATCGGCGCGAGCGCAGGCGCGGGCATTCCCGATCACTTTCATCTGCACATCGTGCCGCGCTGGGAAGCCGATACCAGCTACATGACCGTGATCGGCGGCACACGGGTGATCCCCGATCTGCTTGAGGATACTTATACCCAGTTGCGCGCAGCCTGGCCGTCTGAGTGAGTCGGTCTGCGGTGATGTCCCAGAACAGTCTTAAGAAAGGGCCAAGACTTTATGAGCACTGACACCAAATCCTCCCGCGACGCCGTGATCCTCAGCGCTGCCCGCCTGCCGCAGGGCAAGCTGCTGGGCGCACTGACTCCCTTCACCGCCGTGCAACTCGGTCAGATGGTCGTCAAGGCGGCGGTGGAGCGCAGCGGCGTGAACCCCGCCGACTTCGACGAAGTGATCCTGGGCCAGGTGTTGCCTGCTGGTGCGGGACAGGCCGTGCCGCGCCAGGTCGCCATCCCGGCGGGCATCCCTTCTCATGTGGGCGGTTTGCTGGTCAACAAAGTGTGTGGCAGTAGCCTGAAGGCGGTCATGCTCGCCGCCGGGCTGATCCGCGCGGGCGATGGCGACCTCTTCCTGGCCGGCGGTATCGAGAGCATGACCAACGCTCCCTTCATGGACTTGAAAGGGCGCGTCGGGCACAAATACGGGCATTTCGAGATGGTAGATGCCATCATGTGGGATGGGCTGTGGGATCACCTTCAGGGCTGGATCATGGGCGAGGCCGCGGAGTTCATCGCCCAGGAATTCGAGATCACCCGTCAGCAACTGGACGAGTTCGCCCTGCGCAGCCATCAACTGGCGCATCAGGCGACCGAGGCCGGTCGCTTCGCCGAAGAGATCGTGCCGGTGCCGCTGCCGGGACGCAAAGGCGAAGTGACGCTCTTCGACCGCGACGAATCCATCCGCCCCGATACGTCACTGGAAGCGCTGGCGAAGCTGCGCCCGGCCTTCCGCGAGGACGGCATCGTCACGGCGGGCAACTCGCCCGGTCTCAACGACGGGGCAGCGGCGTTGGTGATCGCCAGCCGCGAGTACGCCGAAAAGCACGGACATCAACCTTTGGCGCGCATCGTCGGCTATGGGCAGGCCGCCGTCGAGCCGAAATGGTTGTTCGCCGCGCCGATCAAAGCCTTGCCGCGCGCTCTGGAGCGGGCCGGCTGGACGATGCGCGACGTAGACCTGGTGGAACTCAACGAGGCGTTCGCCGCGCAGGTGCTGGCCGATCTGCGCGGCCTGGAGCGCGACGGACACCCCATCCCGCTGGAGAAGCTCAACGTCAACGGTGGAGCCATCGCCCTGGGGCATCCTATCGGCGCGTCGGGGGCACGGGTGCTGGTCACCCTGCTGCACGCGCTCAAGCAGCGAGGTCTGAAGCGCGGCCTGGCCGGGCTATGCCTGGGCGGCGGCGAAGCAGTGGCGCTGGCCGTGGAACTGGAAATATAGCGTTTCCGGGATAATGTTTTGAACCGCCGAGACGCCGAGAACCCCAGAGGCAGAACCCTCTGTGCCGCTCTGGGTTTCCGTGTCCTCTGCGGTTTTGCCTCGGCGGCATGGGGGTGCCGCTTGCGCAACTGAGCGAACCGGTGAAAAATATCATGAGCCACACGCCCAATCCGTTGAGTGGGGAGGTCTGGCGGCGCGGTAGCGCCCTGGGCCTGCGCTGGCTGGCGTTGTTTGTCGTGGTCAGCCTGGGGAGCTACGGTGTACTGGGCCTGATAGGCTGGTCGGGCGTGATGCGCGCTCTGTGCGCGATGGCTATCGGCCCGCTGATCGGCACGGCGATCATTGTGTTGTGGTTGATGGTGCGGCGACCTTCGCTTTCGCCCGAATTGCCGACCGATGCGGACGATGGCGAAGCTCAGGCGGGGGGAAGCTGAGGGAATACTTATGGCGGGCGGTATGTCTGCAGCCGAACTGATCGAGCACTATAAGATTCTTGAAGCCCGTTTTGATCAGGAAGCCAAGACTTACGATATGCGCTATGGCCCGCCGTCCGGCAGCCGCCCAGGCAACCCCCTGGTAAGCTGGCTGCGCGACGAGCACCTGGCCCTGTTGCGCGGCCTGCTGAAGCCGGGCGCGCTGGTGTTGGATATCGGCTGCGGCACCGGCGAAGAAGCGCTGCGCCTGGCTCAGGAGGGCTACAGCGTGCTGGGCATTGACGTGAGTCCTGGCATGGTGTGGCAGGCCCAGGCCAAGCTGGCCAGTTACGGATTGCGGCGCGGCGCGCAGTTTCGCGTGCTGGCCGCCGGACGGCTGGCGAACCTGGACGAGCGCGGCCCGTTCCAGGGCGCGTATGCCAGCCTGGGCACGCTCAACACCGAACCCGATCTGCCAGCGGTGGCCGAAGGTCTGCACACTCTGCTCGAACCGGGAGCGCCGTTCGTGGCGATGGTGATGAACCGCCGCTGCCTGTTCGAAAGGCTGTACGGGGCGAGTCGCCTGAAACCGGGCGTGGTCTTGGCGCGGCCCGCTGCATGGACGGAAGGACGAGCCGGAGCCAGCGACGTGATCGCGCCCGTCCGCTTCTATTCGCCGCGCGAGTTCGCGGCCCGCTTCGCGGAACATTTCACAGTGGAACGGGTGCTGGCCTTCCCGCTGTGGTTCCCGCCAGTGCATCTACATGCCCTCTACCGCGAGCGGACCGACCGTTACCAGCGGCGACTGGCCGTCGAGCGGCGGATGCGGGCCTGGCCGGGCTTCCGCAACTGGGGCGATCACTTCCTGATGATCCTGCGGCATCGGGGCTAGAGGTCGTCATAAACTTTTGCGCGGCATCTTCCCCTCAGCCCTCAATCCACCCTTTGCCCCGCCCGATGAGCCTCATCCCCCAGCCCCTTCGCCCACGCTGCGGGCGAAGGGGAACACTCGCGCGCGAGAGACAGTAAGTCCCCTCGCCTCGCGACGCAGTCACGAGAGACAGGGGATATAGGGGTGAGGGGCAGCAGACTGCTGCACATTGCCTGTCACATTTTGCGCGCACCCCCCGAATCACCCCCGATCCGGCTGGACCTGATATAATGGGCTATAGGGCTAACGCAGGTTGCGCAACAAGGTCCGTTTCGGGCTTTGCCCTGTGACAGGCAATACACCGCTATTTTTAAGGAGTGGACAATGGGTAACCTGGGTACAACCGAGCTGGTGCTGATTCTGGCCGTGGTGATCTTGCTCTTTGGCGTAGGGCGCGTTTCGCGCATCGGCGGCGAGATGGGCGCGGCCATCCGCGAATTTCGCAAGGGCCTGCGCGGCGAAGACGGCAAAGACGAGTCCGACAAGTCCTGACGAACCGCTGCCGCCCTGGGAAAAGGAAGAACCGCCTCCCCAAAGGGTGCGGTTTTTCTTTGGTCAACCGTTGCGCAGCCGAGATCACGTTCCTGGCTGCGGCGTTGCTTCCTGGAAGAGCGGTACAGTCTCTCCAATACGGAAAGTGGCCTGTACCTGCCCTGTCGAATCGGCCAGCGTGACTGTGTCCCCCGCGCGCCAGGCCGGTGTCTCGCGTCCCCAGTAGAGCGCAGCGGGCGTATTCTGTCCCTGGCGCGAATATACGCGCACCAGGCTGCCCTGCTGCATCCGGAACTCCGGGAAGCGGAACACATCACCCCGACCGTTGGACAGCGTCCAGCCATTCAGGTTGAGCACATTGCCCACGTTGCGAATCTCGACGGCCTCGCTGGTCACTGTCCCCCAGTCGGTCACATTGGCGATCACCACCTGCGCATTGACTGCTGTGGGCGGCAAAGTGACGGTGGGCACGATCTGCGTCAGCGAGAACGGCGTATTGGTCGGCGGAGGTGGCGGAGTCAAGGTGTTGAGAACGGCACACCCCGGCACAGGAATGATCAGTTCTTGGCCGATCTGCAGAGCAGTGACATCTTCTTCGGTCAGGCCGTTGGCGATCAGGATATCGCCGGCAAAGACGCCATATTGCTGAGCGATGTTGACGATCACGTCACCGGCCTGCACCACGTGACGGATACAGCCATCGTCCGCCACAGCGACCGCGGCTGGGGTAGTGGCAACGCCTGGCGGTAGACTGGTTGGCACGGGCGGCAGCAACGCCGGATCAATCGTAGCCACTGCTGTCACGTCAGCGATCGCCAGGCCCGCGGCGGGATTGGGCGTGGCCGTGACCACCGCCACGATGTTGGCTTCGGCGGCCAGGGCTGTAGTCGTCAATTGCAACGCATCAATTGTCCCCTGGTACTCGGCAGGCTGCATGATCAGGCCCGGCACCGGCGTGGCAGTGAGGATGACAATTTGCGTGGGGCCTTGCTTCGGCCCGTCGGAGCGGTTGGCACGGTCCACCGTGATCACGATCCCGGCCACCAGCAGCGAGACGATCACATTCAACACAATGAACCCGGCCAACACCTGACGACTCATCGGCGGCCTCCTCACCTGCACCACCCCCGGCGGCGAATTGCGCGCACTGAACGCGCAGTCATATTAGCACAGGGCCGGGCCGGTAGCAACGCGGGCACAAGCGTGCAAAATGTGTCAGGTAGTTTGCTGCGCCCTGCTTTACCCCATCCCCAGCCTTGCTACGCCCGGCTCGCTCTCTGCCTGCGTGGAGAAGGGTAGTAAGCAAAGAATTAAGTCTCCTCTCCGCGTGTGGAGAGAAGACTTAGGCAATGAGGTAAACCTGCCACCAGAACTTCTCAAAGAGTCTTCGAACGCGCCCGCGCAGCCTCCCGATCTGGCGACCAATGGGCGAGTCTCACCGCACGCCCAGGCTCATCGCCACCTGCTGCGCCTTGCTGTGATTGTCTACGTCCAGCACCAGTTGTCCGCTCATGGCGACATAGATGGCGTTGATGTTGACCCCCGCCTCGCCCATGGCTCGCGCCAGATGGGCCAGCGCTCCTGGCTCTTCTCTCAGCCGCACCATCAACACGTTCTGAGTCACGTAGTCGAAACCAGCTTGCTGCAGCGCCTCGATGGCGGCATCCGGACTATCGGGCACGAACTGGATGACGCCCTGATCGGTACAGGGCGAGCCGTGAATGGCCAGGATGTTGACGGCGTTCTTGACCAGCACCTCGGTGAGGTGGGCCAGAGCGCCGGGCCGATCTTCGACAAACACGGTGAATTCGGTAGCCATGCTACGCTCCTTTCTCGGCTCGCGGCAACGCCGTCTTTCGGTGCACTCCTACCCTTAGTATAGGGCAAGATGTGCCTGGCGAAAACCAGCCCCTCACTCCTGAATCCCCTCTCCCTCGCGACTGTGTCGCGGGGCGAGGGGACTTGCTGTCTCTCGCGCGAGCGCTCCCTTTCGCCCGCACGCGGGAGAAGGGGTTGGGAGATGAGGGGCATCGGGCATAGCAAAGCCGCTGTCAACCTTTGCACGCACCCCGGGACTCAGGGATTGCGCGTTCAAATCGCTGGGCGGCTGTGCTAGAATAGGCGGGTGAATGCGCAGGAGGGAGTTTATACCGCTGTATGAATCAGGAAACACGCCCCTACCGTTACTACGACCTGGTGATGGCTCTGTTCGTCACCGTCCTGCTGATCAGCAACCTGCTCAGCAGCGCCAAGATCATTGACCTGAAAATGTCTCTGGGGCCGGTCGCGCTCGCCTTCGACGCGGGCACGCTGGTTTTTCCCATCAGCTACATCTTTGGCGACGTGCTCACCGAGGTCTACGGCTATCGGCGCTCGCGTCGCGTGATCTGGGCGGGCTTTGGGGCCAATGCGCTGATGGGCTTTTTCGTCTGGTTTGCGGGCATTTTGCCGGGCGAGGCCGAATGGGCCGAATATGCTGGCCAGGAGGCTTACGACGCCATCCTGGGCGGGGTCAGCGGGCTGATCGTGGCCAGCCTCATCGCCTATTTCCTGGGCGAGTTCTCCAACAGTTATGTGCTGGCCAAGATGAAAGTATGGTCGAACGGGCGCTATCTGTGGACGCGCACTATCGGCAGCACCATGGTTGGGCAGGCGGTGGATACGACGGCCTTCATGCTCATCGCCACGGCGCTGGGCGTCTTCCCGCCGGAAATTCTGATCTCGCTGATCGTCACCAACTACATCCTGAAAGTGGGCTTCGAAGCGCTGCTGACGCCGCTCACCTACCGCGTGGTGAACACGCTCAAAGCCGTCGAGAACGAAGACTACTTCGACCGCTACACAGACTTCAACCCGTTCAAGCTCAGCGTGTGAGGTCGTGTTATAATAGGCGGTGCGCTGCGCGGGTTTCAGCGGCTGGCACAAGAGCCGCGAGGGAAAGACCCTGATCCATGGTGACACTTCGACATCCCAACGATACGGTGACCATCGCGCCCGGCGTCCTGTTGACCATCGCCCGCCTGGCAACCCTGGAAGTGCCGGGCGTGGTGCGCATGGGCAATACGCCCGGCGGTGTGGACCGCTTGCTGCGGCGCGTGCCGACTGCCAACGGCGTGCAGATCGCGGTGGCGGACGACACAGTCACCGTGCATCTGTACGTGGTGGCCGAGGCAACAGCCAATCTGCGCGAGATGAGCGTACAGATTCAGCGCTCGGTGGAGCGTTCCATCCGCGATCTGCTGGGGATGAAGGTGGAGTCGGTCAACGTACACATCGAAGACGTGGCTTTTCCGTCTGCGCCGGAAACAGGGCAGAGGTAAGCGGGACGCATGAACAGCAGTGACTACCGGCGCGACGCCCGCGCTCTGGCGTTGCAGGTACTTTACGAAGTGGATTGTACCCGACACCCGGTCGAAACGGTGCTCAACGAGCGCCTGGCGCAGAATTCGTTGCGTCCGGAGGCCGTTGCCCTGGCCCGTCGGCTAGTCGAGGGGGTGCTCGCCCAAAAGCCACGCCTGGATGTCCTCATTCGCCGCTACGCGCCGGAGTGGCCGCTCGAACAGATCGCGCTGGTAGACCGCAACATCCTGCGCATAGCGATCTACGAGATGGCGCTGGAGGAGGCTGTCCCCCTGAAGGTGGCGATCAACGAGGCGATCGAGCTGGCCAAGCTGTTTGGATCGGACAGCACGCCGCGCTTTGTCAACGGCGTGCTGGGTACGCTGGCCGCGCACCCCGACGAAGTGCAGGCCATCCTGGATCGGGCCTGATCGCCTATAACTCCGTCGCCCTCAATTGCCCATGACCCGTTCACCTGTCTCTCAGCCGCAAGATCACCGTCCCCGCCGTTACAGTGCCTGGCAGGCGCTCGCCGGCGACGTGGATGATCGCCCCCTGACGCTGCTCGATCATCTCAATGAGTTGCGCATCCGGCTATTTCGCTCGCTGGTGGCGTTGGTGATCGGCGTGTTGCTGGCAGCGGTGTTCACCGACGAATTGCTGGAATACCTGATCAAGCCCTACGGCACCGAGTTGCAGGTGCTTGGCCCTACCGAAAGCGTGGTGATCTACTTCCGCGTGGCGTTGCTGGCCGGGGCGATCTTTGCCATGCCCTACATCACCCTGCAACTTTTCCTCTTCGTGGCCCCCGGCCTCACGCGCAAGGAGAAACGCTACATCTATCTGGCGCTGCCCGCCACGACCGGGCTGTTCCTGGTGGGTGTGGCCTTTGCCTGGTTCATCATGGTGCCCGCGGCGCTGGGCTTTCTGCAGGACTTCGAGAGCGAAGTCTTCCGCGCCGAGTGGACGGCGGATCGTTACATCGCCTTCCTGACTTCAGTGCTGTTCTGGATCGGGGTAGCGTTCGAACTGCCGGTGATTGTCTTTGTGCTGGCGCGGCTGGGCATCCTGGGGCCGAAGCCGCTCATCCGCAACTGGCGTTTGGCTGTGGTGCTGATCACCATCGTGGCTGCGTTGATCACGCCCACCGTGGATCCGTTCAATATGCTCTTGGTCATTGCCCCGCTCATTGTGCTCTATTTGCTGAGCATTGGGCTGGCCGTCATCGCGTACCCTCGCACCATGCGTAAATAGACGGTCCGCAGGGCGACTGTCCGCTGGCGCGAGGCCAGGAATTGAGGAGTGTTACATGCCGAAAACCCGTGTTCTGATTATGGGCGCCGCCGGGCGCGATTTTCACAACTTCAACATGGTCTATCGCGACAACCCCGCCTATGAAGTGGTAGCCTTCACGGCGACCCAGATTCCCGATATCGGGGGGCGGCTCTATCCGCCAGAACTGGCCGGTAATCTGTATCCCCAGGGCATTCCCATCTACGACGAGGCCGACCTGACCGACCTGATCCGCGAGCACGCCATTGACGAGGTGGTTTTCGCCTATTCGGACGTGTCGCACGAATACGTCATGCACCGGGCCAGCCAGGCTCTGGCCGCGGGGGCGGACTTCCGCCTGATCGGCCCGCGCCACACCATGCTGAAGAGCAGCAAGCCAGTGGTAGGCGTGGGCGCGGTGCGCACTGGCTGCGGCAAGAGCCAGACGACGCGCGCCGTCAGCCGCGCCCTGCGGCAGTTGGGCTACCGTGTGGCGGTGGTGCGTCACCCCATGCCCTATGGCGACCTGGCCCGTCAGGCCGTGCAGCGTTTTGCTTCCTACCACGACCTGGATGCGTACAACGTCACCATCGAGGAGCGCGAGGAATACGAGCCGCACCTGGACAACGGCGTCGTGGTCTTCGCCGGTGTGGATTACGAGCGCATCCTGCGCGCCGCCGAACAGGAAGCGGACATCGTGCTGTGGGACGGCGGCAACAACGATCTCCCCTTCTTCGCGCCCGATCTGTACTTCGTCCTGGTTGACCCGCACCGCCCCGGCCACGAGCAGAGCTATCACCCCGGCGAGGCCAACCTGCGCATGGCCGACGTGGTGATCATCAACAAGATTGATACGGCAGATCAGCAGAGCGTCTGGCGGGTGCGCGAGAGCGTCCGCGCCCTCAGCCCCGCCGCCACGGTGATTGACGCCGCGTCGCCCATCTTCGTGGACGATCCGGCGGCCATCCGCGGCAAGCGCGTGCTGGTGGTGGAGGATGGCCCAACCCTGACGCATGGCGAGATGAGCTATGGAGCGGGGGTGGTGGCCGCGCAACGCTTCGGCGCGGCGGAACTGGTAGACCCGCGGCCCTATGCGGTGCGCAGCATTGCCGAAACCTTCGCCAGGTATCCCAACACGGGCACCTTGCTGCCCGCCATGGGCTACGGTGACGCACAGCGGGCTGACCTGGAAGAGACGATCCGACGCACGCCGTGTGATCTGGTGATCGTCGCTACGCCGATCGATCTGGCGCGGGTGATCACCCTGGACAAGCCGGCGCAGCGCGTGCGCTACGAGCTGCAGGAGATCGGTCAGCCGACGATCTACGAGGTGCTGCGGGCGAAATTTGGCCCCAAGGCATAGCGTTGCAGGACAGGGAGCGCGCCTAGAGTGGCGCGCTTTTGTATTTGTGGCACGAGGTGTCCGACTGATGATCAGGGCCATTCCCAGAGCGAGGGCGTGGCACTGGCGGCGTACACTGGCCCTGGCTGTGTTTGCCGTTGTGCTGATCGTTGTCGCCGTGCCGTCGGCGCTCGGCTTTCTGACCGCCTATCGCCTGCTTTACGCCCCGTGCGGTGAGGATGGGCGCACGCCCGGTGACTTCGGTCATCCCTGGGAAGACGTGACCATCGCTGGACAGGCGGGCAGCTTCCGCGCCTATTTCATCCCCGGCACGAATGGGGCGGCGGTGATCATTCCACCGGCGGGTTGGGCGGGGCGTGGCAATCGCCTGCACGAAGCCGACGTGCTGGCGCGGCACGGCTACGCGGTGCTCACCTTTGAGTCGCGGCGCTGTGCCGGGATGGGGTCGCTCAGCCTGGGCTCCAAGGAGATCGCCGAGGTCAGCGATGCCCTGGCCTACCTGACGGCGCGCCCCGATGTTGACCCGACGCGCATTGGTGTGCTCGGTTTTTCGTCGGCGGGCGCGACCGCGGTGATGGCCGCCGCGCGCTACCCGGCCCTGCGGGCGGTCGTCGCCGAAGGGGGCTATGGCGATTTCGCCGAAGGGACGCTGGCGCTGAACACTGGCGGCCCGCTGGAAGTGCTCTACAAGCAGGCCCTCGCTCTCAGCTATCGTTTGCTTAGCGGGGTAGAACTTGCTAAGCTGAGTCCGCAAGCGGTGATCGGGCAGATTGCCCCGCGTCCGGTGTTGCTCATTTACGGTAGCCGCGAGACCACCCTGGATGCAGCACGTGCGCAACTCGCCGCCGCCGGACCAACTGCCAGCCTGTGGATCGTAGAAGGGGCCGGGCACGGTGACTATCTGGCCGTCGCACCGCAGGAATACGAAGCCCGCGTGATCGCCTTTTTCGACGCGGCACTGACGAATTGAGCGGTTTTCTGTTTTCGGTAGTCAGTGATCAGCCGTCACCGACCGCTCCAAGTAGCGCAGCACTGCCTACGAACACTCAAAAACTGAATCGCTGCAATCACCACGAAAGGCATTATCCGTGATTCCACGTATCATTGTTCATGGCGGGGCCTGGAAGATCGCCGAGGAGACGCACGCCGACCACATCGCCGGGACGCGCGCCGCTGCCGAGGCGGGCTGGGCCATCCTGGCGGCGGGCGGCTCCGCGCTCGACGCTGTCGAGCAGGCCGTCGTGATCATGGAAGACGATCCCACCTTCGACGCGGGCGTGGGCAGCGTGCTCAACCGCGCCGGCGACATCGAGATGGACGCCATTCTGATGGACGGGCACACGCTGAAGCTGGGCGCGGTCGCTGCCGTGCGCGGCATCACCAACCCCATCCGCTTGGCCCGCCTGATCTTCGACGACACCGATCACAGCCTGCTCGTCGGTGAGGGCGCGCGGCGCTTCGCCGAAGCAAAGGGGATGCGCCTGTGCGCGCAGGCCGAGCTGACCGTCCCCCGTGAGATCGAGCGTTTCCGCCGCCTGCAACAGATGCTCGACTACCACCTGTCCTATGAGTTCGCGCCCGACCCGCAGGGCACCGTTGGCGCGGTCGCCATAGACGCCGCGGGACATGTGGCGGCGGCGACCTCGACCGGCGGCGCAGCTTACAAGTTGCCGGGGCGGGTGGGCGACTCACCGTTGGTGGGATCGGGAGCCTACGCCGACGACCTCACCGGCGCTGCCTCGGCGACTGGTCACGGCGAGAGCATTATGCGGGTGGTGCTGTGTAAGACAGCGACCGACGCCATCGGGCACGGTATGAGCGCCCAGCAGGCCGCCGAATTCGCCATCAAAACGCTGTTCGAGCGTGTGCGTGGCTACGGCGGCGTGATCGTGGTAGACCGGCGCGGTCAGGTGGGATTCGCCTATAATACACCCCATATGGCAGTGGCCTGGGTGGAGCCGGACGGTACGGTTCACGCCAGGATCAAAGCCTGAGTGCGCACAGGGAAACAGGCCGGAGGGAATTGTGAGACGGCGGGGCATAGTCTGGGCGATAGTGGTGCTGGTGGGGATGGGCGTCGCCGGATGCGGCGTGCTGCGCGACGCCCCGCCGACTGTGACGCCCATCTACATCACGGCCACGCCGGTGCCGGTGATCGTGCCCGTTGTCGCCACGGAGACCCCTTCGCCCTCGCCTGTGCTGGCCGCGACCAGTGCGGCCCTGCTGCCCACCCGCGCGCCAGAACGCACCGCTACTCTCCCTCTGCCGCAGATCATCACCCCGACGCCCACCTTCACCCCCACCACTACCGACACGCCGGTGACGCCGGGGCCGGTCTATTACCCGCCAGTGGGCGGAGTCGCAGAAGGGGGCGGGGCGATCGTCGTCGGCGGGATGGGCGGCCTGACGACCGGCTGCGCCACCCTGCCCGGCGGGGCGATCGGCGCGATCTACCAGAGCGACCCGTCCATTGCGGCGGCGATCGGGTGTCCGCTGGCCAGCGCCCCAACCAGTGTCGCCAGTGCCTATCAGCCCTTCCAGAATGGCGTGATGATCTGGGTCGCTGCGCCGGGGCAATCGCTCATCTACGCGCTCTATGGCAATGGTACCTATCAGCGCTTCAACGATACCTTCCGTGACGGCGTTGACCCCAGCAGTGGGGGGGCGGTGCCGCCACCTGGTTTGGTGGAGCCGGTGCGTGGTTTCGGCAAGGTCTGGCGCGAGAATCCGGCGGCGCGCGATACGCTCGGCTGGGCGCTGACCGGTGAAAGCGGCGGTACGGCGGAGTTCCTGGCCTTCGAGCGTGGCGAGATGGTGCGCGTGCCGCAGGCGGGGCAGACGTATATCTTGATCACCGGCGCGCCTGGCACCTGGAGCGCGCGGGCAGGGTAAGAGCTATCAGCTTTCAGCCGTCAGCTTTCAGCGGAAGACGATCCTGGGTAGTTCTTGCTGATGGCTGATCGCTGACGGCTATCGGCTCAGGAGCGAATGCGATGATCTACGACGACGGCACGCTGACCCTCGCCGCGCGGCATGGGCGCGAGATCGCCAGCTATCACCTGCACCAGGGGCGCTCCAACGACTGCGGCCCGCACGTGGTGACCATGGTTGTCAACTTCTGGCAGGGGCGCGTCGTCCTCGACGCGGCAGAAGTCGCCCGCGCTATGAACCGCCCGCGCTTCGGCCTGGGCCTGCCGCCGTTGGTGGTACGGCGCGTGCCGGGCTGGGCGACTTTCCCCTGGGGCATCGCCGACGTGCTGCGCGCCAACGGCGTCCCTGCGCGCTGGCGCGCCCGTGCCAGCGAAGACGATCTGCACCGCGCCCTGGAAGAGGATCGCCCGCTGATGCCCATCTATGGCGAACCGTTCCAGCGGCGCGGCCTGCGCTGGACAGGTTGGTCGCATGTGGCCATTCTCTGCGGCTGGGAACCGGCGACAGAGCTGTACTGGTTTGTGGACTCGTCGCGCACGACCGCGCCAACCAGCCGCCCGCGCGCCGACTTCCTGCGGTTGTGGGGCAATATGGGCCGCCTGCTGATCGAGACGGTCTAGGGCGTCAGCGGGATGAGCGCGCCCTGAGCCAGGTACGCGCCCGTCTCGTCTATCACCTCGATATTGCGGAACGCCGTTCCCTCCAGCGTATACAGTCCGGCGTAGAGCGTCGCTGTCTGCGGGGGCAGGGGTAGCGCGAACCACAGGATCAGCGTATCGCCTGCCCGCCAGTAACGCCCTGGCCAGGCCGGACGGTCCGCCTGCGCCAGCCGTGCCCCGCTCGCGTCCAGCGCGTGCACGAATGCCTGTGCGTCCCGTTCGTCCTGCCCGCCCAGCCGCCAGACCAGGGCGACTTCGCCGTCTGTCAGGGCGTAGCCGGTCAACGTCGCGCCATTGGCGAAGCGAACCGGCTCGATCGCCATGACTTCTGTCAGCGGTAGCGCCTGCAAGGCCGGGCGCAGCGCGTAGGGCGGCTCACCGGAGCGCAGAGGGAACACGACTGTTCCCGACTCGTCCAGGCAGGCCGCGTTCGGGCACGTCCGCAGTCCTGAGCCGGGCGCGAGCAGTTCCAGCGCTTCGCCCGCCGGAACAACTGCCGTGCGCGTCCCATTCACGAAGCGCACCGATGGCAGGGCGTCGAGCAACGCTCCCCACACCGCCGGAACTTCGTCGAACGGCGCGACCTCTTCGTCGCTGATCACGAGCACGTCCGTCGGACTGCGGGCGAGAATCTCCGCGCGGATGTCCAGCAGGTAGTGCAGCGGCGTGCCGAAGCCGCCCGGCGTCGCCCGCCCATCTACGAAATCCAGCAGCGCGGCGAAGCTGTACACCTGCAGCACGACGATCAACGCCAGCAGCGCGGTCAGTCCCAGCCTCCACGCCCGCCGCGGACGAAGCGGGCGGGTCGCCGCGATCAGCGCGTCGGCTCCGGCTCCAGCCAGCAGATAGGCGGCGGGCATCAGCGGGATGAAGTAATGCGCCACGACCTCCGTCCACTCCCAGGTGAAGAGCAGCACCGGGACGATCAGCCAGGCGGCGAGCACGATTCGCACCCCGTCCCTCTTTTTTGCGGGGATGTCGCCTGGCGATGCCTTCGCTGAGATGTGGGGGTGACGGAAGATCAAATTCGCAATTCGCAATCCGCGATCCGCAATTCCACGCCGTCCGCCCGCCCGCCCCAGCCACCAGGCCGCCGTGAGCGCTGCCGCGAGGGGGATCAGCGCGAAGAGCGGATCGGCGTCCGGCACGCGCTCGCGGTAAGCGCGGAATTGCTCCGGCCCGGCCAGAGAATGGATGTCTGTGCCGGCGACGGTCAGCCAGGCCAGGTCGAGCGCCCGCCGGCTGACCACACGCCGGTGATCGGGGTCGGTCTGCGCGCGCTCGCGCCAGGAGTCAGGCGACAGCCACCCGTCGCGGTACGCGCCGATCGCCGCGGGCAGCAGGGTCAGCGCAGCGAGCAAGAGACCGGCAGCCAACTCGCGGCGGCGTATCCGGCGCGGCCATAGGGCCAGCGTCAACAGGCTGAGCGGGATCAGGCTGGCGGCGGCGTAGTGAATCTGCACAGTGAGCGCCAGCAACGGCCAGTGCACAATCCGCGCCCAGCGCCGATTCTCGGCATAACCGAGCAACGCGGTGAAGACGGTGAGTACCGCAAAGGGCGGCAGCAGGTCTTGTGCCCACAGCTTGCGGGCGTAGATCGCGCCCCAGGGACTCGCTGCGTAGAGCAGCGCGGCGATCAGCGCGGCCCGCGCGCTCAGGTAGCGCCGCCCCAGTGCCCAGGTGAGCGCGACCGCCAATACGTTGAGCGCGCCCACGTAGAGGGTGGCGGGCAGGGGACTGTCGCTGAACAGAAAGGGCACGGCGAACAGGTAGACGCTGACCGGCGGATTGGGGATGTTCACCGACGAACTCAGGCCCAGCAGGGGCAGGTCGCGCCCGCGCGCCAGGTCGAGCGCACGGGCCATCATGTTAGCTTCGTCGCGCTTGAATTCGCTGATGCCCGGCGTGCCCAACCGCAGCGCTGCCGCCAGCAACAGGATCAACGCCAGCGCGATCCACTCACCGCGCCGGATGGAGGGACTGTTTTCGGCCATGACCTGCTCACGCCGTATTGCGTTACGCCAGAACAGACCTGCGAATTTGCTTCACCACAGAGAACACAGGGAGCGCAGAGAGAGCACAGAGGGAATATCCCTGCGGCCTCTGCGTTTCGGCGGTGCAACAACCTCACCCCGTGAAACGGCATGTGACCACCGTACGCCGCCCGCTTTCGCTTTTAGTGCGGGTCGAGCGCGCCGAGTTCATAGAGCACCAGCAAAGCGGCGGCGGTCGCCGCCGTCTCCGCTCGCAGAATGCGCGTCCCCAGCGAAACGGTCTGCGCCCCGCGCGCCTGTGCTTGTGCCACTTCCTGCACAGTAAATCCTCCTTCCGGGCCAATGAAGACCGTCACCTGCGAGACGTCGGCTCCGCGCAGCTCAGCGAGTGCCTGGCGCAGGCTGATCGCCCGTTCCTCTTCCCAGGCGATCAGCGTCAGATCGGCGGACAGGCTGTTCAGCGCGGCGCTGAAAGTCAGCGGCGCTTCGATGACCGGCAGCGCACCTCTGCGCGACTGCTCCGCCGCCTCGCGCACGATGCGCGCCCAGCGTTCCCGTTTGGCCGGGCTGATGCCTTCGTCGCCCGCAGCGACCGTGCGCGCAGTGATCAGCGGGACGAAGCGCGTCACGCCGATCTCGGTGCCCTTCTGCAGCACCCACTCGAAATTGTCCTTTTTCAGCAGCGCCTGCGCCAGCGTCAGTTGGACGGGTGGCTCGCCGCCCGCTGGACGCCGCTCGCAGATCATCCCGCGCGCCGCTTTGTGCTCCACCGTCAGCAATTCGACTTCGTACTCCCAGCCGCGATCGTCCAGCACCACGATCCGTGCGCCGGGGCGCAGGCGCAACACGTGCCGTAGCTGATGCGCCACGTCGTCGCTCAGCAAGACGGTTTCGCCATGAATCCAGGCTGGCGGGATGAAGAAGCGGTGCACTGGCCTTTCTCCCAGCCCGATCAGGCTACGTCAGGGGCGCTGTGGGCACCGGCCACAGCCGCACCACGCCCTCGGCGCTGCCCGCCGCCACCCAGGCTCCGTCGGCACTGAAGCCAACGGCTGTTACAGCGGCGTTGCCGCCTTCCAGCACAGTCAGCAGGCGATCGGTGAGCGCGTCCCACAGCCGCACGTCTCCGTCAGCGCTGCCCGAAGCCACGGTGCGCCCGTCTGGGCTGAAGGCCACGCACAACACCGCGGCGCGATGGCTGCGCCACACGCCCAACGGTTCGCCAGATTCCATACCCCATAGCCGCACCGTGCGGTCGTGACAGGCCACCGCCAGCACCGAACCGTCCGGGCTGAAGGCGATGCCGTGCACCACGCCCGCGTCTGGCAACAGCCGATAGAGCCGTTCCCAGCGCTCCGTGTCGTATACGCGCACCACGCCATCTTCGGCAGACACGGCCAGGCACGCGCCGTCGCCGCTGAAAGCGACGTCCGTCACCCGACCGGCGAACTCGGTCAGCGCGCGCACCTGATCGCCGGAACGAGTATTCCATAGGCGGACCATATGATCAGCCCCCGCCGAGGCCAGCCATGCGCCATCCGGGCTGAAGGCCACGCCCAGCACCGGCTCGGTGTGCCCGTCGAATTCCATCTCGATCGCGCCTGTGACCGCATTTTCCAGGCGCAGCGAGCCATCGTTGCCGCCGATGGCCAGGGTTGACCCGTCCGGGCTAAAGGCCAGGCTGCGCAGCGCCAGCGACTCGCCCAGCCGCGCCGTTCGCAACCCGCCGCCGGGCACGTCCCACAGGCGCAATACGTCCTCTTCGCTCGCTGTCGCCAGGACAGGCTCGCGCGGGTGCCAGGCCAGATCAAGCAGGCTGTCCATGTGCCCTTCGAGCGTATATTCGAGTTGGCCAGTGCCCGTGCAGGCGTCTACACGCCAGACGCGGATAGTGTGATCCCAGCTCGCCACAGCGATACGTTCGCTGTCAGGAGTGAACGATGCCGCGATTACGCCGCCTTCGTGCCCGCCCAGGCCGCCCAGATAGTCGCCCGTCGCCGAGGCCCATAGCACCACTTCGCCGTCGCTGCCGCAGGAGACCAGGGTCGGGCCAGCAATTCCCCAATACGGCGCGTAGACCACGCGCTCGGTCACGCCGGCGTGCGCCTCCATGATCAACAGGTCTTCGCCAGTGTACGGATTCCATACCCAAACCGTGCCGTCTACCCGCGCCGCGGCTAGCGTAGCGCCATTAGGGCTGTAGGCCAGGTGCGACAGCCACGCGCCCTTGCCGTGCATCTGTCGCACGAAGGCCCCCGTCGTGCTGTCCCACAGCCGCACGTGCCCGTCGAAGCTGCCTGTCGCCAGCAGCGCCCCGTCGGGCGACCAGGCCAGGCCATAGATGGGGGGCGGGCCATCTTCTTCAAATTCGCCTCCCGCTGGTTGCAGGGCGAAGCGCTGCCGCCCGCGTTCGACATCCCAGGCGCGCACCTGCCCATCCTGCCCGCCTGCCGCCAGCAGCGATCCGTCCGGGCTGAAGGCGACCGCGTTGACCTGCCCGAAAAATCCTTCCAGCACATGGCGCAATGTCGCTGCGCCGGAGCTTTCCAGCGCCCACACGCGCACTGTGCCGCTTTCCGTGCCCGCCGCCAGCAACGATCCGTCCGGGCTGAAGGCCAGATTCAGCAAGGGATCGTCATGGGCGACGGCCAGACGCGGCGCAGCGGTTAAGTCTGCCGCGTCGTAGAACCAGATGCCCAAAGAACCAGCTACGGCCAGGGCGCGACCGTCCGGCGTCCAGGCCAGGTCGGTGATCCGGCCTCGACCTACCAGCAATGCTTCCGTCATGGATAACTTCCCCGTATGAGCAGCCCCCGGCCCATCCCACTTCCAGGGGGCATCATATCAGTTCCAAATCTATCGCATGTTGCTTACAGCGCCGCCTACCGGCTAACCAACGGGCCGGTATCCTGGGCGGCTTCCCATTCGCCGATCAGTTCGATTTCCAGTTCCAGCAATACGCCGAACTTCTCGTATACAGTGGCGCGGGCCAGCTCGATCAGGTGCCGGTATTGTGCTGCTGTGCCCTCGCCCGTGTTGACGATGAAATTGGCGTGCACCGGCGAGATCATCACGCCGCCGTAGGTCGTCCCCTTCAGCCCCGCCGCCTCGATCAGGCGACCGGCGTAGTCGCCAGGGGGATTTTTGAAGATGCTGCCCAGCGACGCGCCGGGCGGCTGCGTGCGCTTGCGGTGCGCTACAAATTCGTCGGCGCGGGCATTGAGCGCGTCCGGATCATGGCCCGGTTCGAGGATGAGCGTGGCTGCCAGCACCACGTAGCGACCGTGCTCGCCCTTTAGCGCCGACGAGCGATAGCCGTAGCGCATCTGCGCGACGCTCCACAGTTCGACATGGGGGCAATCTTCCAGCGTGAAGAGTTCGACCCAGCGCACCGACCCAGCCATGTCGCCGCCGTGCGCGCCAGCATTGTTGATCACCGCACCGCCGACCGTGCCCGGCACGTTCACCGCCCATTCCAGCCCGGCCAGCCCTTGATTCATGCAGCGGCGGGCCAGCGTCGAGAGGTTGGCCCCGCTCTCGGCGACTACGCGTCCGCCTTCTTCGAAACGCACCGCCTTGGCGTGATTGATGATCACCAGGCCACGATAGCCCGCGTCAGCCACCAACACGTTGGCCCCGCCGCCCAGCACCAGCCAGGGAATACCGTGCTTTGCTGCCAGCGTCACGGCGTCGGTCAGATCGGTGGTGCTGTTGGCCACCACCAGAGCGTCTGCTGGGCCGCCCAGTCGCGCCACAGTGTAGCGGGCCAGCGACTCATCGCGCCGCAAGGCCACGTCGAAGCGCTCGGCCAGGGGTTGGTAGCGATCGGGATTCCCGTTCATGGTTCCTCCTCCTGCGGCGACGGGCGCGGGCTGGCCCGCAGGGTATCGAGCAGGTATTGCCCGACCAGAGGGCCATCGCCCGCCGACAGGATCACGACCAGGTCGCCGGGCTGCACATGGGCAGCCAGTTCGTCCGCCGTTGCCCGGAGCGCTCCAGTATAACGCACATGGGGGTGTCCGGCCCTGGCGATGGATGCGGCCATCCCCGCTGCATCCAGTCCTGGCGTGATCGCCTCACGCACCGAATAGACCTCGGTGACCAGCACATGGTCGGCGGCGGCAAAGGCGGTGGCGAATTCATCGGCCAGGGCGCGCATTCGCCCGTAGGTATGCGGCTGCCAGACCGCCCACAGCTCGCGTACACCGGGGCGTGCCCGCAATGCCTCCAACGTGACGCGCACCTCTGTCGGATGATGGGCGTAGTCGCTGATCACCGTCACGCCAGCGGCTTCGCCCATGACCTCGGCGCGGCGGCCCGTCCCCAGGAAACTGCCCAACGCCGCCGCAACAGAGTCGAAGGGCACGCCCAACCAGTGAGTCACCGCGATCACCGCCAGCGCATTCAGGACATTGTGCCGCCCACTCAGTGCCAGCCGGATGCGACCCAGCCTATCCGCCCCCTGCCAGACGGTGAAAGTCATGCTGCCCTCAGCGTCGGGGGCGAGATCGTCCGCGTGCCAGAACGCTTCCTGCTCAGCGCGGGCGGTCAGGCCATAGAAGGCGACGGGAAGTCCGGCAGTATGGCGTGTTTCGCCCAGGGCACGTGCCTCGGCGTCGTCGGCGCAGGCGACCAGCAAACCCGCAGGGGGGAGCAGCGCGGCAAACTGCGCAAACGCGGCGCGCATCTCGTCTAGCGTGGGGTAACAGTCGGGGTGATCGTGCTCGATATTGGTGATCACGGCGACCTGCGGGCGCAGTCCCAGGAACATGTGGTCGTACTCGTCCGCCTCGATCACAAAGTGCGGGCCACGCCCGACCCCCGCGTTCGTGCCGGTGTTGCGCATCACCCCGCCCACGATATAGGTCGGGTCCAGGCCCGCCTGGATCAGCGCATGAGTCAGCAGGGCGGTCGTGGTCGTTTTGCCATGCGTGCCGGCGACGGCAATGCCTACCTGCCCGGCCATCAACTCGCCCAGCATGTCGCGCCGCCGCAATACGGGGATGCCCGCCGCACGCGCCGCCGCGACCTCCGGATGGTGCTCAGGGACAGCAGAGGTCACCACAACGATATCTGCCCCGCCAATGTGAGCCGGATCGTGGCCCTGATAGATAGTTGCGCCCATTGCGGCCAGGGCGCGTGTCAGGTCGTTGAGGTGCAGATCGGAGCCGCTGACGGTGTAACCGCGCCCCAACAACACGCGGGCAATGGCCGACATGCCAAACCCGCCGATCCCGATGATATGAATATGCTGGTCAGGGGAAAGAATCAACGTGCGCTCCTGCGAGGAATTGCCCTGTCAAAGCGTTGGCGCGGCTGGCATGGCGAATGGTTCAGATCACCGTCACGATGATGAAGATGAACAGGCCGATCATCAGGAATGTCAGCACGCCGCCGTCACCGCTCAACATCCAGCTCAGCGGCAGGATGTTGACCCAGTTGGCACTGGCCGAGGCGGGATCAACCGGGATGATGTGCGGGCTGAGAGGGTATTCCAGGTTGTCCAGGTACCACCACAGCGAGCCGAACAGCAGATAGCCGTTCCAGCCGCCCACGAGGGCCCCCAGGATACCATCCTGGAAACCTTCGCGGTTGGAACGTAGCCGCCCGCCCCGCGCCAGCGACTCCGGCGGCGTCTGGTAGGCGAAGAAGGCGAAGGCCAGCAGCGTGACCGCCTGCAACCAGAATTTCGACCCCTGCTGACCGCTGGTGAGTGGGTCAATGAGGATGGTCTCGAACTGGTCAAGTGTGAACAGCGCCAGGATGATGCCTGCCGACGCGATCAGTTCCTTAGTCCAGCCCCGCATATAGCCGATCATGGCGAACATGCCGATCATGATCACCAGGAAGCTCGATAGTTGCATCATGGCCAATGCCCCCCGCAGGCAGCCCCTGCCGTCATCGGTGGCATGTCGGGACACCGTCACACAGGGCGACGACCGCCCGGTGTGTGGCTCTAATTGTAGGCGAACCGGCGGCGGCGGCCAAGTACTGCATGCCTTCGCTCAGCGGGTGGCAGTCTCCGCCAGCAGACGCGCGATGTTCTCTGCACCATCCGGTCGCTTGAGCGCGGCCATGGCGGCTCGCATTGCCTGTAGTCGCTCCGGCTGACCGAACAGCGCGCGAATGGTCGGCAGCAGTTCCTCGCCCAGCCGTCCGTCGTCTACCTGCACCGCCGCGCCGCGCGTCACCAGCCAGTCGGCGTTGACTTTCTGATAGCGCCAGGCATAGGGGTAGGGCACCAGGATGGCGGGCAATTCATGCTGTGGGTACTCGGCAAGTGTGGCCGCGCCCGCCCGGCTGACTACCAGATCGGCGGCAGCGAACGCCTGACCGATGTCCGGCAAAAAAGCGTGTATCTGGTAGCGCGCCTGCTGAGCTTCGGTGAGCGCGGCGTGCTGTGCCCGTACGCTCTCCCAATCGAGCTGACCGGTGATATGCACGATCTGCCCACCATCGTCCAGTAGAGCGGGGGCAATGCGCGCCATGGCCGTGTTGATGCTGCGCGATCCCCGGCTGCCGCCGAACACCAGCAAGGTTTGCCGCTGTGGGTCGAGACCGAGCGCCTGGATACTCTCCTCGCGCCGCGCCCGCAGAATCTCCGGGCGCAGGGGATAGCCCGTCTCCACCACGCGCTTGCCGGGGTAGAAGGCGCTGGTTTCGGCGACGGTGGCGGCAATGGCGCGGGCGAAGTAGCGTCCCAGCAGCTTGAGGGTCAGGCCCGGCTCGATGTCTGGCACGTAGATCACAAGGGGGCGGCGCAGCAGCCAGCACGCCACCGCCGTGGGGAAGCCCACCCAACCGCCCGTCAGAAAGAGCACCTGAGGTCGCAGGCGCAGCACTAACGCCAGCGACTGTACGATACCCACGGCGATTTTGAGCGCGCTCGTCAGTTGCTGCATTCGCGGGACGCCATGCATCGGCCCGGCCAGCACTTCGTGATAGCTATCGAAGCGCACGTCGGCGCGGCGCACCAGGTCGCGGGCCATGTCGCCGCGCGCGCCCACAAAGGTCAGGGACAGGTCGTCATAGAGGCGGCGGAGCGCTCCGGCCACGGCCAGCGCGGGATACACACCGCCCCCCGTCCCTCCGGCTGAGATCATGATGCGCAAGAGTGTACTCCTTGAGCTTGCGTACGATTTGTCCTGGCAACTGCTTGACAGATGGACTCTATCTGCATTAATATAAATTTAGAAGCAGGCTGGTCACTGCGTAGCGGGGGCTGGCCTCTTCTATTTTGGTAGAATCACCAACCCAAAACCTTCAACCTGACCTGTCGGTCCTCGTCTCAGTTTCCTTTCGACGATTTGCCAGTCCCCTCTGTCCTGTTTGCCAAGCACGTGTCTCCCTATTGGTGACAACACAAGATCCGCTAGTTGCAGGCCTGCAATGTTCTGTTTCTTAGGGTGTAGCACGATGTCGCAAATTCGATCGGCGATGACTTTCCCCTGCAAGTATCGGGTACCTTGAAATTTGAGGTTCGACCATGCCAGTTTCAGTGCCTGATCCAGTGTTGGATCGCGCTGCTCAGCAACGATCATTCCCCCCTTACTGATTCCACCGACTTCAAAGCAAAAGCGCTCTACCAGTATATCCAGGCTTAACATATAAGGATCAAGTGCAGCAACACCATACCTGGCAAGGTGTCCTCTCTTATGAATCGCGCATGCAACTACTGTGTAATCCAGTGTCGCCATCAGGGCGTTCAGTTCTCGGTAGAAGTGCTGGCGAAATGCTGTATCTTGTAGTCGTTCAAATCCATTCCGATTGCGCGTGATGTCGGCAGTGTGCAGGATGATGTTCTCTGTGCCAAAGAGAGCGCGCTTGAAGTCATTCAATTGGCAAGTGAGTTCGCCCTCTGCATAAGCTTGCTCAACAATTATCCCTCCCAGCACGAAAATCGGATATTGAGGATCGATTTTGGCCAAGTGGTGATCGCCAGATTCGTCAAGAAAAAGTATCTTCATAAGCTGGCCTGTGAGATTTATGCTGTGTTCACTCCTGCTTGCGTTTGGGCAGCGCGCTGCGACTGACCGCCCGCGAGACGTTGAGCACCACGCCCATCCCAGCCAACACCGCTACCAGGCTCGACCCGCCATAGCTGATGAATGGCAGCGGCACGCCGGTGGGCGGGATCACGGCGGTCATCACGGCAATGTTCAGCAGCGCGTCATAAGCCACCCAGCAGGTCACCCCCGCCGCCAGCAGCCCCCCAAAACTGTCCGGCGCGTAGCGGGCGATGGTGAAGCCGCGATAGATGAGCGCCACAAACAGGGCGATCACCAGAAAGCTGCCCAGTAGCCCCAGTTCCTCGCCGATGACGGCGAAGATGCTATCGGTGTGGGGGAAGGGCAGGTTGTTGGCGAATTTCTGGCGGCTTTCGCCCAGGCCCACGCCCGTCAGCCCGCCGTTGAGGAAGGCGGTCACGGCCTGCTGCACATGATCGCTGGCCTGACGCAGGTCTTCAACGGCGGCCCAGTGCACCGCCAGGCGGTTCTGGGCATAATCCAGGCGGGTGAGCAATTGCCAGCCGGCCACTCCCATCAACCCGCCGATGAGTAACATCTGAAACATGTCTGCGCCGGCGATGAAAAACATGCTCAGCGCCGTCGCCAGGATGCTGGCCGCAGTGCTCACGTCGGGCTGTAGCACGATCAGAAAGGCGACGCTGCCCACCAGCACGGTGAAGGGCAGCAAACCATAGGTGATACGGCGGATGCGAGTGCGCTTGGCTGCCAGCCAGGCCGCCATGTAGAGCACCACGGTGAATTTGGCCAGCTCGCCCGGCTGAAACGACCCTTCGATCAGCGAACGCTGTGCCTGAAAGCGCGTCTCGCCGAAGCGTAGCACCAGGATCAGCAGTACGATCACCAGGATCATCATCGGCCCGGCCAGGCGCCGCCAGAGGTGATAGTCCAGCCGCGAGAAAAGTATCAGCACCGCCACGCCCAGGATCATCGAGCGCAGTTGTCGCACAAAGAAATAGGTGGTGCTGCGCGCGTCTCCGGTGACCTGATAGCTGACATCAATAGACGCGCTGTAGACCATCATCAGGCCGATGGCACACAGGGCGGCCACCACCAGCGCCAGGTACAGGTCGAAGCCGGGGGTGTAGGCCCGGCGGCGCGCCGCGGCCTCCTGACGATCGATAGTTGGCGGCGGACGGCGCGCCGGTCGCACCAGCGCATCCGCGTAATTGAACTCGGTGTCTTCGTCTATATATTGCGGAGCGTCAGCCATGAGACCCTCGAAGCTCCCCACACAGGACTGTTTCTTACATTACCCCATCACCCGGTGACGCGCCACGCCAGCGATTGCTCACTGGGTGCGGCGCAATACCGCCAGCATGATCATCATCCAGCCGATCAGGATGATCGAGCGGGCCGTCATGCCGAGAAAGTCCGCTGCCAGGACAAAGACAGCGACGACCGCCGTCAGGATCAGCATGGCCGCCAGCGCGCCGCGTCCGGCTACTTCGGGTGGACGCCCACCTGCCTGCCGCCTGGGGCGCGGTCTCTGCGATGATTTCACAGCGTCTATCTCCCGTCCAGCACTGGCTCGTGCTAGTTGCTGAAGGCTGACCGCTACTCGCTGAACGCCCGCACCAGCGCCCGGAAGTGCTGCCCACGCTCGGCGAAGTCGCGGTAGGCGTCGTAGGACGTGCCGCCGGGACTGAGCAACACCACGTCACCCGGCTGTGCCAGCGCCCGCGCCCGCACGACGGCAGCGGGCAGATCGAGCACGATCTCCACGCGCTCCAGCAAAGCTTTCGGCTGCCTGCGCCGCGCCCGTTCCATGTGTTCGGCCACCTGCGGCCCGAATTCGCCGAAGCAGATCACGGCCCGGCAGCGGGTCACGGCCAGTTCGGCCAGTTCTTCCCAGGGTAACGCCTTGTCGCGCCCGCCTGCCAGCAAGATCACCGGCTCGCTGTAGCTGCGCAACGCGGCGGCTGCCCGCTCCGGTGCAGTGGCAATGCTGTCGTTGACCCAGGTCACGCCGTCCACCACAGCCACCGTCTCCAGGCGGTGCTCTACGCCGGTGAAGGACTCGATGGCGCGGCGCATGGCCTCCACCGGCAGGTGCGCTGCGCCAGCCAGCGCGCAGGCGGCCAGGGTATTGAGCACGTTGTGATCGCCGCGCAGCCGGATCGCCGAACGATGACAGACCACTTCATAGGCTGTGCCCGGCGCGCTGTCGCCGACGGTCACCAATACCTGATCGCTTTCCAGGAAAGCACCGCTGGGCACGCGCTCGCGCATGGAGAATTCTCCCAGGCGACCCGGCGCGCTGCGACTCATCTGTCGGGCGACCGGATCGTCGCGGCCAAAGATGGCGATGTCGTGCGTGCCCTGGTGCGCGAAGATGTGCGACTTGGCGGCGATGTACGCCTCCATCGTCCCATGACGATCCAGATGATTGGGTGTGACGTTGAGCACTGCCGCCACCGGCGGGCTGATTGTCATCAGTTCGAGCTGAAAGCTGCTCAGTTCCATCACCACCAGATCGTCGGGGGTGATGGTGGGCAGGTCATCGAGCAGCACTTCGCCGATGTTGCCGCCCACGAACGTCCTGCGCCCGGCGAAGCGCGCCATCTCACCGGTCAGGACAGTGGTGGTCGTCTTGCCGGCGCTGCCGGTGATGCCGATCACGACAGCCGGGCAGCGTTCCAGGAAGAGTTGGGCGTCGTTGGTCACAGGGATGCCACGTCGTAGCGCTTCCTGCACGATGGGCAGGGTCAGCGGTACACCGCCGCTCACACAGAGCAGATCGCAGTCGTCCAGCAGTTCCAGCGGATGCCCGCCCAGCGCGAATGAGACGCGCTCGCCCGCCAGCGCCGCCACGACCTCGCTCAGTTGTTCCGCCGGTCGCTGATCGGAGAGCGTGACGCGCGCGCCTACGGTCGGCAGCCAGCGTCCCAGCGCCTGACCCTGCCGCGCCACGCCCAGCACCACCACATGCTTACCCGCTAAGGGATCGGCAGGAAACAAAGTTGACTCGCTCATATGTCCTGTTGCGTCACTCTCACACGACTACCACATTGTTGCTACGGGCTGCTTTGTAGACCGCATCTATCACGCGCATGTTCAGCACCGCGTCTTCAGCCGGGAAGGGCACATCTGTGCCATCCAGGACAGCCCGGTTGAAGTCTTCGGCCATCAGCACATACGAATTGAGCCGCTCGGTCGTGTGGGTGGCGACAGTCGCCAGGTCGTCGCTCAGTTGGAGCACTTCGCCGGGCGCATCATCCTTGGGGTTGTAGGCCCGGTTGACGCGCAACATCCCTTTGGTGCCCACCAGCTCGTAGTAGCGGCGCAGCGGCAACCGTAGCGAACAGTTGATGTGCGCCAGCACACCGTTGGGGAAGGTCAGCGTCGCTACCAGCGTCTCGTCCACGCCTTCTGGTGTCCAGATGGCCTGCGCAGTCACCGCCACTGGCTCCGCGCCGACCATGTAGCGGGCTACGGCGATCGGGTAGCAGCCCACGTCGTAGAGCGCCCCGCCGCCCACTTCTGGGCGCAAGCGGATGTCGTTGGGGCGACTGAGGGGGAAGGTGAAGCCCGCATCAATGAGCTTCAGGTCGCCGATCGTCCCCTGCCGCAGCAGTTCGCGCGCGCGCTGCGCCTGCGGATGGTGTCGCCACTGGAAGGCTTCGGCTAGTTTGACGCCCGCCCGCCGACAGGCATCTACCATCTCCTGGGCTTCGGCAGCGTTGAGCGCCAGCGGTTTTTCGCACAGCACATGCTTGCCCGCCTCTGCCGCGCGGATCGTCCACTCGCGGTGCAGACTGTTGGGCAGGGGAATATACACGGCGTCTATCTCCGGATCGTCTAGCAGGGCCTCATAAGTGCCATAGCTGCGCGGAATACTGTGCTCTTCGGCATAGGCGCGGGCGCGGTAGGCGTCGCGGCTGGCGACCGCTCGCACCTCCCCGCCTGACGCTGCCTGCAAGGCCGGAATCACCGTGCTCGCCGCATGACGCGACGTGCTCAGCACTCCCCAACGAACGACCGTTGTCATTTATCTGCTCCTCTCTCAGCCAGGATCACCAATCATTGTTGTTCGCTGCTCAATCGGCGGCGGGCAACGCCAGACATTCGGCAGGCACGCTGGGGTTGGCCATGTCCAGAAAGATATCGCCGCGCGCCCAGCCGCCCGTTGCCAGTTGCCACCAGGTGAAGCCGTCATCCCCTGTCGCCCAGCCCACTGCCTGCACCGTCTGCCCCTGACTGAGCGTGCCGGTGATGGCAAACGACGTGCCCGGCCCCTGACGGATATTGGCCTGAGTCCAGCGCGCCGTCAGGATACACGCCGAGCCGCTGGCGAGCGGAGGCGTCAGCGTAGGCCCAGGGACAGGGAAGGCGGCATTGGTCACCTGTGCCAGCAGCCAACAGGCATCGGGCAGGTTGGGATTGAGCGCATCCACGAAGGCGTCGCCGCGCGCCCAGCCCGTAACGTCCAGTCGCCACCAGGTGTAGCCGTCTGCGCCAGTGTCCCAGCCATCGGCTACCACAACCTGCCCACCAGTCAGCGCCCCCACGACCTGTGACGCTTCGTCCGGCCCGGCATACAGGTTGACCGTCTGCGCGCGCACGGTCAGGGCGCAGACGTCCCCGCCGCCCTGTCCATCAGCCGGGGCGCGAGTCGCCGTGGGCAAGGCTATCGGCGAAACCAGGGGTGCCTGCGTCGGGACAGGGGTTGCCAGGGTGGGCAATCCGGCAGGCGCGGTCGGCAGGGGGACGGTGGCGGTGGGCGCATTCCAGCCGTAGGGCACGATCTGCACTTCCGCCGGCTCGCTGAAAAGCAGGGTGGCGATCAGGGCGTAGACCAGGAAGCACAGCAGCGTCAACGCTGCCGCCAGCACCACCAGCGGAAACCA
>CAKZOB010000012.1 GCA_937135955.1 uncultured Anaerolineales bacterium | reverse complement strand
GCCGCCAGGCGTTAACGTGGCCGGTTGCGGCGAGCGTAGCCTGGGAAGCTCCCCGCTTTAGCGGGGAGAGCCGTCACTCTTCCCTTGCCGAGTGATGAGCAGGCAACCTGCGACAAGGGGTTGAAATCGGTATATACAGCGGTGCCATTTGTGCGCTTGCCCCCACAGATGGGGGATCAGGTCGCTCGATGCGGTTAAGCAGTGCGCGGCCCTGGTAATTTGAGCGATGCGAACACATGTGCTATTCTTGCCATATCAACCGGCTGGATGTCTGGCAGAGTCCGCTCCGTGCGGAGGAGGCGCGTCATGCTCCGGAAGATGGTGATCCTCGTCTGTCATGCCCAGGATGGGCGCTTCGCCGATGGAGACCGCGCTGCGGTGCGGCAGATTCTCGCAACTTCGGATCAGGTAGCTGGTGTCTTGCCGCTGGGGCCGGACGTGAAGCAGGTGTCGTGCGCAGACGGGGGGCGGCTGGTGTTGCGCGCGCCGGGGCTGGACGGCTCGCGCTCGTTTCACCGGATTGATATCTTCCCGACTTCTGCCTGGACGGGGGCGATGGTTGGGCTGGTGTACGAGTTGATGCGCAGCGGTGGCTTCGGACTGGTACAAGACCTGACGACGCTTCAGTTTCTGGTGACGCAGCCGCAGCAGATCACCTACTATCCCTGGTTACCAGAGCCGCCTATCCTGGTACGCAGCGCCAGCGAACTGGCTCGCACCTTGGCGCGGGCTGGTTGAGCGGGGCTGTGGCTGTAAACAGGGGACAGGCGACGGCGGGTCGTCGTGGCCCGCCGTCGTCGTTGCCTGGGTGCACAGGCTTACTTGGCGTAGTCTACCGCCCGCGTCTCGCGGATGATCGTCACCTTGATCTGGCCGGGGTATTGCATGGTCTCCTCGATGCGGCGGGAGATGTCACGAGCCAACCGCATAGCGGCCAGGTCGTCAATCTCTTCCGGCTTGACCATAATGCGCACTTCACGCCCAGCCTGTAGAGCATAGCTCTGCTCGACGCCGGGGAATTCCTTCGCCAGGTCTTCCAGCGCCTTGATGCGGCGGATATAGGTATCCAGGCTCTCGCGCCGAGCGCCGGGCCGTGCGCCGGAGATGGCATCGGCGGCCTCGACGATCATCGCTTCGACGCATTCCTGCTCTACTTCATGGTGATGCGAAGCGATACAGTTGACAACCTTCTCGTTCAAACCATAGCGGCGGGCGAATTCCGCGCCGATCTGCGCGTGCGTGCCTTCGATCTCGTGATCGATCGCTTTGCCAATATCGTGCAGCAGGCCGCCCGCCTTGGCAACGGCCACGTCAGCGCCCAGTTCTGCCGCGATCATGCCGGCGATATGCGCGGTCTCGATGGCGTGCGCGTGCTGGTTCTGGCCATAGCTGGTGCGGAACTTCAACCGTCCCAGCAGCTTGATGATCTCGTTGTGCAGGCCGGGCACGCCAGCCTCGTAGGCGGCGCGCTCGCCTTCTTCGCGGACGATGCGGTCAACCTCTTTGCGGGCGTCGGAGACCAGCTTTTCGATGCGGGCGGGGTGGATGCGCCCATCCAGCACCAGCTTTTCCATGGCGCGACGGGCTACCTCGCGGCGCACCGGATCGAAGCTGGAGATAGTCACAGCTTCGGGAGTGTCGTCCACCACCACGTCAACGCCAGTCGCCTGCTCGAAGGCGCGGATGTTACGCCCGTTGCGCCCGATGATGCGCCCCTTCATCTCTTCGGAGGGCAGGGGCACCACGCTGACAGCGATCTCGTTGACCTGTTCGGAGGCGATACGCTGAATGGCCAGGGCGATGATGTCGCGCGCCCGCGTGTCGGCTTCGAGCTTGGCCTCGGCCTCCACCTCGCGGATACGGCGAGCCATATCCTGGCGGGCTTCCTCTTCGACCAGGCGCAACAGCTCCTGGCGTGCTTCTTCGCGCGTCATCTCGGCCACGCGCTCCAGCACAGCTTTTTGCTCTTCGAAGAGGGCTTCGATCTCGTTCTGGCGCTTGTCAAGCTTGCTCTGGCGCTTGTTGAGCGCCTGTTCGCGCAGTTCCAGCCGCTCATAGCGGGCGTCGAGGTCTTCGCGACGTTTCTGCAGGCGGTCGCTCTCGCGATCAAGTTCGATGCGGCGGCGTTTGGCGTTGTCTTCGGCTTCGCGCTGAATGCGCAGTGCCTCGTCACGGGCTTCGATGACGATCTGCTTGGCCTGATCCTGCGCTTTACCCAGCAGGCGCGCTACCTCTTCTTCGGCCTGGCGTTTGCGATTTGTCATCTGGGTCTGCTGGTACAGGTATAGGCCCCCCATGCCCAGCCCAACGCCAATCGCCAGCCCTACCAGGGCTAATACGATTTCCATAGGGCGTGCTCCTCATTCGGTGTCTGTGTTGTTATCTGCCGCAAAGAATTCCGGTTGTTCGTTTTCCAGGCGTCCAATCACTTCCAAGACGGCTTCGTGCACGGTCTGGTAATCAAAACCGCGCCGGCTGAGAAACGCCCCCAGCTTTTGCCGAAAGACTGTCCGCGACAGGCCACGCCAGCGGCGCACGGCGGACTGCGCCGCGCGCACTGCCGAGTCCAGCGGGTTGGTCTCCGCCAGGGCAGACTCGATCACCTCGTCTGCGATGCCTTTCTGGCGCAGTTCGTAGCGCAACGCCTGCTGCCCGCGCGGGCTGAAGCGCTCGCGGCTCTCGATCCAGTACTGGGCGAAGGCGCGGTCGTCTATATAGCCCCGTTCGGTCAGCCGCTCCAGCGCCTGCTCAATGGCGCTGGCAGCGAAGCGCCTGACCTCAAGGCGGCGGCGAATCTCGGCGGCGCTGTAGGGGCGGCGGGCCAGCAGTCGCGCGGCATAATCTACGGCCCGCGCCACTTCGTCGAGCGCACACAGGGCGTCAATCTCGACCTGGGTGAGCACCTGGCCGGTCTTCAGGTGAGCCGCGGCCAGGCGAGACAGGCCAAAGGCGAACCGACCATCCAGGTAGACGTTGACGCGCTCTTTGTCCTGCTGCTGGATTTCCAGCGCTGTGATGGTGCGCCCGGCCATGGCCATCCCCAATACAAAACAGCCGTAGCCCTACGCCACGGCTGTTTTGCCATATCAGTGCAGAACTGGCGACCTGCTTTCACACAGCCCGGTCTGTCTCGAATGGATGAACGCGTCTGGCGCGTTCGGTGCCGGTCAATCGGTCACGATTGACCGCACCGTTGCTCTATTCGTTGCGGTTCCCGCCAAGAGGTCAGACAAACACAGTCACTCTCAGCTCACGCTGTCGGTGTGCTCCTACCCGCTCTTGCGACCGATGATTGCTCGCCCTCACCGTCTTTGTCTCCCAGGGCTTTCCAATCGACGCCAGTCACCCGTCCAGATAAGCCGGCGCATTGCGCCAGGGCGCGAATTGACGGGTATTCGGGTGTGCTGATCTACTCGCGGGTACCCCGCGGAATACTCGCTGGCCATCACCATCCATTCGAGGATGGACCTGCCGTCAGGTTCGAGTTCCGTACCACAACCGTGGCCCGAAGCTTTTTCTCGGATTGTAGTTATATTATCCACAACTAAAGTAGAATGACAAGCAACGCGAGTACTACCACGCGCTACCCTGCTCATCAGGATGTGAGATGCTCAACGATTCGTTTCGCTACGACACAGGCAATCTGTGTGGTGATGGCATTCCCCTGCAGGCTATTGTCCAGGCTGTCGGTACACCTGTCTACGTCTACAGCGCGACGCGGTTGCGGCACAACGCCGCGCGCCTGCAACGCGCCTTCGCTCCCCTGAAGGCCGAGCTACATTACAGCCTGAAGGCGAATCCCAACCTGACGCTGGTGCGGATACTGTCCCAGGCTGGCCTGGGCGCGGATGTGGTCAGCGCGGGGGAGGTTGACCGGGCGCTGCGGGCGGGGGTTGATCCCGCGCGCATCGTCTTCGCGGGGGTGGGCAAGACGCCCGTAGAGATCGCTTTTGCGCTACAGGCCAGGATCGGCTGGTTCAACGTTGAGAGTCCTGACGAACTGGCGTTGCTCGACCGGCTAGCGGCAGAGGAAGGGTATACGCCGCAGGTCGCACTGCGGCTCAATCCTGGCATTCACGCGCAGACGCATCCACACATCGCCACCGGTCACGCTGGAGCGAAGTTCGGTATGCCATCCGACGTAGTGGCCAGCCTGCTTGCGGTGCGCCATGCCTACCCGCATTTGCGTCTGGTAGGGATACACGTCCATATTGGCAGCCAACTGGGTTCGGTGACAGAGACGGTGGAAGCGGTGCGCCTGGCACAGACGCTCGCCGCGCCGTACTCCGACGTGAGGACGCTGAACATCGGCGGTGGCTTCCCGGTGCCCTATACGACGGATGATCGCTACCCGCCGCTGGAGGAGTTCGCGCAAGCGTTGGCCCCGCTGGTCTGTGACTGGCGTGTGCTGGCCGAGCCGGGCCGCGCGGTGGTGGCCGACGCTGGCGTGTTGTTGATCAGCGTGACGACGGTGAAGGAGCAGGGCGGGCAGCGCTTTGTTGTCACCGATGGGAGCATGACCGATCTGCTACGCCCGGCGCTCTATGGCGCAACACACCAGGTAGTACCTCTGGTGGAACGAGACGAAACACTTGCGCCCGCTGTCGTCACTGGCCCGGTGTGCGAGTCAACCGATGTATTGCATCGCGCGGCGCTTTTGCCGCCATTGCGCAGCGGCGACCTGTTGGCCGTACTCACGGCGGGGGCGTATGGCATGGCCATGGCCTCGAACTACAACCTGCGCACCCGTCCCCCCGAAGTCCTGGTCGAAGATGGCGGCTGGCGGGTGATCCGCCGCCGCGAGACATGGGACGATCTGTTGCGGCTGGAGACCGAGGCGCTGGGAGGCGTATCTGCGCTGTAGCGTGGATCAGCGCGGAAGGGCGCTCAGCGCCAGCAGAGCCGCGCCGATCACGGGCGGGTAGCGTGGCTGGGGTAGCGCGGACAGGCCGAGCGCCCGGCACAGGGTCAGGCTCAGCAGGCTGGGCGCGGTCAGCAGCCCGCCGGCAAAGGCAATCGGCGGGTTTTCCATGCGCAGGCGACGGATCACTGTCTGTGCGGCCAGGGTCAATTCATCGCAGGCGCGCGCCACGATGTCCGCCGCAACCGGATCGCCCATTTCCGCGTGGGTCAGCACCAGCGGGGCCAGCGCAGCGACTTCGCGAATGCGCGGGCCATCGCGATCGTAGAGCCAGGGCACCAGGGCATAGGCATCGGGCAACCCCAGCGTACTGAGCATGGCATCGCTGAGGGTGGTGAGCGGGCCGCGCCCGTCGGCAGCGCGGGCGACGGCTTCTAGCGCCTGCCGACCCAACCAGTAGCCGCTGCCCGCATCGTCCAGCAGATAGCCCCACGCGCCCGCCAGCGCTGATTCACCGGCTTCGTTGACGCCATAAGCCAGCGAGCCAGTCCCCGCCAGGACGAGCACGCCCCGTCGCTCGCCCAGCGCGCCGACCAGGGCGATCTCGTAGTCAGCGCTGGGGACGATGAGGGCGTCGGGCAGCACAGCGCTCACCACGTCGCGCAGCCAGGGAATGGCCGAGGCGCTGTGACAGGGTGCGGCTCCAGCGATGCCGATGCCGACGGCGGCGACCTGCCTGGGCTGCAGGCCAGCGCAGGCCAGTGCTTCGCGCATGGCCGCCTGAATCATTGCCCGCGCCCTCTCTGGCCCGACAATCGCCGGGCTGACGGTCTCTGCTCCGCTCTCGGCCACTGGATCGAGATCGGGGGTGAGGAGCGCCACACGCAGGCGACTGCCCCCGCCGTCAATCCCCATCACGTAAGTGGCATGTGTGCTCATGTGATTCGCTCCACGTGCCGCTAGCGAGAGTCCGGCAATGCCTGGGCCAGCGCGTCGGCCAGGCTACGCACGGCCAACACTTCCACATGAGCGGGTGGGGCTTCGTCGCGCCGATAGGTGCGCGGCACCATCACTCGCTTGAAGCCCAGCTTGGCCGCCTCGCGCACGCGCAACGAGGTCTGACTGACGGCGCGCAGTTCGCCGCTGAGGCCGATCTCACCGACGAAGGCTATGTCGGCGGGCACAGGTCGGTCCCACACGCTGGAGGCGATGGCAATCGCGATGGCCAGGTCGGCAGCCGGCTCGTCAATCTTCAGGCCGCTGATCACGTTGACGAAGATGTCCTTTTCGTAGAGCTTGATGCCCAGGCGCTGCGTGAGCACGGCGGTGATCAGCAGCATCCGGTTGGGGTCAACGCCGTTGGCGGTGCGGCGCGGGTTGGGATAGACCGTCTGGCTGGCGAGCGCCTGCACTTCGATGAGCAACGGGCGCGTGCCTTCCAGGGTGACGGCGATGGCGCTGCCCGGCGCGTTGACTACGCGCTCGGCGATGAATACCTCCGATGGGTTGGCGATCTCGACCAGTCCGCGATCGCGCATCTCGAAGACGCCGACCTCGCTGGTGGGGCCAAAGCGGTTTTTGACGCTGCGCAGCAGGCGGTAGGCCTGGAAGCGGTCACCCTCCAGGTAGAGCACTGTATCCACGATATGTTCCAGCACGCGCGGCCCGGCAATGATGCCCTCTTTGGTCACGTGGCCCACCAGGAAGACAGCTACACCGCTGCTTTTGGCCAGTTCGCGCAGTTGGGCGGCGCACTCGCGCACCTGACTGACGCTGCCCGCCGTTGACGCCTTGCCTTCTAGGTAGGTTGTCTGGATCGAGTCAATGATGAGCAGGCGCGGCTTGATGTTTTCGACATGGGCCAGGATCGCGCCCATCTCGGTCTCGGTGACCAGGTAGACGTTGGCGGCATCCAGGCCCAGCCGTTCGGCGCGCATCTTGATCTGACGCTCGCTCTCTTCCCCACTGACGTAAAGCACGGGTCCGGCGATGGGTTC
>CAKZOB010000011.1 GCA_937135955.1 uncultured Anaerolineales bacterium | reverse complement strand
CCGTTTGAAAAGCCCCCCTCAACCCCCGGCCCCTTCTCCCTCTGAGGGGCGAAGGGGAGACGGGCCAGGTTTTCCCCTCGCCCCATTGAGGGAGAGGGGTGGCGCACAGCGCCGGGGTGAGGGGTTATCAAATGGCCTCCAACATCATCGCCTCGCAAGTCGAACGTTCCCGATCACGTGCTCGCATCCAGAGCGATCCGCCGTCCCTCGGCGGCTGACTGTCGCGCTGCGTCGAGCACGCGCTGCACGGCCAGCCCATCGGCGAAGCTGGGCGGTGTCAGGGTAGCCTGCCCGCGTATCTGATCCACCATCAGGCCCATCAGACGGGCGAACGGGCCGAGCAGGATATTTTCGTCCGGCACCCACAGCGGCGGCTCGTATTCGGGCGGGATGGCGATGGGTTGCAGGGCCTCTCCGCGCCGCCGCCCGATCAGACGGCGATCGTCCTCGACGACCAGCGCGCCTTCGGTGCCATGCACGCCCAACCGCACCACTTCGCCCGCTGCTACCGCGCTCAGGTGAATGACTCCGCGCAGCCCGCCTTCGAATTCCAGGCTCAGCAGCGCCTGATCGTCGCTGGTCACTTCGCGCGAGCCGCTGCCATCGGGCAGGGAGCGCAGGCGGTATTGAGGCGTGGTGTGCAGCGTAGCTGTCACTGCGCGCACTTCGCGCCCGCTCAGCCAGCGGAAGGCGTCTATGAAATGCGAACCGATCGCGCCGAGCAACCCGCCGCCCTGGGCCGCATCCATCCACCAGTTCCAGGGGCGGTTGGGGTCCCAGCGCATGGCGGTCAGGAAGGTTGCTTCGAGCAGCACTGGCTCGCCTACGTAGCCCTGATCCACCAACACCCGCTGATAGGTGCGGGCGGGCAGGTAACGGAATTCGTGATCGATCGCGCCCACCAGTCCGCGCTGTTGCGCTTCGGCGACCATCTGCTCGGCCTCGGCGACAGACATGGCGAACGGCTTTTCGCACAGCACATGAATGCCCCGTTGCAGCGCGGCCATGGTCATGGGGAAGTGCAGCGCGGGCGGCGCGCTGATCGAGACGAGGTCTGGCTGCACGTCGTCGAGCATCTGCTCGAAGTCGGTATAGACAGCCCGCACGCCGTGTTCGGCGGCGATGGCGCGTGCCTTCTCTGCGTGGCGACCGTACAGCGCCACGACGACTACCTCGCCCATGCCCAGCAGGGCGGGTAGCTGCACGCGCGCCCCGAAACCCGTGCCAGCCAGCGCCACGCGCAACGGTTCCTGGTGTGTCTGTGCCATATGTGTAATCTCCCCCCTTGGCGACACCGCGTCTACGCCAGATCATAGCGTTTCCTGCGCAGCGGCGCTATGGGGCGGGCTGGCCGGGTGCGTGCAGAATATATCAGGCAGTGTACTGCGCTTTGGGGTGCCTCACCCCCTTATCATTACCCACATCTTGAGCCGCTGGCCCTCATCCCCCGGCCCCTTCTCCCGCGCTGCGGGCCAAGGGGAGTGCCTGGGCGAGAGAAAGTAAGTCCCCTCGCCCACAGCGTTGGGAGAGGGGATGTAGGGGTGAGGGAAGACTTGCGAGGGAGCCAGGGGGTGAGGTTTTACGGTCTGTGAACCAGTGTCCCCTGGCGCAATTGCTAAGGGGCGCTCGTTTGTGTTGGCGTTGGCTCGGTCAGGCCGAACAATTCTTCGTAGCTGGGCATGTTCTCCGGCAGAGTGAAGTTCTCATCGCGCAACAGCGGCGACACGTCCTGCGGCAGCGGCTCCTGCGGTGTATAGGAAAGCCAGTTCTCGTAATCTACCACATAGGTCGGGTCGGTCATGCGCCCTTCGATCCAGTCCAGGAAGTGTTGCCGACGCAGGACGTCTACGTCTTCCGGCGAGGGGATATCGTGCACTTCGGTGCCCACCTGCGCTACATACCAGCGCTGACCGGTCGGCAGCGGGCCGATCACGTCGCCGGGCGCGGCGCGGTAGACTACCTGACGAATCTCATCGGTGATGCCCTGTTCGCCCCAGCGCAGCACGCGCCAGTCCTGCTCTGGGCGCTCGAATCCCAACGACGCGGCCACGTCGTGCAATGATTCGCCATCGCGCACGCGCTCGGCGACCAGCAGGGCGGTGGTGTAGTCGGCGAGGATGATGTCGCGCACCTGCACGCCGACGCGCGCCTGCTCGCTGATGTTGACTGCGCCCGGCTCGTGCCCGATGACAAATTCAAGCTGATCGTAGAGCGTGCGCGCGCGCACGATCTTGCGGAACTCTTCTTCGCTCATGGCGGCATACGTGCGCAGCCCTTGCAGGAACTCGGCGTAACGTTCCTCGAATTCGGGCGGCATCTGCCCGTTCTCGCCGACGATCAGCCCCAGGAAACTGAGCAGCTTGGCGTTGAACTGATTGGGGTCTACCTCGATGCCGCGCCGCAGCGTCTCCTGCTCGACAATCGCGTCAATGATCATCAGGCGACGCGACTGCCTGCCGAAGCTGTAGCTATCGGCCAGGGTAGTGAACAGCGAGACCAGATACTGGTTTTCGGGGCGGGTCAGGTCGAGCGTGCGGGCGACGCCGTGGCGCTCTGCCAGCTTGACCACTGGATAGAGCAGGCGGTAGCGGTCGAAGCGGACGTGCTTTTGATAGTCGGCCAGGGTGAGCGCCTGCCGCCCAACGGTAGTGATCACCGTGCTGCCGTCGAAGTCCAGTGGGGGCGTGGGGATGGCGTAGGGCGTGCTGGTGGCGGTGGGCGTCGGCGAAGGGCCGGGAGTGGGCGTGGGGTTGGCGCGCGCGGTAGCCGTCAGCGCGACCGCCGTCTCTTCGACCCCCTCCTCGATGTGAATGAAAGCCGGCGTCGGGCTGCCGCCTCCCGACGAGCAGGCTCCCAGCGCGGCGATCAACGTCCCTATCACGACCCCAAGAATCAGCGCACGACGGCTCATAGCATCCCTCATCACGTGTTATTTTTGATCGGCGGGCTTCGCCTCTCAGTGCTCGCTTGAGAGGTCCTGAGTGCGGCTTTTCCTCACCCTTAAATTGCCCCGCTCAAGACTCCTGACCCAAAACATCCTACTCCGCCTGCGTGTTATACGGCTGCACTTCCTGCATCAGCCAGCCCTGCCAGGACTCGCCCGCTGCCAGGCGCACTTCCCAGATGTGCAGACAGACCGTGCCCTGGTAGCCGCGCTCGTAGCCCGCTTCGCTCAGGGTCACCGTTTCCAGCGGGAACGTCCATAGTGTGCACGGGTGCTCAACCGCAGTGATCAGCGCCAGGTTGCGCAGCCGCGAGACCGCGCTATGTGTGCGCACGGCGTCGTACTCGCGCAGGTCGGCCAGCCCATCTACAGGGCTATCATTGACGATCTGCAGAGCATAACGCGGGTCTTGCCCGCCGTCGAATGCGCAGGCTGTCTCGACGGCGAAGCGCACGGCGATGGGCGCGTCCGCCTGATTGGTGAGGGTATAGGTGCAGGTGAAGCGGTCGTCGCCGGTGCCGAAGACGAACCGTTTCTGCACGCGCACCGGGCGGTGATTCGCGCCGACCCACACGTGCCCGTCGCGCCACAGGGTGACGGTGACCGCGTCCGCGGCGGTTTGCACGTCCACCTGATAGGGCTGATTGACGAAGTCGCCCTGCTCACCGTAGAAGGCGCGGTAGAAGGCGGGCAGGTCTACATCTTCGCGCAGGAAGTGATCAATAAACGCGCCGCGTCGGTGCCAGTCGTAGAGCAGGTAGCGCTCGATGCCCGCTTCTTTGACGCGCACCATCTCGCGCTCGTTGTAGGGAATGCCCTGCGCGGCCATCTCCGGCGTGTACAGCTTGCCCTGGGCCGCGGCCCGCCGGATTTCGTCGTGATAGCCCTCTTCGCGCCGCGTCATGACGTTGAGCAGGTTGTAGCGCCCAGGGCGATAGTCGAGTTCGGTCATCATGCCGCCGGCGTCCGGCTTCCACAGGGCGTTGAAAGGCGCGCCCGTCAGGACGATCTCGTCGGCGCAGTCTTTGTCGAAGTCGAAGCGGCGGACGGTGAGCGGGGCGTCCTCGCCCTCGGCCAGCGCTTCGGCCTCGATCAGGTTGGCGTAGTTGGCGATGCGGAAGTTGAACAGGTAGACGCCGCCAAACAGGCCGTGCCAGTAGGCATCGTTGGCCTGCGCCTGCCACAGCAGGTCAAGCGCGCGCGCCCTGGCCGGGCCGTCGGGCATGGCGTGTACTTTCTCCGCCACCATCAACATGCGCTTGTGCATCTGATTGGCTTCGTCGTATTTGACCAGGAAATTACGCCACACGCTGCCGCGCAGATAGCGCAGCACGTCCTGGCGTCCGGTGGCTTCCAGTTCGGCTTTGATCCCTTTCAGTTCGCGGAAACGGCCCGGCGGCAACGCCCATTGCCCCATCTCGAAGTAGCTGGCGGTGGGCAGGTAGACCCGTCCCAGCGCCGGAAACTGGGCTATATAATCCATGGGGCGGATGGTCTTCAGCCAGTCGGCGTTGGCTTCCAGGGCGGCGCACAGCGTTTCCATATACTGCCCGCTGCCCCAGATATAGTCATAGGTGCCGGGCCACACGCCGAACTTCTCGCCGTCGTCGCCCATCAGCGCCAGTTTGGGGGCGGGGCCTGTCAGTGGGGCGGCTGCCTGCTGCCGGAACCATACGATCAGGTTGGGCACGCTGTCCCAGGGGATGGCGTAGCGCAGATACGACAGCGTGGGGAAGACGCGCACAGTGTCGCCCTGTTCCTCGCTGACAAAGTAGCCGAACAGCTCGCGCTCGCGGTCGAAGCCGACAGCTTCGAAGTGCGTGTCGTCTATGATCACGTAGTCAATGCCCGCCTGCGCGATGGGCCGCACCAGGTGCGGCTCCCATACCCGCTCGGCCAGCCACATCCCGCGCGGACGCATCCCGAACAGGTCTTCGACCGTCCGATTCAGCTTGTGGATTTGCCCGATCTTATCGGCGTCGGGCAGGGTGGCCAGCAGCGGCTCGTAATAGCCGCCAGAGAGCACTTCCAGTTGGCCACGCGCCACCAGCGCGCGCACCCGTTCCAGCAGGGGGCGTTGATGTGCGATCAGGTAGTCCAGCAAGCTACCGGTGAAGTGCACCGCGCACGCCACTGACGGGTGCCGCTCCAGCAAATCGAGCAGCGGTTCATAGGCGGTGTGCACGGCATGTTCGTTGACGAAGTCGAACTGTCCTACTGGCTGATGATTGTGGATCACCAGCGCCAGATAGATCGGTGCGCTCATCGGGCCTCCTCGCCTTCTCGCGCGGGCGTGCTTGCGGCGGGCGATTGTACCACGAAAGCGCGCGCCGGACAGAGAAGGTATGGCGGGCGGGGAAATTGCATCAAACCACTTGCCGCTTTACCTCACCCCCAGCCTCGCTGCGCTCGGCTTGCCCCCTCTCCGACGCGGCTATGCATTACCCACAAGTCTCCCCTCACCCCTCAATCGAGCATAGCCAAAATCCACCCGCGGCGGTACAATGCGTCGCCGGAGCGCCCCGCGCTCTGTTCCATTGCATTGACCAGAGGCTCGATGATGATCCAACCCACAAATTCCTACCGCCTGATTCCTCCGCACGGGGGGACATTGGTCAACCGGCTGCTGGAAGGCGAGCTGCGCGAGGTGATGCGCGAACGCGCCCGCAGCCTGACTCGCGTCCCACTCAGCCCGTTGAACACCGCGGACATCGAATGCATTGCTACCGGCGTCTATAGCCCGCTGACTGGCTTTATGGGGCAGGCCGACTACCAGCGGGTGGTACACGATATGCATCTGGACAACGGCCTGCCCTGGACGGTGCCGGTGACGCTGGCCGTGTACGACGACCTGGCCGACCGTCTCGCCATCGGCGAGACGGTGGCACTGGCCGAGCCTGACCCCGACGCGCCCGACGGCGAGCGTCTGCTTGGCGTGCTGACGGTGAGCGAGAAGTTCCGCTACGACAAGCAGATCGAAGCGCAGAAGGTCTACGGGACAACCGACGAGGCACACCCCGGCGTGGCGCGGCTCTACCGCCAGGGTGATGTGTGTCTGGCAGGCGACATCTGGCTCTTCGACCGCCCCAAAGAGGTGCTCACCACCTTTCAGGACATTCGCCTGACGCCTGCCGAGACGCGCCGCCTGTTCGTCGAGCGGGGCTGGCGGCGGGTGGTCGCCTTCCAGACGCGCAATCCCATTCACCGCGCGCACGAGTACATCCAGAAGACGGCGCTGGAGATCGTAGACGGGCTGATGTTGCACCCGCTGGTCGGCGAGACCAAGTCCGACGATATCCCCGCCGAAGTGCGCATTGCCAGCTACCAGGCCATTCTATCTACCTACTATCCCCTGGAGCGCGTGCTGCTCAACGTCTTCCCTGCAGCCATGCGCTACGCCGGCCCGCGCGAGGCGATCTTTCACGCCATCGCCCGCAAGAATTACGGCTGCTCGCATTTCATCGTCGGGCGCGACCATGCGGGCGTGGGCAACTACTACGGTTCCTACGACGCGCACTACATCTTCGACGAGTTCGACCCGGGGGCACTGGGCATCACGCCGCTCTTCTTCGAGCACGCTTTCTATTGCCGCCGCTGCGAGGCGGTGGTCACCGCCAAGACCTGCCCGCACGGGCGCGACTCGTGGGTCTTCCTCAGCGGGACACAGGTGCGCGAGATGCTGGCCCGCGGCGAGATGTTGCCGCCCGAATTCACCCGCCCGGAAGTCAGCCGCGTGCTGATGGAGGGCATGAAGCGCGTCAACGGGCGGTGAATGGCTTGCGGATGGCGGAATGGGGCGCGGTAGAGGCATGGCCCGACCTCGCCCCTGTTCCGGCGCTGCACATTGTGCCGCCTTTCCCCGCGCCGCAAGACGGCAGAGCAGGCGAAGCGTGACTGATCGGGTGCGTGCAAAGGTTGTCAGCAACCTCGCTGCGCCCGATGACCCTCATCCCCCAGCCCCCGCGCTGCGGGCGAAGGGGAGCGCTCGCGCGACAGACAGTCAGTCCCCTCGCCCCGCGACGCAGTCGCGAGGGAGAGGGGATGTAGGGGTGAGGGGTAGCAGACTGCGGCAAATTGCCTGTCACCTTTTGCACGCACCCGACTGATCAGGGGGATTGCATCAAACCGCTTGCCGCTTTACCTCACCCCCAGCCTCGCTGCGCTCGGCTTGCCCCCTCCCCGACGCGGGGAGGGGGCAGCGAGGCGCGCCAGCGCCGAGCGGGGGTGAGGTCAACCAGAAGATCACGCCTGAGCTTACTTCTGCCCATGGTTCTGCTGGCTGGTTTTGATGCGATTACCCTGCCCGACTGATCTTTGGGATTGTCAGCGGGGGCAGCCTTGCGGTATGATCTCGCCCGATTTTTGGGGATAGCGGCGGCGCGATCAGTCCTTCAGCGCCGCCGAGCGTTCATCTGTCGGGCACGGTTTGCGTGATACCTTCTGCTGAGTATCGCGGCGATCATTCTGTCAGCGCGCGGCGCGATCCCTATGCCGCGCTGCGTTTTCGCGACTTCCGGCTGTTGCTGGTCGGGCGCTTCCTCACTTCGCTCGGCGATCAGATGGTTTCCTTCGCCATCGGCTGGGAACTCTGGTTGCGCACCCGCAGCACCTTTGCGCTGGGCCTGGTCGGGCTGGTGCAGGTGATCCCGGTGATCCTCTTTTCGCTGCCCGCCGGGCACGTGGCCGATCAGTTCAACCGCAAGCGCATTGTCATGATCACACAGTCTGGCCTGGCATGCTGTGCGCTGGGGCTGGCGTTGCTCTCCGCGCTGGAAGGGCCGCTGATGCTGATCTATCTGTGTCTGTTCGGGATCGGGCTGGCGCGCGCCTTCAACAGCCCCGCCGCCTCGACGCTGCTGCCGCAGACCGTCCCCCCGCCGATCTTCACCAGCGCCGCAACGTGGAGCAGCAGCGCCTGGCAACTCGCCGCGGTGGTCGGGCCGTCGTTCGCGGGGGCGTTCGTGGCGCTCTTTGGCCGCGTGACGTTGATCTACGTCTTCGACGCGCTGGCCGGCCTGACCTTTCTGGTGCTGGTGCTGATGATGCGCGGGCGGCCTCTGGCGCTCTCGCGCCGGGCGGCCACGCTGGAGTCTCTGGCGGAAGGGCTGCGCTTCATCCGCCGCACCAAGGTGATCCTGGCGGCGATCACGCTGGATATGTTCGCGGTGTTGCTGGGCGGCGCGGTGGCGTTGTTGCCCGTCTACGCCACGGACATCCTGCGCGTTGGCCCGGAGGGGCTGGGGTTGATGCGCGCGGCCCCTTCGATCGGCGCTCTGTTGATGGCGGTGGTGCTGGCGCACCTGCCGCCGCTGCAACACGCGGGCCGCACCCTGCTGCTGGCGGTGGCCGGTTTCGGCGCGGCGACGATTGTCTTCGGGCTGTCTACCTGGTTTTGGCTCTCACTGTTGATGCTGCTGGCGCTCGGCGCGCTGGACAACATCAGCGTCGTCATCCGCAGCACGCTGCTGCTGACCTACACGCCCGACGAAATGCGCGGGCGCGCTTCTGCCGTGAACAGCATCTTCATCAGCGCCTCGAACGAGCTGGGCAGCTTCGAATCGGGCCTGGCGGCGACGCTCTTCGGGCCGGTCGTCGCTGTCGTGGGAGGGGGCGTGGGCACGATTCTGGTGGTGCTGGCCGTGGCGAAGGTCTGGCCGGAGATGCGCGCCCTCAGGACGCTCGACGCGCCCGCCCCCGCCCCTGCCGGTGACTGAGCGCGTCCCCTGCTCTGGGATGAACGTTTGTGAAATGCGCTCCTCAAACTGAGCGCGAGCAAAGGTTCTCAGCGATTTGTGTCGGTGCGGAGGCGTTGACCTCACCCCCGCTCGGCGCTCGCGCGAGGCTGGGGGTGAGGTCAACCACAACGCAGCGCATGACCTGTCACATTTGCGCGCACCTCTCAAATTGGGTGCATTTCAGGTTAGTTCGCAATACCCCACAAGCCCAAACGGGCCTGATGCATGATCAGCCGACCGTGAGCTTTCATGAAATGCGCCCCCGCCGCGCAACGCTGGCACTCCCCGACATGGCGCGTATAATGGCGGGCAGTGTGTTCCTGGCGAGCAAGGAGCAGCAGCATGAGCGATTCTCCGGCAAACAAGCGCGCGCTAAGCACCAGTGCGCAGAAAGTGCAGGATACCCTGACTGAGCGCGGTTTTGGCACCATGCAGGTGATGGAGTTGCCCGCCTCTACCCGTACCTCCGCCGAGGCTGCCGCAGCGATCGGCTGTAGCGTCGCGCAGATCGCCAAGTCGCTGGTTTTCCGGGGGGTGCAGTCTGGCGAGCCAGTGCTGGTGATCGCCAGCGGGGTGAATCGCGTCAACGAGGCGCGCATCGCCGCCGTGCTCGGCGAGCCGATCGCCAAGGCCGACGCCGACTTCGTGCGCGCGCAGACCGGCTTCGTCATCGGCGGGGTGCCACCGGTGGGGCACAGCCGCCCGCTGCGCACTTTCATTGACCAGGACCTGCGGCAGTATGAAGAAATCTGGGCGGCAGCGGGCACGCCTCATGCCGTGTTTCGCCTGACCCCTGCCGAACTGGAACGTCTGACCGGCGGAGAGGTCATCTCGCTGACATGAAGGCGGAGCGTTGGGGCGTATGGGGGGCGTTGCTGGCGGTTTTGCTGGCGGCATGGAGCGCGCCGGTCTGGGCGCAACAGGCCACGCCTATCCCCACGCCGACTCCCGCGCCTTCTTCCACCCCTGATCATCCGCCAGATGGCACGATCGAGCGGCTGACGTTGCTGCACGTCACGCCGCGCAGCGCCTACTACGCGCTGACCTATTGGAGCGACGGGCTGCGTATCACGGGTTTTCTGGGGCGGCCTACGTCGCCTGGCCCGCACCCGGCCATCATCCACAACCGCGGCGGTTACGATGGGGTGGGCGCGTTGACGGGCGTCGAGATCGTGCCCTGGGTCGAGGCGGGTTATGTGGCGGTAGCCTCGCAGTATCGCGGCAATGCGGGGGGCGAGGGACGCGAGGACTTCGGCGGAGACGATGTGCGCGACGTGCTGGCGCTGATCCCGCTGCTGCAAAGTCTGCCCTATGTGGACGCAGAGCGGATCGGCATGTTTGGCGGGTCGCGCGGGGGGATGATGACCTATCTGGCGCTCAAGGCGCAGACGCTGGCCGGGCAGGACGACATCAAGGCGGCGGTGACGGTGGGCGGCATCAGCGATCTGTTCGCCTGGGATCGCGAGCGGCGCGGGACGCTGACGAATATCTTGTGGCTGCCGCTGATCGGTGTCACGCCCGCCCAGGATCGCGCTCCTTTTGAGGCGCGTTCGGCGGTGTACTGGCCGGAACTGATCGACGTGCCGCTGCTGTTATTGCATGGCGCGGCGGATCGCGAAGTCTCGCCGCAGCAGTCACAGGCCCTGGCCGCAGCCCTGAGCGCGGCGGGTGGCGCGGTGGAGCTGACGATCATGCCGGGCGGCGATCACGCGCTCACCGCTCAACAGGGCGGCTACCCAGAAGCATTGACCTGGTTCGCCCGCTACCTGGGCGGCGACGGCGTGGATCGCAGCTTCGCCGCGCACGAGCGGGAGATCAGCGCGGCGTCCACCTGGTTCCTGGCCCGGCAGCGGGCGGAATAGTCTCTGTGTACCGCAGAGGCGCGGAGACCGCAGAGGATCGTTGCTTCCCTCTGCGGTCTCCGCGGTTCAACGCTGGGGGATCGCCCTCAGGCGCTCACTGGCTGGCGTAGTCGTCGAGTTTGCAGCCGCTCGCTGGCGTGCCCTCGCGGGCTAGCGCGGCGATGCGTTCGCGCGCTCTGGCGACTGCTTCCGCCCCATCGAGCACGGTCAGCGCGCAGGCGAAACTCTGCGACTGCCCCGGTTCCAACCAGACCAGCCGCCCTTTTTCCTGCGCCTTCCGCTGACCTTCGGGCAGGCAGTTGCCCGGCTCGACGCCGCAGACGTAGATGCCCTGGCGCGTGTTCTTCCACTGCGTCAGGTAGGGCAGCTCGCGCGTGTTCCACTCGAACAGCATCCCGAAGCTTTCCTGTACCAGCGCCACCGCTGTCTGACCGTCCGCCGCGGCCTTGAGGTGATGCCAGAAGACCTGTTCCGCATAGCCCTCCTGTGCGGCCTCGTAATGTGCCCAGGTCGTCACGCCCTTGCGGGCTTCGGTGTCGCGCGGATAGACGGCGTGATCGGGCGAGACCAGCGTCGTGCCCGCGCGGATGAGGGGATAGCCCAGGTTGACGTGATAGAGCACCATCAGCGGGGCGGGGGTGTCGCCCAGGTTGGTGATGCGGTCGGCCCAGGCGATCACCGGCGCATCGAGCGGCAGGCGGTAGGTGCGTTCCAGGCGCAGTTGTTCGCCGAACAGACGGTTCTCGCTGACCGTGCCGCTCAGCGCCAGGGTGTAACGGTCGCCTTCCCAGCCGCCACTCACCGACACCGCGCCAGCGCGCAGATGGGTATACAGGCCGTGCAGATCGCGTCCCCCCTCGGTGAGCGGCTCCTTTTCGGCGGGGCCGGCGTGTGTCAGGCCGCAGGTGGTCAGCAGGCCGCCGTTGAACAGGCGCAACCATGATCCGCCGATATCCGGTTGGTGCGGCGACCCCTGGCTGATCCACGTCAGCGGCACGCCGCGATAGTGCGCCGTCCAGATGTCCAGCCCGCGGTCGGGCAGGATGGTGTAGGACAGGCCGCTGGCGTTATACGCCTCGACCAGGCGCAGGCCGTTGGGCAGTGTGCTCTGCCGGAAGTCCACGAACTGACGCATGTCGAGGCTGTGCTGCTCAATTTGCGTGCGTTGTAACCAGTCTTTGCCAAGCATTTTCGTGTGTCCTTTCCAGAGATGAGTTTAGAGTCGTCGGTTTTGAGTGATCAGTGATCGGCTTTCGGGGATCAGTTTGCGCAGAGCATACCTGCTCCACTGACCGCCGATGACTGATCACTGAAAACCGACTACCTCCCCCATGAACGCCCGTAGTTGACGCGCAGCTTGTTCAGCACAGCCTGTTCCAGATCAATGCCGGTGATGCTGGCCAGTTGCAGCAGGTAGAGCAGCACGTCGGCCAGTTCACCGGCCAGCGCCTGCTGATCGACCAGGTCATCGCGCCACTGAAAATGTTCCAGCACTTCCGCTGCCTCGATGCATAGCGAAGCAGCCAGATTGCGCGGGGTTTGGGGATGCGGCGTGTCGGCGTCGTACCACCCTTTGGCCTGCACGAAGTCGTGCATCAGGCGGGTCAGTTCGGCGATGTCCATCAGGCGCTCCCAGGTGTGTGCTGCGGGCAAGCGCCCCTGATTATACCGGAATTCGTGGCCAGGGCAGGCAGAGGGAGTGCGGCGGGGCGCGCGCAAAGGTTGACAGCGGCTTTGCTGTGCCCGATGACCCTCATCCCCCGGCCCCTTCTCCCGCGCTGCGGGCGAAGGGGAACGCTCGCGCGAGAGACAATAAGTCCCCTCGCCCCACGACGCAGTCGCGAGGGAGAGGGAATTGAGGGGTGAGGGGCAGCAGAGCCTGTCACATTTTGCACGCACCCGTGCGGCGAAGGCATTCGCTTTTGGGGCAGAGGTAATGAACCGCACAAACGCCCAAAGCGCAGAGGTGAACTTGGTGTTTTCCTCTGCGCTCTCGGCGTTGGACTCTGCCCCTGAAGCCGAAAGAGGTCTATCAGGCGGCTTTGCGCACGAAGGCCAGGTATAGCCCTACCAGAGCCACCACTGCCCCGACGATCAGCACGATGATCTGGCTGGTGGCCAGGTAGATGCTGTGGCCGCGGATAGGATCAATGAGGATGGAGAGCAACACCGCCGCCACGCCCACGACGAGCAGAATATAACCGAGCTGCTTCTGTTGCAGTTTCATGACGACCCCCTTTCGCTGCTGACCAGCGAGCACTCTGATGCCTTTCTCATCATAACACGGTTTTTGCTCGCTCAAGCGCTGACTTCGCAGCGGGGTGTATTTCTGGTTTGGGGCAGAATTCACCACACAGAGCACAGAGGCCCCAGAGCAAGTCACAGGGTTCTTGAGATATTTCTCCTCTGCGCTCTCGGCGTCTCGGCGGTTCAAGATTTCTGCAAAACGCGAATACGTCCTCGCAGCGCGGCCCTGTCGTGCGCGAAGGAGGTTGTCCCTGCCGTCTCACTCGATCAGGAATTCGCCAGCGCGGTAGAACAACTGCCCATCAATCCAGATTTCACCGCCGTCTTTCATGTTGTGGATCATGTCCCAGTGAATGGCGCTCTGATTGACGCCGCCGGTCTCTTCGTAGCTGCGTCCCAGGGCCATGTGAATTGAGCCGCCGATCTTTTCGTCGAAGAGGATATTGCGCGTCATGCGCTGAATGCCCATATTGGTGCCGATGGCGAACTCGCCCAGGCGACGCGCTCCTTCGTCGGTGTCGAGCGTGCTCAGCAGAAAGTCCTGTCCCTTGGACGCCGTCGCTTCCACCGCCACGCCATGTTCGAAGCGCAGGCGTACCCCTTCGACCAGGTTGCCCAGATAGACGCAGGGGAAGTTGAAGGCTACTGTTCCGTTGACCGAATCCTCAACAGGGCTGGTGAAGATTTCGCCGTCGGGGAAGTTGACTGTGCCATGCGCGCTGACCCAGGGCCGCCCGCCGAAGTCGAAGGACAGGTCAATGCCCGGCCCTTTGACCTGCGCGTGTTGTTTGCCGCGCAGCCATTCGACCAGCCGCTGCTGGCGGTCGCGGAACGCCTGCCAGTAGGCGACTGGGTCAGGTTGATCCAGCCCGCAGGCCTGGTAGACGAATTCGGTGTAGGCGTGCAGGCCCATCTCGGCGGCCTGCGCCAGCGCCTGTGTGGGCCAGCCCACCACCGTCCAGCGCAATTTGCCTTCGTTGTAGCGTTGCATAAGTCGTTCGCTATAGGGGCGGATGGTAAGTCTCCAGCGGCTGATGCGCGCCGGATCAATAGTTGCCAGCGCGGCGGTGTTGCTGGGCGCTTTGATGAGGAAGAGCGCGTCTGAGACTTCGACCCAGTGCATGAGCGTCGAGTCCAGTGTATCCAGTTGTTGATCGTTGGCCAGGCACAGGTACAGCTCGAAGTGCTCGCAATAGTCCGGCGAAAGGGGCGCGGCCAACTGCACGTTGGGGAAGCCGCCCCGCCGCAGTACCGCTTCGACCAGCGCTTCTACCAGGGGGCCGGTGGTCGAAGCGTTGCCGACGATAGTCACGTACTCGCCAGGCTGAATGGGGGAACTGTATTCGGTGAGGATTTTCGCCAATTGACTGGCAAACTGTGTGATCATCATCTCGCCTCGGTTCGTGCAAACGTGCTCTTCAGGAGCAGCGCGCAGTTACTGAGGCGAATATAACACGCCGGGCCGCGCTGGGGAAAGTCGGGGTTGGGCTGGGGGGATTGCATCAAACCGCTTGCCGCTTTACCTCACCCCCAGCCTCGCTTCGCTCGGCTTGCCCCCTCTCCGCGTCGGAGCTATGCATTCAAGTCTCCCCTCACCCCTCAATCCCCTCTCCCAACGCTGTGGGCGAGGGGACTTACTCTCTGTCGCGCGAGTGCTCCCCTTCGCCCGCAGCGCGGGAGAAGGGGACGGGGGTTGAGGGCCATCGGCTATAAGCAGGGGGGGACGGAGTAAGCTCGCTCATGCCTGTTCATGGTCAACAAAAAATGCCAGCGCTTGAATCGCTGGCAGTGTGCCCCCAGGGAGATTCGAACTCCCGTCTTGGCCTTGAAAGGGCCACGTCCTGGTCCCCTAGACGATGGGGGCGCAAGATGACGGCATTGTACCAGGCAGGGGGCGGCCCGTCAAGGTCGCGCCTGAAGTGAAGTACATTCGGCTTTGGGGGCGAGCTTCACCGGGAAGTGCTCATGATGCTGGCGCAGTGCGTCCTGTTTGTCTCATTCCCACCCGGCGCTATCGCGCCTCGTTGCCCCCTCCGCGTGTAGAAAGAGGCGAGCCGAACACAGCGAGGCTGGAGGCGCAGTGAAGCAAAGCGACTCTGGGCGTTGCTCTGTGGCCTCTGCGCTCTCTGGGGTGAATTCTGCTCCCAACACAGGCATTCCACGCTCTTCATTTGCCGCGCGTGCCGATCTGCGCCAAGATCGGGCGGGCCACAGGTGAAAGAGGAGGCGCGCGTGAAAACAGCGGAAGTTCTGGTCATCGGCGCTGGCCCGGCGGGGATTGCCAGCGCCTATTTCCTGGGGCGGGCAGGCATTTCCTACCAGGTGATCGATCGCGCGCCGGTGATCGCGTCCACCTGGGCTAGCGTGTACCCGTCGCTGCGCCTGAACACGTCGCGCTTCTATTCCCATCTGCCAGGCAGGCGCTTCCCGTGGTGGTTTGGTATCTTCCCGACCGGACGGCAATATCATCGTTACCTGGAATGCTTCGCCCATGATCACCGGCTGAATATTTGCCTGGGCGTGACTGTCTACCGCGCCTGCCCTGAAGGGGACGGCTGGCGAGTAGAGACCAGCAGCGGATCATCGTGGCATCCGGCGCTGATTGTCGCCACCGGGCGCTTCAGCCGTCCCTATCAGCCGCCAATTCCCGGCCAGGAGACCTTCACCGGCGACTTGTTGCACGCCTGCGCCTACCGGGGGCCGGAGCCGTTTCGCGGGCGGCGGGTGATGGTGGTCGGCAATGGGCCGAGTGGGGTAGATATTGCCATCGACCTGGGCGTTTATGCGGCCCGCCCTGTGCTGCTCAGTCAGCGCACTGGCGTGGTGTTGCGCCCGCGTTATCCCTGGGGTTTGCCCAAACATGCCTGGATGATGATCGCCGAACGCCTGCCCGCACCCCTGGGCCGCGCGTTGCTGGCGCGCATTGACCGCCTGAAGTTCGAGCATCTGGACCGGTGGGGCATCAAGGTGCCGCGCACAGAAGCCGAAAGTTCCGCCGCGGGCGCGACGCGGGGCGCAGAGCTGATCCAGGCTGTCAGGGGCGGGCGGGTGCGTTGTGTGGACGCGCCAGCGCGTTTCGATGGGCCAGACGTGATTCTGACCAGCGGGGCGCGCGTGCGCGTGGACGCGGTGATCCTGGCAACTGGCTATCAGCCAGCCCTGTTCAATTTCCTTGATCTGGGTGAGGTGCAGACCAATCGCGACGGCTGGCCCCTGCGCGTGGACGAGCCGCCCGACGACGTGACAGCGGGCAGGCGCGAGGTGCGTGGCTGGCCAGGGCTATATCTGGTGGGCACTTACTATCAGGGCAAGGGGGCGCTGTACAACTTCAACATCGAAGCGGCAGCCGCTGTGACCCAGATTCAGCAACGCTTGCGTCAGATGGCGTTGTGGCCTGCCTAGCTCACCGGCCCTTCCAGCGTCTTCTGGGCCTGTTCCACGTGATGGCGCGTGTTGGTATGCTGTTCGATCTGATACAGCACTACCAGCACCGAGATGATCAGAATGCTCAGCGTGAGATCAGCTCTGGACGAGGCTGTCATCTCCTCTGGCTCGACGGCCAGCAGGATCAGCACGATCAGACTCAGCCCGTGCAACACCTTGCCCACCAGCATGGGTACGACGGTTTTTCTGACCGGATAGCGGATGAGCGCCAGGGGAATCATCACCCAGTCGTCGGGCAGGATGGTGAACGCAGCCAGGAAGACGAGCACCGGAGCGGTGCGCGGGTGCGCAGCCAGGAAGTCCTGTAAATGTACCAGCAGCGGGCTGGCTGCCAGTTGGGCCTCGTGTTGCGCGGCCAGGTTATGCGCCAGAGCGTAGCTGATGATCTTGCCCACGCCAGCGCCCAGGCCAGTGACCACACAGATCACCACCAGGCTGATGGGGTCACCGGTCGCCAACGCCACCGTGACCGTGATCGCTGTGTAGGGCACGCTGATCAGGATGGCCAGGTTGGCCAACACCGCCCCCGCGAAGACGCCCAGCAACCCATAGCTGGCGGCAGTGTCGATCAGGTCAATGGTGCGCTCCTGCACGTTCTGCAACAGACCGTGGCGGGACAGATAGTGCTGCACGCTCAACAGCACGATCCCGATCAGAAGGTACTTGATCTCCAGGCTGCGCCGAGACAATGTCTGTCGCATAGGCTCACCTGCCGATCTGGTGGCTGCTTGTGGTCACGTGCGGCGACGTAGCTGCAACCGCTCCAGGACGATGGCGCGAATCTGGGCCTGAATGGCGTCGCGCGCGCCTTCGCCATTCAAGTGCACCCAGCGCGACGGCTCGGCGGCGATCAGCGCCAGGTAGCCTTCGCGGACACGCTGATGAAAGGCCAGGGACTCGGCGTCCAGGCGATTCCACTCCGCCCCAGCCTGCGCGGCCTGCTGTCGGCGGCGTAGACCCTCTTCTGCCGAAATATCCAGGTAGAAGGTCAGATCGGGCTGCAGGCCGCCAGTGGCGAAATGAAGGATGGTGCGCAGGGTGGACAGGTCAAGGCCGCGCCCGTAGCCCTGATAGGCCAGCGTGCTGTCGGCATAGCGATCGCACAGGACGATCTCTCCGGCAGCCAGGCGCGGCGCGATCTCCTGCGCCACCAACTGTGCCCGCGACGCGGCATAGAGCAGAATCTCGGTGCGCGGGTGCATCTGCGCGTTGCGCAGATCGTGCAACACCGCGCGAATCTGATCGCCGATGGGCGTCCCGCCCGGCTCGCGGGTGGCGAAGACAGGGTAACCTGCCCCCCGCAGATAGTCGGCCAGTAGCGTGACCTGCGTGGTCTTGCCGCTACCATCTGGGCCTTCGAAGGAGATGAACACGCACTGCCCCTCTCAGCGGATATCTACGGCGAGCAATTCGCGCCGTGCCCGCTCGAACGACATTCCCAGCAGACGATCCTGCACCCATACTAGCACATCTCCGCTGACCAGTCCTGGGCGCAAAGCGGTCAGAGTCAGAGTCACGGTCAGTTTTTCGCCGGCGAAGACCTGCCGGTTGAGGGTATACTCTGTCCATTCGCCCAGCAAGGGATAATCGCGGGTATGCACCGCCTGGAAGGCGGGTTCCAGTCGTTCCAGCCGCAGGGCGTCGTACAGGGAGCCATCCAGCCCGACGCCGGTGATGCGCACCGTGTCGAGCGACACGTTTTCGATGGTCAGCGTGAGTTCGAACGATTCGCCTGCCGTCACTTCGACACGGGCAGGCATGAGCATGGTGCGTATCTGGTTCGGCTCGGCGGCCAGAGAGAGCAGCCCTGCGCCTGTCCCGCCACCGCACAGCGTCAGGGCTACCAGGACAAACACCATCCACCAGCACCCCCGCCGGTTAGCGGGAGTCACAGGGTGTTCCGCACTCACCAGCATACTCCTCCGGGCACACAAATCGCCGGTCTATCATGCCGACCGGCGATCGACCTGCGCATGAATTGTAACGAGCGCGTGCCAGATGCGCCAGCGCGCCCCGGCTATGCATTACCCACAAGTTTCCTCTCACCCCTACATCCCTTCTCCCTCGCGACTGCGTCGTGGGGCGAGGGGACTTTTCTCTCGCCCAGGCGCTCCCCTTCGCCCGCGCTGCGGGCGAAGGGGCCGGGGATTGAGGGCCATTGGGTGTTGGACGTAAGCCTGCTCCAGTGGTAATCTGACCCATATCACTCCGGTGATAGAAAGGCGCTTCCTTCCTATGAACGGTGCAGGGAGCAAACCCAAGAAATCGCCGCGCTACGTGGCCGACTTCGTCACAGCGCTGAGTCCCGAAGCCTGCCGCGAGCGGCTGTTGCGCGCCGACGGCACATCAGCGGGCAGCAGCACGCGCCTGACGCCGGTCCGGCAGCGTGTGCATGTCGAGCACGACGGTAGTTTCGTCATCGAGCGGGTTTTCCCCGGCGCGCTGCGCCCGATCTGCTTTCATGGCTGCCTCGATGCGCATGACAGCGGCGGCACCTGGGTACATGGCACGGTCACTGGCGATGCGTACAATCAGGTGCTGATTGAGGGGTTGCTGATCTTCCTGGCGGCGTTCCTGATCACCGCGGCGCTATTCTTGCGCTTTGGGGTGCGGGCGTTCGTGGTGACTCTGCCCTTGCTGCTGATCCTGCTGAGCGCGGGTTCGCTACGCTGGCGGACGCTGCAGCGAGTCACTGAGGATGTGCCGCGCTGGTTGCGGCAGCGCCTCTACTTGACGGCGGAGCAGGTGCGCCGCCGGGGAACGCTGTGACACACTGGCGTTACGACCCGGCTGAGACGGGCGTGGTACTCGACTTCGTCGCGGCGCTGCCTGTGAGCGAGTGTACGCGGCGGCTGCGCAGCGAATCGCTGCGCTTTGCCGGGCAGCGGCTGTGCGTGCGCCAGACTGGGCAACGGCTGCTCGTCGAAGTGGGTTGGCAACAGCAGTGCGACGACGAGCGAGCCGGGCTGTGGCTGTTGCGCTTCGACGGGATGTTGACGCCGGTGAACGGTGGCACGCATGTCTACGGGCCAGTGGTGCGCAACGGCACGCTGGAGATGCTGCTGACCATCCCCGGCCTGATCACCGCTGTCTTTGCGGTGCTGGGCATCGCCCTGGCGGTACCCTTCGTAGCGGCGCTGTCGGTCATCTTGTTGGCGATGTTCGCGGCCTATTATGTGACCTTTCAGAAGCTGCTCAACCGGCTGGCGCACGATCTCGCCCGCTGGCTGACGGCCTGCCTGACTCAAAGCACTCAGGAGACAGGCGGGTCGCTGCCCTGAGAATTGCGGTGAGGTGATCCCCGATGACGATAGGCGATCGCGGACGGCGGCTGAAGTTCCTGAGCGTGGATTTCGTGACGGCGCTGAGTGTGGCCGAGTGCCAGGACTACCTGCGCCGCTACGCCGAAACGAGCGGGCAGCGCGTGCATCTGCAAGAGGATGGCAGCTTTGCCCTGCGGCAGACGGTGGGCGGCGATGGGCCATTGACCGTGGCCTTGTGGGGGACGCTGGAAGCTGTGCCGCGCGGCACCTGGGTATGGGGCACGGTGATCGAGACAGGCGCGCGGCGTGCGGGCTGGTGGGTCTATCTCCTCGGATTGCTGGGCGTGATGCTGCTGGTGTTGTCCCTGGAAGCGGCCCTGCGCGGCGCGTGGACGATGGCCGCCGCAACCTTACTGGTGGTGATCGCCCTGGGTTTGCTGGCCGCCCGCCTGTGGTGGAGACGACACCGCTACGCCATGCAGATGGTCAACTGGGTCTACGAGACGCTGTATGTCGCCCCACCGCGTGAATGAGCGCCCGGCAAGGGGTATTGAACCGCAGAGGCGCGGAGATCGCAGAGAAGAACACAGAGTTTTTTTCTGTATTCTGGGCGTCTCGGCGGTGAATTTTGCCTCTCCATGCAAAGGGAATTCAGGGGCCATTTGATAACCCCTCACCCCGGCGCTGTGCGCCCCTCAATGGGGCGAGGAGGAAAACCTGGCCCGTCACCCCTTCGCCCCTCAGAGGGAGAAGGAGCCGGGGGTTGAGGGGGGCTTTTCACATTTTGCGCGCACCCCACGAAAAGTAGCCGCGATGTGCTGCATTGTGTTAGCCTTCTCAATAAGGCTGTTGAGTAGAAAGCGGTGGGTAAAACGGCTATGTTCCAGGTTCTTTTTCAGACGCGACGGCGTGCTCTCACTGTCCTGATCATCGTGGCGGCGTTTGTCATCTGCGGGATCGCCTGGCTGCGCTTCTTCACTGTGATAGCGGCCAGCCCGTCTCCGGTGCGCTTCGTGGAGTTCGTCACGCCGAACGGCGAGCGCGCGCCTTTTCGCCAGGAGTGCGCCGGTCCTTCCTTCGTCGAGGCCGATTCCGTATGGCGGTTCTGCGCCTACGAGGAAGCTTCAGCGGGCGCTGAAGTGCCCTGGGGGTTGGTGCGCTTCAACCTGGACGAAGGCCGGGCGGAGATGCTCTGGCCGCTGCCGGAGTCCGCTACGTCGCAGGTGCTGGCCCTGGCCGAAGCACCCAACGGCGACCTGGTCGTGGCGTGGGGTGCGCCCGATCTTTCCGCGGTTTACCTGATCCGGCAGGCGGGGGGTGTGGTGCCGCTGGGTCTGCCCGCCGACGCTCCAACGCAACTCTTCGGCCTGGCCTGGGCGGGAGAGGTGCTGGAGATGGCCGCGTTGGGGCCGGACGACGCTGTGCATATCTTCACCAACGAGTCCGGCATCTGGACAGGGACGCGGACAGTGCCGCTGCCGCCGTCCTGCGCAGATGAAGAGAAGCTCTGTGCCCTGCAACTGGCACACCGCACGCCAGAGCGATGGCGCTTCGCCCTGGCGCAGGCTCCGGCCCAGGTGAACGATCTGGCGGCGGCGCGGGTGCAGGTGCTGCTCTTCGACGAGGCGGGCGCGGTCGAACCGGTGGACGAGATCGCGCTGAGCGACCTCGATCCGGCACAATACACGCTGGAGGACGGTCGGCTGGTGGCGCTGGGCGCGCTGTTCGATCGGTCGCCTGGCAATGTGGTCAACTGGTCGCTGCGGGCTGCGCCGTTCGTGCTGCACGGCGGGACGTGGGAGCGCGTCGTCGCGCCGCAGATAGACGCCAGCTTCTACTACTCCGACTACCAGATTGAAAATGGCGGGCTGCGCTGGATTCCGGGCCTGCGCTTCCCGCTGCGCGGCTGGCAGGTGGATGAATGGGTCACGTTGCGCTCGTCTACCGAGGGTATCTTCCTGGCTGACCTGAGCGGCAACTACAAAGGCCCCATGCTCGCCCGCGACACCGTGTTGGCCGAGCAAAGCGGTTCGATGACCAGCGTGCTGCCTGCCAGCGACGGCGGCTACTGGGTGCTGGGGCCGTATGGCGCGTATGTCAAAGCCGACCGTTCGTTGTCGCGCGCCGACGAGCTGACTCCGCCAGAGCGAGTGATACGCCTTGTCGAGAATTTCGGGCGGCTGGAGGAGGTCAGCCCCGCCTTCTACCAGACTCAGCGGGCGCTGAAGATCGCTGCCCTGCCGCTGGTGTTGCTGTCGTTGCCGACAGGGTATCTGGGGGTGTTCTTCCTGCGGCAATCGCGTAAAGATCGTCAGACATGGGTCATCGCTCTGGTTGAAGTCTCCGCGGTCTACCTGATTCTGGCGACGCTCTTCATCTGGTGGTTCTGGGAGTTGATGAACCATTTCTAGCGCTGCCAGAGGCAGCGCGATGTTGCCGCAACAGGCGCGAGGATCGCGGGGCGGTCGTCCGCGCTGTCCTTGTGGGCACATTAGAGTTCCCCAAGAAAAGCTGCCGTTAGCGCGCGGCTTTACTACAATCTTCAGGGATTTATCATCACCGGTTGTGAGGGTGGTTGACCGAGAGGCAAAGAGGGGAACGTATGTTTCGCACGCGCGCGCGCAAGGTGTTCCGCGACATCTGGTCGCGCAAAGTCCGCACGCTGCTGGTGTCGGCCAGCATCTTCATCGGCGTGTTCGGCGTGGTCACGCTGTTTTCCACCGGCGATATTTTGATCGGCCAACTGGAAAAAGACATTCAGCAGGATCGGCTGGCCATGATCCGCGTGGTGTTGACTGTGAGCGCCGGCGCAAACGTGGACAACGAGGCGGCCCTGGCCGAACTGAGCGCCGTCCCCGGCGCGACTGTCGTCGAAGGGCGCGCCGTCTACCCCTTGCTGTGGCGGCTACCCGGCGAGGAGCGCTTCCGCGAGGGCACGCTGGCCGCGTACTGGCGGCCTTTCGACCAGGTTACGCTGGAGCCGCCCCGCCTGGTAGAGGGAGAATACCCTGTCGCCGGGCAGAATCAAATCGCCATCGAGCGGCGCATGGCCGAGCGCTGGGGATTGGGAGTAGGTGACACAATCGAGGTGCGCCTGCTGAGCGCCCGCCAGGGCGAGGAAGTTGTCACGGCGACCTACACTGTCTCCGGCCTGCTGTTCCAGCCCTACGGTGAACAGACCGGCCCCGGGCTGGCCGATGTAGATACCCTGGCCTTCGCCGCCTACGATGATGCCAAAGCTATCGCCGGTTTCACGGGCTTCAGTCACGTATACGCCCGCTTCATTGATTTCGCCACCGCTGAGGCCGAGTCGATCAACTTCCAGGCGACCATCGGCCAGCGCACACCCTATGTGCCCGCCTTCACTGTGCTCGAAGACCCGGCCACCAGTTCAGCGATCGAGAGCACCCGCACCACTAACCGCATCCTGGTCATCCTGGCCATGGTGGCGCTGGTAGTCTCTGGCTTTCTGGTGGTGAACGTGATCAACGCCACGGTGGTCGAGCAGCGGCGGCAGATCGGCGTGATGAAATCGCTGGGCGCTTCGCGGCTGGATAATTTCCTGGTCTATGCGGGTATCGCCCTCAGTTATGGGATCATTGGCGTCATCCCTGGTGTGTTGCTGGGCATCCCCGGCGGCTATTTCGCCGCCCAGGGGTTGGCCGCGCAGAGCAACACCATCATCGAAGAGTTCACTGTCTCGCCGCGCGGCATCATCGTGGGCATCATCGTCGGGCTGGCCGTGCCTCTGCTGGCGGCGATCATCCCCGTCTACAATGGCACGCGCGTCACCATTCTGGAAGCCATGACCGATCTGGGCATCGAGTCTGGCTATGGCCGGGGCCTGCTGGCCCAACTGATCGCGCGCATCCCCATGCCGATCACATTGCGCCAGGCCGTCAACAACGTCAACCAGAAGAAGTTTCGCCTGGCCCTCACCGGCACCACGCTGACGGTGGCCGTGGGCGCATTCATGGGCATCTTTGCTGTGTTCTCGTCGCTGGGCACGGTCGTCGAGGATGTCTTCAGCGCCTTCGGCAGTCAGATCGCCATTGATCCCAACGAGGGTCAGCGCTTCGAAGTGATCCGCGACCTGGTGCAATCCGAAGCGCTCCAGACGCGCCTGGCGGAGAAAGGCTTGCCCGCCATCCGCGCCATCAATCCTGGCACGAGCCTGGCCATCGAGATCGAGGGCTACAATCCACCGCCGATCAACGCCGGGCCGCCGGGCATCTTCGCCTTTGGGCTGGACACCAGCAATCCGGAGTTGTTCTCTTTCACGCTCAAGGAGGGCACCGACTGGACGCAGAACCCGCAGGCCGAGGGCGTAGTTATCTCTTCGCGCATCGCCGACCTGTTGGGTAAGGGCGTGGGCGACTCAATCGTGATCGTCGCTGGTGGCAATCGCGCGGAGTTCCCCATCATCGGCGTGGCCAGCTATCCCTTTGATACAGTGTGGATGGAGTGGCAGACGCTGGCGCGCCTGGGCGGGTTGGTGCTGGACGCCCCCACGCCGCATTCTTACGCCATGGGCACGACTTTCGTCACGGTGCAGGGCTACGCCGGATCGTTCGACGGGCAGACGGGCATCCTGGGCATGACCACTACCCCTGACGACGAGATGAGCCGCCTGCTGAGCCTGGTAGACGGGCGATTGTATACGCCAGGGCAGAACGAAATCATCATCAGCGAGGAACTGGCGCAGGCGGGCGGCTACGCTGTCGGCGACGTGCTGACGCTCTCCATCGGCGAGCGCAGCGGCCAGTATACGGTGGCGGGCATCTTCGAGCTACCCGCGCAGCTTGACGACAACCCTGAACACCCGCGCGACGTGATCGGCATGTTCTGGCGAGACCTGGCCGCGTTGGAAGGGCGCGATTTTCGCGGTGAAGTCTTCCCCAACTCGATCAGCGTGATTCTGGCGGGCGACCCGTCGGTGGCGCAGGTGGACGCGGTGATCGAGGAGATCAACGGCGTGCTGCTGACCAACGGCATCACCGCCAACTACACCAACTGGGTGGAGTTCCAGGAGACGATCACGCGCTTCATCCTGGTCTTCAACATCATTCTCTACCTGGCCGCCGGGCTGATCGCTGCCGTGGGCGCGATTGGCCTGCTGACCAGCCTCTCGATGAGCGTCTACGAGCGCCAGAAGGAAATCGGCGTGATGCGCTCGGTGGGGGCTACCTCGCAGACGGTGGCGGCGCAGTTCTTGGTAGAAGGGATCACGGTCGGGGTTGTGGCCTGGGTCTTCGGCATCCCGCTGGGCTACCTGATCAGCCGCGGGTTGATCGCCGCCTTGCCCTTCGAGACGTTTGGGATCGGCTTCCCGCCGCAGACGGTGGTGATCGGGCTGGTCGGGATGCTGGTGGTGGTGACCATCGCCAGCCTGTGGCCGTCGCTAGCCGCCGCCCGCAAGACCGTCTCCGACATCTTGCGCTATCAGTGACGCAAAGCGCACCGGTTTTCACAAAAGAGGTGCGCGCAAACGGTGATCAGGCCGTGTGCTGGGCTGTGATTGACCTCACCCCCAGCCTCGCTTTGCTCGGCTTGCCCCCTCTCCGACGCGGAGCTATGCATTACCCACATCTTGTTAGGGGGGAGGGTGAAAGATCAGCCAGGTGTCAAAGATGTCCTGAAAGCGCATCCAGCCGCGCCACAGCACTTTGACACCCGGCTCTCCATCGCCAGCGCGCCCCAGAAAACCCCCGAGTTGAGCGATCATGCGCACCGCTTCAGCCAAGCTCGGCGGCGTCTCCGGCAACTGCGTGGTGCGGTGGTGATACTGATAGAGGGCCTGCCATTCCGCCTCAGTGAAGACCTCCTGGCAGGTGAGCCAGAGCAAACGCCAGGCGACCAGAGTGCAGACCGCCAGCAGACGCTCCAGCCGTGCTGCGGTGCGCAATTGACGTTCTTCGAGCCGGCAGCCGCTCTTGAGCACATCATGAAACCGCTCAATCAGCCACCGATAGGTGTACCATGCCAACACTTGATGGGCTTGCTCCAGCGTGGTGACAGGCAGCGAGGTGAGCAGCACTCAGTGCACCGGCTCTTCGTCGGCGGGGGGGACGGCTCCCACCCTTCCACCACCTGCACTGGCAAGCTCTGTCGTGCGCTCGTCACGCGCTTGGGCACTTTCAGCTCCACCCTCCCAAAACGCAGCACGACCTGCGCCTGGCGCGGCTCGCGGTCAGGCCGACGCTTGACGGTCAGCGTGTAGTGCTGCTGCACCGGCCACTCCGCCATGTGCGCCAAGAGGCTCTGCCCCGCCAGGGTGAAGCTGCGCCCTCGGCAGGCCCGCACCACAAAGTCCGCCCCCTGCGCCAAGACCTGCTCAAAAAAACTCGAACAGATGCGCTTCCCGGTCACACACCTCACCCCCTGCGTCGCGCTCGTGGCCGCTGCCAGGTCAGACAGCCCCAGCACCCATTTGTAGCTCTCTTTGTCGACAAAGCCTCGCTCATGGCGTCGATGACG
>CAKZOB010000010.1 GCA_937135955.1 uncultured Anaerolineales bacterium | reverse complement strand
CCCGCCCGGTGGTGCTGGTTACTCCCGCCCACGTCCACGCCCGTCCAGCAAGCCCCCGCATATTAGCGCCGCGGTTTCCGGGCGGTTATGCGCCATGTTTCAGCGCGCGGTCGGAAAAGGAAGCCGGGGAGACATTGTCGTCTCCCCGGCCCCGGGCGGCGGTGGCAGGACGGCTACGTGTTCTCTTCGCGTAGCCGGTCCTGCCAGTCCCGGTGAAGCTCGTAGGCCCCCGCTAGGGCTTCTACGAGCGTGTTATATGCTGGAAGGAAGATATCTTCCTTCCAGTCTGAGTCAACCAGGTATTCCACACGCCCCTTCTCAAGATCGAACCGGACTAGAAGCGTGTACCATACGTCAGCGATTACGAAATCGCCGACTTTGGCTAGTTCGACGGTGAATTGCACCGGCGCGCTTGCTGCCTGGTGCAGCAGGCGCACCAAGTGCAAGTGCAGAATGTGTTCGACGGTGAGGGGCAGGCCTTTCCAGACTGTCTGTCCCTCGCAGGTTACCGTGGTGGTCTGCCCGTCCGTGGTGATGACGTACTCATCCCGCCAGGCGTCGTAGCCCGGCAGCGACAGCGACATGCGCGCGCCGCCGCCGTCGCCCGGCGTGGCCGGGGTTTGCTGGGCGCCGTCGGTGGCCGGGGTTTGCTGGGCGCCGTCGGTGGCTGTGGCTTGCTGGGCGCCGTCGGTGGCCGGGGTTTGCTGGGCGGCCACCGGGGCCGGGGTGTCCCCGCCGGTAGCGGGCGTCGCTTGCTGGTCGCCACCGTCGTCGCCCGGCGTGGCCGACGCTTGCTGGGCGGCACGGATGGCCACCAGCGACGTCGCTATTTTCAGAAACCGTTCGAACCCGGCGATATCGAAGTCCTCGGCGCGGGCGATCTTCTCCATTTCGGCGATCGAGAACGCCAGTACTTCATCCAGGTTTTCCATCGTCTTTCCCCTTTCTGTCTGTTTTTTCGTCCTCGCCGTTTGATGTTAGTGTACCACGCGCCGCCGCCAGCGTCAAGCATGTAATGTCACTGCTAAGTCACTCTAATCTGCTGTTCTGCATCACTAGAACAAGTCTCGCCACCCATAGGCCCGGGGGATGCTGGTTACCCGTCCACCCAGCCATCCACCACGCCCGTCCCGCCCGGCCCGTGGACGCCCGCCCAGCACTACGCCCGTCCGGCCCGGCCCACCCAGCAAGCCCCACCGGTCCGCAGAGAGTACTGAAAGCGATTGCTGATGAGAACCAACATTCTCATAAGTAATCCGCGCCCAGCCAGCCAGCCACCACGCCCGGCCCGGGTGGTGCTGGACGCCTACGCCCATCCGGCCCCGGCCCGGCCCGTGGCCATCCGTCCACCGCGCCCGTGCTGGCTACATCCAGCCAGCTAGCCACCACGCCCGTCCGGCCCGGGTGGTGCTGGTCACGCCCAGCCAGCCAGCCACTTCGAAGACCCCCCCCTGTTAGCGCCGCGGTTTCCGGGCGGTTATGCGCTAACGAAACCTCCGCTTCCTCCGCCTCCGCCGCCAAAAAGCGCCGGTAGCAGAACGACGGTGTTAGCGGTAGTGTTTCTGAATGACCGGGTGTTAATAGAACATCGCGGGCGCGGCGGGCGTGCCATGCTTCCGAAACCCAGCCCAATTTTCGCGATTCCTATTTTTACCCCTGCCGTGTGTTCCCTGCCGTTGCAGGTGGTTGCACGGGAGATGCGGAGTAGGTGCGATAAGTGGGAAAGTGCGGGTATAATGTGGGATAGTATGGATAAGAGGGTGAGATTGTGGTATGATGGAATATAATAGGGATGTGACGGCGTGATGGAGTAGGCGTATGGAACAAGAGCAGGCGTTCGAGGAGAAGCAGGAGCGAGCAAAAGCGGTGACGGAGGTGCGGTTATCGCCTGAGGGCTATCCGGTGAACGAGCGTGGGCAGCGGATATGTGGGGCGCGGCGGCGGAACAAAGATGGTACCGAGGGGATATGCCAATCCACGGTACTGATGGCGAACGGGCGATGTCGTATGCATGGGGGGGCGACGCCGGTGGGGATAGGGGCATCGCAGTGGAAGCATGGCAAGTACAGCAAGGTTTTGCCGCCGAAGTTACTGGAGCGGTATGAGGAGGCGTTGGACAACAAGGATTTACTGACATTGCGGGACGAGATTGCGTTAGTGGATGCGCTTGTGTTGGACAGGCTAGAGCGCATGCAGAAGATTGAAGGGGGAGCGACGGATGAGCGGTGGTTGAAGTTGAAGGCGCGGTATGAGCGGGCGGTTGAGGCGGAGAAGGCGGGGGATCAGCGGGAGATGTTGCGTAATTTTCGGGCGATGGCGTCGTTATTAGCGGGGGCGACGGAGGCGGAGTTACGTACGGAGATTTTGGAGTTACTGGAGCGGCGGCGCAAGCTGGTGGAGACAGAGCGGCGCATGTTAGTAGAGATGGGGTTGATGTTATCGGTTACGGAGGCAGCCGCGTTGGTTGCGGTGATCACGCACATTATCGAGCGCCATGTCAAGGATCGAGCTACGCGAGCGGCAATCAGTAAAGACATCCGCCGATTTGTACTTGCTCGAAATAGCCAACCGGCTATCCCCGCCGTTGTCGTTGAACGAACAGCGGATCAGTGAGTACCGATCGGCGGAGGGGGTGATTGCGTTCATCAGGGAGATATTGCGCGCTGAGCCGACCGCCTATCAGGAGCGGATTTTGCGCACGTTGGTAGAGCGGCGGCGGTTGGCGGTGCATGGGCCTCATGGGATTGGCAAGACGACCATGGCGGCCTGGTTTGCGTTGTGGTTTTTGGTGGTGCATGAGAGCGATGCCAAGGTAGTGACGACGGCCAGTGCGTGGCGGCAGTTGACCTTTTATCTCTGGCCGGAGATTCACAAGTGGGCGCGGAGTGCGGCTTGGGACGTCTTGGGGATGGAGATGCGTGAGGGGCGCGAGTTATTGGATCGTGGTATCCGGCTACCGGGGTCGCGTGAGGCATTTGCGGTAGCGTCGGACAATCCTGCCTTCATTGAGGGGGCGCATGCGTCTCATCTCGCGTATATTTTTGATGAGGCCAAGATGATTCCCGCGGCGACGTGGGATGCAGCTGAAGGGGCGTTTTCGACGGGCGATGCGTACGCCTTCGCCATCTCCACGCCGGGCGAGCAATCGGGCCGTTTCTATGAAATCTGCGCTCGCAAGCCGGGGTTTGAGGATTGGGAAGTTATCCACGTCACGTTGGATGAGTTTGTGGCCTCGGGGCGTATCAGTCGGCAGTGGGTGCAGGATCGCGCCCGACAATGGGGCGAGCATGCGGCGGTTTATCAGCAGCGCGTGTTGGGGCAATTCGCCGACAGCGCCGAGACGCAGATCATTCCGCTGTCGTGGGTAGAAGCGGCTATCGAGCGGTGGCATGCCTTGGAAGGGCACGGGCCAACGGATAGCCCCTATGTGTTTGGGGTTGACCCTGCCCATCTCGGCCCTGACCAGACGGCGATAGCCCGCCGCCGCGGCCAGGTGATTGAGAATTTGCAAACGTATGCGCGCGCTGATACGATGCAGACTGCTGGCCGGATCAAGGCCTTATTGGATAGCTATCCTGGTGCGCAAGCGTACGTGGATACCATTGGTATCGGCGCGGGCGTCGTTGATCGCCTGCGTGAGATGGGCTGCCCGGTAGTCAGTGTGGACGTTCGTACCAGATCGCCGCTATCCGATTCGACCGGGCTGATGCGTTTCAAAAATCTGCGCTCGGCCTTGTGGTGGCGGTTGCGCGAAGCGCTCGACCCGGCCAATCCGCGTGCGCTAGCGTTGCCGCCCAACAACCAGCTTATTGGCGACTTGACCGCCCCTACCTGGTCGTATACCAGCACCGGGGAGGTCATTGTCGAGAGCAAAGACGATCTGCGCAAACGGCTAGGGCGATCGCCGGACATAGGCGATGCAGTTTGTCTGACCTTGTTCGCCGATGCCCAACCGCCTCTGGAAATCTACGAACCGCTCGATTGGTAGGAGTGAGCCATGGCCATTGGAAAAGTCCCCTTCACGGTCACTATCCCTAGCGGCGAAAGCGCTTCTAACAGCTTTCTCATCAAGGAAGGCAACGCTTTCATGGTGAGAATCCCTGCCAGCTTGCAGGGCTTTTTGGCGATCGAAATCGCCGACGCGCAGGGTAATTTTTCTCTGCTGCGCGATAGCGGGCGTGATGGCACGAACGCCCACGAGTTCACCGGTCTAGCGGCCCCGGCTGGCGGGTGGCCCACCACGCCCTATTGGTATGCGTTTCCCTTCGAGGTGTTTGCGGCGTCGCGGGTGCGGTTCCGTACCATCACGTCAGCCACTAACAGCACGAATGTGCTGCAGGCGGCGGCGCGCGTGTTTCATGTGGCGATCAAGGGATGAGACAGGCGTAGGCGACCATGAAAATCCCCTTCCTCTCTCGACGATCGGCGCGCACGGCGGCCCTACCGGCAAACGATCTGTTTGTGGCCGTGCTAGGGTCGGACAACCAGCTATATGGCTTGAAAGCCACTGCCCTTGAGCTATCCAATTTGGCTGCGACAGATGGCTCGACGATCCGCGCCGATCCGGAAGGGTTTGCTACTGCCTACGCCGCTTCTGACTGGGCTTTTCGCTGTCTGAATCTGCGCGCGACCAAAGTGGCCGAGCTGCTATCTGGCGCCAAACTGCGCGATAACGCTACCGATGCGGTAGTTTATCAGCATCCCTATTTAGATGCGCTCAAACGAGCCTATCGGGATTACCATCAGCATTTTTACTTCTGTTACGCTATTCAGCGGGACATTTTTGGCGAAGTCTACTTCGAGAAAATTTACGGGCGCACGTTCGGCGTCGGCTTACCGCGCGTGCCTTGGGGCGCGCGCGTGCTGCCTACGCTGGCCGTTCAGCCGGAGATCGTCGGGGGCAAGATAGAGGGCTTTTGGTACACCAGCGAGCTTGAGCAACGGTTTCTCTCCCCTACCTTCGTAATCTACGACTACGTGTACAACCCCTTCGACGAACTGCGCGGGCTATCCCCTTTGGCCGGAGCGCTCAATGCGGTCAATCTGGACATGCACATTATCCGCCACAATATCGCCTATTTCCGCAACGGGGCGCGGCCTTCGCTGGTGATCAGCCCCAAGCAGGGCGAAGTGTTTGGGGAGAAGGACTACGAAACCGTCCGTGCGCGCCTGCAAGCGCTGCGCGGCGTGAACTCGTTCTTCAAGCCCCTGCCTCTCTCGCGCCCGGTAGATATCACCATGGTAGAGTATCCCTCTCTGGAAGACCAAAAAGTGCTGACGGACGACCAGCGCGCGCGTATTTGCGCCCGTCTAGGCGTGCCTGAAGGCCTGCTATATATGGGACAGCAAGCCATCAGTCCCGAACACCGCATTTTGTTCCACGAGAACACGGTCATCCCCCTGGCCAAAGAGCTCTGTCAGTTCATCAACGCCAACTTGCTGCCCTTTTTCGACCCGTCCGAGGCAGTGCGCCTGGAGCTGGATGAGCGCGAACTGGCCGCGCTGGTTGAGGATGAGGTCAAGCGAGATGAAATCGTCCGCGCGCGCTATCTGAACGGTCAGATTTCCTACTATGAGATGCGCGCTGCCTTGCGCCTGAAGCCCAAGGAAGGGCCGGACTTCTATATGCTGCCTATCGGCCATCGCATGGTCAGCGTGGAACAGCTAGGCGCGGTCATCGACGAGCAGACCAAGCCGTTGTTGGAAGGCCAATTGCTGGTACAGCCGCCCGCACTGCTGCAGGCGGGCGAAGAGGAGAACGTCAACGGCAGACGGCGCCATGAATATCATCCGCCTACGTTGCCTTCGTTCCCTGACCTGTCTGGCAATGGGGAATCGGCGCGGCGCGAGCTGCGCGCTTGGCGGCGCGTAGCATTGCGCAAGGGCAAACACAAGGCGCTGGATTTCGTGGCCGACCATCTGCCCCCGCTCTTTGCCCATGAACTACGTCTCAACTTGCAGATCACGCCTGACACGCAGGACGATTTGGCTGACCTGTTCCGCCGCAGCGCTGTTTGGCTAGCAGCCTATGAGGGTATGTACGATTACCCAGAGGGGAAGGCCATTCAAGCTACCCGTTTGGAGTTTGAGGAAACCTTCGAAGCGGCGCTACAGGAAGCGCTACACGGCAATCTCACCCGTCGCCGTTGGGCAACTATCGTGCGCGCGCTCATTCGCCGCTGGGGCATCCGCGCGTTCCGCGACGGCCTTGAAGATGGCGGTGTGTCCTCCGAAGCGCTGTCGCCTGAAGATCAGGCGACGATCAACGCTATGCTCGCTCAGCAATCCGAATATGTCACCCGGCTCGGCGAACGTTTGTTCTCTGCCGAAGGCATCGAGGACGCGGAGGCAGTTAACAAGGCCGAGGCGTGGTTCAATAAGAGCATCATGCCGTTCTATCATGCGGGGCGCTTGTCGGCGGATAAGGACGGCTTGTATCAATGGCAGCTTGGGCCGACCGAGGAGCACTGCCAGTCCTGTTTACTGGCCGACGGGCAGAAGCATCGGCTGAGCGCCTGGCATCGGCGCGGCCTGATCCCGCAGTCGGATTTGTTGGAGTGCCGCGGGTTTAACTGTCAGTGTCGGTTGGTGCGCACTACCGGTCGGCCTAGCGGCGACCTAGATGCTGTGCCGTTGTTGCGTGAGGAACACTGACATGACTCCCATCTCGCTTGATGTTTATCTGGCGGGCGATCCCAACCTCGCCCATGACTTTTTACAGGATGAGCTGGAGGCGCTGGTGGCCGAGATACAGCGCACCGTAGGGGGTGGCATTGGGCGCTACGTCAGGAAGCATTACGGTCGTGCGCCTTCGCGCGGCCCGACATATCCTATCGCGTGGACTTCGCAGCGCCAGCGCATTTACATGTTGTTTCTGTCTGACATAGAGAAGCCCTACCAACGTACGCACGAGATGGTGCGTGCGTGGAACGTCTTCATCACTACCGGCGCGCAGACCGTGTATTTCTATGTGCACGATGATATCGGCGCCAAACAAACGCTCTTCTCCAAACGGCATATGGGCAAGATGGATCGCATGGTCATCGGTGTCTACAACCCAACCCCATACGCCGTATATGTACAGGGTGCTTACCAACAAGCGTTCCATGCCGAAACAGGGTGGAAAAATATAGAAAATGATGCTATCATAGTGCGTGAAGCAGAAGCTTTACTTGATCGGGCAATTGAAAAATATTCTGAAGGGCGTCACGAGCGGTTGCGGCGCAAACTGGCCAGGAGCATGCGCCACGCCGCAATCCGCAGGTTGTGAGGAGCAGGGCCATGCCGTATGTGCGCGAAGGCAACTGCGTGTACCATCAGGACGAAGATGGGTCGCGCGGGGAATTAATCAAGTGTCACGACACAGTTGAGGAAGCGCAAGCCCATCTTGAGGCTCTCTACGCCAATGTCGAGGACGCGCGCAAGGAGGACACCAGTCCCCAGGTACAGGAGTGTGTCTCGCAGCGCGTGGGGGCATACATTGAGGAAGGCTTGTCGCGCGAGCAGGCCTTGGCGCGCGCTTTTGGCGAATGCCGCGACGAGGCAGGCGGAAAGCAGCTAGGCCTGGTCGAGCAGAACGGCGAAATCTATCTGGCGCTCGACCCTGATTGTCCTCAGCCGGTCTTGTTCAAGCTCGCCGATCTGCAAGAACGGCTGGTGGCTTTCGGCGGAGGTGTGAAAGCCTTAGATGCCCATGAAGGACGTGTCGGGGGCTATCTGGTGATGTGGGGCGACTACGCCAAGCGTGACCTAGAGGGGGAATTTTTCACCCCAGAAACTGATCTAGGGCTAGATTGGTTTCCCAAACGCCCCGTGTTATATCATCATGGACTGGACAAGCGACTACGCCATGCCAAGATCGGCGATATTGTCGCGCTGAGCAGCGACGATGTGGGGCTGTGGGTAGAGGCCCAACTCGATCTGCGCAACCGCTATGTCCAAGCAGTGTTGGAACTGATTCAGAAGGGTGCAGTAGGCTGGTCATCGGGCACGCTGCCCCATCTGGTTGAGGTCAAAAACGGGCGGATCGCTGTCTGGCCCATCGTTGAAGGCAGCATCACGCCCACGCCAGCCGAGCCGCGCACCGTCGTTGTGCCGCTCAAGGCGCTCGTCGTGTCAGAGGGGAACATGACCGCAGGACAGACGACGCCCGCGCTAACGCCCGCGGTGGACAGCCCGCTGGCCAAACCATCATCATCGAACGCGTCTGTCCTTCCGGACGGACAACATCACAAAGGAGCTACCGCCATGGATGCACGAGAGATTGCATTGGCGGCTATCAATGCCACGCTGGAAGCGCTCAACGTCACCGACGTGAGCGAAGAAGATAAGATGAAGCTGGTAGAGTCGGTGTTGGCCCATCTGGCCAATGCAGGCGAGCCGACGCCCCCCAACGAGGAGAAGGCGCGCGAATTAGGGGAACAGATCGGCAAGGCGGCTACGGAAGCCATCCTGGCTTATCTGACTAACCGCGCGGCTATCGAAACGGCTACGGCGACTGCGCGCAAAGCCAGAGAAGAGGTCACGCCCGAACCGGCCATCGCTACCCGGTTCCAGAGCAACCGCGCGCCGATTGAGGTTCGCACCCGCTGGCACCATCTCAGCAGTGCGGACATGGCTTTCCTGATCAGCCTGCAGCAGTCGCGCTACGGTAAAGCCTGGCAACCACCGCAGGAATTCATGCGCGAACTGGCCGACAAGGCGCTGCGTCGGGAGGCGCCCTATACCACCTATCACGATCTGGAAGTTGACCCGCGCGATGGGCAACCGTACGCCCTCAAAGCGCTGCGCCAGATCGCTGCCGAAGGCGGTTACAAGGCCAACGAGGTGATGGGCCCAACCCAGACCGGCTTCGGCGCAGAATGGGTGCCCGATCTCTGGTCGAACGAACTGTGGCGCACAGCCCGCTTTGACAACCCTGTCCTGGGCCTGCTGGAGCAGATCGACATGCCCCAGGACGATTGGGTGCTGCCCATTGACGGGACTGACCCCACGATCTATCGTGTGCCGATCACTGCCGATGACACGCAGCTTAACCCGGCGAGCAGCCCTGTCGCACCTAGCAAGTTCAGCACGGGCAATGTCCTGCTGAGCGCTAAGAAGATCGGGGCGCGAGTGCCTTTCGCGCGCGAGATCGAGGAAGACTCGATCATCCGCTTCGTGCCCGAACTGCGGCGCAAGATGCAGCAGCAGATGATGGCTGCTATTGACTACTGCATCCTGCACGCCGACAACACCACCGGAACGGGCAACATCAACAAGCACGACGCCACGGTCAACGCTGCTGACCTGGATGTGTGGTTGTTGGGCTTCGAAGGTATCTGCCACATCCCGCTGGTAGATAACACGGCCAACAGCTATAACCAGGCCAACAACCGGCCCGATGTGGATATGATGCGCGGTATCCGCCGCCTGCTCGACCCGCGGCTGCTGAACAAGATGGGCGAACTGGTCTACGTTGTCGAACCGGTCACCGCCACCTATCTGCTGGATATGCCAGAAGTGCTGACGGTAGACAAGTTCGGGCAACGCGCGACGATCCTGTCCGGTCAACTGGCCGCCTTCGACAGCATTCCGCTCGTAGTCTCCGGGCAGTTGCTGCAAGCCAACACCAATGGGATGATCAGCAACACGCCCGGCAACAACATCTATGGCCGCGTGCTGATCTTCCATCGCCCGTCCTTCCGCTTCGGGTATCGGCGTCGGGTGACCTTGGAGCTGGTGCAGCTGCCCTTGGCTGACGCTGCCGAACTGGTAGCCTTCGCGCGCATCGCTTTGGCCCGCCAAAGCACGGATAGCGCAGCGTTGGCCTACCATATCGCGCTGTAGTGACAGCAGGGAGAGTGGGTGATGCCTATGCGAGAGAAGGCGGCTACTGAAAAGCCGCTGGTCACTTTCACCTACTACGCGGCCAATCTGGCGAAGTCTACCAGCAATGGCTCGTTGGCCCACAGTGGGACTTCGACCGATGCGGTGAACGGCGCGGTGATGCCCTGGAGTGGCAGTGTTGTTGGGATAGCTGTGTCGCTCAATGCCAACAAGACTGCCGGGACACTGAGCTTTTCGCCAACGATCAACGGGGTGGTGACCACTATGCAGGCGTCCGTTGCCAACTCCGCCAGCGTAGCCAGGGCTACCGCTCCCGTCGGTCGCCATCGGTTCGCCGCTGGCGCGAGGTTGGGGTGTGTGTACAACTCCAATGGCTCCATGGCTCCCGACGGTTCGCTTGACGTAGCGGTAGAAGTCTACGTGCAGTTCGATGGGGTCAAGGTGTGATGGCTGCCGATCTGGTCACGCTCGACGAAATCAAGCAGATGTTGTCGCTTTCATCGAGCAACGTTGAAGACGACCTGCTGCTTCGTCAGCTGATCAGAGTTGCTTCAAGCGCAGCTACCCGGCATTGCGGGCGCGACTTCATGCCTTTGTGGGAGACGCGCTACTACGATGCGCTGGGCGAACATATCTCGCCCTATCAGCTGAACCTAGACGCCGAACTGCTAACCGTCATCAAGCTGACGAACGGGGATGGGAGTGAGATTGCGGAGACGGACTACGTGCTGCTGCCCTATCAAGGCATGCCCAAGACGGGCATCAGACTGCGTCCGACCGCGTCCGCTCCCTTCACCTATTCCGACGATTGGTTGAGGGCAATCAGCGTCAAAGGAGTATGGGGCTACCATGATGATTGGAACGCTGCCTGGGTAAACAGCAACGATGCGCTGACCGCGCCCGTCACCGCTACGGCTACTACCTTCACCGTCAACGACGCGGACAATAGCGATGCAAGCGGGAACGCGCCGCGTTTCCAAGTGCTGGCCTACTACCGCTTAGACGATGAGGTGATCCAGGTGACTGCGGTGAATGCCGTTACCAATACGCTGACTGTCGTGCGCGGTCAGCGCGGCACAATAGCCGCGGCTCATGCAGTGGATACGACGCTGTACCGCTACTATCCGCAGCGCGATGTGAGCATGGCGGTGCTATCCCTGGCAGCGTGGATGTACCGCAATCGGACTAGTTTAGGCGAGAAGTATCAGTTTCTCGATGGGACGCGCCTGGCGGTGAACGAGGCACCAGGGCACATCATGCTGATACTCAACGCCTATCATCGGTTACGTGTAGGATGATGAACCGTGACGATCGCTGACATGCTTGAGGCGGTGCTCGACACCATGCCATCAGTGGCTCAGCAGCGCGAAGCTCTGGCGAGCATTTTCGCGCAAATGCCTGATGTCAAGCAGGTGTTCACTCAGATGCCCAGCGCTATTCAACCGGCTCATCTTCCCGCTTTGATGATCGTGCCAGAAGATGTCACCTACAATGTTCCCTATGCGGGGCAGCTTGACATCTTGCGCGACTGGCTGATAAGGGTATATGTCGCGCAGTTCATCGAAGGGCGTGAATATGAGATGGAGAAAGCGGGTGAACCGTTTCTTGACATCCTGCCGCTGGTGGTAGCCGCCCACCCAACCGTACGTCTGAATAGCGGCCTTGGTTTCGAACTGTTCCCGCTGTCCGGAAGTTCGTTGCAGGCGCTGGCCTACAACAATCAGACGTATTTGGGGGCGAGTGTCAGCATCAGGACGGTCATCAGTGTACGTGTACCACGGCTTGTGCCGTGAAAGGAGTAGAACATGGCTACCTATCGTAATGACGGGTTCATCGTCATTCAGAACGACCGGGTAGAACTGAGCGATGTATCCGTTCTGTCTGGCGTGCGCGCGCTGTCTGGCACACATGTTGTGCCGGTCAACGAGTTGCCAGGCGTGTTCTACCGGCTGACGGCGGGCGAATATGCCACGCTGACGCAAGAACAGCGCGCAGCGATCGAAGCGCGCGCTATGCAGTTGTTCGGGAAACCAGTGCCGGAGAGACGGCCTGGCAGAGAAACTGGAGAGTAAGACATGGCCAACGCAGCGCAAGTTATCACCGCGGGCTTCGCCGTCGCCAAGCTGCATCGCTTGGATACCGCGGGTTTTGCCATGGGGCTCACCGGTTCGCTATCCAACGGCGAAGCGGCGGGCAGCTATGAGTTGAAGGGTATCAAGACGGCTGACTTGCAGGTGCCAGAACCTGAGCGCACCGACATCATCGGCAACAACCGCCTGTTGGGCGCTTTCACCTGGCCGCTAGGCGCTTCTCCGACGGGCTCGATCGAAGCGGCGGTCTTCGACATGGATCTGAACGTCGCCCTCGAAGGGCTGAAGAAGCGCACGCTGGGTGGTCTGGAAATTCAGGCGCTGGGCGCTGAAGAGGCAGACAGCAAGGATATCTGCCTGATCATGCAGTCGGACGCCTACAGTCAGACCGCGGGGTACACCGGCTTGAGCAAGAAGTTCGGCCTGATTGTCCCCAAAGCTTCGGCAGTAGTGCGCGGCATCAGCACCTTCACCGAGCGTACCGCGCTCAACGCCCTGCTGACGCTGACCATCCAGACAGCCGACCGGTACCCGTGGGGCGAGCAGATCACATTGGCGAACGAGGGCGCGACCAATGCGCTGATGTTCCCCTTCACTAGCGATTACTTCATCGATCTGCACGCCTTCGTAGGCAACGGCACGATCACGACGGTCGTCCTAGAGCGGACGCCCGCTGGCGATCACGCAGCTACCCCGCAGCGTGTATTCGTCTATGTGAACGGATCGCCGCTCACGCCGGGCAGCGGTTTCACCGTCAACGTTCCCAACAAGACGGTGACTTTCACCACTGCCCCTGCCGCTGGAGCGAAGTGCGAGATCCTGTACGAATACGTGTAGGGGAGAGAAGCCATGGACAATGGGCGTGAGGAACGACTGAGTCTGTGGCCGACTCTGACCTTCGAGTACGGCGGTATCAAGGTGAAGGTAGAGCGCCAGACGGTTCGCCACTCAATCGCCCTGGCCCGCATTCTGAGCGCTCTGCCGGATATTGACGATCCGGCAGAGCGCTTCTATCAAATCCTCTTCGCCCGCATCGTGACACAGACACTCTCCGTCGAAGGGATGACATGGCCCTTCCCGGAACTGGGCGCACCCAATGAGGAGTGGGCCAGAGCCTATGAGCACTTCCTCTGCATGGATGGCCGCCTGATCGATCGCTGGTTTGAGGCGCTCAGCGAAGTGGATAGACCGCCCAGCGAGCGCGAGCACTGGCCACCGAGCAAATTGACTGAGGAAGAGCGAAAAAACCTGGCGAGCGCCGGTTAGCTTGGCAGCGGGAAATCCGGCGCTATTTCATCGAGTACGACGAAGAAGAGCAACCCGGCACTGTCAGCGAGCCCTACAACTGGGGCTTCAATTATCCCTGGGAAGTGGTGCGCACCATGTTCGGGTTGTGGGACAGGTCTGGACGCGATCCGGCGCTACTGGTAGAGCTATGGAAGCTGTTCCAGTACGATCTGGCGTTTATCGACGACATTACGTTGTGCTGTCAATTGCTCGAATTCCAGCGCAAACGTAAGAACATAGCCGAAGTGTTCGGGGTGTAGCATGCCTGGTCGAAACCTTTCCAGGAACGAAATACTCAAGGTCATCATGGATATAGAGCTCAACCTCAGAGAGCTATCCATTGATGAGTTAAATGCTGCCATCAGAGCCATCACGAGCAAGATCGGCGAATTAAAGAAAGCCGTCCGCTCCGCTAACAGAGAAATCGCCAGCCTTGGCGAGAGCAAGCCGGAGCGCGTGAAAGAGCTCAAGGCGCTCATAGAAAGGGCGCAAGAGGAGCAGGAGAAGTACTCCAAACGACAAAAGGAGCTTATCAGAGAGACACAAGCACGGCAAGGCGCCTTCGCCGAGCAGCAAGCACATCAGGTTGAAGAAAGCGCGAAGCGACAGATACAGGCTGCAGAGGAGATTAAGAAAAAGGAGCACCAGGCGGCCCAGGCGCGCATAGCCGGTATCTCTACCCTGGAAGAAGCTACCGGACGACTCGCAGAGCTTCAACGACAGATAGAGGCCGCCCAGCCTGCGCAAGCTCCGGCTTACTTCGAGCAGATGCGGGACATAGCGCGGCGTGCCAATGAGGAAGTAGAAAGGCTCAATCAAGCTCTCTCCGAAGTCGGCGCGACTTCGGAAGAAGAAATGGGCAGGATGGCGGCTCGCTCGCAAGAGCTTGCTCAAATTATGGCCGCCGCCATCGAAATGATGCGCGAGACCAAAAGATACTTGCCGAAAGGATATGTAACCGGCATAGAAGGCGAAGAAATATCCCTCACTACGCCTAAACAACGAAGACGCCGAGCCCAACCTGCCCCTACCGCGCAGGAAGCGGAGAAGGCCAAAGAGGCTGCTGAAGAAATCGCCAAAGCTACCGAGGAAGCTGCTGAGGCCTCTCGGAAAGCGGAGGAGGCCTCTAAGCGCGCCTCACGCGCACGCAAGGAGGAAGCGGCTGAGACGGCCAAGGCCGCTGAGCAGCAGGAACAGGCCACTAAAAGATCGAGACGCTCTTCAGCCGCGCAGAAGCAGGCCGCCGAACAGGCACAGGAAGCTGCCAAAGCGCAGCGCGAAAGTGCTGCCGCCGCGCAGGAAGCCGCTGGAGCGCAGGAGCAGGTCGAGAAAAAGACCACGCGCGCGGCCCGCGCCACTCGCAAGTCAGCCGATGAGGCCCAGAAGGCGGCCAAACAACAAAAGGAAGTCGGTCAGGCAGCTGAAGAAGCTGCCTCTTCTACCGAAGAGGCGGTAGCCGCTACCGCCGAGACCACCAAAGACTATGAAACAATCATAAAGCGACTCCGAGATGAAATTGCGGTTCTCGAAGACAATCCGCTCATCGCCGCCGAGGACGACTTCAGACGACTGAAAGCCGTCGTGGAAGAAGCCGACCAGGCTCTCAAAGAGCTTGCCGAAAGGCCGTTGCCTGATGAGGCAGATAATGAAGCCTACATCAACTTTTTCGAAGCGGCGAAAGAGCGGGCCGCTGAACTGTACGCCCAGGTAGAGACCCTGGCCGACAGAATAAGCTTACTGAGCAAGCGTGTAGCTGGAGGACAAGCGCTCGATGCAGTTATCGGCCCGGAAGCCTATGAAAGCGCGCGGCGGTACAGCTCCGAGATTTCGAAGATTGTTGCGGGTTTCTCCCAACTTGGCGCGGAGCTAAGGAATCGCACAGAAGAGCAATCTGCCGAGCTAGAAGCCTATCGGCATTCGCTGTCTCGCATGGTAACTGATATTAGACAAAAGTTGGTTGACCTTATTTCTGCGAGAGAATTGCCCTTCGCTGATAGGGAAACCCTCAAAGAGATTGATAAGGAAATCAAGGCCATTACTGACCAGGTCGTCGCACTGCGAACTGCTGCGGCGGGCGTGTTTGATGACGAAGAGCTCGCAGAGCTTTTCACCCGCTCACAACAGGCAAGCGAAGGTATTGAGACGCTTTCCACCAGAACTGAAGACCTGGCGGGGAAAAGCCTGGTAGAACTTGAAGCGATGGTGGCGCAAGTTAGCGCGCAGATCAAGGCGCTGACTGCCCATCAAGCTACGCTCGCTGCTCAGATGATGCAGTTCGGCAAGTCTTCGCAAGTCTACAAAACGCTCGACGACGAACTGAGGGCAACTACACAACAGCTTATTCAACTCAAAACACAACAGCAGGAACTTAACGCCGCGCTCGGAAGCGCTTATCAGCGCGGGGGCACAGTCTCCGCATACACTCTGCTGCGCGGGCGTGAGCTGGTCGAAGCGCGCGCCTTGGCCTACGGATACGGACGCGTCGGCATGTCACTGCGCGCTGTTGGGCGGGGGATGGCGCGCTTTGGTCTGCCCCTTGAGGAAGCTGCCTACATCAGCGGTGATGTTTTCAGAGCCATACGCGGTCTACAGATTCTGGCTACCGAGTCCAAGGCTCTGGGTAAATTGGCCATCAAATCATCCGGCGGTCTCGGCAAGCTCGCGCTGGGCATAGGCGCCACGGCAGCAGTAACTATAGCGTTAGTGGGAGCTACGCAGTTACTGAAGAAAGCGCATGAAGGCGCAGTCAAGGCCACTGAGAATCTGGTACGGGGCATTGAGGCATACTACAACATCGTTACTACCTCCACCACCGTTGAAGCCGAACTGCAACGCGAAGAGATCGAGCGCCGCCTGCAAATCAATAAGCAGCGCCGCGAAGAAATAGAGGCCCTGAAAGGCATTTTCCACGCAGAAGGCGCAGTCAACGTGCTGAGTGATATCAGCGCCTCATTGGGCTATTTAGTGAGCAGAGCGCTGATTTCTGGAGAACGAGTCGAAGAAGTGGCCGATCGGCTAGGCGTCTCCGTAGATTATTTGCTTAACCTCGACTACAAGACCCTGGAAAATGCAGGAAAAGAACTCAATCAAACTATCCGCCAGGATGAGATTGCCCTGCAAATGCTTAATAATGCGTTGCGGGACAATGTGATGGCGGCCAACGATGCGCGCGAGGCCCTGAAAAAGCTGGCCCAACAGCAAGCCGAGCTGTCTTTCCAGCGAGTCTCGCTGGCCATCGACCATCTGCGAGAGGCACTAGAGGGCACAGTCAGTCCCGCTGAAATCGAGGGGCGTATTTCTTTATGGTATGCCGAGCTGGCGATGGTGAACCAGCTTTATAGTGAGTTCATGAAAAAAGCTACTGAAGTTACTGAGGAAGCCGTTGATGAGGCTACCGGCATTTTCCTCAAGCAATTCTACCTCGAACAGGCTAGCGAAGCGAAGGCGCAGGGAGAAAGACTAAAATTAGCCATTGACGTGGCTACGGCGTGGTTGCCTACCTATCAGCGTACTTATGCCGCCGCCCAGCGCAGCGCGCAAGCCGTAGAAGAACTGAACAGAAAGTACGCGCTACAGGAAGAAATCATCCAGCGCATTAGAACCGAGCAAGACCCCGCAGCCATCCTGCAGGAACTTGATACAACCAGACAACTTATCGATCTGACCGCGAACCGGATGGCCGACTTGCGTCGTCAGCACGAAGCCGGGATCATCACCGCGCAAGACTATGAACAGGCGCAGTCGGAGCTGAACGAGCAAATGGCCGAATATGCCGGTAGGGCGGTCATGCTCGAAAATGTCATTTTGCCAGCAGCCAGGAAAAACCAGAAGCTCGCCGAGGCTATCGAGCAACTAGGAAACAAAAGCGCCGAGGCCGAGGAACAAGTCAGGCTGCTGATCGAGTCTCAAACACAAGCCTATCTCAGCGGTGCGGATAGACGTATCAGGGCAGCCTTGCAGGCCATTGAGCCTGAGGATCCGCAGCAGCTTCGCACAAGGATGCGCCAGCTGCGCAGAGAGACAAGCACTTACACCGATGAACTGCTTGAATTATCGCGCCAGTTCATGGCGGGGAAAGTTTCTGCTGAAGTCTTCAGGGCGGCCAATGAGGATTTGCAAAGACGATTGCGCGAGACCGGCAACGAACTACAGGAATTGTCTTACGTACTGCCACTCGCCACGCGGTTCAGTGGCTTCAGGGAAATCGGCGAGCGGATGCAGCGCTACATCGAATGGCAGAAAGAGCAAGCGGAGATTGACGAGCAGCGCAGGCGCGAAGAAATCCTGGAGCTAGAGGAGTTTACGCGCGCGCGTCAGAAGGAGATCGCTGAGTTTTATGAACAACTCGGCGAGATGGACAATGAGTACCGCGTGCGAATCCTCGAAGAACAAGGGCGTTACAAGGAAGAGCTATCCAAACAAGAGAAAGACCGTCTGAAGCTCGAGCAGCAGTACAATGAAGATATGCAAAAGCTTGCGGAAGATCACCGCAAGCGGATGTTGGAAATCTATCGTGAACTGAGCCAGGGTATCGAGAGCGCCGTTGAGGAACGCAGTGTCAGCGCAGCCATTGAGGCAATCAGAGCCTCGAAAGAACGACAGCGCGAAGAGCAGGAGCGCTACGCTGAAGAGAAAAGAGAGCGCTGGGAAGATTTCCAGGATCGCCTCAAGGAGATGGCTGCCGAAAGACGAGAACGAGAGCGCGAATATCAGAAACGCCTGATCGAACTGCGACAACAACATCAGAAAGAGCGTGAAGAGCGCATCAGGGACTTTTGGCGCAGGCTGGCCGATGAAGACCGCGAGCGCGAGTGGCGCAGGCAGCGGCAAATCCAGGAATGGGCCTACGAAGACGAGAAACGCCGTCGGCATTTCTTCGAGGTTCAATCGTCCTATGCCACCTTTTTCGCGAACGTTTATGGCATTACGGTGACCAACCTCGAAAACCTGAAGTTGGCTTTCAGCTCCTTTTTCAGGGGGCTGAGTGCTGAAGCAAGCCAGGCGACGGCGCAGACTAAATCCAAGACGGAGATTAGGTTGCCATTCGGCTTAAAGCTGCCCTCGTTCCAGTACGGCGGTACGGTTGTGCCTGGACAGCTGGTGAAAGTTGGGGAAGCGGGTCTGGAGTACGCGCGCTTCTGGCCCGACGGGCGTTGGCAGATTATCCCCGGCAGCCGCGGTCGCCGGTTGCCGACCGTCACGGCGGCAGGGGCACAGGTCAGCGTGAACATGCCCGTCTCGGTCTCAGTGCAAAGCGGTGACCCAGCGGTCATTGAACGAGCGTTCGAGACCCGCATCCTGCCGCGCCTGACTACGGCCATCCGTAACGCTACGGCGGTGAGGTATTGAGATGGCTACGCAACATTTGTTTGCCAAAGGACACGGCAATCTCTCTGGCCTGGTCGCCCTGTACGATCTTGCGCCCCCTTTGTTTCGTCTCTACCAGATCGACTGCAGGACTATCTGGAGACCCTATGCTGAACGAGTCCGCGATGCTTCATTGCGCGACATTCCGCTAGGTCTGCCTTCAGTGATATTCGTGTTTCCAGTAGTGTCTGATGCTGAATTACGCCTGCTGCGCACTACCTTCTTTGACGGAGACAATTTAGAAGCGGCAGTGACTATTCAGACCTATGATTACGATTACCTAGCCTGGTTGCCGTACAACGGCCTCATGCGCTGGCCGGATTTGAACGACCTGGAGCATGACCGAGGGCACTGGCGCGATGTGCAACTGGAAGTCGCAGAACTGCGCCTGATTTCTGGTTTCGATGACGGCTTTGATCCACTTGCCTTTGGAGTGTAATCATGCCTGACACTGTGCGTACTCTCTCTGCCTTACAGGCCTTGTTGGCCGACAACGTGACACGCGCCATCTCTCCGCAGGATTTACGCGATGCCGTCATCTCTGCGGTAGGTTTCTGCTATGGGCGTGCCCTATCCGCTAACGCAACGCTCACCACCGATGATATCGTGGTAGCTGCTACAGGTGGCTCGAACGGCATCACCTTAACCCTCCCCCCTGTAGCTAGCTGCCAATACAAGATCATGGCCATCATCAAGGTAGATAGCGGTGCGGGCGCGGTGACCATTGATGCCCACAGCACCGAAACAATCAACGGCAGCCTGACTCATTCTCTGACAACGCAGTGGCAATGCGTAATCCTGTGGTGTAGCGGGACTGGATGGCTGATACTAGCAAACGCATGAGGTGAGGAATGGCGCTAACCAGTCAGCAACTTGCCGCGTTGCGCGCGGGGCGGTGGACGGTGCGGCGATATCTATCGGTCTGCCCGCGCAAGCCGGTCTTTCAGGCGCAGGTCAGCAGCGTCACCCGCGATAGTTACACCAATGGGATCGTGGCATTGGGCTTCACCAATGTCACTCTAGGCGTTTACACTGCCGCAATCCCAGGTTTGACGATCGATGTGGGCAGCGCGCCGGGCTTGCGCGACAAGGGCATCCTGCGCTCGCGCAAAACCCCCACCAGCAGCACCCTCTATGTGAATGAAACTGCGCCGGGCAAAGTGAACGTGCAACAAGGCGACTGGCTTACTGTACGTGAAGAACGGCTGATTTGGCAGAAGTTGCCCTACTTGCTGGCCCAAAAAACCTCTGGGTCTCCCTACTATGACAGTTTCGATTTGCGTGTAGATTACGACGTGAATTACAGCAATGAGCACAGCCAATATCGCCCGCTGGCCAATATCTTTGGCCAAATGGCAGGGTGGGCTGAAGAGGATGGCTGGCGGACGGTGCGGTTATCTGCCAACCATCCGCTCGCCCCCAGTGTAGCAGTAGCCAAAGGAGCGACCATTTCATCCTATGAATGGGTAGTCTTCGATGGCGTAATTGAGCAAGGATATAGCAAGTATGACCCAGAGATCGTGGTGCGCTTTCCGGCCAGCAGAATGTTCCGTTACATCGGCTTGATCGTCACCGATAGCAATGGGCAGACGAGCACAAAGTATTTCCCTATTTTTGTGCACAGCCCTGCCCACCCGCCGCTGCCCTACACGGTTGGGTTTGAAATTCAGAGTGACGAGACCGCGGAAGGTCGCGAAATGCAAGTCAGCATTTTCGGTGCGCCCGAAGCGGTCAACGAGAACGTATTGCCGCGCGGCACACTGATGATCTACTGGGAAGATACGCAGGTAGAGGGCCTTGAGACACTCCCGGACGAATATCGTCGGCAGTTTATGGGCTGGTCGGTGGCCGATGCGGCAGAACTGCGGGAGGGGCGCGGGCGCTACGAAGTAACCATCGCTGGCCCACAGCGTTGGCTGGCCAGCATTAGCGGTATCCAAGAGTCTTTCTTGCGCCGCAGCACGCCGACGCGCTGGTACCACATGAGAGATATCACCAATAACCGTGTCATTGCCAGTTTGTTGCGCTATCGCTCTACTGCACTCGATCTGTGCAATCTGGTGCTGAGCGATGTTGAGCATGAATGGGGGCAACCTGACAACAGCGATTTTGCCGCAGTCAAAGTGGACAAGGGTTCGTTGTGGGATCAAATCACCTTGCTAGCCAACGAGATATCGGGTGAGGTCGGGGTTGATTCCAACGGGACGATCTGGATGCGACGCAATCCCTGTCTGATGCCCAGCGGTAGAAACAATGTGCCAGTGACGTTGGCGCTAACCGAGAGAGACTGGAGAGACGAGCAACCCTTTGTCTACAACGACGATTTCATCAGTCAAATCGGCTCGATCACAGTAGATGGCTTCTACTGGACGGGCACTGAAAGTGTGCCGCTGCGCAGCAGAGCGCCAGGGCGGACACCAGATTACGGCTCACCGTCGGATAGCGTGGCAACTCAGGTGCTCACCGCTGCCAGCAAGGCTGCGGCAGAGGAAGCACTGAAAGCGCTAGCCGGTCACTGGTTAGCCTGGCTGAATAACCAGGGCAAGACTATGAGCGTTGCGCTGCTTGGCCTGCTAGATGTAGTAGAGCCAGCGCGTAGAGAGTGGCTTGTGATTGATAGCGCTGCTGCAAACGTGCGCGGGCTGCTTCTCGACAACAAGCGCTTTCTGGTACGCAGCGTGTCCATCGAGCACAGCGCTGCGCCGCCCTACAAGCATGTCTCGTTGACGCTGACGCCTGAGACGGAAGGGCTGCCGGGCGAGATTGTGCCCATTCCAGAATCCGATGTCCTGCCGGATGAGTGGGATTACCCGGACGACTGGTATCCCGGCGATTGGGATACGGAGACCGAGCCCGGCCAGTTCTGGATTGATGGGGAAACGAACGTGATTGCCATGTTCGGCATTCAGGGATATCTATACCGAACATGGAATTTCCTGAGCGATTCGCCAACCTGGTCTTCGTATTTTCTGAATTTGGCGGGTCATATCCTGTGTTTCGTAGTGGACGCATTCTCGCCGGGATACATGGGCGCAGGCAGTCAGATTAATGGCTGGCTCGCGACTTCTCAGGCAATTTACAAGATCACCGACATCTTCGGAACAACGCCAACCATCACCCTTTGTTATAGCTACGGGTACACATTGAACTATGATAACAATCCCGTTCTCACATCATATGGCGTTGGCATGGACGCCAGCTTTGGCACACCGAACCATGTGGTAGTGGCTATTCCCGCTTCATCAAATGGGTATGGCCGTGTACGCGTGCTTTACACACGCGATGGAACAAATTTCACTCCTACGTTGCCGCCGTGGACAGAAACCGGTGAATACACGAGGGTATATCCCGGAGTGTATGTATCGCCGCGCACCGCTGGACTAGTTTACGTCGCCGCGCCCTATCAGGGGCGGCTAGTGGGATTGTTCATCAGCACCAACTACGGGGCATCTTTTGCGCGTTCGACCTCACACGGGCCACGCCATCCCTACCCCGATTTGTACTGGAATGGCTCTGATGTGCTGCACGTGCCTTACGATAACAATCCAAACGAGGACGACCTATATTTCCGGCGCATGTACAATAACGACAGCAAACTGTACAGACTGCGCAACGGCGTAAATACAGACATCACACCAATATCTGAGGGACAGAATGTGTGGGGGCCGAACCGTTGCCGTTGGTCTGGCATGACCGCTCCGCTCAATCGTAACAGACTTGCCTACGTAGGGCAGCACAACTGGAACGGCAAGCTGTTCCTTTCACAAGACGGCGGGGATAGCTGGGTTGAACAATCTGCCATTCGCCACGAGCATAGTCAGGTAGCGATTTCCGGGGACAATCCGGACATATTATACGCCTGGGGACACAACTGGGATCTGCTTTTTGGCTACCGCCCGCGCATCTGGTATGGCACAGGATGGGGCGCATCATGGCAGGACAAAAAGGGCAATCTGCTGTCACTAGCTCCACAGAATGAATCAATTGTCGGCATTTGCGGAGGGCCATCAGGATGAGTGCCTACGATGAACTGGCGCGCGCTATCAATGAGCTAGTGATCGCCGAAAGTGAAGTGCGCACCATCGGCGATCTGGCCTATCTGGGCTTCGAGACAGACACCGGCTATGCGATTGCGGTTAAAGGACACCCCAATTGGCTATGGGTGCGCATCGTTCGCGGCGAGACACGCGCCGTCGACCAGGCTTTCAACGAAATTCAAGTGCCGCGCATTCCTGATTTGCCAGTGCGCGTTGTGCCGTTCGGCAACCATCATAAAATCGTAGGATACGATATCAGTTCTATCTCTTTCCTGAAAGGCCTTCAGATAGGGTCGCGCGAGCCGGGCAGCGGCAATGTAGATATTGTCAGCGATAGACGTATTCGGCCAGGCTTAGTGCACTGTCACAGAGACCCTACTACCGGCCAGTATGGAATGGCCGTCGCTATCGAGGCCTTCACTTACCGCCACAACGGGCGTGACAAACGCTACCAGGGCGGCTTGCTCAATCTGGCCACCTATCTGCCGGAAACCAATAAGCATTGCTGGGTCAAGATAGGCCTCGATCCAGAAACAAATACGGCGGTAGCCGTAGCTGGCCCTCAGCATTCAACGTTGGTCGAACTGGAAATCGCGGAACTAGATGCCATATCGTTCGAGAATTACATTCCGTTAGCCGGTTATCCATTGCGCTGGGATGACAGCCGTATCGCTGCCGAGGGCAAGTTTGTGTCGTGTAGACCATGGTGGTCGGTGGGCGGCGACGGGACGACTGGTATCTCGTTGTGGAATCCAGACCTGCCGCCTTCGACGCCAAGCAGCCAGGACGACGAGTTTAGCGGCAGCTCCCTGGATGCCAAATGGACAGAATACGATGAGACAAACATACAAACGTATGCTCAAGCCAGCGGCATCCTGACGCTCAGCCAACCTACACAAACCGGAGCGGTGCTAACCGGTGTCTATCAAGCTTTGCCCGGCGGGAACTTCACAATAGCAGCCAAGGTGAAACTAAACACCAACATGCCGAGCGGCGATGGGCAGATGTGGCAAGCCGGTATTATCTTGTGGAACAACGCGGCAAACTACAACAGCCAGGCGCTGATAGCTGGGCCTGCCGTAGAGCGGTCATCCGGCGTGAGACGAATAGGCTTTGCATCAACCCGTTTCCAGGATAACAAAACCATCACCACCACTTATTGGGATAACTATGGTGGCGAATGGCAAGGCAATGTTTATGTCTACGTCCGCTTGCGGCGTTCTGGCAGTACGTATTACCTGGATTCAAGCAACGACGGCTTGGCCTGGAAGAGCGAGCAAATATTCATCCCTTTCACTCCCAATCACGTCGGCCTTGGGCTATTCAATTGGGCTAGCGGCCAAACCATCACTGCCTCGTTCGATTTCTTCAGGCGGCGTGCTACCTTCGATGGATTGGACACCCCGGTTTTCGGCGCGTTGGAGCTTGGCCTGGCCAAGCTAGGCAATCTGGGCGATGTTGACTTAGCCAGCGATCCACCGCAGAACGGTGAGGCGTTGGTTTACTCCGCTGCCTCTGGTCTGTGGAAGCCAGGAGATGGCAGCCCAACGGCTATTCACACGGATGTCAGTGGCGAGATCGCCGCGTTGACCGAGAAGACCCAGCCGGGCCTCAATGACTGGGTGATCATCGAGGACGCAGCAGCGGGTAACACCAAACGCAAAGCTCGTTTAGGTAATTTGCCCGGCGGAGGCGGCGGAGGAGGGCTCAGCGGCTTCACTATTTGGCATCCAGACGCGCCGCCTGTCAATCCAAGTTCCTACGACGATGAATTCGAGTCCGAAACGCTGGCTCCTCGCTGGAACGTAGATGGTTCTGGCAATTATAGTTTGTCCATCGGTATGCTGCATTTGTATGGCGTACATGTCTATACCGGCAGTATTCCGTCGGGCAACTTCGCGGTATGGACAAAAGTATCCCTGACCGGCATCCCTTACAACTTCGCCAGAGGCCTTCTTCATATTCGCAGTTCCCTGTTGAATAACTCTGGCGTGGCCTATTACATCGCCATTGGCTATGATTCCCCTAGCAACTTCTGGATACTCGAGATACAGAGGCAACTCAACGGTGGATATCATTCAAACCCCGTTCAACGCTACGAGAATGTTAACTTCACCGCACTCTACCTTCGCATCAGGTACGTCAATGGCACGACGTCCTTTGACTACAGCAGCGATGGGCTAGGCTGGCAGCGAGTTTACTCAGTGACCGATATAACACCGGTATCCATAGCGCTTGCTAGCACAGGCGATGTAAACTATATGCCTACCGCAAGATTTGAATTCATTCGGTTCTCAACGTCTCTCGTAGGCCTACACGACATTATGCCTGGTAGGCTGGTGACATTGCCGTATGCATGATCAGCGATCTTGCCCTACTGTCACAGAGGATATACAATGAGAGAAAGGGCGCCGTCAGGTTTTGCGCGAAAGGAAAGTAAATGATAACACGCGTTTCCCTCGAACTAGCTGTCCTAACCATCGCGATGGCCTCAGCCATGCTGATCATGGTGCAGGCGATCCGCGCTTCGGCAAACGCAAACAGGGAGCTGACAGAGACGTTGCGCGACTTCGACAAGGTGCTGAGACAACACAACCAGGACCGTAAGGACTGGGAAGTCGAGCGCGATATGCTTAGAGAAGAAATTGAACGTCTCAGGGAAGGACACGAGGGGCAGAAAAGAGAGATCAACAGACTGCACGGCGAACTTGACGGCGAGAAACAGCAGCGGGCTAGCCTAGAGAAACAGATTGAGGAGTTGCGCAAGCAACTCAGCGCTGAACGTGAACAGCGGGTTAGCTTGGAGAAACAGATTGAGGAGTTGCGCAAGCAACTCAGCGCTGAACGTGAACAGCGGGCTAGCCTAGAGAAACAAATTGAAGAACTGCGCAAGCAACTCAGCGCTGAACGTGCACAACGGGTCAAGCTTGAAGAGGCGCTGAAAGAAGCCGAGAAAGACAAAAAGCAGCTGATTGAGGAACGTGGTAGTATCCTTAAGCAGCTTGATGAGCTGAGGATAGCCCTCGAAGGGAAAGCCGACCGCAGCAGCGCGCAGAGCAACCCGGAAGAGGCTAGCCTGAGTTACAGTGGCCGATCTAGCGATCTGGCCTCTGCAACCTAACGGTTGCAGCCGCGCAAAGCGCGGGATTCGACCCAGAGCCGCCGTTTTGGTGCGTTCTTTCCGCCTCAGCGCTAACGCTGATGTGCACGGGCGGCCCCAGGCCCAGGACGTGTAACTGCGTCCTGTCACAAGCCCTATTCTACCAAAAGCACGCGCCGGTAGTCAACCCCCTGTGCACGGAAGCTGCGGTGGAATGCACGGTAGTCCGGCCACTCGGCTTTCTTAGTATCTGATGACGCCCTACCCGGCCCTGACCGACTGGGAAGTCATTC
>CAKZOB010000009.1 GCA_937135955.1 uncultured Anaerolineales bacterium | reverse complement strand
CAAGATGGCGTAAAAATCGCCCCGCGCGCGTAGTTTGGGGATGCCCATGGTGATCAGGCAGCCGATCCCGCCCGCCACGATGACCATGACGCGGAAAATCTGTGCCAGATCGTCATGGCGAATCATGCCGCCGAACAGCAGTTGCTCCGACAGGTCTCCGCGCGGCGGTGTGCCCACCAGGAAGACAATGGCCGCAATGCCCAGCAGGCCGAAACCCGCCACATAGCCGATGTCCGTGCGTTGCGCCCGCCGCCAGACGACATCCAGGGCCAGCACGGTCACTGCCAGCGCTACCATCAGGATTTCCGGTAAGATAGCGATTACGCTCGCCTGGGCGTCTGTTGAGAAGTTCAAGTCACCCTCCCAGCATCGCAACAATCGGCCTGACGCCCGACTCGATCATGGGCGCCATCAGCCGGGGATAGACACCGAGCAAAACCAGCCAGAAGACCAGGAAGGCCAGCGCTACCTTGTCGTAGATGGTGATGGCCGAGATATGCGGGAAGCGCTCCGCGTTGAACTCGCCGAAGAAGACCTGCCCCACAACGCGCAGCACGTAGGCCGCGGTGACGATGATGCCCAGCGCCGCGATCACCGCGATCAGCCCGTAGTAGTTGAAGCTGCCCGTCAGCCACGAAGGGCTGGGGTCGAAGTTGGGGCCGTCCCACAGGCCGACGAAGATGGGGAACTCGGCCACGAAACCGCTCAGGCCGGGCATGCCCATGCTCACCAAGCCGCCGACGATGAAGGCCACCGCCACCCAGGGCATCTTCTGGACGAAACCGCCCAGGCTGGGGATATCGCGCGTGTGCGCCCGGTCGTAGACCATGCCGACGCAGGCGAAGAAGAGCGCCGTCATCACCCCGTGCGAGAACATCTGCAGGCCCGCGCCGGTCATGCCCGTGACGTTCATGGTGGCGAAGCCCATGCTCACCAGCCCCATATGGCTGACCGATGAGAAACCGATGACATATTTGAAATCGCGCTGTCGCATGGCGATCAGCGCGCCATAGACCACGTTAATCAGCGTCAGGAGAACGATCCAGGGCAGGTGCACGCGCGCGCCTTCTGGCATGAGCTGCACGCCAACGCGCAGCGCCGCGAACGCGCCCAACTTCATCAGCACACCCGCGTGAATCATCGAGACGGCGGTCGGGGCGGCCACATGGCCATCCGGTGACCAGTTGTGGAAAGGCCACACGCCCGCCAGCACCCCAAAGCCCAGGAACACGATGGGGAACCACAGTTTGGCTGTTGTCGCCGCCGACCATGCCGACGAGAATGGCTTGTCGAATACACCCGCTTTGGCCGCAGCGTGCAGGTCTACAAAGTCGAAGCTGTAGACCCCGGTCGCCTCGCCTGCCTTGAAGTACAGCGCCAGCAGTCCGATCAGCGCGAAGACTGAGCCGACCAGGATGTAGAGCGTCAGCTTCATGGCGGCGTACTGACGTGTCTGCACCCAGCCCCAGATGACGATCAGGAAGTACATGGGGAAGATGGCCAGTTCGTAGAAGAAGAACAGCACGAACAAATCCACGGCCATGAACACGCCGAACACGCCGGCCACCAGCAACAGGAAAAAGGCCATGAATTCGCGCGTGCGGTCTTCGATGCCCCACGAGATGAGCACCCCTGTGAAGCCAGCGATGGCCGTCAGCAGCACCATCGGCGCGCTGATGCCGTCTACGCCCAGGTGCCACGAAATGCCCACCGCCTCGACCCACTTGATGTGATCCTCAAAAGCGAAGTAAGTGCCCCCGTCCCCGTTGACGGCATTGGCTTCGTCCACGCTGTAGCCGAAGAAGACGAAGAGCGCCAGCAGCAGGGCAATGCCAGTGGACATGGCGGCGATGATCCGCGCCTGCTCTTTGGCCTCCTTCTTCAACAGCAGGATGATCAGCGCGCCGATCACCGGCGTCAGCAGGATGCCCGTCAACACACCGCTAAACGTTATGACCATGCATAAGCCTCCTATGCGACCAGGAGAGTCTAGAGCGTGTTATGTACTTCCAGCCCTCGTTCCCTTCGCCATGCTGCGGGGAATGCCCTGGCCCGCTTACGAGAGAACGCGGGGGTATCTTCTGCTAGGCTCGCGTTAATTTGTCTCGCCGTACATTTGCTGCGCTCGCTCTGTTTTCACCGCGCGATTTCAACCTGTCAAGCAGATACACCAGATCGCGCGACATAAATCGTCCTGGCCGAACGCAAAATCGCCCGGCATGCCTACCCGCCCAGGAAACGGATCACACTATCGTTGATCACGCCCAGCACCCAGTTGGGATACAGGCCGGTGATCAGCATCAGCACCATCAAGGGAGCCAGTGCCACCACCTCGCGCTTCTCGATTTCCAGCGAGTGATGAGTGCGGTGATATTCCGCCCATTCTTCGTTGTAAGGGCCGTGCAGCAGCTTCTGGATCGCCTTAAGGATGTAGATGCCTGTCACCAGCAAGCCGAACATGCTCAACAGGACGTATACCGGATAGGCTTTGAAGGAGCCGGAAATGACCAGGAACTCGCCCACGAAGCCGCTCAGCCCTGGCAACCCCAGCGACGCCATGCCCACGAAGATGAGCAGCGCTCCATACATGGGCACGATGTCCCACAGCCCACCGAAGCGGCGCAGGTCGCGCGTGTGCGCCTTGTGATAGAGCGCTCCGGCCAGCAGGAACATGCCCGCGCTGCTCAGCCCATGACTGAACATCTGCAGGATCGCTCCGTTGAGCGCCACCCGCGCATCCTGCCGGTCGGACTGTCGCATCTCCGGCGGGTAGGCCTGATCAACCGTGTCCACCAACTGGTTGACGCCCATCTTCTCGTAGCCTTCGACACCGGCCACACCGGCCAGCAGGCTGTATTGGTTGTTGTCCTCGGCCCAGACCGTGCCATACATCAAGGCGGCCACGGCCAACCCCAGCACCACGAAGCCCATATGATTGACCGAGGAATAGGCCACCAGCCGCTTGAAATCGGTTTGCCCCCAGGCTCCTAACGCGCCCAGCACGACGCCCGCCACAGCCAGGAAGCCCAGAATATCCACTAGGTTGTAGCTGAGGCTAAACAGGCGTCGTTCGATGATCCACTCTTTGGGGAAGAGGGGGATCGCCAGCCGCAGGAAGCCATAGGCACCCAGCTTCAGCAGCACGCCCGCCAGCAACATCGAACCGGCGGTGGGAGCTTCGGTGTGCGCGTCTGGCAACCAGGTATGGAACGGCCAGGCCGGAATCTTGATCAGGAAGGCGAGCGAGAAGCCCAGCAGCGCGTAGTACTTGACGATGCTCACATCCACGCCCAGGATTTCGCCGCCGCGCATCAGGTGCTTGGGCCACTCTTCCAGCATCACCGGGATATCGAAGCTGCCGATGGTCAGGCCGATGAGCTGTGTCGCCAACAGCAGCCCCAGCGAACCGGCCATGGTGTAGAGGAAGAACTTGTTAGCCGCGTAGCGCCGGTTTTCGCCGCCCCACAGATAGATCAGGAAGTACATGGGCACCAGCCCAAGTTCCCAGAACAGGAAGAAGATGACCATGTCCAGCGCGACGAAGACGCCCAGCAGCCCTGTCTCCAGGAAGAGGAACAGCGCCATATGGGCGGGCACACGATCCTGCACCTCAAAGGAGATCAGGATCGCCAGCGGGACGAGCAGGCCGGTCAGCAGGATCATGGTCGCGCTCAGCCCGTCTACGCCCACGTGCCACGATACGTTGATCTGCGGGAACCATTCCGCCTGCGCCTCGAAGGCCCATTCGCCCGCCGCGGGCGGGTTGGACTGAACATCGTAGAACACGCCAATGGCCATGACCATCACCACCAGGCTGATGATCAGCGCTGTCCAGCGTGCCAGGCGGACGCGGTCGCGCGGCATGATGAACACCACCGCCGCGCCAATCAGCGGCAGCAAGGTCATCGTTGTCAACAAATCTACGGGCAAAACTGCGCTCATCTACGTGTGCTTCTCCTTCTCACCGGAGTGCCACTCGTGCTTTGTCAGGTTCTGTCACTCTCTGGCAGCGGGCCTCACCGCACCTGGATCAGGAACAGCGTGCTGATCGCCAGCAGGGCCAGCGTCACCAGCAGCAGGTACTGCTGCACGCGCCCGGTCTGCACCTGGCGGAACCAGGCGGCGAAGTTACCAATCGCCGCGCAGATGCCGTCCACTGTGCCATCAATGACCACAGTGTTAAAGCGTTTGAACGCCTCGCCCAGCCAGGTGAACGTCTCGGCGATGGTCTCCAGCACGCCGTCAATCGTTTCTCTGTCAATGGCCTGAATGACCACCCGCTCCGCGAACCGCTCTACCGGCTGCAACAGGTAGCGACGGTAGAGGATGTCAATATAGAAGCGGTTTTGCAGCGTCGCCCAGATACCCGGCCCCAGCGCTACCTGCGTGGGATCGGGTTGCCCGGCCTGCACCGGACGGCGACCGTAGACCCACCAGCCCAGCCCCAGGCCGCCCAACGCTATCACCATGCTCAGCAGCATAGGGGCGAAGTTGAAATCAATGGCGGGCGGGTACTCCAGCAACGTGCCCGCCAGGAAGCCGTGCAGCGGGTTCTTGCCGACCAGGTCGGCGGGCATCCCGATGAAACCGGCAGTGATGGCCAGGAACGCCAACACCACCAGAGGGAATTCCATCTGACCAAAGGACAGGCGGTCGCGCGGGCTAACCGGCTCCTGCATCAGCTTGTAGTCTTTGCTCCAGGAACGCCTGTTCCACCACACCACCCATTGCTTGCGCAGCGAGCCGGGCGTGGCGTACTGCGCAGCGGGGGTGCGCGGTCTACCCCAGAAAGTGAGGAACCACATGCGCGCCGTGTAGAAGGCCGTCAGCGCCGCGGCGGTGATCAGCATCAGCAGCACGAACAGCGGGAAGGGCGATTCCGACATGCCGTGCCAGGCTTCGGCGATGATCTCGTCCTTCGACCAGAAGCCCGCCGTGACCAGCGGGAAGCCCGCCAGCGATAGCCCGCCGATGGCCATGGTGATCGCCGTCACCGGCAGCCGATGGATCAGCCCGCCCATACGCTGTACGTCATTGGGCGGGGCGCAGTAGTCCATCACCAGGCCGTCCGGCTCTTCGTGATGTTCGTGCGGATGACCGTGCTCATGAGCGTGATGCTCGCCATGCTCCATAGCATGGATCACCGAGCCAGAAGCCATGAACAGCAGCGCCTTGAAGAAGGCATGGTTGACCAGGTGGAAGGCTGCTGCCACCCACGCGCCGATGCCCAGCGCCGCCACCATATAGCCAAGCTGACTGATAGTCGAGTAGGCCAGGATGCGCTTGATGTCGTTCTGCCCCACGGCCAGCACCGCCGCCCCCAGCGCTGTCACACTGCCGACGATGCCCATCAGGTACATGGGCGTGTTGTAGTCGAAGTGATGGAAGTCCGCGCCCGCGCTGAGCAGGGGGAAGACGCGCACGATCAGGTACACGCCCGCCGAGACCATCGTCGCAGCGTGGATCATGGCGCTGACGGGCGTCGGGCCTTCCATGGCATCCGGCAACCAGGTGTGCAGGGGGAACTGCGAGCTTTTGCCGATGGTGCCGATGATCAGCAGCACGCTCACCAGCGCCGCCACGCTCCCGCCGAAGATAACCGCGTCTTTCTCGACGAGCATCTTCAGCATTTCCTCGTTGTAGAGAATGTCGCGGAAGTTGAGCGTGCGCGCTTCCAGGAACAGGTAGCCGATGCCCACCAGCATCAGCACATCTGCCACGCGCGTAGTCATGAACGCCTTGACGCCCGCCTGCATGGCCGACTTTTTGTGGAACCAGAAGCCGATCAGCGAGTAGGAGCAGAAGCCCATCACTTCCCAGCCGATGAACAGCAACAGCAGGTTATCGGCCAGCACCAGTGTGAGCATGGCTCCGGCGAACAGCGACAGGTAGGCGAAGAAGCGCGAGTTGTGCGGGTCGCCACGCATGTAGCCCAGCGAATAAATGAAGATGAGCAGGCACGCCAGCGGCACCATCAGCAGCATGTAGGCTGTCAGCGGGTCTACCAGCACACCCAGCCGGAATGTCTGCGGGCCCAGCTTCAGCCAGTCCAGTTGACTGCCGAAGACTTCGTGCCCCAGCTCTTTGTCCGTCAGCCAGACCGTCTTGGCGAACAGCAACATGCTCAACAGCCAGGCGATGCCAATGCCCACCAGGGCCACTGTCTGGCTGAGCACCACATGACGGTTGGTGACCAGCACGATCAGCAGGAAGCTGAGCAGTGGAAAGGCTATGATCAGCCAGGGGAGATAGTCGGCGCTAAACCAGTTGACATCCATAAGCCGTTCCTTGTTGGTGATCAGGTATCAGCAGCCAGTGATCAGCGGAGCCAGGTTTGGCACCGCCGCAACACCGCCCACTGATGACTGAAACCGATCACTGAAAACCCCTCACCACTTGAGCATGTTCACATCTTCGGCGATGACCGACTGACGTCTGCGATAGATGCTGATGATCAGCGCCAGACCGACCGCCGCCTCCGCCGCTGCCACCACGAACACGAACGCGGCGAATGCCTGCCCGCTGAGGTCAACCGGCGTTTTATAGCGCCAGAAAGCGACCAGGTTAATGTTGACCGCGTTCAACATCAGTTCAATGCTCATCAAGATGGCGATGGCGTTGCGGCGGGCCAGCACGCCGAACAGGCCAATGCTGAACAGCCCTGCTGCCACCACCAGATACATCCATAAGGGCACCATACGTCCTCCCCGTCTGCGTTGTCAGGCCGTTATTCGTCCCCACCCTCGTCGCCTGCCTTGCCAGGGGCGACCAACAAGACCGCGCCGATCATCGCCGCCATCAGCAAGACAGAGGCCACTTCAAACGGCAACATATACTGATCGGGATCAACCAAGTCTTTGCCCAGTTGGACGATGCTGTCGGCGGGCACGGCTGCCGGGCTATCTTCGGTGAAGTTCGCGCTCCAGTTATCCACGCCCAGGTCGTCCAGCGCGGGCGAAATGACCGAGACCAGCAGCACAAAGAACAGGACCGCCAGGGCCAGGTTGAGCGCCCAGTTGCGGTTGAAGATGGCGGGCATCTGCGTGACACTGGGCGTGAGCATGACGGCCAGGATGATCAGGATGGCGATCGCGCCAATGTAGACCACCACCTGCACGCCCGCCAGAAACGGCGCAGCCAGCAGCACGAACAGCCCTGCCACGCCCAGCAAGGAGAGCATCAGATAGAGACCGGCGTGAAACAGGTTGCGCGTCGTGACGACCAGCAGGCCTCCGCCGAGCGTGATCGCGCTCAGGATCAAGAACACCACGGACTCTACGGTGAGTTCCACACGCCCCTCCTAGTCGGCAGCACTGGCCAGCGCTTCGGCTGGCAGGTCTGTTCCGGCCACGCGCGCCTGAATGCGCGCCCGCTCGCGCCGCCCGCGCTCGGCCAGCAGCGCCCCGATCACCAGGATCATCGCCACATTGACCAGCAACAAAACCAGCGTGGGCACCAGCGCGTCGGCGGTGCTGTTGATCTGATCGGTGCCAGGGATCAGCTTCCACACCAGGGCAACGACGAGCAGGTTGATCAGGCCGACCGGAACCAGGAATTTCCAGTTGAAATCGAGCAGGTGATCAATGCGCACGCGCGGCAGGGTCATGCGCACCCACACCAGCACCCAGTAGACGAACAGCCCTTTGATCATCAGGTACAGGAAGCCCAGTACGGGCACGTCCTCGGCGAAGGGGCCGCGCCACCCCCCCAGGAAGAGGATCGCCGTCAGCACCCCCGCAGTGAAAGCGTGCAAGAATTCGGCCACGTAGAACATGCCGAACTTGATGCCCGAATACTCAATGTGAAAGCCAGAAACCAACTCGGACTCCGCTTCCAGCAGGTCGAAGGGGCCGCGCCCGGTCTCTGCCTGGCTGGAGATCAGGAAGATCAGCACGGTGAGCGGCACGGCGAAGACGTACCAGATGTGTTGCTGACGCACGATTTCCTGCGTGCTCATCGAGCCGGAGAGCAGCACAGGCACGAGCAGAGCCAGCACCATTGGCACTTCATAGCTGACAAGCTGCGCCACAGCGCGAAAAGCGGCCAGCAGCGCGAATTTGTTGTTGCTGCCCCAGCCAGCCATGATCACTGCGATGGTGCCAAACGCCCCCACCGCCAGCAGATAGAGCACGCCGATGTTCAGGTCGGTGCCAATCCAGGCCGGGCTAAAGGGCACCACCGCCCAGATCAGGATGACCGCCACCACTGAGAGGATCGGGGCCAGGTTGAATACCCAGCGATCGATCCCCTGCTTCATGATGTCTTCTTTGAGCAGAATCTTGATCGTGTCGGCCACGGTCTGGATCAGGCCGAACGGCCCGACGCGGTTGGGGCCGATGCGATCCTGGAAGCGACCGGCCCATTTGCGCTCCAGCCAGATACCCAGCAGCGTCCATAGCAGGCCGAAGCCGCCCACCACGAAGACGCCGATCGTTTTGGCGATGAGCACTGCCAGATCGTGCGAAAGGCCAATATCTTTGAGCAGACCAGTCATAGACGTTGTCTCCGGCGACTCTCATCACATAGCTGCCGAGGCCAGGGGCGCTGGCCCGGCAAAAAGACGGTACGCCCCCTGGCGTACCGTCTCCTGTTCATGCCCAACGCAATGCACCTTTGCGCCAGGTATAGACGAGCGCGACGACCAACAAGAAGATGAAAACGGCCATTTCGAAGAGCGCAAACAGCCCCAACTGGTTATAGGCCAGCGCCCAGGGAAACAGGAAAACCAGCTCGACATCGAAGATCACGAAGACCAGGGCGAAGATGTAGTACTGCGCCCGGAACTGTGTCCATGCCGAGCCGACCATCTCGACGCCGCACTCGTAAGCCTGTAGCTTGGTTGGATTAGGACGCCTGGGAGCGAGAAGTTTACCCAAGACGATCGGCAAAGCCGGGAGCGTCCACCCCAGCGCGAAGAAGAGGCCTATAAAAATCCACTGGTTCAAATCCATTCTGGCTCGCCTCCAGCAAGACTGGATGCCCGGCGCACGCGCGCCCCATGCCGTGAGCAACAGCCGATTAGTATAACAGCCGCTGTGGGGATGGGCAATTTTCGGCGCGTCGCCGCATCATTCTAGCACACGCGCCTGTCAGCACAAAACGGGCAGCCTCCTGGGTGCGAGCAAAGGTTGTCAGCGACTTCGCTGCGGGCGGATGGCCCTCATCCCCCGGCCCCTTCTCCCGCGCTGCGGGCGAAAGGGAGCACGCGCACGAGAGACAGTCAGTCCCCTCGCCCCGCGGCACAGTCGCGAGGGAGAGGAGATGTAGGGGTGAGGGGCGGCGGACTGCTACAAACGGCCTGTCGCATCTTGCACGCATCCGTCTCCCGCCGGTGTTTCCCTTTTGCGTCAGGTGCGCTAAGATTCACCGTAGAATTGGGCCTGACAGCGAGCAACCATCCCTGATGACCGACCACGATCTGAACTGGATAGACGATCCGCGCGACGATCCGGCAGAGGACGACGACTTCGTCGTGTGGTCGTTCGACACAGGCGCAATCGAGCCGCCGCCGCTCGCCCCTGAAACCCTCCCGTCCAGCCCCACGGCTGGCGGGGCAGCAACGCTCACCGTCAGGACAGCGCGGCGGGTGACGCGCCGGCGGACCACTACGCGGCCTGCTGATCAGACGGCGAGCATCTGGTGGATCGCACTGCGCAACCTGGCGATTGTGCTGGCAGCGGCAGTGCTGGTTTCGACCATTTTCTCGCTGTGGACGCGCCCTAACTTCTTCTCGGACGAGTTCCGCGCTGGCCTCAACGAGGTACAGGCCACGCAGCGTTTCATTCAGATTCAGCCGTCACCGCTGCCCACCGATACCCATCAGATTCGCATCGGCATCATCGCCGGGCATAGCGGACGCCCCCAAGACCCCTCGTTCGAAGTAGACCCCGGCGCAGTGTGTCCCGACGGCCTGACCGAACTGGAGATCAACGAGGCAGTGGCCCGCCGCGTGGTGACCATCCTCAGCCAGGATCGCTACATGGTGGACTTGCTCACCGAGTTCGACCCGCGCCTGGAAGGTTATCAGGCCGACGTGCTGGTCTCCATTCACACCAATGACTGCCAGGACTACGGCCCGGCGGGGACTGGTTTCAATGCGGCGTCGGCTTCCGCCCGGCAGACCACGCGCGGCCAGGACGAGAAATTGCTAGCCTGCCTGATCAGTCAATATGCGGCGACGACCGGTCTGCCGCAGCACTACGGCCTGACCTACGACATGACCGAGTATCACACCTTCTCGGAAGTGTCTATAGATACGCCCACAGCAATCATCGAGATCGGTTTCATGCGCAACGATCGCGCTTTTCTGACCCAACAGCAAGACCTGATCGCCCAGGGCATCGTCAATGGCATTCGCTGTTTTCTGCTGCCCGATAGCTCAGCACCGGCTTCCGGCTCGTGAAGCTGGCCGACTGATCCCTGTGTTTCCAGGAGGAAGGTGTCGCTCAATATGAAATACGAACTGGTGATATATTCACGCGCAACTCCCTGTCCCTATGTGCGGGCTGTCAAGCGCGTACTGGAGCGCGAGGATATCCCCTATCGCGAGATTCTGATTGACAAAGACCCTGTCGCTGAACAGCGCGTCATCGCCTGGACGGGCTTCAAGTCGGTGCCGACGGTCATCGTGGCGCGCCCCGGCGAAGACGTGCCCTACCAAGACCCCGCCCCCCTGACCGCTGATAGCCCGCGCAATGTGGATCGAGGGAGCATGATCACTGAACCGGGCGAGATCACCTTCGAAAACTGGCTGCGCAAGCACGGTTTCATCGAATAGCGCTGTATCTTGCGCCCACTCCATGCGCGCCGCCCTTCGCTGTTACCGTCGTCTGGCTCGCTGGCAACAGGTCCTGCTGGCCGTGCTGAGCCTGGCCGGAGCAGCCGCCGGAGGGTTTGTCGCCCTGACGCTCTACAGTCAATTGCAGAGCAACAGCGCGCGGGCGATTCAACGCTGGTTCAGCGACTCGTCGAGCCGCCCTACCCTGACTACTATGCAGCGCACGCCCTGTCCGGGCGCGCCGTTCCTGTTGCCGTCCAGCGGATTAATCGGGTTGCTGTGGCGCGACACGGCCTTTCCCTACAATGTCTTGCGCCGTCACACGGGCATTGACATCTTCGGCGACGGAGAACCAGGCACAGTGCCCGTCTACGCGGCCTATGATGGCTGGCTGACGCGCCTGCCGACGTGGAAGGCGTCCGTCATCATCCGGCACGACGATCCGCTACAGCCGGGACGCACCATCTGGACCTACTACACGCATATGGCCTCGCGCGACGGCAACACCTCCTACGTAGCCGACGCCTTCCCGCCGGGGACGCGCGAAGTATGGGTGGCCCAGGGCACGCTGTTGGGCTACCAGGGCGAATACAGCGGCAAAGCCCTGGCTCCAGTGGGGATGCATGTGCATGTGAGCATCGTCCTCAGCGAGCCGGATGGCTCTTTCAAGAACGAGGCGCGTCTGAGCAATACGCTCGATCCTTCGCCCTATTTCGGGATGCCGCTCAACATCGCAGACAGGCCCGCCCGTCCTATTCGCTGCCAGGCGACCGGCGCGGCTGTGTATTGACCCTCACACGGCCCGCCGCTATAATTCCTGCCAGGTGAATATCCCTTACGGAGAGGTAGCATAGTCTGGCCTAATGCGCGCGCCTGGAGAGCGCGTGGGCGGTAATTCCGCCCCGTGGGTTCAAATCCCACCCTCTCCGCCTTGCTCTCAAGCTGTGCGGCAGGTGCTTCTCGATGCGCCTGCCGTTCTATTTACGGGAGGTAACGAGCATGATCAGCCTGGAACTGGCCCGCTCGCTCTACGACGACAGCGATCCTGTGCACGACTTCGAGCATGTGTTGCGCGTACTGGCGCTAGCCCGGCGCATTGGTCAGGCGGAAGGCGCAGACATGGCCGTCGTGGAAACGGCGGTGTTGCTGCACGACATTGGCCGGGCAGACGAGGATCATCTGGCGCACGTGCACAACGCCGAGACCGCCGACCATGCCCAACAATCTGCCGAACGGGCGCGCGAAATCCTGGCCCGCCTCGATCCTCTCCCCACGCCCGCCTTTGTCGAGGCAGTGATCCATGCCATCGCGGCGCACCGGTTTCGCGGCACGGTCGCGCCGCAGACGCTGGAAGCGAAGGTCGTCTTCGACGCGGACAAACTGGATGCCATCGGGGCCATTGGTGTAGCGCGCGCCTTTGCCTACGGCGGCATGACCGGGCAAAAGCTGTGGGGCGAAGTCCCGCCGGACTATCCGGGAGGCGGAGTAGAGCACACGCCCCATCACGAATTTGTGTACAAACTGTCGCGCATCGCCGAGCGGATGCAGACAGAAACGGGTCGCGCCATCGCCCGCGAGCGGCACGCTTTTATGCAGGCATTCTTCGCCCGCCTGCAGCGTGAGGTGAACGGGGAGGCCTGAGCGGAGAAAAAACGAACCGGCCCTGTGTCGGGAGCCGGTCAGTGTGCAGGGCGAAGAAATGGCAGGGCGCGATCAGTCCGCCTCAACGGAGGAGGAATTGCCGTTCGACTTGCTATCGCCGCCCTTCTTACGGCTGTCGTTGACGTAGAAGCCCGATCCTTTGAAGATCACCCCCACTGGCCCGATCAAGCGGCGTACCTCTCCGCCACATTCTGGGCAGGTTGAGATGGGCGCGTCACTGAAGTGCTGCTGGCGCTCGAAACGGATACCACATTCCGTGCAGTGATACTCATACAGCGGCATCCTCAGTCCCTCCTCAGGCACCACCACTCGCGTTTTTCCAGACGCTATTGTAGATCAACTAGTGTCAGAAGTGCGTAAGAATCCCGCCAGAAGCTCAGGCCCCGATCTGTGCACTACGCCTAACCCCGCCGGACAGTTCGCTGGTACAATGGGCTGGCACAGACCCGATTCAGTCGTGCGCCAGGAGAAAGTACAGCCATGCAGGTGCTCAAAGACCTGATCCGTGCCGAGGGCAGATATCTCGGCGACGGCATCCTCAAAATTGACGGGATTCTCAACCATCAGATGGACCCCAAGCTGATCAAAGCGATGGGCGAAGAAATCGCGCGGCGGTTTGAACATCTGCACCCCACGCGCGTGCTCACCGCCGAAGTCTCCGGCATTGCCCCGGCGCTGATGGCGGCGTTGGCGCTCGATGTGCCGGTGGTCTACGCGCGCAAGCACAAGCCGGTGACCATGTACGGCCCGATCTTCCTGGAAACCGCGCCCAGCCATACCAAAGGTGGCGAGATCAACCTGATGGTGGCGGCGGAGTACCTGCCCCCTGGCGAACGTGTGCTCATCGTGGACGACTTCCTGGCTTCTGGCAAGACGCTGTTCGCCCTGGCGCGGATGGTGCAGGAGGCACGCTGTACGCTGGTGGGCATCGTCGCCATCGTCGAGAAGGCGTTCGAGGGTGGGCGGGCCACACTGGAGAAGAAATATGGCGTGCCGGTTGAGGCGTTGGTGACAATCACGCACATGGACGAGCATCACATCGCCTTCGCCGACGACCCGCCGCGCGGCGTGGAGATTTGAGCCGATGACGCTCAAAGACGGCGGCATTGTCATCCTCGATTACGGCTCGCAGACAGCGCAGCTCATCGCGCGGCGCGTGCGCGAACTGGGCGTCTATGCCGCGCTGATCCCCTACTCGGCCACCCTCGAACAGGCACAGGCTGCCGCCCCGCACTTCCGGGGCATTATTCTGTCCGGTGGGCCGGCCAGTGTCTACGAGCCGGACGCGCCCGACTTGCCCGACTGGGTGCTGAGCAGCAACGTGCCCGTGCTGGGCATCTGCTACGGGATGCAACTGCTGACGCACCGGCTGGGAGGAAGGGTAGCCGGAGCCGCGCAACGCGAGTACGGCATGGCCACCGTCCGGGTGCAGCGGGCAGGCGGCCTGTTCGACGACCTGGATCAGGCGCAGACAGTGTGGATGAGTCACGGCGATCGCATCGAACGCCCGCCGGAAGGGTTCGTCGCCCTGGCCGCCAGCGATAACGCCCCTTATGCGGCCATGGCCGATCTACAGCGTCGCCTGTGGGGCGTGCAGTTTCACCCCGAAGTGCAGCACACAACCTCTGGCAAGGCGATGCTGCGCAATTTCGTGGTCGGCGTCTGCGGCGCGTCTACTGACTGGACGCCGGAGAATTTCATCGAGACGACTGTCGCTGCCATCCGCGCGCAGGTGGGCAACGGGCGTGTGTTGCTCGGCATGAGCGGCGGTGTGGACTCGTCTGTGGCCGGCGAGCTGATCCATCGTGCTGTCGGCGAACAACTGGTGCCTGTCTTCGTCAACACGGGCATGTTGCGCCTGGGCGAGCCGGAACAGGTGCTCGCGCTGGGGCAGCGGCTGGGCTGGAAAAACCTGGTCGCCGTAGACGCTACCGAGGAATTCCTCGACGCACTAGCGGGCGTGACCGAACCAGAACAGAAACGGCAGATCATCGGGCGGACGTTCGCTGCCGTCTTCGAGCGCGAGGCGGCCAAACTGGGACAACTCGACTGGCTGGCGCAGGGCACAATCTACCCGGATGTGATCGAGAGCGCAGGCACGGGGCGGCCTGGGGCGCGGCGCATCAAGTCGCATCATAACGTTGGCGGGTTGCCGGAGCGCCTGCGCGACCGGCTGGTCGAGCCATTGCGCGATTTGTTCAAGGACGAGGTGCGCCAGGTAGGTGTGCGCCTGGGCATCCCCGACGAGATCATCTGGCGGCAGCCGTTCCCTGGGCCGGGCCTGGGCGTGCGCTGCGTAGGCGAGATCACTTGGGAACGGCTGGAGATTCTGCGCGCCGCCGATCATATTTTCCTCAGCGAGCTGGCGGCGGCGGGTCTGCTGCGCGAGGGCACGGCGCAGGCGTTCGCCGTGCTGTTGCCGGTGCGCAGCGTGGGCGTAATGGGCGACAACCGCACCTACGACGAGGTGATCGTCCTGCGCGCGGTTACCACCAGCGACTTTATGACCGCCGACTGGGCGCGGCTCGATCCCGACTTGCTGGCACGGGTGAGCAACCGTATCGTCAACGAGGTGAAGGGCGTCAACCGCGTGCTGTACGACATCACCAGCAAACCGCCCGCGACGATTGAGTGGGAGTGAGTGGAAAATAGGGAATGAGAACGCCTCTCCGGTTCTGTCACTTCGGGTGTGTGCAAAACGTGGGTGAGGTCAATGCCTCCACGTCAAGCGGGGCGCTGACAACCTTAGCCCGCATCCGGCCCTTCTATTGCCTACTCCCCACTCTCTACTCCCAGGCACAAAATGGAGACTTTTGAATGCCCTCAACTAATCTGGATGTTTTCTTTCGACCGCACGGCGTGGCCGTCATTGGTGCCTCGCGCGACCCGCAGAAGCTAGGTCACGGCGTGGTGCGCAACCTGGTGGACTATGGCTACACCGGCCCGATCTACCCCATCAACCCGCAGGCCACCGAGATTTACAACCTGCGCGCCTACCCCAGCGTGCTGGATGCTCCCGATCCGCTCGACCTGGCCGTCCTGGTCGTCCCTGCCCCGCTCGTCGCTGCCGAACTGGAGCTATGCGGTCAGCGTGGGATCAAGGCGGCCATTGTCATCAGCGGCGGCTTTCGGGAGGTGGGGCCAGAAGGTGCGGCGCGCGAGGGCGAAGTCGTGCGCATTTGCCGTCGGTATGGCATTCGCCTGCTGGGGCCGAACGGCATCGGCAGCATAGACACGCATACGCCGCTCAACACCACCTTCGTCAAGGGCACGCCGCCCCCCGGCGACATCGCCTTTCTGTCGCAGTCGGGCGCGGTGTGCGCCGCGGTGATTGACTGGGCGCGCGGGGCGGGCGTGGGTTTCAGCCGCCTGGTGAGCCTAGGCAATCAGGCCGACATCAACGAGGCGGAAATGCTCACCGCCATCGGGCGCGACGAGCAGACGCGCGTGATCACCGCCTATATCGAGGGCGTCTCCAATGGCCCGGCTTTCGTGGCTGCCGCGGCAGAGGTGGCGCGGCGCATTCCAGTCATTACCCTGAAGGCCGGGCGCGGCGAAGGCGGGGCCAGGGCGGTTGCCAGTCATACGGGCGCGCTGGCTGGGCGGGCGGAAGCCTACGAAGCGGCTTTCCGGCGGGCGGGCGTGCTGCGTGCCAGCACCATGGAGGAGCTGTTCGACTGGGGGCGGGCCATGGCCTGGCAACCGCTCCCGCGCGGCAACCGCGTCGCCATCCTCACCAACTCCGGCGGGCCGGGCATTCTGGCCGTAGATGCACTGGAAGCCGCCGGAATGCGGCTTGCCCCCCTCACCGACGAGACCAAGGCCTTCATCCGCAAACGTGTTCCGGCAGCGGCCAGCGTACAGAATCCGGTAGATATCCTGGCCGGGCCGGGGCCAGGGACGTATGCCCTGTGCCTGGACGCGCTGCTGAGCGACCCGACCGTGGACGCAGTGGTGGCCATCACTGCGCCGCAAGATTGGTTCGCGCCGCTCAGCCTGGCCGAAGTGATCGGCGAATTCACCGGGCGCGGCAAGCCCATCCTGGCGGTGATCATGGGATTGGCGTCGGTCAGCGATGCGACGGCGGTGCTGCACCGTCGGCGCGTGCCCAACTTCGCCTTTCCGGAGCGCGTGGGCAGCACCCTGGCGGCTATGTGGCGGCGCAAGCAGTGGCTCGACGCCATCAACGATCAGCGAGATGATCCGCTGCGACCGTCGGGGCGCGATCAGGATGCGGCGCGGGCTATCCTGGCGACCGCGCCGGACGACGGCTGGTTACCGCCGGAGTCGGCGGAACAATTGCTGCGGGCCTATGGCATCCGCACGCCGGGCGCGGGTCTGGCGACCAGCCCCGACGTTGCCGTCGCCCTGGCCGGGGAAGTGGGCTATCCAGTCGCCCTGAAGCTGGCCGCCAGCGGGGTGGTGCACAAGAGCGAGGTAGGCGGCGTGGCGCTCGATCTCGGCGACGCGGACGCAGTGCGTGCCGCCTTCGGGCAGATGATGGCCCGCGCCCGCGCGCACGGCGTGCCAGACGAAGCCATCAGCGGTGCGTGGGTGCAAAAGATGATCCCCCCCGGCGTTGATCTGATTGTGGGGATGGTGCGCGATGCGCAGTTCGGCCCGCTGGTGATGGTTGGTGTGGGCGGCGTGCTGGTCGAACTGATGCGCGACGTGACGTTCGAGCTGGTGCCCGTGACACCTGCGCAGGCCGAAGCCATGCTCGACCGCACCGGTGCGGGCAAACTGTTGACGGGCTTTCGCGGCGCGCCGCCCGCCGACCGTGCCGCCGTCATTGATACCATCGTGCGGCTGGCGCAGCTCGCCGCCGATCATCCCGCGCTGGCCGAAGTGGAGATCAACCCGCTGATGGTCATGCCAGAGGGAGGGGGCGCGTGGGCTGTTGACGCGCGGGCGCGGGTGGAACAGAATCAACTGCGCAGTCAGGCGTGAACCATGTTCTGAAAGGAAACTGACTCTATGCCCCAACCTGACACCATCACCCCTGCACCGTTTTTCCTCGCTGGCGGGCCGGTTGGCGTGCTGCTGATTCACGGCTTCACTGGCGCGCCGCCGGAAATGCGCCGCCTGGGCGATTACCTGCATCAGCAGGGCTTCACCGTCTCCGCGCCGTTGTTGCCCGGTCATGGCACGTCTGCCGCCGAACTCAATCAGGTGCGCTGGCAGCAGTGGACCGCGCACGTCGAAGCGGCGCTGGCCGATCTGCGAGCGCGTTGCGATACGGTCTTCGTTGGCGGCCTATCCATGGGCGGTGTGCTGACGCTCTACTTGGCCGCCCAACATCCCGACCTGGCGGGCGCGCTGCTCTACGCTCCGGCGATGCGCGTCTCCGGCTGGCGACCGAAGCTGGTGCCGTTGCTGAAGTACGCTGTGCGCCTTGCCCCTAAAGGGGGAGGCGACACCTGGGCCGATCCCGATGCGCGCTCGTTGTTGTGGTGCTACGACGAATATCCAGTGGTGGCAGCGCACGAAGCTCACCGGTTGATCGCGCACGTCCGGCGTATGTTGCCGCGCGTCAGTTGCCCGTTGCTGATCGCCTATAGCCTGATCGACCCCGTTGTGCCGCCTACCGCCGCAGAACTGATCATCCGCGAGGTATCAACAGACGACATCTCGGTGCTGACACTGGAGCGCTCAGGCCATGCAGTGACGCTCGATGCGGAGTGGCCGCAGGTCGCTGAGAAAACAGTGGCGTTCATCCGCGCTCACCTGCCGGAGTCAGAAGCGGCAGGCTGAGGACATAGCGGCACCCCGACGCAATAGATAATTAGGACAGACTGGCGAGCAGCAGACCCAGACCGATCCCCAGGTAGAGGATGGCGAGCGCTGGTCAAGAAGCGCCCTTACATGTGGGGGCAGTGATCTTGAATCGCGCAGACGCCAAAAGCGCAGAGCAAAACTAGCCGAGTTTTGTGATCCTCACAGAGCAGCGCGCCTAGCGGCCCTTGCGGGTCACATAGCTCGCCAGCCCGATTCCCCCCACCAGCAACCATACCGCGCCCAGCACGCCCAGCCCCACAAGCCACATCTCGTCCGTGTCGTCGCCCTGGTCGGCCACGACCTGGATCGCCGGCACAGGCGTCGCCGTGTCGGTGACCAACAGGGGCGCGGTAGCGGTGACAGCAGGGGTGAGAGTTGGCGGAACAGGGCTGGGCGTCGGCGAATAGGCGGGCGTGATGGTGGGCATCACGCGCAGCGTGGAAGTCGGCAGCGGCGGGACAGTGTACGTCTCGCTGGGGGCAACGGCGACTTCCTGGACAGACACAGGGGTTGAACTGGCCTCCGCGGACTCAGCAGGCGGGGCGGGTGTCTCCGGCGATACTGCGCCCTCCTCTGGCGGCACCAGCCGCAACACTGTGCCGGGCAGAATCACGTCCTGGCGCGTCAGGCCGTTGTATTCCAGTAGTTGATCTACCGTCAGGCCGTGTGTCACGGCGACTTCCCAGATGGTCTGCCCTTGCTGAATGGTATACTCGGTGGGCGGGGTCGGCGTGGGCGGGGGCGTTTCGCCTTCGCCCAGCCGGACGATGATCTTGTCGCCGGGGCGCAATACAACCGGTCGTGTCAGGTTGTTGATACGCAGCATTTCGTCGAGATCAACACCGTAGACGGCGGCAATGGCCCAGGCCGTCTGTCCCTGCTGCACCTCGTGCACGATACGACCGTTGGCGTCTGGCTCGGCGCGGGTGATCGGCACAACGATTGGCCCTTCGTCCTCTTCCTCTTCTTCGGCAGCAGCGCCGCCCGCGGAGCGCGGGCGCGGCGGCGGCGAAGGACGTCCCACCACCAGCACGTAGATATTGTTGTCGCCGCGACGGACAAAGCCCACCCCTATATGTTGGGCCGACGGTGAGGTCATAGTGGCGTAGTGAATGCCGCTGTTCTTCCACCATTCGACCGCGCCACCCGGCGTCAGCCCCGTGCCCGCCACGTAATTCTCAGAGACCCAGCCAGCGTATCCGGCGGCCAGCGCCCGATCCTGCGGGGTCGAGCCACCTTCGCCTGTGTGACCATACTGGCCAGTGTTGGCGATCCAGGTAGCATGACTCTGGGCGGCGTAGGTCAGCAGGGGGTCTACGCTCAGGGGAGACAGGCCCAGACTGGCCCGCAGCGCATTGACCAGCGCCACAACCTGCCCCGCCGGGTCGCCCTGGGCACGGGTAGACGGAGTGCTCAGCGGGATCACCAGGGTCAGCAGCAAGAGGACGGTCGCTGCGACCGGATTGCCCCGTCCAAAGCCGAAGAAACGCCTTTGCACCGCTTTGCCGGTCTGTCTGCAGGTCATGGGACGATCCTAACGCAATGGCTCGTCTGTGTACAAAATCAGTGACAACGCGCCAGCAGCGCCAACGCCTCGGCGACCAGGGCGGTCCGTTCCAGGCGCGACAGCCAGCCGTTGCGGGCGATGCGCAGTGTGCTCGATGCCCGGAAGAAGGTCGCACGCTGGCGCAGGGCCTCGCTCTCGTCCGTCAGACAGGCGGCCCGGCAGTAGGCGGCGAAGAAATGCTCGATCAGGTCTTCTGCCTCGTCGCTATCGCCTCCGTATTGCCTGACGCTGTGCGCCACCTCAGCCATCAGGCGTCCGACATCGGCAGCAGGATCGGCCACCCGCAAGCGTTCCCAGTCAATGGCCACACAGCCGTCCTGCCAGGGAAAGACGAAGTTGGTGGTGGTCGCATCCCCATGAATGAGGGCGGGCGTGTAGGCGACCATTTCGGCACGCGCTGCCCAGCGGTCAATGGTATAATGCAGCCCTTCGCCGATCACGGCCTGATGCTGTAACACGCCCCCGCGCGAAAGTTCAGTCACCAGCCGATGCGCCCGCCGGACGCTGTCGGCGAAGTCCGGTGCTTCAGAGGAACGAGCGCTAGTGCTGTGCAGGGTAGCGAGCAGACGGGCCACCTGCTCCAGTGCGGGGTGTAACTCGCCGGGGCGGTGACGACGGATGGCGATCAAATCTTCGAGTGTCAGGCCATCTACATATTCCAGCAACAGAACGCCCCGCCACACCCTTAACGCCTGTTGGGCGCGCAGGCCGCCGTCCATCAACCCGGCAGCGCGTGCCATCTGTGTCATCTCCATCTCGCGCTGCGCGTACTGCACGGCTTCGTCGCCCGTCTTGGCGACGTAGAACTTGGCGACAACTGTCCAGCCAGTGCCGATCTCACGGTAGAGATAGGCAGCGGCAGACAGGCGGGCTACCTGCCAGCCGATAGGTTTGTGCGGGCCGGGCCATAGCTCGTGCTGCACATAGGCGACAAGCGAGTCGTCGGCGGGGACGGGCGTCCATTGCCCGCGCTGAACAATATCTTCTGCCGGCGGTGGAAGCGGGACGGATGCGGGTCGCCTAGTCATGGAGCACATCCTTTCTCAGCGGGCGGGCGGCGGCACATGCGCCACCAACCAGGCCACGATCCGGTCGGCCAGGTCGGGCACAGTGTTGAGCAGCGCCATGCCATGTCCCCCCTGCGGGAAGACGAGCACCTCATGATCGCCAGCAGCCATGTTGCCCAGAGCCAGACTATCGGCGGGATTGTTGCCGTCGTTCTCCCCCGCCACGATCAGCACCGGACGCGCGCCCAATCGCGCCATTGCGCCCGCCGTGCTGATCCCCCGGTAGTCCAGGCCGGGGCTGAGCAACACCGCCGCCGCGCAGCCAGGCAATGCCGCACAGGCATTGAGGCCCACATTGGCCCCCAGGCTGGCCCCAATGACGATCATCTGCCCAGGGCCAATTCCCGGCAGGCTCGCCAGCATCTCCAGTGCGGCGGAAGCGTCGTCCTGGGCCAACGCCCAGTTTTCCGCGCCGCCCGTCTCGCCGTGCCCGCGCTGATCCACAGTGAGCACAGCGTAACCCGCCGCCTGCAATTTGAGCGCGAGCGCTTCCCACGAGGTGCGATCTGCGCCGCGCTGATGCAGCAACAGCACGCCCGGCGCAGGGCGGACCGGCGCGCTGTAATAGGTCGCCCGCAGGATCAGGCCGTCGCTGGTGCTAATCATCATCGGCAACTGCGCTTCGGTAGGGCGCGGGGTGACAGTGGGCAAGTCTTGCGCCGGTTCGCCTTCGGCGGCCAGGCTGGCCTGCGTGGGATTGCTCACGCCCGCCTCTCCAAAGCCTGTGTCGTGAATGATCGGGCCTTCGGCCAGAGGCGCTACGGGGTTGGTCGTGGGGCTGGCCCGCAGCAGGGGCAACGTTGGCGCAGGGGTAGCGGTTGGCGCGACCCCCGCGCTCAGGTCGCACGCGCTCAGCAGCGCAACGAGCAGCACTCCGGCGAGCATACCGGCCTTGCTGCTCATGCAGGCAATCCCTCCCCCGGCCCAGCCACTACGATCATGCGCGGACACCCTTCCTCGAAGGGGGCTTCGTCGTAGTCGCCGTAGACCTCTACCAGGCGCAGACCAGTCGCCGCCAGCAACAGTTTCATTTCGCTGAAGAACACGTAGCGCAATACCAGCGGCGCAACGGTGCGCCGCACCAGACCGTCGGGCAACACTTCGTCGTAAATCCAGGTGACCTGCAACTGCTGAGCGATGCGATCCAGCGTGCTGACCGAGTGCTGCATCACCAGGTGCCCGCTCTCCGGCTCGACGAAGGAACGTTCCAGCACCAGGGCGTTGTCGTCCTGTGTGGCGTAGGCTTCACCTGCGTTGGGCAGATCGAGCACCAGCAGCCCATCGGCAGCCAGCAGCGCGCGAAAACGTCGCAGCGCCGCCAGTTGATCGGCCTGCGTGTGAAAGTGCATGAAACCATTGTACGGTACCAGGATCAGCTTGAAGGGGCCGGGCAGATCGGCGGTGAGCGCATCGCCGGCGACAAAGGTGACGCGCCGCCTGAGATCGCGCAGCACGTCCAGCTTGCGCTGCCCGCGCGCCAGCATCTGCTCCGAGCGATCCACACCCACCACCCGCGCCCCCTGCTGCGCCAGATGTAACATGACGCGCCCGGTACCGCAGCCGACATCCAGCACCGGCCCCCCTGTGCGAGCGTAAAGCTCCTCGTAAAGGGGCAGATCGTCGGTCATTTCAGCGTTTTCGGCGTCGTAGAAGCGGGCAATGGTGTCGTAAAAGGTGGCATTCGCATTCATGAAGGCTTCCACCTGTTGGGCCTGAACCAGTTCTGCCCGCAGTGTAGCCCAGAATCGCCGCGGTCTCAATGGGCTGATAGCATAGCGCAGGGCAATCGCCCTGAACCGGCGCGCCGTCTCCCCGCCGCGCTGCAGCCAGGTGTGATCGCAGAAAGACCCCAGAAACATGCAGAGAAGAGCGATCTACGCCGCGCTCTTCTCTGCGACTTCAGAAAGACGTTGCAAATTCCGCCCGTCTACCTCACCCCCGGCCTCGCTTCGCCCGGCCCATCTTCTCTCCACGCCTGGCAAGGGGGCGTGTCAGCGCCAGGGTCGGGGTGAGGTAACCCAGGACGGGGTAACTCATGGCTCAGGCGCGTATCTGTGCGCCCAGTTGCCGTTCGACTGCCTTCATGATGCGCGCGTGAATCTTGGCGACTTCGGCATCGTTCAGCGTGCGATCCGACGCACGGTAGGTCAGCGCGTAGGCCAGCGACTTCTTGCCGGGCGGAATCGGATCGCCACGATAGACATCGAACAGGCGCGCTTCTTCCAGCAGGTCGCCGCCCGCCCGCATGATGGCCGCGTGCACATCGGCAGCGGGCGTCGTCTCGTCCACCACCAGCGCGATGTCCTGGTAGACGGCGGGGTGCGCGGGCACGGGGCGGATAGTGCGCACCATCTGCACGTCGGCCAGCAGCGCGGCCAGGTCTAACTCGGCGGCCACGACCGGGCGCGTCAGGTCTAGCCCCAGGCCGAACGCTTCGCGCACCAGCGGGTGTACTTCGCCCAGGACGCCGATCTGCCGCCCGTTGATGTGCAGCATGGCCACGCGGCCAGGGTGGAAAGTAGCGTGCTCGACGGGCGCGCAGGTGACTTCGCCTGCCACGCGCAGGTCGCGCACCACCGTTTCAATCACCCCTTTGAGATCGTAGAAATCTATACGCCCGGCGTCGCCGTCTTTCTGCCATTGCGGCACGCCCCGCGGCCCAGTCATAACGATGCCCAGCCGCCCCGGCTCGTCGGGCAAGGGATCGTCTTCACGCGGCAGGAAGACCGGCCCGATCTCGAACAGCAATTGCCGCTCAGTGTGCCGCGCATTGGCCGCCACGATGTCCAGCATCCCCGCCAGCAGCGTATGGCGCATGGCCGTCTTGTCCGCGGCAATGGGGTTGGCCAGCGTGACATAAGGCATCTGCGGCCAGCTTGACTCAGCGCCCGGCGGCGTGAGCAGCGCCTCGCGCTCCGGCGTCGTCAGGCGATAGGTGACGACTTCGCGCAGCCCAGCCCTGACCAGCGCATCGCGCAACGCTTCTTCGCGCTCCAGCGGCACATTGGCGCGCTGCGCAGGCAATTCGTCGGCGATGAGCGTGTTCGGCAGACGGTCGTAGCCATAGATGCGGGCGATCTCCTCGATCAAGTCGGCGCGACCAGTCAGGCCGGTGCCGATGTCCAGCCGGTGATCGGGTACCACCACCTGCAACACGTCTCCCTGCTCGGTGACAGTGAACTCCAGCGACCGCAGGATGCGCACAATCTCCGCCTGAGGGATGGCAAAGCCCAGGTGCCGCTCGACCTCGCGCACGGGCAGGTCTACTGTAATCACGGGCGCGGGCCGCGGATAGACATCCACCACGCCCTGTGCCACCACGCCGCCGCTGATCTGCCGCATCAACTCGATGCAGCGCAGCAGACCGCGCAGCGCCATCGCCGGATGCACGCCCCGACTGAAGCGCAGCCCCGCTTCGCTGTTCATCTTCTGGCTCTGCATGGTGCGGCGAATGTTGATGAAGTTCCACGACGCGGCTTCGAGCAACACGTTGTGCGTAGCCGGTCGGTCGGTGAAGAGCGCTTTCTGCGCCTTGGAGAGCGTCTCGGCCACCGACATGCTCGTCGGGTCCCAGATTTCGCTCTCCAGGCCGCCCATGATGCCGCCCAGGCTCAATGCGCCAGCAGTGTCGGCGACCAGGATGTTGAACTCGTCCAGCGCGTGATCCACACCATCGAGCGTCACCAGGTGCTCGCCCGGCTTCGGCAGACGGGTGATGATCGTCGGGGCCTTGCCCCCTGCACGCCGCTTGAGGATGTCCCAGTCGAAGGCGTGCAGCGGCTCGCCCAACTCCAGCATGACGTAGTTAGTGGCGTCCACGATGTTGTTGATCGGGCGCATTCCGGCCAGGCGCAGCCGCCGTTGCATCCACTGCGGCGATGGCCCGATCTGCACGTCGCGGATGAGCGCCAGGGTGAAGCGCGGGTTCAGGTCTGGCTCGCGGATGTCAATGGAGACCTCGCCGGCGATGGGCGGCCCTTCGGCGATGACATCGAGCGGCGGCAGGCGCAGCGTTGCGCCGGTCAGTGCGGCGACTTCGCGCGCCACGCCGACGATGCTGTAGGCGCGGGCCATGTTGGGCAGCAGATCGATCTCCAGCACGGCATCGCCCAGCACATCCTGCAACGGCGTACCAGGCGGGAAATGGCCGAACTCGTCCCAGTCCAGCAGCAAAATGCCTTCGTGCGAGTCCGACAGCCCTAATTCTTTCTCCGAACAAACCATGCTGCGGTTAGGAATGCCACGCAGCACCCGCTCTTTGAGGATCATGCGGCTGCCGTCGTCCTTGTGCCCGTCTATGACCTCCGCCCCTTCGTGGGCGAAGGGAGCCAGCAAGGGCGGATCGAGCGGCCCCTGATCCTTGTAGGGGAACAGGTTGGGCGCGCCAGTGACGCACTGTTCTAGCTCGGCCCCGCCATAATCTACCAGCGCCAACACCAGCCGGTCGGCGGCGGGGTGCGAACGCACCTCGCGGATCGCGCCCAACACGATCTTCTGGCGATCCCACACCAGGTGCTGCGAGGGCGGCTGATTGCTACCCGGCGGTGGGGGACCTTGGGGAATGCCAAAATACTCAATGCTACTGACCTCCAGCCCGGCCAGGGTCAGGCGTTCGGCCAGTTCTTCCACCGAGATAGTGAGATCGACGTATTCTCTGAGCCAGGAAAGCGGAACTTTCATAGAAACTGGCGCAAGACATCCCCACCTTCAGCCAGATTGCGGATTGCGGAAGGTCAACTTCGCCATTCGCTATCCGCATTCCGCCATTCTCGCGCAGGCGCGGAATAAATGCGCCATCCTCCTTTCTGTGATGTATCTGCCGTATCCGACTACACACCTCAACAGCGCGTGTGCGCCCCCCTCAGGCGACCTCAGTGACCAGGATCGGGCCGTCGGAGGTGACGATGACCGTATGCTCGTATTGCGCGCTCAGGCTACGATCCACCGTGCGCAGCGTCCAGCCGTCCTGATCGGTGAAGATGTGCCCGCTGCCCATGCTGAAAAATGGCTCGATGGTGATCACCAGCCCTTCGTGCATCAGCGTGCGGTCGCCGCGCCGGTAGAAGTTGAAGACGCTTGGCTTCTCGTGAATATGACGCCCGACGCCGTGCCCCGGCAATTCGCGGATGATCGAATACCCCCCTCTGCGGGCGATGCGCTCGACCGTCTTGCCGATCAGGTTGAGCGGGCGACCAGCCCGCACCACTTTGATCGCCTCGTCAAGCGCCTGACGGGTGAAACGGCACAGCCGCTCCGCTTCTGGCCGGGCCGGCGGGACAATCAGCGTGGCGGCGGTATCTGCCCAATAACCTTCCAATTCCGCCGACACGTCCACATTGACCAGGTCGCCGGGCTGAATGACGCGGTTGCCGGGGATACCATGCGCCGCCTCATCGTTGATGCTGATACAGGTGTGCCCAGGGAACCTGTAGGCCAGGATCGGCGCGGAGCGGGCGTTGTGCTGGCGCAGAAATGCCGCCCCCAGCGCGTCGAGCTGAGCGGTGGACATGCCCGGCTCCACACGGGATAGCATATAGCGCAGCGTCTCGCCGCAAATGCGTCCGATGCGTAGCAGCTTCTGCAGGTCTTCGTCCGTCTCGATGGTCATCCCCGCATCCTTTGAGCGATCAGCCGTCAGCTACCAGCCATCAGCGAGCAAGTGCGTCAATGCGCCTTTTCGCCCAGCGATGTCTTTTGCTGAAAGCTGAAGGCTGAACACCGACAGCTATTGCACCTTCTCCGCCGCCGCCAGCAATGCCCGCCGGGCAGTGACCCGCGCCATCTCCGTCCGGTATTCGCGGCTGCCCCAGTGATCGTCGGGCGGGTCGAGGATCAGCCGGTCGAGCGCTGCGCCGATGTCGCCGGTCTCGTCGAACGCGCGCGCCGCGTCTGGCTGCGCCAGCGGCCACGGCGCAACTCCGCACAAGGCCAGCGCCGTGCGCCGACTGCCTCCCTCTACCCAGGCAGCAGCTACCGCCCCAACGATCGGCGCATCGGCGGGCGTGCGCGAGACTTTCTCGAAGGCCACCGCCGCGCGCGCCTCTCCTCGCGGCACGCTGATCTGCGTCACCAAAGCGCGCCAGGCTTCGTCGCCGTTCGCCAGCCAATCCGCCAGCGGATGGACGGCCTCGTCCGCCGTCACGGCGACGGCGTCGAGCGCCAGCAACAGCGTCAGCGTGAGCGATTGTGGATCGCGCTCGGCCAGCAGATCGCCCAGGGTGAAGGTGTTGCGCAGCGTTTCGGGCATATCCACTCGCAGCGCCTCGGCAATCCCCACCAGCAGCGGATACATCGCTCCCTGTTCCTGGCAGATAGCGCGGGCGCGCTCCAGCGTGAGCATACTGCCCAGGTGCAGGGCGTCGCTTTCGCCCCAGGCCCGATCCAGCCCAAGCAGGCTCAGATCAATGACCGCTTCGACATCGGGGCGGGGGTGCCGTTGCAGCGCTGCGCCGCCGTAGAGGGGGAACGTCCCCCCCTGGCCTAGCAGATCAAGCGCTTCGGCAAGCGTCGCCGGTTTGTGAATGGTCTTCAGGTTTAGCAGCATGAATTCCTACTCCTATGGCTCATCGGGTGGAACCAGCGGCTCAAGTTGGGCGATCAGGGCGGGAATGTCGTGCTGAACCACATCCCAGACGATGGTGAGGCTCACTTCGTCGTAGCCGTGGATCAGGCGGTTGCGCATACTGGCCATCTGCTGCCAGGGAATATCTGGATGCGCCGCCTGGAACTCCGCCGAGATTCGTTTTGCCGCCTCCCCGAATGATCTCTATCCTCCGGATGATGGCATCCTGGCGCATTGTATCCTGCTCGAACGTCTGGCGATCAACGCCGGCCACATACGCCTGAATATGGCGAGCGGCAATCAAGATATCCAGTACATACGTGAGATCACGCAGCACTGTAGACCGTCCTTGCCGAACTTAGAATCGCCCGACGGCGCAGGTAATTGGGGCTGCGTTCGATGCTCTGGCGATCCACCAGGTCTACCCGACGTTCAAACAGCGCTTCGATTTCCTGCTGCATCTGACTGACTGCGGCCAGGGTGCGCACACTGCCTGGCGCGAATGTCACCAGCACGTCAATATCGCTCTCTGGGCCGAAGTCGTCGCGCAGCACCGATCCGAACAGGGCCAGTTGAATAATATTCCAGCGTTGGCAAAAGGCGGCGATCTCCTGCATTGGCAGGTTGATCGGCAGGTGATCTTGACCCCTGCTCATAGTTGCCCTCCGCGGCTATCGGTACGAATTCTACCTCTAACTGGCCAGAACAAGTTCTGGGTAACACGAGGACTGACGATCGGCTAGAATTGCTCCAGGAAACGCAGGTCGTTGCCCCAGAAATAGCGAATATCCTGGATGCCATGCTTGAGCATGGTCATGCGTTCCGGCCCCATGCCGAAGGCAAAGCCGCTCCATTCGCGCGGGTCGTAGCCGCCGTTCTGCAACACAACCGGATGCACCATGCCACAGCCTGCAATTTCCAGCCAGCCCGTCTGTTTGCACACCGCGCACCCGCGCCCGCCGCACAGAATGCACTCGACATCTACCTCCAGGCTCGGCTCTGTGAACGGGAAGTACGAGCCACGGAAGCGCACCCGCTTATCTGGCCCGAACATGCGCCGCGCGAACTCGGCGATGGTGCCCTTGAGGTCGGTCAGGCGGATGTTGCGCCCGATGGCCAGTCCTTCGACCTGGTTGAACTGAATCTCGCTGCGGGCCGAAATCTGCTCGTAGCGGTAGCACATGCCCGGCAGGATGACGCGAATCGGCTGCGTGCCGTTCGCGCCGTAGTCGCGCATGGCGCGAATCTGGCCAGGGCTGGTGTGTGTCCGCAGGATCACGCCCGGCGTAGTGGTGTGGAAGGTGTCCCACATATCGCGGGCGGGATGGTGCGGCGGGATATTCAGCAGGGTGAAGTTGGTCTCGTCGTCTTCCACATCGCGGCTGCGGTAGACCTGAAAGCCCATCTCCGCCCAGATCGCGTAAATCTCGCGCAGGGTCTGCGTGGTAGGGTGTAGCCCGCCAGTGGGAATGCGACGACCCGGCAACGTGACATCCAACACACCGGTTTGTAGCGAACGCGCCAGTTCCGCCTGACGAACAGCCTCTGCCCGCTCCGTATAGGCGGCGGTCAGCGCATCGCGCAAGGCGTTGGCCCGCTTGCCGAATTCGGCGCGTTCTTCCTTGGGCAGCGTGCCGGTCGCCCGCAACAGCAAAGTTACTTCGCCCTTCCGCCCCAGATAACGGCGATACCAGACAGCCAGCGCCTCGCCATCGGTGCTTGCTTCCAGTTCGGCCAGCGCCTGTTCGTAGAGAGTGTCGAGTTTCTCCAGCATACGTTTGTCCTCGCGGTGATCAGTGCCGGTGACACACCGGCCAATTGTTTCACAAGCATGCCAAAAACAAAAAATCTCGTCGCCTATCCGGTTCGGGATCAGGGACGAGACAGTGCCCGCGGTACCACCCTGGTTGGGCCAGCCATTGTATTGGGCACGGCCCCACCTCATTTCACCCCCGTCGCTCGCGGCAAGAGGGGCTGCCCCGTTAACGCAGGGCCTGCGGAGCGGACTACTGGGCAGGCGCAGCGCACCGCCGTTCACCCGTCGGCTCAGGAGCGAACTTCAGAGCGGGCACGCTCGTCCGGGCTTGCAGTCTCCGACCCGGACTCCCTGGGAGCGGCTGACGCACCTACTTTTCTCCGTCGCAGCCTTTGGCGTCTGTGCTGTTGTGCACCACATGGTAGCAAAGGGCGGCGGCGCTGTCAACTGCCGCTTGTCTTCGGCGGAGAATTTGAACACAAAGACACGGATGTTTCCCTTTGTGTCCTTCTCTGCGCTCTCCGCGCCCTCTGTGATGAAATCTTTCGCCGGGACTCCCGCCTTCGAACAGGTTCACGCCTGCTCTGGCTCTTCGTCGTTCCCTTCGCCAGGGACGACCTTGCGCACCGGCTGCCCCTTGGAAACCACGTAGTGATCGAAGTCGCGCACGACCACTGTGTTGGGGAAATATTGTTGTGCTTCGCGCAACACGTCGCGCTCGCGGTAACGGCGCGAGAGATGCGTCAACAGCAGCGTCTGCACGCCTGCGTCGCGGGCGAAACGCGCCGCCTCCCCCGCCGTGACATGGCCAAACGTCCGGGCCATTTCCCGGTCTTCGTCCAGATAAGTCGCTTCGGTGACCAGCGCGTGCGCGCCCGCAGCCACCTTCTCCAGGCCGTTGAAGGTCGCCACGTCGCCCGTGAAGACCAACCGCGCGCCGGGCATATCTTCGCCCAGCACGTCATCAGGATGCACGACACGCCCATCGGCCAGGGTGATCGCCTCGCCGCGCACCAGCCGTGCCCGTTCTGGTCCGGCAGGGACGCCCAGCGCTTCGGCCTTCTCCACCAGGAAGGGGCGACGCGCCTTCTCCTGGAAGACGTAGCCGTAGCAGTCGCGCCCGCGATGTTCGACCGCAAAGGCTGCGACAGAGTAGTCGGCGTTTTCCATCAACACGCCCGGCTTGACATCAATCAGGTGCAGGGGCATGGGCGGCTCGGCACCGCGCAATACCACGCCGTAGATCAAGTCCTGGATGCGGTCGAGCGCCCACCTGCCACCCCAGATTTCCAGCTCGTCTATGCTCTCCCAGCGCATGAAAGTAGACATCAGCCCACCCAGGCCCAGAATGTGATCCAGATGCCCATGGGTGATCAGAATGCGGTTGAGCCGTTTGAAACCGATGCCGCTCTTGAGCAACTGACGCTGCGTGCCCTCGCCGCAATCTATCAGATAGCGGTGATTTTTGACGATGACCACCTGCGCCGACAGCCCCCGATACAGCGAGGGCGCGCTGGCTGATGTGCCCAAAAAGACGATCTCGAACATGATCCCCTATGCGTCCCCAACGCTGACCAGCCCCGTTGCCTCGTCCACAGACAGCGGGCGGTCGAGAAAAGCGCGCACCACGGCGATATTGGTCGCCAGGTGCGACGTGATCGCGGGAGTAGTATACCAGCTTGGCCCCTCTGCCAGAGCCAGCGGCAGCACAATCTGATCGGCCAGATGCTCATCCACTGTCGCGCCGCTGCGGTCAAAGGCCAGCAACTCTGTCACAGCCTTCTGCGCCACCGCTTCGGAGGGCATCCCCTTGCGCCCCAGCGCGCCGCAGCCACCGCGCCCGTTGGCATATTCCGCCGCCAGGAAAATCCCCGCCCCCGTGCTGATCCCGCTCACGCGCAGCGGGCGGATGTCCACCAGAGCATCCAGGCTCGCCAGCAGGTTGATCGCGCGGTTAGCGATACGCTGAGGGATGTGCGCGGGCAGGTTGCAGCCCACCGCCGCCCCAAAGATGCGCTCCAGCGGGCCACGTTGCCGCATGTCTACCCCTTGCAGGCGCGCCCCTCCCGCGATCTCCACCGTCAGCGCGCCGCCGCCTTCTGGCATCCAGCCGTAGGACTCGATGCTCAGCGTCATCTCTGCGCCCATCCCCCACAGAAAGGGCAGATAGACATCGCGCAGATAGTGCGCCGACGGGCTGAACGGCACATGCGTCCCCCCGCTGACTCTCACCCGCGACGGGCCGTCCGCCAGAGCCAGCGGCAACAGCACCGTTTGCAGGACGAGCGTCGCCGCGCCCGCCGTGCCCACGGCCCACTCGTAGCGCCCAGGGCGAACCGGCCTGCCTGGCGCAAACGTGATCGCCTCCGCGCCCACCTCGACGCCTTCGGTGTGCGCAGCGCAGATGTCCGCGGCGGCCTGAATGGCCGTCACATGCTGCGCACGTAACCCCGGCGTCCCCCGACCGGCGCGGATACGCTCGATGCGCACAGGAATCCCCGTGATCGCGCTCAGGGTCAGGGCAGTGCGCACGATCTGTCCGCCGCCTTCGCCCTGGCTTCCGTCCAGATACAGCACGTTCTCTCTCCCGCTGAACGATGGGCATGGTCAACACAGCGCAGCAGCTCCGCCGTCCGCAGACAGAACGAAGCTCCCGCGGCCCCCTACCCGCTATTTTCCTCTTCTGGGCGCGGAATGACTGTGATCTGGCCCAGCAGCAGGCGCTCACCGTGCGGCGCGTAGTTCTGCGTCGCGTCGAGCACGGGCAGGTGATTTTCCAGCACCGCCACCTGATCGCGATAGGCCCCTACCGTGAGCGCGTAGGTGTCTGGACGCAGGTTTTCGCGCAGCCAGATATACGACACCTGGATGAAGAAATCGCGCGGCTGCAACTCGTCGGGCACTATGTCAATGGCATTGGCTTCGGCCCACGGCTCAAGCTGCAACACGCGCGGCTCAGTCTGTGTGTAGCCGAGCAAATGGGCGAATATCCCCAGGTCGTCAGGCAGCGGGCCATCCACGCGCCAGTAGGTCACCAGCACAATCGGCTCAGCGCCAGGGACGCGCGATGTGTTGAACACACTGGGGTCGTAGCCGGCGAAGGTCAGGCCGTGCTCGAAGGGCACCGGTAACTCGGCCTGCACCGGTTGTCCGTCGCCTTCCGGCATGAAATAGGCGGGAGCGAGCAAGTCCCAGCGCCCGCCCGCGTCGCGCAGCCGCTGTGCCACATCCAGCCGCCAGACGGCCCCCGCGGGCATCCCCGGCGCATCCAGCGGCGTCGCTTCGGCCAGCCAATCCGCCAGTTCCGGCGGCATGGTCTGCCGGTCTTGCGGGTCTGCGAAGACAAAGCGCATGGGCGCGCCCGCGTCAATCAACACCATACCGGCGCGGCAATCGGCATGGCGCACGTCCTGGTTTTCGCGGTGACGCATCAGGCCCAGAATCTGGCGCGGCGACAGGCCCACATCGCCCGGTACGTTCAGGCCGGTGACACACAGCGACACGGGCAGGCCGTCGGGCGTGCGGTCGAGGTAGGTGGCCAGCGTCGCCAGCTCGCTGTGATAGGCCGTGCGCACAGCGGGATCATGCCGCCAATTGTCGAACAGGCGATCGCGCACCACCCAGATATTGACCAGCACAATCACTGTCACCAGTGCCGTCACCGGCTGCCAGGCTGCCTTCACCTCGCGCCCGCGCAACCACTGCCACAGACCTTGCGCCCCCACCCCCACCAACAGATAGACGGCAGGCAGCGCCACTAGGTGCGCCGCAAAGTCCGGCTCCGGCCCCATCCAGGCGTCGGTGAGCACGCCGCAAGCCAGCGTCAGCAACAACAGGGCATGGCGCGGGTCGCGCCACCGTCGGATGGCTGTGCCCATGCCAGCCAGCAACAGCAGCGTCAAGACCGGGCCGAGCAATGGTCGTTGCCCAACGTTGGCCGTGACGCGGGCATCGCCCTGCCAGATGATCGCGCCAACGGCCCGCAGCAGGCCATCTATCGCCCCGCGGAAACTGGTTGGGCGCTCGCGCCACCAGGTATAAGCTTCGCTCATCTGCGGATCGCGCAGGGTGGAGATCAGGTAGGGCAAGGCTACAATCGTCGCCAGGACGACGACGAATACCCCCATGCTCCACACCCGACGCGATAGCGGTTGCCGTGTCAGCCACAGATGCAGGAAGAACGCAAACCCCAAGGGGCCGAGCAGCAGCGTCGCGTAGTGCAGATAGCCCGATCCGCCGAACAGTGCTGCCAGCACGGCGAAGGGCAGCGTATAGGGCACACGAAAGGTGACCTCGCGGCGCAGGTTGAACGCCCGCACCAGCCACCAGAGCGTCAGCGTCGTATAGAGCAGGATCAGCGGCTCGGCGGTCACTGTACGGGCCAGCAAGACCGGGCGCAACGTCACTGCCATGATCGCCGCTGCCGTCAGCGCCACAGGTGCGCCAAACACACGTCGCCCCAATGCATAGAGCAGGGCCAGCCCCACCAGCCCGCTCCACACCGCCAACAGGCGATAGCCGATCATCCCATCGCCGATCAGGTTTGTCGTCAGGGTATTGAGCGCCCCGAACAACACCGCCCGCGTCTGTCCGTCGCCCACCTGATAGTAGACCGACACTTCCCCGGCCTTGATCGCCTCAGTGATACGGATATGGGCCAGTTCATCATTGTTGAACCCTGGCGGCAAATGGGCCAGGTCCCACAGGCGTAGCACAGCGGCCAGCACCAACAGGGCGGTGATCAAAATGCGAGATTGGCTACGGTTCACCTTCACTCCTCAGGGGCAGGCACCGCTGACCTGCCAGCGGCCCGGCAGCAAGATCGCAGACTGCGCCCCCCTCCGCTTACCGCCGGAGTTAGGATTGTAACACGCCTGGCAGAATGCTTCACGTCCGGATTTTCGGGGATGCGTGGAAAACGTATCGGGCGGTTTGCCGCGCTGTGATGCACCTCACCCCCAGCCTCGCCGCGCCCGGTTCGCTCCTTTCCATACCGAAGGCAACGAGGGAGCGCGAGCGACGAGTGGGGGTGAGGTAAAGGGCTGCGGCCCAGGGGAAACGTTCTGGCGCGAGAGACTGTTCGCCCAGGGGCGCGGCTCACGCCAGCGCGGACTCGTCCACCTGCGGCATACGCTGTTGGGCCTCGTGCACGGCCTCGGCGGGGTACTCGTAGTCTTCCAGCTTGCCCGCAAAATAAGCCTCGTAGGCGGCCATGTCGAAGTGACCGTGTCCGCTCAGGTTGAACAGGATCACGCGCTCCTGTCCGGCTTCTCTGGCTTCCAGCGCCTCGTTGATGGCCGCACGGATGGCGTGCGCGCTCTCCGGCGCGGGGACAATGCCCTCCGCCCGCGCGAACTGCACCGCAGCGTCGAAGACGCTGTTCTGGTGATACGCCTGCGCCTCGATGATGCCCTCCTCGTGCAGCAGGGACATGATGGGGGCCATGCCATGATAGCGCAGCCCGCCCGCATGAATACCCGGCGGCATGAAGTCGTGCCCCAGGGTGTGCATCTTCACCAGCGGAGTCATGCCCACCGTGTCGCCGAAATCGTAGGCGTAGACGCCCTTGGTCATGCTGGGGCAGGCCGTCGGCTCGGCGGCCAGGAAGCGCGTTGGCAACCCTTTGTTCAGGCGTTCGCGCACGAAAGGCAACACCAATCCGGCCATGTTGCTGCCCCCGCCCACACACCCGATCACGACATCGGGGTAGTCGTCGGCCTGCTGCATTTGCCGCAAAGCCTCTTCGCCGATGATAGTCTGATGCAGCAGCACATGGTTGAGCACGCTGCCCAGGGAATATTTGACATCCGGATTTTTGACGGCCACCTCGACCGCCTCGCTGATGGCAATGCCCAGGCTACCGGGGCTGTTGGGGTCTTGTGCCAGGATAGCGCGTCCGGCGTCGGTGAGATTGGTAGGGCTGGCATGCACAGTGGCCCCGAAGGTCTCCATCATCAGCCGGCGATAGGGCTTTTGCTGATAACTCACCTTGACCATGAAGACTTCGATCTCCACGCCGAAGAACGCGCCAGCCATCGCCAGCGACGATCCCCACTGCCCCGCGCCCGTCTCGGTGCTGATCTTACGTGTGCCCTCCAGTTTGTTGTAGTAGACCTGGGCGACAGCCGTGTTGGGCTTATGGCTGCCCACCGGACTGACCCCCTCGTACTTGTAGTAGATGCGGGCAGGCGTATCGAGCGCTTGTTCCAGTCGCCGTGCCCGGAACAGCGGGCTGGGTCGCCACTGCGCGTAGACGGCGCGCACCGGCTCCGGAATCTCGATGTACCGTTCCTGGCTCACTTCCTGCATGATCAGCGCCATGGGGAACAGCGGGGCCAGATCGTCTGGCCCGACTGGTTGCCGCGTGGCTGGGTGCAATACGGGAGGAAGTGGACGCGGTAGATCGGGCAAGATGTTGTACCAGGCACGCGGCATCTGGTCTTCAGAGAGTAAATATTTGGTGTGAATTTTGTCGGGCATGGCTTTTCTCCTTGTGCTCTGCAGGATCGAGATCACAAAATAAAGAAAACGCCCGTCCCCACAACGAACAGGGACGGGCGTCTGTTACCCGTGGTGCCACCCTGGTTAGGCCAACCCCTTGCTTCGCGCGGCCTACAAACAAAAAACCGCCCGTGATGGCGGATTTGCAGGCAGAGCCAGCCTCACTCCTTGCGCCCGGCTAACGGCGGCGAACCCGGCGCGGCATTTCCTCCGCGCGACTCCCCGGCCCATTCCGCCCCGGCATGCCCCGTCCCGCCCTCTCAGTCGGTGAAGCGGTTCCCTGTCCGGCGCTTAGGGGCGTACTCTTCCGGTTCTCAGTCGTTGTTGATGATGATAGACGGAACGCAGGTCACTGTCAAGCAAATGGCGGCGCATTCGGGTGCGTGAAATGTGACAGGCCATTTGCAGCAGTCTGCTGCCCCTCCACCCCTACATCCCCTTTCCCTCGCGACTGCGTCGCGGGGCGAGGGGACTTACTGTCTCTCGGGCGAGTGCTCCTCGCAGCGCGGGAGAAGAGTTGACCTGTCTTCGTTGACCTCACCCCACTCGGCACTGATGCGCCTTGCTGCCCTCCCATGTATGGCGCTGGGGAGAGACCAAGCGCAGGATTAAATTTGCCCCTCCACGTATGGAGGGGCTTCAGGAATGAGGTAAACCTGCCGAGCAGGACTCTCACACGATCTCTAACTGATCCAGTCGCGATTGTAGGTATCCCACTCGCGGTGACGGTAGGCGTTCTTGCATTCAATGCAGATCAGGGCGCTGTCCAGGCGACCAGTCGCTTTCCAGCGCCAGCGCACGCGCCCCATGTGGTAACGGCACGTCGGGCGATAGCAGATCGGGCAATAGTCGCCCTGCGCCAGCGATGCTTCTCCGTATTGACGCTTTTCCAGCTCGTTCTGTTCGCAGATATGACAATATGGTACTGGCATTCTTTGTCCCTGTTCGATGCCTGCCCCACACTGGGCATCGCGCCCCGCTATTATACTCAATTCGCCCGGCTCTTCTAGAGGCATGTGACAGGCCCCCAGGGTAATCGCATCAAAACCAGCCCGCAGAACCATGGGCAGAAGTAAGCTCAGGTGTGATCTTCTGGTTGACTTCACCCCCGCTCGGCGCTGGCGCGCCTCCAAGCCGAGCGTAGCGAGGCTGGGGGTGAGGTAAAGCGGCAAGCGCGTTTGAGGCAATCCCCCGTAACAGGCCCCCCTCTCCCGTTGACTTGGCCGTATGGCTCATGCTATGCTGAAACTGGTTCGCCCTGGCAGGCTGTCCATTGGCCGACCTGCAAGGGCAGATGCGTTGTTGACGGGTGTCCCTGCTCCGCAGCCGGAGGTGTACCCCTGAGACATGCTGGTCAGTTCCGTCAGACGAGCGAGCGCAGCGCTGCGGGGCAGTGACCTACACGCAGCGCTGCTTTATTGCACAGGTGCCTGTTGAGAAGATGGAAAGGGAGCGCAGAAAAGACGTGAGCGAACGATTGACGGGTCTGGTCATCCGCACGCAAAGCGGGTTCTTCACCGTGCAAACGGACGAAGGCCCGATCGTCTGTCAGCTACGCGGAAAGCTCAAGGAAGAGTACAAAGAAACCGATCTGGTCGCCATCGGCGACCGGGTGACAGTCGAGCGCCTGGACATCGAAGGCGACATCACACAGGGCATCATTGTCGAAGTGGCCCCGCGCGAACGGGTGCTCTCGCGCGTCGCGCCGCGCTCGGCAGTGGGCACTTCCAAAGAGCGCGAGCAGGTGATTATCGCCAATCCGGATCAGGCGATCTTCGTCTTCTCGGCAGCGCAGCCTAGCCCACACGTGCGGATGCTCGACCGCTTTCTGGTCGCTGCGGAGAAAGCGACCATTCCAGAAATCCGCATCTGCATCAACAAAATGGACCTGGTGGCGAAAAATCCCACTCCTACCCGTGACACGTTCGCCGTCTACGAGCGCATCGGCTATCCGGTGCTCTACGTCAGCGCCAAAACGGGCGAGGGCATCGCGGCTCTACACGACGCCCTGGTGGGTAAGATTTCCGTCTTCACCGGCCCGTCCGGCGTGGGCAAGACCAGCCTGCTCAACGCCATCGAGCCAGACCTGGGGCTGCGCGTGGCGGAAGTCAGCCAGGCAACCGAAAAAGGCCGCCATACCACCCGTTACAGCGAGCTGATCCCGCTGGCCGACGGCGGCTACGTGGCCGATACGCCGGGCATCCGCGCGCTCTCGCCCTGGGATGTGGAGCCAGACGAACTGGATGCCTACTTCATCGAGATCGCGCCGCACGTGGCATACTGCAAGTTCCCCGACTGCACGCACACGCACGAGCCAGACTGCGCCGTGCGCGAGGCAGTGGCGCGGGGCGAGATCACCGAAGAGCGCTACGACAGCTACCTGCGCCTGCGCGAAATGTTGGAGGAGGAATATATCTATTAGGGAGCGGTCAGCCGTCAGCCACTAATACAGAGCCTTGCTCAGGTATTTTAGCTGATAGCTGAAAGCTAGTCGCTCGCCTTTCACCCCACGTTGAACGACGACCCCGCCGTCGTCAGGATGTTGCCATCCGTCCCGACGATCACCAACTGCACCTGGTAGCCGCCAGGCGGCAGCGCCCCGCCCATGATGCTTTCCAGTACCCCGTCGGTGACGCCGTTGCGGTTGCGCCAGTTGTTCACGTCGCCCAACGTTGTCCAGTCGGCAAACGGCCCGCCGCGAATCTCCACCTTGTAGAACGCCGCTGCACCAGGGCTGAACGCCGCCGTGCCGATGATGTCTATTTGTTGACCGGCGGGGTACGTCTGTCCGGGGACGGGCGCGCTGATGTAGGCGGTCACGCCGGGCGCGCTCCCACTCGCCTGTGCCTGCGGGCGCATCGCGATCATCTGCTCGTTGCAGACGTACTGCGGCAGGATCGCCACACCGTTGGCCTGTGCCCACAGCCGCGCGTAGAAGGCATCTTCCGGAAAAGGAGGCGGGACGATGAAAAGCTGCTCTTGCACGCCGGGAATAGCGCCGACAATCTCGATGGGCACCTGGCAATAGCGCGGCGGCACCGTCTTGCCGGACGTGTCGGCGGCGGCGATGGCGTTGGCCAGCGACAGGTCAACCGGCAACACGTGCACGCGGATCAGCCCCGGCTCCACTTCGATGAGCTGTGGGCCATAGGCAGAGGGCGGCGGCGCAGCGGTCGGCGCGGGCGCAACCAGGTTGCCGTTGACATCGGGAATGGCCGCCGGGCTGTCCAGGAACCATTCGAAGATGCCCGGCTGACAGGTCGTGGCCGGGTCGCGCAACGCCGTGCGCGAGATGTTGCAAATCTGCCGTTGATAGACACCGCCCGGTGGTTGCAGGTGCGCGTCGTCGGGCAGGCGCGAGCCGAGACTATCCAGCAGCCCCGGCGTGTTGTAAATGCCGCTGATCACGCCGTTCCAGATCGGGGCGGCTCCGTCCAGGCCGGAGATGTTGACCATGGGCGTATTGTCGGTGTTGCCCGCCCACACGCCGACCGCGATATTGCGCGTGAAACCCACCGTCCAGTTGTCGCGGAAGTCGTTGGTAGTGCCCGTCTTGACCGAAGTGGGGATGCCGGGCGTATAGAGCGGACTGCGCGCGCCCATGGCGGGCGTGCGGGCGTCGTTGTCGGCCAGAATATGACTGATGACGAAGGCAATGCGCGGGTCGAGCACCTGCCGACCCTGCGCCATCACGCTTACCGAGCGGCTGGTCAGGCGGGCTTCGGGCGGACAGCGTCGCTCGTATTCGTAGAGGATTTCGCCGGCGGAGTTGGTCACGCAGGCGATGCCGGTCGCCGGCACATAAACGCCGCCATTCGCCAGCGTGGCGAAGGCATTGGTTAGTTCCAGCGGCGACACTTCCCCGCCGCCCAGCGTCAGCGACAGGCCATAGCGCCCCGGCTCAGTGGAGAGGCTGGTCACCCCGACGCGATTGAGCAGCCAGATCAGGTACTCCACGCCCACCTGACGCAGCGTCTGCACAGCGGGGATGTTGTAGGAGTTGGCGAGCGCCTCGCGCACGCGCACCGGCCCATGATAGGCGCGGTCGTAGTTGACGGGCACGTAATCGGGCTGGCCAGGAATGGGAATGCGCGTCTCCACGTCCCAGATCACGGTAGCTGCGCTCCAGCCGTGCTCCATCGCCGCCGCGTAGGTGAAGGGCTTCATGGCGCTGCCGGGCTGCCGTCGGGCGGTGACCATGTTGACCTGCCCGTCAATGGCCTCGTCGTTGAAGTCCACACTGCCCACCATGGCCAGAATTTCGCCTGTATCTGGCCGGATCACCACCACCGCGGCATTGTTCATGTTGTGCGCAGCCTTGAGCTGACTCACCTGGGCGCGGGCGACGCTCTCCGCCAGCCGCTGAATATCCATGTTGACCGTGGTGTAGACCTGCAACCCGCCGCGGGCCAGTTCGCGCCGGAAAGTGTTGGCATCGAGTTGTGGGACGAGGTCGGGCAGCGCTCCGAGCTGACTCTGCACATAGACCACAAAGTGCGGCGCGGCGTCGAGCGAAATATCGGGGCTGACGAAGTTGAGCGGCTCGGCAAAGGCCGCGTCGGCCTGCTGGCGGGTGATATAGCCTTCTTTGACCATCAGGTCGAGCACCAGCCGACGGCGCTCCATCACCCGCCGCTGCACTGCCGGGTCGGGGTTAAGCGGATCGAGTTCGGCGGGAGCCTGCGGCAGGCTGGCGAGCAAAGCCGCTTCACCCAGCGTCAGGGCCGAGGCGGGCTTGCCGAAGTAAGTCTGCGCAGCCGCCTCGACCCCATAGGCCAGGTTGCCGTAGGGAATCTCATTGAGATATAGCTCCAGAATCTCATCCTTGCTCATGCGCTGAGTAAGGATGACCGCCAGCAGGGCCTCGTCCAGCTTGCGGTTGAGCGACTGCTCGTACTTGTATTCGTTGGTGAACAGCACATTGCGGATGAGTTGCTGAGTGATGGTGCTGCCACCGGACACGATGTAGCCGTAGCGCACATATTGCCAAGCCGCGCGCGCGATGCTGGGAATGTCAATGCCCCGATTCTCGTAGAAGGTATTGTCCTCGACGGCGATGGTCGCCTGGCGCATGTGCAGGGGTATCTGTTCGAGCGGGATGCGCGTGCGCCGCCCCTCGCCGATGACCTCGTAGAGCTTGCTGCCAGCGTGATCGTAGATCACCGTCGTCTCGAACGACTGGTAGGAGGCCAGATCGGCCAGGCGATCTATCTCGTCCTCCAGACGATTGCTATAGTGGTTGTAGACCAGGAAGACAACGGTCAGCCCGATGATCATCAGCACGCCGACCAACCCCACGCAGCCCAGGATGAGGCCCGGCCCCAGCGCGAAGCCACGCCGTCGTTGGCGGGCATACCCCGGCACTCCATAGGGCGGCTGATTCGGCATGACCGGCGGCATGGAGTAGCCCGGCGCAGGCGTGACTGGACGCTGCTGGCGACTGCTGCGTTTGCTACGGCGCGGCGGAGGGGGCGCATAAGGCGGTTGGTAGGTCATGGGCGTGTCGCTCTTGTGAGTCGGGAGTAGAGAGTTGGAAATAGGGAGTAGCTGCACTTCCCTTGTTCACCACTCGCCCCGATTCTATCACGCCCAACAATACGCTCGCTATGCCCCTGGCCTACGTCCGGCGGACGGTTGCACAGCGGCAGAGCGGGTACAGGAAGTGCCCCCAAAGGCAGCATTAAGCCTAGTCGGTCGTGGGCTTGGAGGCGGATTCGTCATCGTAGAACTGATCGATCATCTCGAAGACGCGGGCGCGGAATTCTTCCGGCTTGTCCACGTTCTTCATAATGATCTCGGTATTGGCACTACCCGCTGTCTCAATGCGGATATCGCCATGGCCGAGCAGGCGGCGGACGATGCCATAGCTGATCGAGATGTCCTGCACCTGGTTGAGCGGCACGGCGCGCTCTTCTTTGGTGAAGACGCCGGTACGCCGCACGATCGAGCGGCGAGTCAGCGCCAGGTAGTTGTTGCGCCACCACAGCAACCAGATTCCCAGGCTGAAGATCGCTTTCAGCCAGAACTGCGGGCGGCGTTTACTCTGTCTTTTGATGATCACTATCTCGTCGGTCATCGTGGAACTCCTCTGGCTGGGCCTGGGTGTGCGAGACAAGAGTGAGGCCGGGGGGCGGTTGGTTGGCGCGGAAGAAACGCGCGATGATAACCACAAACACCGCAAAGCCAATCCCTACCACCACCCCGGCAAAGATCGCCTGTGCGACGGAGGTCTCCTCATGCAGCAGGGCGTAGAGCACCACCCACAGCAGGCTGAGGATCGCGCCGATGCCGCCGGTAGTCAGCGTATCGCCCCAGGCGCGGCGGATCGCAATATACAGGACAAACAGGGTGATGGCGAATAACGCCAGGAAGATGACGCCCATTGCCTCACTCCCTCCTGCCCTGCGATCATAACCCGCCTACGCCGGGGCGCAAGTTGCCACCGGGACGGGAGAACAGAGTTTCACCGCAGAGGGCGCAGAGGACGCAGAGAAGAACGAACTACTTTTTTCGCTCCGCGCCCTCTGCGTCTTGGCGGTTCAAAACGTCAGGATGGGCCGCTGGGTCTCAGTCGCGCTTGAAGCGTGTGTAGTCCGGCTGACGGTAACGGCTGTGTCCCGTGCCTTCGATATTGAGCATGGCCTCGACCTTCAGGGGCAGGCCGATCATGTTGATGAAGCCCTTGGCGTCCTGCTGATCGTAGATGTCCATGTGCCCGAAGGAGGCGTAGTCCTCGCGGTAGAGGCTATAGGGACTCTTGCGCCCGGCGATGATCACGTTACCTTTGTAGAGCTTGAGGCGCACTGTGCCGGTGACTGTCTGCTGTGTCACCCGCACGAAGGCATCGAGCGCCTCGCGCAGGCGAGTGTACCACATGCCGTTGTAGACCAGTTCGGCGTACTTGACCGCCACGAAGTCCTTGAAGTGCATGGTCTGCTTGTCCAGGCACAGGCTTTCCAACGCCTGATGTGCCACGCGCAGGATCGTCCCGCCGGGGGTCTCGTACACGCCGCGGCTTTTCATACCCACCAGCCGGTTTTCGACCATGTCCACGCGCCCGATCCCGTTGACGCTGCCCAACTCGTTGAGGCGCTCGAAAAGGAGCACCGGCGCGAGTCGCTCGCCGTCAAGGCTCACCGGCACGCCCTGCTCGAAGCCAATTTCTACATAGGTCGGCTCGTCGGGGGCTTCCTGAGGGCTGCGGGTGAGCACGTACATATCTTCGAGCGGCTCGTTCCAGGGGTCTTCCAGCGGGCCGCCCTCGTGACTCATGTGGAACAGATTGCGGTCGCGGCTGTAGATGCTTTTGAGCGTGGAACTAACGGGCACGTTGTACTCGGCGGCATATTCCAGCGCGTCTTCGCGGCTGCGGATATTCCACTCGCGCCAGGGGGCGATGACCTTCAGCTTGGGGTTGAGCGCCATCGCCGTCAACTCGAAGCGCACCTGATCGTTGCCTTTGCCGGTGCAGCCGTGCGCGATGGCATCGGCCCCTTCGGCCTCGGCGATCTCCACCAGGTGCTTGGCGATGAGCGGGCGGGCGAACGAGGTGCCCAGCAGGTACATCCGCTCGTAGACGGCGCCTGCCTGCATGGTGGGGAAGACGAAATCCGTCAGGAATTCTTCGCGCAGGTCGCGGATGATCAGCTTGCTGGCTCCGGTCTTGAGGGCTTTCTCTTCCAGCCCGTCGAGTTCTTCGCCCTGGCCCAGGTCGGCAGTGAAGCAGATCACTTCGCAGCCGTAGTTGTTGCGCAGCCAGGGCACGATGATCGAGGTGTCCAGGCCGCCGCTATAGGCCAGCACTACCTTATTGACGCGTTCCATGGGGGTATCCTTTCTTGCCGGGGACAGACTGCGTGTTGACTGCCCTCAATCCTAACGAGGGCTGCGCAGAAAAAACAGAGCCAGGGCGCAGCGCAAGCCCCACTTTTGTACACAATCACTAAACCTGAGCGCCCGATTTGTGCTGTCAAGTGCTTGACAGACACGCCCTGCCTGGTTTACAGTCTATGGCAACAGTGTGAGTTGTTCGGGTGCGCAAGGGATAACCCCAGCCATGTTCCGTCGTCTGGTCCTCGTCCTTATCGTCATTGTCCTCGTCATTCTTGGCGGGGCATTTGGCGTTGGGAGGACGTAGGGCGCACCCCACCCTGACATGTGAGCAAAAGCCTCCCAACGCCGCGGGAGGCTTTTTCGTTGAGCGTTGCGCCAGGAGGCGCGTCAGAGACGCCATGTTCACCGGAGCCAGCTTCTACCTGTTGCTTGAGGTCATCCTCATTAGCAGCCTCCTTCTCGTTCTTGAGAAGGAGGCAAGACGGGTTGGGGCGGTGCCGGTTCCGGTGCGACACAGACACTAAGACCAGGCAACACCGTACAGGCAAGCAGGCCGTCCCAACCCAGGGGCGGCCTGTGCGTTTAGGGGCAGCCAATTTTCTACACGAGAGGTAGTGATCATGCGCTCTGACCGGATCAAGAAAGGCTTCGAACGCGCGCCACACCGCAGCCTGCTGAAAGCCACCGGCGTCACCGACGCCGACATGGGCAAGCCGTTTGTCGCCGTCGTCAATTCCTATGTGGACATCATCCCTGGCCATGTGCATCTGCAGCGCTTCGCTCAGGTGATCAAAGAGGCCATCCGCGAGGCGGGCGGCGTGCCCTTCGAGTTCAACACCATCGGTGTAGACGACGGTATTGCCATGGGCCATATCGGCATGAATTATTCCTTGCCCAGCCGCGAGCTGATCGCCGACTCCGTGGAGACGATGATCGCCGCGCACGCTTTCGACGGCATGATCTGCATCCCCAACTGCGACAAGATCGTGCCGGGGATGTTGATGGCGGCCATGCGCCTGGACATCCCCACCATCTTCATCAGCGGCGGGCCGATGGCCGCGGGGAAGACGCCCGACGGGCGTGTGGTAGACCTGATCAGCGTGTTCGAAGGCGTCGGCGCGTACAAGGCGGGCAAGATTGACGCCGCCGAACTGAAAACGCTGGAAGACTACGGCTGTCCTTCCTGTGGATCGTGTTCGGGCATGTTCACCGCCAACTCGATGAACTGCCTGATGGAAGCGCTGGGGTTGGCCCTGCCCTTCAACGGCTCGGCCCTGGCCGAAACCCCAGAACGCATCGAACTGGCGAGGCGCGCGGCGCGGCAGCTCATGGTCTTGATTGAAAAAGACCTGACGCCGCGCCGCATCGTTACCCGCGAGGCGATCGACAACGCCTTCGCGCTGGATATGGCCATGGGGGGCAGCACCAACACCGTGTTGCACACACTGGCCATCGCCTACGAAGCGGGCGTGGATTACCCGCTGGAGCGCATCAATCAGGTCGCTGCCCGCGTGCCGCACATCTGCAAGGTCAGCCCGGCCTCGCACTGGCACATGGAAGACGTACACCGCGCTGGCGGCGTGCCCGCCATCCTCAAAGAGATTTCCCGCAAGGATGGTGTGCTGCACCTGGACTGCCTGACGGTCACCGGCAAGACGCTGGGCGAGAACATCGCCGACGCTCAGATCACCGATTACGAGGTGATCCGCCCGTTCAATGAACCGCACAGCCCGACGGGCGGCCTGGCCATTCTGTTCGGCAGTCTGGCCCCCGACGGCGCGGTGATCAAGACCGCTGCCGTGCCCCCGCATATGCGTCACTTCCGCGGCCCAGCGCGCATCTTCGAGAGCGAAGAGGCGGCTTCGGCGGGCATTCTCAATGGCAAGGTCAAGCCGGGCGATGTGGTGGTCATCCGCTATGAGGGGCCGCGCGGCGGGCCAGGGATGCAAGAGATGCTGGGGCCGACGGCCCAGTTGCAGGGCATGGGCCTGGGCGACAGCGTGGCCCTGGTGACGGATGGGCGCTTCTCCGGCGGGAGCCGCGGCGTGTCCGTCGGGCACATCAGCCCGGAGGCTGCGGCGGGCGGCCCGCTGGCGGCGGTGCAGGAAGGCGATCTGATCGAGATCGATCTCGACGAGCGGCGGATCGATCTGCTGGTCGAACCGGCGGAAGTACAGCGACGACTGGCCAGCCTGCCGCCCTACGAGCCGGAGATTCCCAGCCGCTGGCTGCGGCGCTACGCCCGGCTGGTGAGCAGCGCCAGCACCGGCGCGGTTTTCCTGGACTGAGGGGCCAGACAGTGTCCCTAATCTGACATGACGACATATCATCCCGCCCGAGGTTGAGCGAGACAAGGAGAAAACAAGGTGAAACTGACTGGCGCTGAAATTATCCTGGAATGTCTGGTGCGCGAAGGGGTGGAGATCATGTTCGGCTATCCTGGCGGCGCGATCCTCCCCACCTACGACGCCATGACCAAGTACCCGCAGCTTCGCCACGTGCTGGTGCGGCACGAACAGGGCGCGGCGCACATGGCCGACGGCTACGCGCGGGCCACGGGCAAGGTCGGCGTGGCGATCGCCACCTCTGGCCCCGGCGCGACCAACCTGGTCACCGGCATCGCCAACGCCATGATGGACTCTTCGCCCATCGTGTGCATCACTGGCCAGGTACCTACCACAGCCATCGGCTCCGACGCCTTCCAGGAGACGGACATCACCGGCATCACCCTGCCGATCACCAAGCACAACTACCTGGTCTACGACGTGCGCGAGCTGGCCTACACCATCCGCGAGGCGTTTCACATCGCCCGCACCGGGCGGCCCGGCCCTGTCTTGATTGACATCCCCAAGGACGTGCAGAACGCCGTCACCGAGTTCGTCTATCCGGAAGAGCCAATCGAGCTGCCGGGCTATCAGCCGCCAAGATACGCTTCCGAAGAAGATATCGCCGCCGCGCTGCGCCTGATCGAGCAGGCCGAGCGCCCGCTGATCCTGGCCGGGCACGGCATTGTCATGTCCGGCGCAGGGCGCGAGGTGCTGGAATTCGCCGAGCGCACACAGACGCCGTTTGCCCTCACCCTGCTGGGCAAAGGCGGCCTGCCAGAGACACACCCGCTCTCGCTGGGCATGATGGGTATGCACGGTACGGGTTACGCCAACCTGGCCATCCAGAATGCCGATCTGCTGCTGGCCTTCGGGATGCGCTTCGACGACCGCGTCACCGGCAACCTGAAGACCTACGCGCCCAATGCCAGGAAGATTCACATTGATATTGACTCGTCGGAGATTCACAAGAACGTGCGCGTAGACGTGCCCATCGTGGGCGACCTGAAGGCCATCCTGACCCAACTGCTGCCGCACGTCAAGCCCATGGAACACAAAGCCTGGCTGGCGCAGATTCGCGACTGGATGGAAGACGCCGACGAGCGCGACATTGTGCATCGCGATGTGGGCGAACGGCTCTTCGCCGCGCATGTCATTCACGACATGTGGAAGGCCACCGGCGGCAACGCCACCGTCGTCACCGATGTGGGGCAGCATCAGATGTGGGAAGCGCAATACTACCTGCACGAGCGCCCGCACACGCTGATCACCTCCGGCGGGCTGGGGGCAATGGGCTTCGGTCTGCCCGCCGCCATCGGGGCGTCGTTGGGGCTGCGTCAGCCGGTGTGGGCGATCGTAGGCGACGGCGGCTTCCAGATGACCATGACCGAACTGGGCACGGCCATGCAGGAGCGCGTGCCGGTTCACATCGCCATCATCAACAACGGCTTCCTGGGCATGGTGCGGCAATGGCAGGAGTTCTTCTACGAAGAGCGCTACAATGCCACGCCCATGCTCAGCCCGGATTTCGTCAAACTGGCCGAGGCCTACGGCATCCCCGCCCGGCGTGTCACCCGCCGCGAAGAGGTGATCCCGGCCATCGAGTGGGCCAACAGCATCACCGATTGCCCCACGCTCATTGACTTCGTGGTCGAAAAGCACGACTTGGTCTACCCGATGGTGCCGGCGGGCGCTGACCTGCACGCCATGATCCGCCGTCCGCTGCCGTCCGAGGACTCGATCTAGCCGCGCGACACGCGCGTTTTGAGAGGAGTGAGAACACCGATGAAGCGAACACTGGTGGCATTGGTGGAAAACAAGCCCGGTGTGTTGAACCGGGTAGCGAGCCTGTTCCGGCGGCGCAACTTCAACATTGATAGCCTGACGGTAGGCCGCACCGAGAACCCGGCCATCTCGCGCATGACCATCGTCGTCGAAGCGGACGCCGACAAGATTCGCACGCAGCTCTACAAGCTGGTCAACGTCATTCAGGTCGAGGACGTGACCGACCTGCCAGAGGTCACCCGCGATCTGGCGCTGATCAAAGTGCGCGTGGACAGTCAGACGCGCGGCGAGGTGGTACAGCTCTGCGACATCTTCCGCGCCCACATCGTGGATGCCACGCCCGAAGCGGTCATCGTCGAGGTCACCGGCGACGAAGACAAGATCACCAGCATGGTTGAGCTGCTGCGCCCCATCGGCATCATGGAGATGGTGCGCACAGGCGTGGTCACCATGACGCGCGGCGATCATGTCCTGTCGCCCAACGGCTACAAGATGCGTCCGAGCGGCAACGGCTACCGGACGAATGTCCTGTGAGAGAGACTTAGGGCTTCGGAAGCCTGCGCAGGCTTCCGAAGCCTGGCGTTGATGGTGCTAATCGCTCAACGAGGGAGAGCATTTCAGTGGCGAAGCTGTATTACGACCAGGACGCAGACCCCAAGCTGCTTGAGGGCAAGACGGTGGCGATCATCGGCTATGGCAGCCAGGGGCACGCGCACGCGCTCAATCTGCGCGACAGCGGTGTGCAGGTGGTAGTGGGCCTCTATGAGGGCAGCAAGTCGTGGGCCAAGGCCGAGGGCGAGGGCCTGACGGTGAAGCCGGTGGCCGACGCTGCCGCCGAGGCCGACGTGGTGATGTTGCTACTGCCCGACACAGCGCAACCCAAAGTCTATGCGGAGAGCATCGCGCCGCACCTCAAGCCGGGCGATACGCTCATGTTCGCGCATGGCTTTAACATCCGCTTCGGGCAGATCACCCCGCCGGACTATGTGGACGTGAGCATGGTCGCGCCCAAAGCGCCGGGTCACCGCGTGCGCGAGTTGTATATCGAGGGCGCGGGGACGCCCGCCCTGGTAGCCGTCGCGCAGGATGCCAGCGGCCAGGCGCTACCGCAGGCGCTGGCCTACGCGCGCGCGCTCGGCTGCACCCGCGCGGGCGTGCTGGAGACCACCTTCGCCGAAGAGACCGAGACCGACCTCTTTGGCGAGCAGGTGGTGCTGTGCGGCGGGGTCACGGCGCTGGTCAAGGCCGGTTTCGAGACACTGGTCAAGGCGGGTTATCAGCCCGAAATCGCCTACTTCGAAGTCTTGCACGAACTGAAGCTGATCGTTGACCTGATGTATCAGGGCGGCATGAGCTACATGTGGTATTCCGTCTCCGACACCGCCGAGCATGGCGGCTACACCGCGGGCGAGCGCATCATCACCGAGGAGACCAAAGGCGAAATGCGTCGCATCCTGGACGAAATCCAGAATGGCTCCTATGCCCAGAAGTGGCTCGCCGAGAACGCCGCCGGGCGGCCCTGGTTCAACAAGCAACGTCGTGCCGAGCAGAATCTGTTGATCGAGCAGGTCGGGCGCGAACTGCGCCAGATGATGCCGTTCCTGAACGCCAAGCAAGCGCCGCCCGCGGAATAGCGACGGGGCGCTCTTGCTGATCGCTGAAGGCCGACAACAAGAGAGGGTAGCAAGATATGGACGAGTCTGGGGTTCAAAGCGATAACCGGGTACGCATCTTCGACACGACCCTGCGCGACGGCGAGCAATCGCCCGGTGCCAGCCTGACCAGCGCCGAGAAGATTGACATCGCCCGTCAGCTTGCCCGCCTGGGTGTGGACATCATCGAGGCGGGGTTCCCCGCCGCTTCACCGGACGATCTGGAAGGCGTGCGCCGCGTGGCCCGCGAAGTCGGCACGCCGGACGGCCCCATCATCTGCGGGCTGGCCCGCGCCACCCAAAGCGACATTGACAAAGCCTGGGAAGCCGTGCGCGAGGCAGCCAAACCACGTATTCATACCTTCCTGGCCACGTCCGACATTCACATGCAATACAAACTGCGCATGACGCGCGAGCAGGTGGTGCAGCGCGTGCGCGAGATGGTCGCCTATGCCCGCTCGCTCTGCCCGGATGTGGAGTTCTCGCCAGAAGACGCCTGCCGCTCCGACCCCGATTTCCTGGTCGAGGTGCTCAGCGTGGCCGTGGAGGCGGGCGCGACAACGCTCAACATCCCCGACACAGTCGGCTACATCATGCCCGGCGAGTACTTCGAGCTGATGCAGAAGCTCATCCGCGAGACGGCGGGCGGCGACCACGTGATCTGGTCGGTGCACTGTCATGACGACCTGGGCCTGGCCACGGCCAACACCCTGGCCGGGCTGCTGGCCGGAGCGCGTCAGGCCGAAGTGACCATCAATGGCATTGGCGAGCGCGCGGGCAACACGTCGCTGGAAGAGGTGGTGATGGCGCTGCACACGCGCCGCCAGTACTACGGCCTGACGACGGGCATTGACACCACGCAGATCGCCCGCACCAGCCGTATGGTCAGCAACTACACCGGCCTGCCCGTGCAGCCCAACAAAGCCATCGTAGGCGCGAACGCTTTCAGTCACGAGGCGGGCATTCACCAGGACGGCGTGCTCAAGCACCAAGCCACCTACGAGATCATGACGCCGGAGACAGTGGGCCTGTCGCAAAGCAACCTGGTGCTGGGCAAGCACAGCGGGCGTCATGCTTTCCGCGTGCGCCTGCAAGAGCTGGGCTACGACTTGGACGAAGAGCAACTCAACCAGGCCTTCCAGCGCTTCAAGGAACTGGCGGACAAGAAGAAAACCGTCACCGACGCCGACATCGAGGCGCTCATTTCCGACGAGTTCTACGGGCCGGTGGAGCTATTCAAGCTGGAAGGCATTCAGGTAGCCTGCGGTCAACCGGGGATGCCCACCGCCACCATCAAGTTACGCGGGCCAGACGGCCAGGTGAAGATCGCCGCGGCCATTGGCACCGGCCCGGTAGATGCCACCTATCAGGCCATAGACCGGATCGTCGCGGTGCCTGCCACGCTGGTGGAGTATCGCGTGGCGGCGATCACCGAGGGCATTGATGCCATGGGCGAAGTGACGGTGCGCATCCGGCGCGATGCCAACGGGCAGCGCACCTTCGGCGGGCACGGGGCCGACACCGACATCATTGTCGCCAGCGCCAAGGCGTATTTAGCGGCCCTCAACAAGATGCTGGCCTATACCGGCTACGGCGACCACGCCCCAGAGGGAGACGCGGCCACAGTGCGCGTCGCCGCCCAGGCCCGCTAGTGTGCTCGACAGAGAAAATGAGCAGCACCCTGTGTTCCGAGGAGAGAAGATCATGGCCAAACAGACTATCTCCCGCCATACGTCACAACCCGTGCCGCGCCCCGTCGAATCGGAATGGGGAGCGGCGTTCCCGAAACCGTGTGCCTGGCCGCTGACCGGCTACGGTGAGGCGCTGTATAGCCGTCCCATCGCCCCGTCACCAGCAGGCCGCACCGACTGCAAGCGTTCTAATCCAACCAGTCCTCAAGCGCCGCGGACTGACCATTGATCGCACTTTTGAAGGAGACATCGTGACGGCTCTCCCCGCTAAAGCGGGGAGCTTCCCAGGCTACGCTCGCCGCAACCGGCCACGTTAACGCCTGGCGGCCCCGTCCGGGCCGACTCGACCGCTAAAACCAAGATATTCCGAGCGGCGTTCACGTCGCGGTCTGCCGTGTAGCCGCAATG
>CAKZOB010000008.1 GCA_937135955.1 uncultured Anaerolineales bacterium | reverse complement strand
CCCTGCCACAGCAGGAAGTCAAGCGCTCCGGCTTGCGCGTTGGTGGGATACAGACGGTACTTGTAGGTGCGAATCATATGTTACTGGTGCGCCTATACTTATGCTTATTATCAGGCTACAGTCTAACTGTATCACGGGAGAAGAAAGGAGGCAAGCGCCATTCCCCACCGGGCTAAAGCCCGGTGTCCCCTGGCGCAATTTCTATGGCTGAACCGCTCCCGCTTACCACTACCCGACGACCAGGGATCGCCCGCACCTGGGCCGGACGCCTGGCCGGTATCGTTTTTGGCCTGCTGCTGGCCTGGCTGCTGGTTGAACTGTTGATCCGGTTGCTGTTCTTCTCGCTGCCGCCGCGCCTGCAATTGGTATTGCAGCACGTGCACAAGACCCCTTTCAGCGACGCACGCCTGTTGCCCGACCCGATCTGGCAGCCGGATATTGACTACCTGACCATCACCCGCCCGGCGCACAACCGCGTGCAGTTCGGCAGCGCCGAGGTGCGCTTCACTGTCAGCACAGAGAGTCTGTGGGGCGCGCGCCTGGCCTTTCGCACCCGTCAGGAGCTGGTAGACCGTCATGTAGATGGTGTGGCTGTAGGGGATTCCTTCACCTTCTGTTTCACCGACGAAGAGGATTGCTGGGTACAGCGTCTGGCGCAGATCACGGGGCGCAACATCATCAACCTGGGCATCACCAGCACCGGGTCGCTCAGCCATGCCCGCGTGCTGACCGACTTCGGGCTGCCGCTCAGACCGCCGCTGGTGATCTGGCAGTGGTTCGGCAACGACGCCAACGAAGACTACGGCCTGGCTGCTCTGCGCGGCGAAACGGCTGTACAGTCCACCAACCCCGCCCCCCTTCCGCCCAAGCGCACTTGGTGGGACGATCATTCGGCGCTCTATGTGCTGCTCAAGCTGTATCTGGGCCAGGAAGACGAGTTCGACGCCACGCTGCAATTTCACGCTCCGTTATACGCCGAGCAGGGCGACGTGCGGCTGGCTTTCGGCGAACCTTACCTGTTGAGCGCCTTCGACATGACACAGCCGCACAACCTCGACGGCTGGGAACGTGGCACGGCGGCGATCCGCGCCGCCCGCGCCGCCGTAGAGGAATACGATGGGCGGCTGGTGATGCTGCTGATGCCGACCAAGGAGCAGGTCTACCGGCACCTCAGCGAGCCGCTGCTGGGCGCAGAGAAGCTCGCCGTGCTGGATGCGCCCTATCAGATGATGCGCGATTTCTGCGCGGCGGAAGGGCTGACATGCCTCGACCCGTTGCTGGAATTGCAGGCGCACGCACAGGCTGGCGAGCAGCTCTACTACACGACCGACATGCACCTCAACGCGCGCGGCAATGAGGTGCTGGCCCAGTGGCTGGCGGCGTGGATGGGGGAGTAGAGGTGAAAATTGGCATATCAGCAGCCCCCGGCGATACGGAAAGTGGCGTTTGTGTCGGCTGATGCCAGCCACTGGGATGAAGTGCATCCAACAACAAGGTAGGCGCAGGCATGTCACCAATAGTGCTGCGCCAGGGCAAGTACGAGGTAGTAATTTTCACCAGAGACCACCATCCCGCCCATGTGCATGTTTTCAGCGCTGACAAAGCTGCTAAAATCAAGATACATCCTGTTGAGGTGATGGATAGTTGGGGGTTCAACGCGCGAGAGATCCGGCAGATTCTGGCTCTGGTTGAAGCTCATCAATCTCTGCTATTGGCCGAATGGCGTAAATACCATCCCTCTTAGCAGGTAACAGAGGAACATCATGAGAGAAAACGATCAGGCTGTGGACGTTGAGATTCGCGATGGCATGGTATGGGTGACTCTGAAAGATCGCCGTGTGATCGGCATGCCGCTTGATTTCTTCCCGTGGCTAGAGCAGGCGTCGCCAGAACAGCGTGCTAACTACCGGTTGTATCCCTTCGCGATTTACTGGCCAGACCTGGAAGACGGGATAGACGTGGAAGCTCTGATCACTGGCGACTGGACCATCACCCGCGCCGATCAAGGCGCGACGACATGAACCTGAGCAACGCGCACTGAAGGTAATCGCGCTCTGCAGTCGCTCCGGAATCTCATTCAGCCAACGCTTAGCATCCCTATCGGCCCACGCATGATCAACCTGGAAGGTGCGCCCACTGAATTGGGCTCCAATTGAGTCCCATTACACTGCTAAATTCATCAATAGACACGCGCTTATCCGCAGACCCCGCCGCCCTCATCTCACAGTTTCTTCCACCCCCTGCGCAATTGTCGTCAGCGGCCACAGCGGGCGTACGTCCATATCGAGATCGTCGCGGAAACCCTGCACGTAACGGAAGTAGCCTGCCGAGGCAATCATCGCCGCGTTGTCCACGCACAGCTTGAGCGGGGGGTAGTAGACTGGCAATGGACTCCGCTCGCGCATGGTCGCCCGCAGCGCGGCGTTAGCGCTCACCCCGCCCGCCATCCAGATTTCCGTTGCGCCGTGCGCGGTTGCCGCCTGAATGGTTTTTTCTACCAAGATATCCACTACCGCCGCCTGGAAGCTCGCCGCCACATCGGCCACGTTCACCTCTGGGCGCAGTTGATCGGGCGTCAGGCTCTCGGACTTGGGCGGGCGTTTGCCGCTGTACGGTTCCTGCACGGCGCGCAGCACCGCCGTCTTGAGGCCGGAGAAGCTGAAGTCGTAGCCTTCGCCGCGCAGGGCGCGGGGGAAGTCGTAAGCGGTCGGATCGCCCCCTTCGGCGACGCGCTGAATGGCCGGCCCGCCAGGATAGGGCAGGCCCAGCAACCGCGCCACCTTGTCGAAAGCTTCACCGGCGGCATCGTCAATGGTGGTGCCCAGTTGACGGTACTGACCGTGCTCGCTGATCAGCACAATCTCGCTGTGCCCGCCGGAGACGATCAGACACACCACCGGAAACTGCACCGGCGACTCGCGCTCGGTCAGCCACAGTGAATAGACGTGCCCTTCCAGATGATTCACCCCCACCAGCGGCAGCCCGCGGGCCAACACCAGCCCTTTGGCGAAGTTGACGCCAACCAGCAGCGAACCGGCCAGGCCGGGGCCGCGCGTCACTGCGATGGCCTCGATGTCGTCGAGCGTCACACCTGCGTCGCGCAGGCTCTGTTCCACCACCGGCGCGATGGCCTCGATATGCGCCCGCGAAGCCACCTCAGGGAAGACACCGCCATACTGCGCGTGCAGATCGATCTGCGAAGCGACGATGTTGGAGAGGATGCGCACGCCGTTTTCCACCACTGCCGCGCCGGTTTCGTCACAGGAAGTTTCGATGCCCAGGATGAGTGTCATAGTGCCTCCTCAGTTGTGAGTCTGGAGTGAGGGACTGACTGGATCTGTCGCGGGTCTGCGAGCAAATCGGATCAGCCCTGCTCCCCCTTATTGCTCTAGCTTGATAACCAGATCATACGGAACATCGGTCAAAGTTTCCAACTCGTCCGCCTCGTTGAGGTAGACCGTGTCTTCGATGCGCACCCCATAACCGCGCTCTGCGTAGTACAACCCTGGCTCGATGGTGAATACATTGCCGGGCTGCAACGTGTAGCGATTGCTGAAAGTGGGGAAGTAAGGCGCTTCGTGCACGTTCAGCCCGACTCCGTGCGCCAGCGAATGGGTGTAGCCATCGGTCGTTGCGGGCGAATGCAACACTGTCGGGTGACCCGCTGCTTCGAAGAGTTCGCACACCATACGCTGTACGGCGCTGGTCGAGACGCCCGGCGCACACATGGCCTGCGCCCGCCGGAAGGCGTCCATTACCGTCTCGTAGACTGCCTGTACCTCTGGCGGCGCGTAGCCCAGGCACCAGGTGCGCGTCATGTCGTGGAAGTAACCGCCCGGTTCGCGCGGGAACAGGTCGAAGACGATGGTCGTTCCCAGGCGCAACGGTTCGCTGTCTGCGCCCTTGCTATGGGGGACGGCGGCATCGCGCCCCTGGGCGAAGATCATGCCCTCGGAGTCCACCAACCCTTCGGCGAAGAGCAGGCCGCGCACATGCCGCTTGACATCGCCAATGCGCAATGGCGTGCCCTCTGCCGTGATAACGGTGTCTCCTGCGGCGCGGTGTGTGGCCAGCCAATCGCGCGTGGCGCGGACTACGGCGCTGGTGCGACGGGCTACCTCCCGCAGGCGGGTCACTTCGGCGGGGTCTTTGGTCTCGTAGGCACGGTCGAAGATGGTGTCGCGCGGCTCTTCGGTGACAAAGTGCAGGCGGTCGCTCAGCGCCTTTTCCAGGATGCGTACCGTGCTCAGGGCAGCGTTAAGATCGGAGACACCGTAAAGACCGACTTTGCCCGCCACGCCGAATTCCTCGAAAATCCGGCTGTACCACGTCACAGTGATGGTGTCGCGGTTGTCCTGGTAGGTGCGCGCCAGTTCGCTATACCCGAAATTGTCGTAAGTATAGACGGCCAGGCCGCTACGGGCGGCTTCGTCGCGCTCCATGCTGTTGACAATCAATACAGGCGGCTCGCTGCGCCGTTTGAGCACCAGGCCGCTGTGTTGTACGCCGTTGCTCAGATAGACCCGGTAGGGGTCTTCGTTTTCCCCAGGGAGAATCAACAGCGCGTCTATGGCGCGCTCTGCCATCAGGCGATCCAGATCGGATTTCATATACACCGTCCTTGCCAGTGAAGCGGGAGCCAACGGCCCTACACCCGGCGCGTCTGTGCGCCATCAGGGTTAGGCGGAGCCTCCTTCGCGCAGGTGTAGGAACCACTCAATGACTACCAGGCTCAGCGCCAGGATCAGCGCGATCACCGGATTCAGCACGCGGGGGATTTGCAGCCAGGCGCACGCCACGACGAACAGCCCCACCCATATGCTCTGGCGCAACACCACGCCGACGGCTGGCCCTGAGCGGGCAAAGCGCGCGTTGAGGTAGCGCACAAATGGCAGCACCGTGCCTGTGACGGCCAGGTATAGGAACACGAAGAACAGCCAGCGCGGGAATGCAGTGGGCAGGGTGGTAGTGATCAACAACCACAGGCCCACCCAACCCGTCACCGCCATGACCGTTGCAGCCACGATCAGCCCCGCCTGTTCAGGCGTGATGCCAGAGGAAGTCCGGTAGTCGCTCATGGCGACGATTATAGCCGCGCTGCGGGGCCAGACCAAACGAGGGGTGCGTGAAATGTGACAGGCAATGTGCAGCGCTCTGCTGCCCCTCACCCCTACATCCCCTCTCCCTCGCGACTGCGTTGCGGGGCGAGGGGACTTACTGTCTCTCGCCCAGGCACTCCCCTTCTCCCGCGCTGCGGGCTGGGGGATGAGAGTCATCGGGCGCAGCAAAGTCGCTGATAACCTTTGCACGCACCCCAAACGAGCCTGACGCACAGAGGCTATGTTTTGGCCCGCCGGATGCCGGTGTTCTCATGGTATAATCCGAAGGCTGGCGTATCGTGGCCGGCAATCCGGCAAATCCATCTACCCTGACGCCTATGGCTATTCTCAGTGCAACCAATCTGGCAAAATCCTTCGGGGCCGACGATATCTTTGCCAATGTGTCTGTGGAAATCCCGCATGGGGCGAAAATCGCTCTGGTGGGGGCCAACGGCATTGGCAAGACGACGCTGCTCGAAGTGCTGATCAAGCGCCAGGAACCGTCGGCGGGAACAGTCAGCCATATGAAGGGGCTGACCATCGGCTACCTGCCGCAGCGCCCGCAGTTGAGCGGCGAACGCACCCTGTGGGACGAGATGATGACCGCCTTCGCCGACCTGCGCGCCCGCGAGGCACGCCTGGCCGCGCTGGCCGACCAGATGAGCGATCCCGCCCGTCCCGACCTCGACGAACTGATCGAGCGCTACGGTCGCGAGCAACATCAATTCGAACTGGACGGTGGTTACACCTACGAGACACGGGCGCGGCAGGTGCTCCAGGGGTTGGGCTTCGCCCCAACGGACTTCACCATGCCGCTGACGCACCTTTCCGGCGGGCAGCAGACGCGCGCCCTGCTGGCGCGGTTGTTGCTGGAAGCGCCCGATCTGCTGGTGCTCGACGAGCCAACCAATCACCTGGACATCAATGCTATCGAGTGGCTGGAACGTTTCCTGAAGATGTGGCCAGGCGCGTTGCTGCTGGTCAGTCACGACCGCTACTTCATGGACAGCGTAGTCAGCACCATCTGGGAGATGGAATGGGGGCGCGTCGAGGTTTATCGCGGCAACTACAGCCATTACGTCCGGCAGCGCGAGGAACGTCACGAGCGGCTGCGCAAAGAATATGAGGCGCAGCAGGAATTCATCGCCAGGCAAGAAGAGTATATCCGCCGCAACATGGCTGGCCAGAACACTGCCCAGGCCAAAGGGCGTCTGCGCCGCCTGGAGCGCCTCAAGCGCGATGGGCTGATCGCCCGTCCGCGGCAACGCCATCAGATTCACCTCAATCTGAGGGCCAACCTGCGCAGTGGCGACAAAGTGCTCATGACGCGCGACCTGGTGGTGGGCTATCACCGCGACCGCCCGCTGGTGGCCGTGCCGGATATCACGCTCTATCGCGGCGAGGTGGCGGCGCTGATCGGGCCGAACGGCGTGGGCAAGACCACCCTGCTCAAAACGTTACTGCGCGAGATACCACCGCTGGCGGGCAGCGCCTGGCTAGGAGCGTCGGTGCAGCCGGGGTACTTTGCGCAGGCGCACGAGGGATTGAATCCCGACAACAGCGTGCTGGACGAACTGCTGACGGTGCGTCAGTTGCCCCTGAGCGAAGCCCGCAATTACCTGGCAAGTTTCCTGTTCACCGGCGATGACGTGTTTCGCCCGGTGAGCACCCTCAGCGGGGGCGAGCGCGGGCGATTGGCGCTGGCCAAGCTGGCCCTGGCCGGAGCCAACTTCCTGCTGTTGGACGAGCCGACCAATCATCTGGACATCGAAAGCCAGGAGATTCTACAAGACGTTCTGGCGCAGTATGAGGGGACGATCTTGCTGGTCAGTCACGATCGCTACCTGATTGATGCTCTGGCCACGCAGATTTGGGATTTGCAGCCGACAGGCATGACCCTCTTCGAAGGCCCCTACCGCGAATACGTGGCGGCCCGTGAAGCGGAGCGCGCCACTGCGCAGAACGAGACCCCCTCGTCGCAAAGCCAGAAACCCACCCTGGCCCCTCAGCACAAACCGGCGGGCCTTTCGCCCTTCCAACGGCAGAAGCGGTTGGCCGAATTGGAGCAGGAGATCGCCCGCCTGGAGGCAGAACTGGACGGGTTGCATAACGCGCTGGGCGAGGCCAGCCTGCGCGGAGCAGTAGAGCGCGTGCGCGACCTGGGCGAACGCTATGTAGCCACTGAGTCCGCGCTGGATCGCGCGCTGCGAGAGTGGGAAGCCCTGATAGAGTGACTGGTGTTTGGGGGCAAGGTCACATGGCTGAGGGGCAAGCCGAGCGCAGCGAGGCTGGGGGTGAGGTAAAGGGCGTGTCCGTGCGGTTCAAGGTTGCTGCCCCCAAGTGCGAATGTGCCCGGTGCTTGGGGCGCGGATGACCCTCATCCCCCAGCCCCTTCTCCCGCGCTGCGGGCGAAGGGGAGCGCCTGGGCCAGACAAAGGAAGTCCCCTCGCCCCGCGACGCCGTCGCGAGGGAGAGGGGATAGAAGGGGTGAGGGGCAGCAGACTGCTGCAAACGGCCTGTCACAGTTTGTGCGCACCCCGTGTTCGGGCCGCGGTTGATCGAAAATGGCGGGCGGGCTACAATGAGCACATCGGCTCGACGGCACCAGGTGGAGGGACTACCGTGGGGCGCTGGAAAGACAAATACGTGATCGGCTTGACTGGCAACATCGCCATGGGCAAGAGCCTGGTGCGCCGCATGTTGGAGCATCTCGGCGCATATACTATTGATGCCGACACCCTGGTACACCAGGCGATGGCTCCCGGCGCTCCGGCCTACAAACCTGTCGTGCTCACTTTCGGCACATGGATTCTCGACGACGAAAAGCGCATTGACCGCGCGCGTCTGGGGGCGATTGCCTTTGCGCATCCCGAAGCCATGCGCCGTCTGGAGGCGATCACTCATCCCATCGTGGAGCGCGCTATAGATACGCTGATCGCGCGCAATCCGCGCCGCTTCGTAGTCATCGAGGCGATCAAGCTGCTCGAAAGCCCGATCGCCAACTGGGTGGATGCTGTCTGGGTGGTCAACGCCTCCGAGGATACGCAGGTGGCGCGGCTGGTCAAACGTGGTCTGTCGCGGCAGGAGGCCCTCAAGCGTATTCATGCCCAGAATCCACAGGCCGACAAGCTCGCCCGCGCTCACGTGGTGATTGATAACAACGGCACGCCCGAACAAACCTGGATGCAGGTGCGTTCGGCCTGGTCGCAGATCGCGGGGGCAGCGCGCGCCGAAGCGCAGCAGACCGCTCCACAGCGTGTGGAGATCGGCGGGGCGCGGGCAGACGGCGGCGTGACGGTCTCCGTCAACATTGTGCGTGGCACGCCGCACAACGCCGCGCAGATTGCCGATCTGATCTATCGTCATACTGGCAAACGGTTGACGCGCGACGAAGTATTGATCTCCTTCGGGCAGAAGTCCTATCTGCTGGCGATGGAGGGCGACACGCCCATTGCCCTGATCGGCTTCCTGGTGGAAAACCTGGTTACGCGCGTGGACGAGTTGCTGGTGCTGGACGGCAAGCCAGTTGCGCCGATCATCACCGCGCTGATCGAGGCTGTCGAGCGGGCCTCGCGCGAGTTGGAGAGCGAGGTGGGTTACGTCTTTCTGCCACCGGGCACCTCCGCTGCCACTGTTCAGGCGTTGCGTGCCCAGGGGTACGAGGCCCAGACTCTGGATACTATCACCATTCCGGCATGGCGCGAGGCCGTGCGCGAGGCGCGACCCGACTCCTCCTACGCCATCTTTGGAAAACGGTTGCGGGCCAAGCGCGTGCTCAAGCCGTTGTAGGCAATGGTGCCGTGTTAGACAGTATGAGGTGAAAGCATGGTAGAACGACTGAAGAAACAGCCAGCCCTGGGAGCACTCATCCGCCTGGTCGAAACCTGGCCACGGCTCAGCGCCTGGATCGTGCTCTCGGTAGGTTGCATTGTCCTGCTGGTTTATGAGGCGCGCGACGTAGGACTGACCGCCGGCAACTGGATCGCGTTGATTGTGGCGACGGTGCTGGTCGCCGGCCTGTGCATCTGGATTGTGAGCTGGGAAGACGAGGACGAAAGCGAAACGTCCGATCAGCCCAGCACCTGATAGTCCTTGGAGCAGAGGGGCAAAGCCCGTCCTCGGTGGCGGGCTTTGTGCTTTTCGGACGAGCATTTGGTCACGGAGGCGCAAGAGAAAAGCACCGAGCTGCTTCCACGCTGTTTTGTCTCGCCCGCAGAATGGGCTATGCTAAGGACGTTCCCACCGCATTCGGGCGCATGGCGCGCTTTGATCCAGCCAAAGGAGTGCCTGCAATGGACATCAAATTGAGCCTGGTTACCATTGAAAAGCCGGAGGCGATCAACTTCATTCTGGGCCAGAGTCACTTCATCAAAACGGTCGAGGATATGCACGAGGCGCTGGTGACCGCCGTGCCCGGCATCAAGTTCGGGCTGGCGTTCTGCGAGGCTTCTGGCGCGTGCCTGATCCGTCATACGGGCACCGACGAGGCTATGAAGACGCTCGCCATCCAGAACGCGCAGAAGCTCGCCGCCGGTCATAGCTTCATCCTGTTTCTGGGCGAAGGCTTCTACCCCGTCAACGTGCTCAAGACAGTGCAGGCTGTGCCGGAAGTGGTGCGCATCTTCTGCGCGACGGCCAACCCCACGCAAGTCATCGTCGCCGAGACAGAGCAGGGGCGCGGCATTCTGGGCGTGATTGACGGCTTCGCCAGCAAGGGCGTCGAGGACGAGGAAGGCATTGCTTGGCGCAAGAACTTCCTGCGCATGATCGGGTACAAGCTGGGATAGCACACTATTTTTTGCCTCAGTTGTGAAGGAGTCATCAGGATCGCCATGCCTTACGATACCACCTCATTCAACCAGTATCTCGACGCGCATCGCGAGCGCTTTCTGGCGGAGTTCGGGCAGTCCATCGCGCAGCCCAGCGTCGCCGCCGACAGACGCGGCATCAACGAGATGGCCGCCCTCGTTGCGGAGCGCTTCCGGGCGCTTGGGGCAGAGGTCACCGTTTTCCCCACGCCTGGCTCGCCGGTCGTCTATGCCGAGCTTGGCCCGCGCGACGCCCCGCGCACGCTCCTGATCTACAACCATTACGACGTGCAGCCCGAAGACCCACTCGACCTGTGGGAAACGCCCCCCTTCGAGATGGTCATCCGCGATGGCGTGATCTACGGGCGCGGCACGTCCGACGACAAGGGCGAGCTGCTCTCGCGCATTCAGGCGATCGAAGCATGGCTGGCCACGCAAGGCGAATTGCCGGTGCGCATCAAGTGGGTTGTCGAAGGCGAAGAGGAGACCGGCTCCAATCACCTGGCGGAGTGGGCCGAGGCACACCGCGATCTGCTGGCCGCCGACGGCCTGCTATGGGAAGGTGGCGGCTACGACGAAGCGGGCTGCCCCACCTTTGGGCTGGGCGGCAAGGGCTTGGCCTACTTCGAGCTGCGCTGCAAAGGGCCGAGCCACGATCTGCACTCGGCGTTTGCGCCGATGGTAGTCAACCCGGCGTGGCGGCTGGTCTGGGCGCTGAGCACGCTCAAAGCGCCCGATGACACGATCACCCTGGACGGTTACCTGGAGCACGTCCGCCCACTGACTGACGAGGAATGGGCGCGCATTGACGCCGTGCCGCTGCAATTCGAAGCCATGCGGCGGCGCTGGGGGCTGGAACAATGGTTGAATGGCATGAGCGATCATGAGGCGCGCCGTCGTTACTTGGCCGCGCCGACAATCACCATCTGCGGCATCCATGCCGGCTATGGTGGGGCTGGCTCAAAGACGGTGTTGCCCGCCGAGGCAATGGCCAAGCTCGACTTCCGGCTGGTGGACGGCCTGACCGTTGAGCTGGCCCGCCGTTTGTTGCGCGAACACCTGGATCGGCGCGGCTTCAGCGACATCGAGATCATTGACCTGGGCGGAGAAGAGTTCGCTGCCTCGTCGCCGGGCAGCTTGGTGGAACGGGCCGCCATTGCTGCCAGCCAGGAAACCTGGGGCAAGACGCCGATCATCTTCCCCTGGTACGCGGGCAGTGGGCCGCTCTACCCGCTGAGCGCTCGCCAGGGCATTCCCGTCATCTTCGCCGGTGCGACGTGGCACCCCAACGCGCGCGCTCACTCGCCCAACGAGAACATCCTGGTGAGGGATTATTTCGACTCGATGCGCTTCACAGCGGCGTTCATCGCTCAGTTTGTCACGTTGGAAAGCTGAGCCGAATCGGGTAAACTCTACACATTGTCAACATAGCTCAGCGAGGTAAGCGCATGGCCAAGCAATATGGTTCGCCGCCACCGATGGTGATCAATCTAGATAAACAGTACACCGCAACGTTCAAGACGGAGCGCGGTGACATCGTTGTCGAACTCTTTGCGCAACAGGCCCCCCTGACTGTCAATAACTTCGTCTTTCTGGCGCGCGAAGGGTACTACGACAACACGACTTTTCACCGGGTCATCCACGGCTTCATGGCCCAGGGTGGCGATCCCACTGGCACTGGTCGCGGCGGCCCTGGCTACCGTTTCAACGACGAACCGGGCGCGCTGGCGCTCAAACACGATGGCCCTGGCATCCTGAGCATGGCCAACGCCGGGCCGAACACCAACGGCAGTCAGTTCTTCATCACGCATGTGGCCACTCCCCATCTGGACGGCAAACACGCCGTCTTTGGGCGGGTGAAAGACCGCGACAGCCTGGCCGTGTTGCTGCAGATCCGCGAGCGCGACCCCATGCGCGATACTCAGCCAGGCGATAAACTCTACACGGTGGAAATCGCCGAGGCATAGCCCTGCCCCGCCGCACACCAAACGCCCCCGCGATGGCGGGGGCGTTTCCCTGTGTTCTGCTAGGTGAAGATTGGCCCCCCTGGATCGAATTTTCTCTCCCCGAATGGCCATAGCCCGGAGGGTACATTTCAGTTTAGTTCGCGAGTGCAGGCGAACTGAGGCGTGTAGCCCCTCTCTGGGGTGAACCTTTGTGAAATGCCCCCCTCAAACTGAGTGCGAGCGAAGGTTCTCAGCGATTTGCCCGCTGCGGAAGCGTTTACCTCACCCCCAGCCTCGCTTCGCTCGGCTTGCCCCCTCCCCGATGCGGGAAGGGGGCAGCGAGGCGCGCAAGCGCCGAGCGGAGGTGAGGTAAACCACAGCGCAGCGAACGGCCTGTCACATTTTGCGCGCATCTCTCAAAGGGAGTGCATTTCAGGTTAGTTCACAAGACCCGACAAGCCAGAACAGGTCTGATGCATGATCAGCCGACCGTGAACTCTCGTGAAATGCCCCACAGCCCGGATTCTCCCTGTAAAGTTCGGGCGCGGCACTGTATACTGGGCGTTCTGCAGGGCATCTTGCTGTATCCCATGCGGGAAAAGATCATGCGCACACTGGTACACGACATTGGCCGCGATACACGCTGGGTGATGTGGTCCTACGCGCTGTGGGGTGTGGGCGAAGGGCTGTGGATGTTCATCCAGCCCCTCTACATCAAGTCGCTGGGAGCCACGCCCGACCAGGCCGGTTTTGTGATCGGGCTGTGGGGGCTGGGTCGTCTGTTGTTCGTGCTACCAGCGGGCATCCTGGCCGATCGCTTCGGCGCGCGTCGTCTGATGGTGCCCGGCTGGTACCTGGGACTGGCTGGCGTGCTGATCATGGCGCTGGCACCGGACTGGCGTTGGGCCGCGCCCGGCTACCTGATCTACGGTTTCTCCGCTGCCGCCATTCCTGCCACCAACCTGTATATCACGCAGTCATCCCGCTACGATCCCACACGCCACCCTGACGTGCCCCTGCAGGCGGCGCTGACGCTGATGTGGGCGGCTTATTCGCTGGGCCTGGTGATCACACCGAGCATCGGCGGATGGCTTGGCGAGCAAATCGGGCTGCGCGCGGTGTATCTGATCAGCACGGGCTGGTTTGTGCTCAGCACCATCGCCATCGTCCGCACCAGTCCCTACCCTGTCCCACCACGCCCCGCCGACGGCCACGATTACCGCGGCCTGCTGCGCCGCGCGCCGGTGATGGGCGCTCTGCTGGTGCTCACGCTCGGCTTCGTGGCGATCCTCACCGGCCAGACGCTCTCATCGCAATATCTGGAAGAGGCGCGCGGCTTTTCGCGGGCGGCGATCGGGTTGTTCGGTTCGCTAAGCGCCTTGGGCACAGCGGTCTTCAGCCTGGCCCTGGGACGATTGAGTTCCTGGCGCGGTTTCTTCGCCAGCCTGCTGCTGGTCTTTGGCGCGTTCGGGCTGTTGCTGGCAACTGACAGCCCGCCCCTGGTTGCGCTGGGGGTGTTCCTGCTCGGCGCACACTACACCACCCGCCCGTTCGCCGCGAGCGTGATCGGCGAGCGCACCCCTGCGCACCAGCACGGTATCGCCTACGCCCTGGTAGACACCGCCGCCGGGCTGGCAACGCTGGTGGGCACCAACCTGGCGGGCAGGCTGTACACCGTCAATCCCGACGGCCCGTTCGTCGCGGGCATGGTGGGCATCGCCGCCCTGACCGTCCTGAATGTAGCTTTCTGGTTGCGCAATGGAACGGCAGCGCAGCGAGTGCGTATACTACGGATAGAACGTTAGATCGCCCTGCCTGCAAGGGAAGTTGCCATGACCAAGCGCAAAACTCAGGCCAACCCTGATCTGCTTGCCCGCCTGTGGGCCGATATGGTGCTGGCCACACGGCTGCTCTTCGACCGGCGCGTGAGCGGCACCACCCGGCTAATCCCACTGCTCACCGCCCTGTACATTCTCTCGCCGATCGATTTGCTGCCCGATGTGCTGTTGCCCTTCGGTGTGGTAGATGACCTGAGCGCCTTCATCGTCGGCTTGCAGTGGTTCATTCACGCCTCCCCGCGCGAGGTAGTAGACGAGTATCGGGGACTGCGCCCGCGCCAACAGGCGGGCGGCCATACCCCGCCGAAACAGGTGCAGATCATCGAGGGTGAGTACGAAGTACACGACGAGGACTGAGCCGTCATGCCGTGGCTCTACCTGATCCGTCATCCCCACACGACGATCGATCCGGCGTGTCCAGCCTCGCAGTGGAGTCTGAGCGACCTGGGCCGCGCGCAGGTGCGCGCGCTGATGGCGCTGCCGCTATAGAACCATGTGGCCGCCATCTATACCAGCTCGCAGCCTAAAGCGTCCGCCGTAGGAGAAGCAGCGCGCACAACGCATGCCGTGCCCTGGTACGCCCATCCCGCGCTCGGCGAAGCCCGCCGCGACACCTGGCTGGACGGAGCGGCTTTCCAGGCGGCGCAGCGCGCTTTCTTCGCCCAAGCGGAGATTCCGCCCGCCCCTGGCTGGGAATCCGCCCGGCAGGCGGGCGAACGATTCGCCAGAGCCATGGACAGCCTCCTGAGCGCGCACCCCGCCGAGACCATCGCCGTGGCCGCCCATGCCACTGTGCTGACGCTCTACACGGCCTGTCTGCGGGGCCGTCCTCCCACCTATGAGGACTGGCGCGCGATTGACTTTGCCGCGATCATGGTAATTGATCGCGCGACGATGCGCCCGCTGACGCCTTTCGTCACCGCGCCTTACGACGGACTGCCCCCGCCCACGGCCTGAAATGGAGGAGCGCCTCATCATGAAGATCGGTATCCTCTCCGACACGCACAATCACCGCGCCAACACCGAGCAGGCGCTGGCCGCCCTGCGCGAACGGGGAGTGGAGCGTCTGATCCACTGCGGAGACATCACCACGCCGGAAATCGTCTATCTCTTCGCCGGGTGGACGATGACCTTCGTATGGGGCAACATGGATCACGCCCGCGCCGACCTGATCAGCGCGACTCGCCACATCGGGGCCATGCCCCCCGCTTTCAGTCAGCAAATCGAAGTGGACGGCAAACTGATTGGCGTCACACATGGGCACGATCAGTCGTTGCTGGCGGGCATGATCATCAGCGGCAAATACGCCTATATCTGTTACGGCCACACCCATCACCGCCTGGACGAATTCCGCCGACCGTACAGCGTGCGCGTGATCAATCCCGGCGCATTGGGCGGCAGCTTCCCGCAGGCGCGCTCGGTGGCCGTGCTCGACGTGCTGACGGATACGGTGGAGTTCCTGGTATTCCCGGAGATGGGATAAACAAGGCGTAGGGAGTGGCAGCAGCCCTCATCGCCTATCTATGGGGAATGGCCTCGATCCCTCGCCAACTTACCCTACAGAACCGAATTTACGGAGATACCTGAAATGCACCCCATTTGAGAGGTGCGCGCAAACTGTGACAGGCCGTTTGCTGGGCTGTGGTTGACCTCACCCCCAGCCTCGCTTCGCTCGGCTTGCCCCCTCCCCGACGCGGGAGGGGGCGCGAGGCGCGCCAGCGCCGAGCGGGGGTGAGGTCAACGCCTCCGCACCGAGCAAATCGCTAAATTCCTGTCGCGCAGCAAGCAGCGCCCCTACAGAACCGAATTTACGGATAGATACTGATCGCTGTGCACCGATCACCGTCAACTGTTCACTGATAACCGCTTCTCCATGATCAGCCCTGTCTCGCCGTCGCGATAGTACGCCGGATGACGCCCGACGACTGTGTAGCCCACCCGTTGATACAGCCGGATGGCGGGCAGGTTGCTCTCGCGCACAGTCAGGCGCACGAAGGGGCGCTTCAGGCGTGTTTCGACAGCAGTCAGCAACGCCGTCCCCAGGCCGCGCCGTTGGTGCGCCGGCGCGACCCCCAGCGTGATGATCCATCCGCGCTCGTACGACAGCCCACGCGACGCCGAGACAAAGCCCGCCAATGAGCCATCCGGCGCGACGATCTTCAGGTTGATGATACGGGGCACCAGGAACAGCAGCGCCAATTCGAAGTAGGGGTAGGCGTCGCGGGGGAAGATGACGCGCTCCAGACGATGCAGGGCGCGCAGATCGAGCAGCGTCGCCCGACAGAGCGCATAGCCGGGGGGAAGGTCTGGCGCGGCCAAAGCGCCCCCTCATCGCTCCGAAGAGGATAGGCGGTAGTTCTGCACCTCATCTATGGCCGCGATCAGGTCAGCGAGCGAGGACACCTCTTCGTGAATGTCTTCCTGCAGGCGCTCGGTGCGGGCGCGATCGGCTCCGCGCGAGTCAATCACCTGCACCTGCGCGTAAACAGTGCCCAGAGCGGAGAGGGTCTGGTCTAGCTGAATCTCGGCCCGCTTGACGCGGTCTTCCAGGGCGCGCAGGTTGGCGAGTTGCAATTCCTTGGCCTGGATGGCCTCTTCCAGTTCGGCGCGCACTACAGGCGACGACTCGGTGCGCAGGCGGCGGCGCAGGTTGGTCAGGTCGTGCGGCACCAGGCGGCGGTCGCGGGCCAGCACGCTGTTTTCCTCGAACTCGTCCAGTCGCCTGGCCAGGGTATAGATCAGCGCCACCCAGTCGTCTATCTCGCTGGCAGTCGCTTCCAGGCTGACGCGCATGGCTCCGCTGTGCCGGCGAGCCGCCTCGGCGATCAGGCGGTGGTATTCCAGCGCCCGCCGCAGCCGTTCGCGGGCGCGGGGGTTGCGAATCTCATCCGGGTTGTAGTGCTCCGTGAGCATAGCATCTACCGCCCGTTGCGCCGCCTGCGGATCGCTGAGCGTCGCGCCCAGGTAGAGCGCCTCAGCCACCACGCCGAAGATCAGCCAGTAGACGGGCTGCCACCAGCCGAAAGGCTGATAGCCCAGGCCGAACAGGGCAATGGCCAGGGCGATGATCACCGCGCTTTCCAGGCTGAAGAACGCCCGGCGCACCATGGTACGCCAGGCGCGCCCGCGCATTTCCTCTCTCATAGGGTACGGCCTTTAACCGGACGGCGCTAGCCAGCCCCGCCGCTCCCGCCCGCCAGCCCCAGACGTTGACGGCGCTCTTCGAGCTGCATCTCGATCTCGGACATACCGATGGCCTCGTCAATCTGCTCCTTCATGGTGGAGCTGGCCATTTCCAGGCGAGCTTCTTCACGATCCAGGCGAGCGCGAATCTGCTCGCCCAGACGTGCCACATCCTCGTCGCCGATGCCCGCCAGATCGTCCAGGCTGCGGATGGCCTTGGTGGTCATCTCCTTGGCTTCCACCAGTTCGAGCAGAGCTTTGAGGTGCTCACGCTCTTGCTTGATGGTGGTCAGCTTGGCCTCCAGCTTGAGCTTGGCGTCGAGCATCCGGCGATATTCCCGCTCCTGCGCCTGCCATTGCTCGTAATATTCCTGGGCGAGCGCCTGTTTCTGGTTCAGTTCGGCCTGCGCTGCCGTCGCCAGGTCGGTCTTGCCCCGCAACAACAACGTGTCAATGTCGCGGTCGAGCTTCTCCGCTGCCGCGGCGAATTCTTCGTACTTGCGCTTGAGCGTCTTGACTGTTCCGCCCACCGTGGCCGCCTGGTCTTCGAGCGCGTCGAGGTTGCGCTCGGCCTGGCGGATGTATTCGTCCATCACCTTGACCGAGTTGGCTTCCAGGGCCGAATCAACCAGCGCGTGTACGTTGGCCGAAATCAGGGTGTTGATCTTCTGCAAGAGTGAGGCCATCCCAACCAGTTCCTCCTAATCCATAGCCGCGAATGCCTGCCAACTGCTGCGTGCTTGCCAGTTAATACGCAATCTTGCCCGCTGTGTTGCGCACCTGTGTACTCTGATCGTAACACGAACAGTGTCGCGCCGAACTGACGCGGTGCTGACAGCCATCTGACTGAACAGCCGTTACACGCCGGCGGGATAGATGGGCAGGCGGATCACGAATTCGCTGCCCTGCCCGACGACGCTGTCGCAGAGGATTTCGCCGCCATGCAGGCGCACCACGCCCTGCACAATGGCCAGGCCCGCGCCAGCTCCCTGGTCTTCGTATTTGTGCCGCTCGATCTGATAGAACGACTCGAAGATTTTCTCGCGTTCCTCATCGGGAATGCCGCGCCCCTGGTCGCGCACAGCAAGACACACCATCGAGCCATCGCGATAAGCGCTGAGCGTCACCTGCGAGCCGCGCTTGTCGGAGAACTTGAGCGCATTGTCTACCAGGCACTCGATGGCCGCGGATAGATATTGCGAGTCGGCCCGTACAGGCGGCAGATCGTCGTCTATGTCCAGCACCAGGGCGATCTCCTTCTCGCGTGCCTGCTCCTGGTACTTGGACTCCACTGTGCTGAGCAAAGCCGCGTAATCGGCCAGGGCGGTACTGCGCCATTCGAAGGTCTGCGCCGCTTCGCCCGTCTCCAGCTCGACCAGCAGGATGAAGTTCTCCACCAGCCGACGCAACCGCCCCGCTCCGGCGTTGATACCGTGCAGGAAGGTGCGCATATCTTCCACGCTGAGTTCGTCCGCGTCGCGATGCAGCATGTCGGCGTAGGCGACGACGTAGGTCAGCGGCGTGCGGAACTCGTGATTGAGGATCATCAGGATGTTCTGCTTGATGTTGGCGACCTCGCTCTGCCAGTGCTGCTCGATCTGCTTGCGGCGGTGCAGTTTGGCGGAAATGGCGACCAACAACTCATCTGCGTCGAACGGCTTGACGATGTAGTCCTCCGCGCCCATGCGTTTGCCGCGTTTGATGTCCTCGCGCTCACCCTTGGCCGTCAGGAAAATGAACGGGATGTGCACCCAGGCTGCTTCCGCGCGGACCGTCTCGAAGAAGTCGTAACCGTCCATGCGCGGCATCATGATGTCGGAGACGATCAGGTCTGGCGGACGACGGTGCGCCTGCAACTCCGACAATCCGGCTTCTCCATTAGCCGCGGTCCAGACCTCGTAGCCGTTGATCTCCAGAATCTCGCGGATTCCTTCCAGTAAATGCAGATCGTCTTCTACCACTAGAATCGTCGGTTTACGCATAGCCTTCTCCCGCCTGCTCCCTACGAAGAATGCACCGGTAACCGCAGGCGAAATGTACTCCCCTGGCCTTCCTGGCTTTCCACGTCTATCTGACCGCCGTGCTGCTCGATGATGTCTTTCAGAATGGACAGACCCAGGCCAGTGCCCGGCACGGTCGGGCTGATGTTCGAAGCCCGGAAGAAACGGTCGAAGATCATGGGCAACTCGTGCGCAGGAATGCCGATGCCCGTATCGCTGACCTCAATGATAACCCAATCTCGTCCATCCTGCCCTGCGAGTTCGACCCGGCTGCGCACCACGATGCGCCCCCCTTCTGGCGTGTAGCGGATAGCATTGCTCACCAGATTGGTCAGCGCCCGCTCAAGCTGATCGGCATCCCCCTTGACCCGCGGCAGCGGTGCCCCTTGATGCTCATAGGTCAACGACTTGCCCTCGGTCTCGGCCCAGGGCTGATTGTGTTGCACCACCAGGGCAATGATCTCGTCAATGGCGATCGGCAGATGATTGCGCCGGCGTTGCCCCTGCTGTTCCGCCTGCAGGCGCGAAATCTGCAGCAGGTCGTCTATCAGGCGCTCCAGCCGTTGCGCCTCGCGCTGCATCACATCCAGGTAGGTGGGATAGCGCTCCGGATTGCCTTTTTCGAGCAATTGCAGATAGAGCTTGAGATTCGCCAGCGGCGTGCGCAGCTCGTGCGACACAGTGGAAATAAAGCGATCTTTAAGCCGATCCAGCTCTTGCAGGCGCGAGATGTCGCGCAAGACCACCACGGAGCCGATCAGGGCGTCGCCCTCCACCACCTGCGCAGCCTTGGCCTGCAAGACAACGCCGTTCAACTGAATCAGCTCGGTCGCGTCGTGCTGGATATCTGGCGGGGACATCACCCGCTGTACCAGCGCGCCCACATGCTCGCTCAGGCCGGTATCCTGCCCATAACGCTCGAACAGATCGCGCGCCACCGGATTGGCCAGCACAATCTGGCCGGTCAGATCGAAGACGATGACGGCGTCCGCCACCGAGCGCAGGATGGCTTCGGTACGTTCCTGCTGCTCGCGAATCTTGGCAGTGCGTTCCACGACGCGCGCTTCCAGGTCAATGGCGTGCTCGCGCACCCGCTCGCACAGGCGCGCATTGCTGACGGCGATCGCCAGTTGAGCGGCCAGCGGTTCCAGCACATCCAGGTCTTCCTGGCCGATGCTGGCAAAGCCGTGCCGCTCCACCACCAGCACGCCGATCACTTCGTCGGCCACCACGAGCGGCACCGCCAGCACACAATATTCGCGCCGTTCCACGTCCTCCGCGCCAATGGGCGGGTGTTCCTGATTCTGCAGTACTGGCTCAGAACGCTCGATAGCCTGTCCGGCCACCCATAGAATCGGGCGGTAACGCTCGGCGCTGACGCCGGGCTTGATCGGCTGCCCTTCGGCAACGACAGTGCGCACCGCCAGACGGCCTTCCTCCATTGCCAGCAGGATGATGGAGTCGTAGCCCAGGATGTCATACAGCTTGCTCGCCACCCCCTCTACCAGCGCGTTCTGAGTGAGGATGGCGGTCGAGTAACGCCCCACCTCGTTGACCAGGCGCAGATGATCCAGGCGGCGGCGCACTTCTTCGAACAGGCTGGCGTTCTCAATAGCCAACGCGGCTTGCACACCGAACATGCCCACGTGCTCGATCACCGCTTCGCTGAACGCTTCAGGATCGCGCGTGTCTATCAATAGCAGCGTGCCCACCGGCACTTCGGCCTTGAGCAGGGGGATGGCCAGCGCCGACTTCGCGCCAGTCAGCGCCACGAAGTCGGGCGGAAAGGCATCGCTTTCGGCAAGATGATTGACATACCGCGGTTGCCACTCGTCCAGCACGCGCACCGGCAACCAGGTCTCTTCTGCAAGAGGCAAGCGGTGCCCCCGGAAAGTCTCGGCCCCTGGCCCGAAGGCCTCCGCCCCCACCAGAGCGTCAGCCTGGGCCAGCCATAGATAGGCCCCCTGTACATTGAAAATGCCCAGACACTCTTCGCACAACAGAGAAAGCACCCGCTGACGGTCGAGTTGCGCGCTGATGGCCAGGCCCAGCCGTCCCAGATCGGTTGTCAGCGTAACCCGGCGCATGGTGTCTTCGAACAGAACCGCATTTTCCAACACCACGCCCAGTTGCTGACCAATGCGGGCCAACAGATCTCGCAGCGCGGCATCCAGCGGGTAACCCAGCGGGTGATAGATGCTGAGCAGGCCGTTTTCGACGCCGTGCGCTAGCAAAGGTACGCTGAAGAACGTCCAGCCCGGCTCCGCCTCCAGACTCACCTCACCGCCCGGCAACACCTCCAGCCGCTGCAGCCGGGCCTGCACTGCATCCGGCAGGCCGTGCGCGGCGCGCAGGATTAACTCGCGCTGCGACGCAGAACGCTGATGCAAGGCCCCTCCCGGCAAGTCGAGCGTCTGCAGTACGGCGTTCAGCATATTGTGCAGCAAGTTCTCGCCGGCCAGCGCTTCATTGCTGGCGGCCAGCACCCGGTTGAGTGTGCTGAGGGCACGATTCTGCTGCTGAGCCTCTTCCAACAAGCGGAAGTTCTCGATGGCGGCTGCGAATTGGTTGGCGTAGGTTTGCGCAAGCTGCAGGTGTTCTTCGCTGAAATTCCCCGGCTTGAGGCTGTCGAGCGCCAGCAGACCAATGACCGTGTTGCGCACCACCAGCGGCACCCCCAGCCAGCTACGAATCTCCTGGTTGATGAAGCGCCCCGGTCGCCAGAGCGGTTCCTGGCGCGTGTCTGGCACCAGCACCGCTCGCCGGCTGCTGATCACCTGCTGCACCAGCGGATAGGCGCGTGTGGAAACAGAATGATCCAGAGGGAGCGGCTCGCTGGACGGATGAACAGCGCGGAAATGCCATTGCTGATCGGACTCGAACAGGCCCACATGGGCGCGGTCGAAGGGAATTGCCTGGGCCAGATGGGCCAGCCCCACCCGCAAGGCGCTCTCCAGGTCGGGGCTGGTGACCACCGCATAGGACGCCTCTTGCAGACGTTCCGCCTGGACGCGACGCTGTTGTTCTCCCTCGAAAAGCAGGGCGTTTTCGAGAGCGATAGCCGCCTGATTGGCGAAGGCAATGGCCGTATTGAGATCGTCGGGGGTGTAGCGCCCCGGCTGACGATGCGAAATGCTCAGGCAACCGAGCACCCGGTCGCGCACCACTAACGGCACGCCCAGCCAGGCGCGATAGGGGAATTCGCCGGGCACCCACAGGCGATCGCGTTCAGTGTCGGGCACAAGCTGTGGCGTGCGCTGCTCGAACAGACGCTTGAGGTAAGGGTAACGCTCGATCTCCACGCGCTGCTCGGTGATCGGCGTGCCGTTAGCAGCCGGGACAAAACCCACCGCCGCGCCGACACGCAGATAGCCCGGCTCGGCCAGCACCATGATCGACGCGCGTTCATACGTCAGCAGACCGTGCAGTTTTTCCAGCAGCAGTTGTAGCGTCTCGCTCAGGTTGCGCGAGGCCAGGATACTCGCCACTTCGCGCAGGGCTTCGGCGGTCTGACGCTGCTGGCGTTCCTGGCTGTGCAGGCGGGCGTTCTCGATGGCGACTGCCAGTTGACGCGCCATGCCTTCAAAAAGTGTCACTTCCAGCGAATCGAAGGCGCGCGGCTCCGGATGGCCCGAAATCAATATGCCGACGGTCTGTTCGCGCGCTATCAGAGGAACAATCAACGCGGCCCGCACGCCGAAATACTCCACCAGCGCAGCGCTGCTCTGGTCAGCCGCAGCGTCTTCGACCAGCAGAGCAGAGCCACCACCCAGCGCATGGAGGAAGGGAGCCTGCTCACTACAAAACTCAGGCGGGCATTGTTGAAACGTGCCAGTCCGCGCCAGCCGCCCGGCCAATCGTAAACAGCCCCTGTCCTCTTCGTCCAGCAGATAGACGGCTGCACCGCTTGAGCGTCCCAGCGCCAACACCTGCTGTAAGGCCCGCGTGATCACCTGTTCCAGGTCAAGGGTGGAAGCGATGTCAGCGCTGATGGCGCTGAGCGCCAGCAGTTCGCGGCTGCGCGCCTGCAAATCGTGCCGCATACGCGAGGCGGTCACGTCGTGCAGCACGATCAGGCGTGCGCCGGGGAAATCGCTCAGCGTATCCAACGGGCGCACGCTCACCTGCAGGACGTACTCTTCACCCTCGCGGATCAAGACACATTCATCCAGGTCGCGCCCCGTATCCAGCAAATCGCGCACCACCAGGGCCAACGCCGACCCGCGCAGCAGTTCATCTACACCAAGCGTCGTGATAAAAGGGGAAGGCGTTCCGGGCAGCCAGCGGGCGAATTGCAGGTTGTACCACACCACGCGCTCCTGCGCGTCGAGCACCGCCACGCCGTCGCTGTAGGTGCGCAGCGTGGTGCGGATGGCCAGGTTGAGCGTAGTGGCGCGCATGGCCCGGCTCACACGCACAGCCAACAGCGCGACCGGCGGCAGCCACCCTGTGGCGACGACGGTCACCAGCCACCGCGATCCTACCATCGGCGAGAGCAACGGGATGAGTACGCTGAGCGCCGAGACCAGCGTCAAGGGAACAGCGTCGTACCACAGCGTCAGCCGGCGGAGGTAGAGCGCCCAGCCGATGACCGCCGCGCACCCCACCTGGCTGCCGACGAAGAAGAGCGCGCTATAGGGCCAGCGCAAGCCCTGGCAGCCCAGCACCCAGGGTATCCAGGCGGACTCTTTCACTGGCACGACGATCGGACAACCGGCGGCAACACGCCATCCCAGCATCACGACAGCCAGAACACCAGCGATCAGCACCGCCGCCAACAACACAGGCCGCCAGTGGGCGCGCAGCCAGGTCTCGAAATACAGCCCCACCAGGGTCAGGGGTAACAAGAGCGCTGCTGTCCAGATCGAAAGCAGCACTGCTAACACAGCGGCTGCTTCCGCCATGCTCCTGCTAGAGGTTGTGCCTATGATCAGGTAGCAGGCGGTGACCAGCGCCGCTCCCAGCGTATAGGCGACCATGATTGTGCTGCCGACAGCGCGCCAGAAGTGATGCGCGATCACGGCAGCCAGAGCCACATATAGACCGAACGGCACAATCAACAGATAGGCCATGCTCGCTTCACGCCATGCTCCCCGCGACCCCACCCCGGCGCGCTTGGCCGACCGCCTATGTCTCGCTCACACCATCCGCCTGCACCAGTTTGTAACCGCGTCCACGCACCGTGAGCAGATATTGCGGCTGCGATGGATCGGGTTCTAACTTGCTGCGCAGGCGACTGATCAGCTTCTCGATACGGGCGTCGTCTACTTCGCCCAGGTATTCCTGTCCCCACACCGCCTCGACGATCTGATACTTGTCGCAAATCTTGTCCATCCGACCGTACAGCAGCAGAAGCAGGCGGTACTCCAGCTCGGTCAGTGACTCGATACGTCGCCCGTCCACCCACACTGTCCCCGCGTCTATGTCCACCCACACGCCTGTTGGCACGTCCTGGGCCACCATCTTCTGGCGGCGCGCGTAGTGCGCGAAAAGCTCGCAGAACAGGCGCAGGCCGCGCTGATCGTTCACCAGCAGCCCCCGCGCCAGCAACTCTTCCTGTTGGAGGGGGGAGAGCACCGCCGGGCCGCGCGTCGCAACCAGGATGACAGCTTCGCGCTCGGCGGGCAGCAATTGTTTCCACAACTTGCCCAGCTCGCTGCGCACCAGACGATGGTTCTGCAATACGTCACTGGCCATGTGCAGCGCCTGTTCGGTATAGGCCGACGGTGCACCCGACTCCACCTGCAACACGACATAGGCCACGGCCTGAATCAGGCCAGGATGCCCACCCGCCTGGGCCAGGATGTAGTCGCGTTCGGGCGGATCGAGCGAATCGTTGTTCTGAGTGAAGATTTCGGCAGCGAGTTCGGTTGCGGCAGCCTCATCCAGGGGGCGCAGGTAATGCTTCTGCTCGCCAAATGCTTCCAGGAACTCAGCCAGGTCGTCACCGCCCGCAATACTGGTGAGTGGGCGCAGGGTGGCCGTGACATAATTGAGGTGCGCGTAACGGTCTTTGAGCGCGCGCAGATTGAGGAAAACCCGCTCGTCCAGGCCGCCCAACACCTCGTCGAACTCGTCCAGCAGCAGGATGATATTTTCCGGCGTGGTTGGGTCTTCCAGCAAAGTGATGATCGCGTCGTTGAAGGCCAGAGGAATGGCAAAGGCGTTGGTCGCGCTGACTACCCGCTCGTAGTAGCCCTGCAGGTGCTCACAAAGCGCGGCGCAGTTGTAGGCGGGAGAGTGCAGCGTTTCCAGGATGGCGCGCAGCACGGTTTCGTAGAAGCCCTGCGCGCTCATCTGCAACATGCGGTTGCAGTCAATGTAGACAAAAAGTGCTCCCTGCCCCGTGAGTTCGCGATAATAGGCAGCTACCGGGGGCGACACCATCTGGCGCATCACCGTGGACTTGCCGAAGTTGCTCAGGCCCACCAGCGCCACAGGCCGCCCCAGTGAGAGCGCTTCCACGATGGCCGCTACATCCTCGGAACGATAGCGCACCAGACGATCACGTTGAGACAGGGGCATATGTCCCTCTTATCAGCCTCATGCCTCACAGGCTGCAGAGGGGCGATGACAGACTGTAGCAGCCCGCATCGCCCCCGGAACTGTATCAACCGAAGCGCACGACGAACGGCACTAAGCCGACGTGCGCAGTTTGCGCGCGATGAACACCACCGCTACCAGTCCCACCGCCGCAATGGCCAGCAACGTCAGGCCGCTGGTGCCATCTATGGACGACGACCCACCGCCAATATCGGAGAACAGGCCAGTCTGTGGGACGGCGGTCACTGTAGGCGTGGGAGTCAAGGCCGTGCCCGTCTCGGTCGGTGTGACCGATTCGGCGGCTTCCAGCGCGAAAGCCGTCGCCGTCATGTCGAAGGGGCTTAGCTCCGCTTCGGTCGGCTCCGGTGTCGCCGTGGGCGGCGGAGCACCGATGACAAAACGGACCTCGCCCTCCACCGGCACGGTCACCTTGATCACCAGCGGCTTACCCGGCGGCACCAGCGCCTGCAGGTTGGGCGGCAGTGAAGCATAATCCAACACCAGCCAGTAGTCCCCCGGCTCCAGCGTGCCAAAGTCGAACCTGCCGTCGGTGGCTGTGGTGATCACCGCGATCAACTCGTCGGCGCTGATGGTGGGCGTCGCCGTGGGTTGAGCGCCCGCCTGCACCAGCACAATGCCGCCCGTGCTACGCGGCGCAGAAGCCGAGGGCGCGCCCTCGGACGCCACAGTCAGACTGTAGCCGCCCGAACCAGCCACACTGCTGACGCGCACCACGTATTCGCCGCTCTGGGGCAGTGGGAAATCGGCGATGCGGGCGTTGGAACCTTCGCCGCTGTCGTCGTCCCCGGTGAGCACCGTCCCCGCCGGGCCGACCAGCTCGACGAACAGGTCCAGCCCCTGCGCCTCAGCCACTGCGTCAATGGTGATCACCTCGCCCGCCGTGCCACTGAAGCGCCATTCTACCGTCTGCCCCACTTCCAGCGTGCTCTGCACCGGCTGATTGTAGGCCAGCATTCCCGCGCCCAACGGCGCGCCGCCCGGCGCAGGGCCGAGGTCAGCGGGAGTGAACACGCCGTCGCCATCGTCGCGATAGAGCTTGAGCGTGACGTTGCCGAAGATGTTGCCCTGCTCGTCAATGACAATGCCAGTCAGGCGGTTGGCTTCAGCGGTGGCGGTGAGCGCCTGATTGAGCGCTTCCTGCGTGGCCGTCTGCGCAGCAGCGAGCGTCTGATTGGCGATGAATTCGGCAGTGGCCGTCTGCGCGGCACTGGTCGCGGCGAGCGCCTGTTCCGTCTGGCGCACGAAGAACTCTGCTGTGGCTGTCTGTTCCGCGTGGAAAACTGCCGTCTGGCTGACCGCCTCGATGAGAGCCAGAGCCGTCAGCGTGGCATTGTATTGGGCCTCGATGGTCTGGTTGAGCTGCGCGACGGCAGTAGAAGTCCGCTCGTTGGGCGACAATTCGTCGCCACCCAAAGCGAAGAAAACCAACAGCACGATGATGACCAGCACCGCCAGGGCCATCAATGCGCCAACGATCTTGAAGGTGCGGCTCAGCCCTTCTGGCTCCGGCTCCATCAGGTCGAGCGGAAACTCATCCTCGACCACGCCGAAACTCGGCTCTTCTTCGAGATCCCCGAAATCTTCCAGATTTTCAAAGAGTTCGTCATCAGCCATGAGACCTTATCCTCCGCGCTATGCGCCCGCCACTGCCTGGGTCAGGCTGTGCACACACGCACCGTCAAGCCGGTTCAGCTTTGCCCCGCTAGCCCCGCGTTTCCAGGTTGGCCAGCGGCACCAACACTTCACTCTTGTTGGGCAAGCGCACCCTGGCGCATTGCACCCGCAGCCCGTTGTCAATAGTCTGTGCGCCCGCCGGCAGGGCCACCACCTCGGCCAGCACGCCGTCCCACGGCGCGCGCGTCAGGCGCACCTGCTCGCCCACTTCCAGCGTTCGGATTACCGACGGGGGTTCGACGAAGACGCCGCCCGCAGGTAGCGGGATGACAATTTCCGGGCGATCCCACGACCAGCGTTCAGGTAGTGCAGCGTCGAAGGCTGCCTGCCGCCCCATATTGCTGTGCAACAGACGGTAAATGAGCGTCGTCGGCTGGCGGTGCCCGAACCCTTCCGTCAGTATAACTGGGAATGTAAGCCCCATCGCAAATTCGCGCAAGCTGGCGGGCATCCCTGGCGCGACCACGCCTGCCACCTGCAAGTGCTGCGCAACGAGCAGTTCGGCGCGTTCGACGGGCACCGGACTGATCAACACTTTGCCCCGGTAGGGTGACATGGTCGGGTCGGCCTTGCGCAGCTCGGCGAAGCCCTCCGGCGGCAGGAACAGGTATGAGCCGAAGAAAAACTGCCCGTTGCCCCAGGCACACTGAATGACCGCGCCCGTTCCGTTGATACGCACAACCTCGTTCTCGACCGACTCCACCTCACCTGGAATGCGGGCCAGTACTTCCACCGTGCGCTCGCTGCTCTGCAGGATGATGCGCCCGTCCTCGATCTCGACGATCTCGCCCTCTGTCGGAGACTGCAATATCCGCACACGGCGTCCACGCCCGCGCTGTGCCAGTTCCTGGCCCAGCCGCACCCGTTGCCCCGCCGTCACCAAAATAGCTTCGGCGACCTGTGCCGGGGTTGCCTTGGGCCATTTGAGGGCTTTGGCCACGTCCAGCACATGATATTCGCGCAGCACTTCGCCCTGCAACACGACAGTCACCGCGCTCACCTGCGCCCCTGCCGAGACCAGGGTACGGCGGTGCACCGCCCCGTGCGGCAACTGCCGGTGACGGATAACCCGCACCAGCCCCTTGATGACGGTCGTCTCAGGATAGTGAGGCATCCGTCCACTCCTCATCCCAGGCAGGATAGTCGCCCACGGCTGCCAGCAGCCCCCTTTCCGACGCGGCCAGGTCGGGCATGTCGGCATGCAATTCTTCAGGCGGCACGATGGGTGCCGCTTCGGGCAATTGCCCACCCATCGCCGCCTTGAGCCATTCCATCAGCACGCGGGTGCGCTCTTGCGGGCGCGGCATGGCCAGCGGGCGACCGCGCGCGTCGAAGATGAGACCCGCAGCCCCGGTCACCAGCCGACGCTTGAGCCGCCGTCGCCCGTGCAATGTCAGCCCGCGCGCCAGCGACACTGTCACTTCGACCCGCGTCCCCGGCGCGACGGGGGCCAGCCAGAATTCACCCCCGCGCACCACATGACGCAAGACGGACTCGCCGGGCTGCCTGATTTCCACGCGCATGGCTGGGCGACCGGCGCGCACCCGCCCCAGCGGACAGAAAGCCGTCCCCAGGTCTACCAGCGCGCCAGTTTCCAGGGCCTGTACGGTCACCACTGGCTTGAGATAGGCCACCACTCCCAGCGCCGCCAGGGCCTGATGCGGGTCGAGACGCAGATCAACCATACCCACCGGCTGCAAGGCGTCCAGCAGCAGCATGGCGGCCACACCGGGATGCGGCGCTTCGGCCAGGATCGCGCCAGCGCCAATGATCGGGTTGAACGGCGGCAACAGCGGTCCCAGCCCCATTTTCCAGCTCGGACGGGCTGCCTCCACCAGCATCCGGCCAATTTCGCGGGCCAGCGCCTGCTCGATCAACAGATCGTCAAGCGTCGCGGGGATGGTCGCCGGGCGCAATTGCTTGTTGTACGCATAGTCCAGCAGCGCTTCGTCGCTGATCTGTGAGGGCAGCCAACGGCGCAACTGCGCCGGGGTGACCGCCTCCAGGGCGCTGGGGAAGCTATGCCCCACCCCCAGATCGGTGCGCACCACATAGTGTGGCTCGCCACGCGTGGCGCTGACCAACACGCTGTTGGCGCTGCCGATGTCCAGGCACAACGGCCCGCGCCCTGTCCCAGGCAGAGTGCTCAAATAGCGCACAGCGCTGATAGTACCCTGCACCGTGGGGACAACGCCTACCTGACTGTAACGCCCCACCTCGGCAAAACCGCCAGGACAGCGCGTGCGATATTCGTCATAGACCAGCGCCAACTCGATCTGCGCCGGGAACAGTTGCTCCTGGTGCAGCGTGGGGCGCACGTTGCGGGCGATGAAGACCGTCGTGTAGGGGGTCAGCAGCGCCTTGACATGAGCGCGCAGGGCCTGGTTGCCAGCGTAGAGTATCACCGGCATCGTCCCGCGCCGGATCAACGACAGCGCGCGCGCCACCTTGCGCAACTGCGCCAGCAGAATATCGTCTGCCCCGCCATCCGTCCCGCCCACGATCAGGATCAGGTCGGAGTCGCTGGTCAGCAGGGCGTTCAGTTGCTCGGTCTCGGAACGCAGGTCGTCGGGGCACAGGGTGCCGGTGATGGCGACGAAGCTACCCGCCAGCACGCGCCGCCCGCTGTCCAGGCTGATCTCCGGCGTCAGCCCCACCAGAAAAACGCGCATGGGACGGCCCGCACTGCCCATCGCCAGGAAAGCATCCACACCATGCCCTTCGCTCTCCGGCATCAGGAACAGGTCTTCGCTGCTCTCGTCGAGCAGTTGCCGCCCGATCAGGTCCGACATGCGCTGCGCCGCCCGTTCGACACCCAGACTGACCTTGCCCAGGGGCGGCTCGGCAGTCGTCCGCGCGCGCGCCGAGGCAATCAGGCGATACTCTCCCTCAACCAGGTCGAACAGGGCCAGGCGGGTATGCACGCTGCCGAGATCGGCCACCAGAATCGAGTTGATCTGCTCTGCTGCCACCGTCTCTTAGCCCCCCAACCGGTTGAGCACGAACTCAAGCTGCGCCCGCACCACGTCGCTGAAAACAGCCAGGCTGGTGAGGATCGCCCCAGCGTAGAGCGCGCCCAACGTCGCTGTGACAAAGAATTGTCCCAGGGCGCTCAGGCTGCGCAGCCCGCGCGGGCGTTGCACCACGCCGCGTCGCTCGACGGCGAAGAACTGGAAATAGATCAGGGTGCTGATCGTGCCCACGAGGATGATCAGGCCCTCCACGACGGAATCATCCACCGCCTGTCCCGTTTCGCGCGTCAGGGGCAGGATGGTGCCGCTCACCGCACCGGCGATAGCAACAGCCACGCCCACACCGATCACCAAGGCCAGGCCCAGGTTGCCCACGCCCGCCAGGCGCGGCGAGGCTTTGAAGAGCAGCAGCACGCCGACCAAAAAAGGCACTGGCCCGACGGCGCGCAGGGCCATCACTGTCGCCTCGTCGCGCCCCGCCGACTCCACCAGCAGCGTTTCGTCCAGCCAGGGTTTGATCACGCTCTCGGTCGCCACGATCAGCGCATAGGCCGCCGCCGCGCCGACCAGCACATGGATCGCCAGCCGGTAAAGGACGTTGTCGGCCAGCAGATAGCTGAAGACGAGCAGCGTCAGCACCAGCGAGACCCATCCCGCCACCAGATCGAGGGTTTCAGGCGTCACCGGTGACCCCTCCGTTTGAGTACACGTAGCAGGTTGATGACTGTCCCCAGTGCAATGAACCCGGTGGCCACTGCCGCGCCCAGCGCCATGCTGTGCCAGCGCGCCGTCTGCGGATCGGGCAGTTCGATAGGCAGGTCGGCGGGCATCCGGAACGGTGTGCGCGTGTTGCTGTTGCGTTCCGCGTCATAGCGGACAGTGTCGCGCACCCCGGCCAGGTATCCCGCGTAGCCGTCCTGCCCCACATAGGGCGCGGCCAAAGGCTCAGCCGCCGCCGTCACCAGGGCTACCCTGGGCACGGCCAGGCCGGATAGTTGCTCTGCCCAGGTGCGCACGGCGCTCACCTGATCGCCAATGACCACCACCAGGGCAATATCCTGCGCCAGACTGCCGATGGGCAGGTTGGTGTCGTCTCCGCGCAAATCTGTGCTGAAGACGGGATGACGGGCCAGGGTGCCGTCGGGGTTCCAGACCACGTTGCGCAGCGAGCGCACGCCCACCGCCTCGCCCGATAGATAGCGCAACGTGACATAATCTTCGCCCGCCTGCAGCTTCTCCTCGCCTTGACCGCGCACACGCAGCAACGCCTGATCATCGGCCAGCGCTGCCAGCACCGCCCTGGCATGGAACGCGCCCGCCGGATCGGTGCTGATCGTCAGTGGCACGGCTCCGCGCGCCAGCACATCGCGCAAGACCGCCTGAGCCAGCGGGTCGAGTTCACCGGCGGCGACTGGCCCATACTCGAAGGCGAACAGCACGTATTGCCCGCTCTGCAGGTTATCCACAGCAGACGCTACCGCCGCCTGATCGTCTTCCAGGGGCGACGGATCGGCGGCGAAATGCAGCACGTCGGTGACAAATGGCGCGAGCAACGCCACCAGCATTCCCAGCATCACCACCAGCCGGTCGAGCCGGAAACGACGCGGGCGACGCGGGCGACGAGCAGGCAGGGCGGGCACGTCGAGTGGTTCGGCTTCACCGAAGGCTACGCGCGCGGCTTCTTCCAGCGTCTCTTCTTCGGTGTCCTGGCCAATTTCCAGCATGGCTTGCAGACGCTGCACGCGCTGCTGCTGTTCCGGTGTGAGGGTCAGCGGGACGGCTGTGCGCGGACTGACCGCGGCAGGGATGGCCAATTCGGCGGCGGGCAAGGCGTCGGGGATGCCTGCCAGCAGCTCACCCTCTGCTCCCTCCGCCGGCAGAGTACCCAGTTCGCGCAACGCCCGTTCGCGCAGAGCGCGCAGACGCTCCGGCAATTCGGTCACCTGCCGCTGCCGCACCTTGGCCTCCGCTCCCGCCGCCTTGACGGTCACCGGCAGTTCGGCGGGGCGCAGTTCCTCCACCCATTCCGGTTGAGCGCTCCTGACCGGTGGCGGTGCGGCTGTTTCCACAGGAGCAGCGGGCTGTTGTTCTGGCTCTGGCGGCACTGCTTCACCCAGCACGCGATCCAGTTCGCCCTGGTCGAACAGCCGCTGCAGATCGGGCACTTCGCTTTCGACCGCCGCGCCTGCAAAGAGCGCCTCCAGGTCTTGCAGGGACTCGACTGGTTCGGTCTCTGGCGCTGGCTCTGGCACCGCTGCGACCGGCCCGGCTACCTCGGCAGCGCTCAGCAGAGCATCGAGAGCGGCACTATCGAGCGCAGCGGTCTCGGCCAGGTCCAGGTCAGGTGAAGGTTCGGGTTCGAGGGCAGCCGGCCAGGGAAGCGGCGGCACTTCCTCGACCGGCAGGGCCGCCTCTGGCTCAAATACGTCCAGCCAGTCCAGCGGGGCCTCCAGGGACGGCGCGCCCCAGCTTTCTTCTACTTCGCCCGGCGCAGGCAATGGCGGCTCAGCCTCCAGCCCGGCGGTCGGTAGTTCGCGCAGCCAGTCGGGCATTTCGTCTGCTGCCAGCGGCACCCGCTGGTCGAATTCACCGGGTTCAAGTGGCTCGAAGCGCTCGACAAAATCCTCGACCTCCCCCTCTTCTGCTGCCGGTTCTGTGGGCAGCGGCGGCACCTGCTCCAGGTCGAGTTCGGGGAAGGGAATATCTTCGGCGGGCAGGATACGGTCGCCCACTGTAGCGCTCGTGTCAAGCCAGTCGGGGACTGCGCCCTGCTCCGGCTCGGCAGACTCCGGCGGCGATACCACGCCCAGCATCGCCCAGTCCACCCCTTCGGGAAGCGGTGCCGCCCGGAACCAATCGGGCACTTCCGGTTCGGCAGGTACCGGCGCTTCTGGCTCGGCGGAAGGTTTCACTTCTGCCAGCGGGCCGGTCGTGAGATCAAGGCGCTGGAACCAGTCGGGCACATCCTGGGCCTTGTCCTCCAGCCCCAGGAACCAGCCGGGCACGAATTCCGGCCCCTGCTCCTGGATAGCCGGCGGTGGCGCGGGTGGCTGCTCCTCAATCTGCTTGAACCAGTCGGGAATCTCTTCCAGCAGCCGTTCTTCGGGCGTTTTCTGCGCTTCGGCTTCCTGTTCGCGCTGCTGACGCTCCCATTCTTCATAGGTCATGCCTGCCGGGACGGCCTCCGCGGGCGGAGGTGTCGCCGCGGCCAGCCATTCCGGCACGCCCGCCTCAGCTTCAGGCTCTTCTGCAGATGGCGGTGGCGCGGCAGTCAGGCGACGGATGACGCCGCGCGGCGGCGATGGTCGCCGCTCCTCCTGCTCTTCTGGCGACGCCAGCCAGCCTGGCAACGCCGCTTCTTCTGGCCGTTCCGGTTCCAGGGGAGGCAATTCGTCGGCGGGCGGAGGCGAGATCGGAAGCTCTTCATCCAGCCAGTCCGGCAACGCCGCTTCTTCTGGCCGTTCCGGTTCCAGGGGAGGCAATTCGTCAGCGGGCGGAGGCGAGATCGGAAGTTCTTCGTCCAGCCAGCCCGGCAGGGTGAATTCTTCCACGGGCGGCTCTGCGGCCTCCTCCAGGCTGCCCTGCGCCAGCCATTCCTCGCGCAATGACAGCCAGTCAGCAGCGGGCGCAGACGGCGCGGCTGGCCCTGCCGCTTCTTCTGCTGCACCAAGCCAGCTCTGGTCACCGGATTCGGCGGGCACAGCGCGACTGTACGCCGCAGCCTCGCCAAAGCCACTCAGCCAGTCTTCTGCCCCAGCAGAAACAGAAGGAGCGGGCGGGAGGTACGAAACAGGTTCGGCGGGCGCTTCTTCGCCCCCCGCAACGAACCAATCGAGTTGTTCCATTGGCGGAGGAGTGCCGCTTTCCCAGGGCGCGCCCCCTTCGCCCCGTTCGTCATAAGGCGCTGAAGCGGGTGCGGCAAATGTCTCCCACGGAGCCGGGCCAGGCTGTTCGTGCCCCGGCGGCTCCGGGTAGCGCCCGGCAAACTGTTCCCAAGGGGCAGACACAGGACCGGACGCCTTTTCCTCGCCAGAAGAGAAATCGGCGAGCCAGTCGCCCAGGAAGTCGTCGTCGAAACGGTTCGGATCGTCCGGCATAAGTCCCCGTCCTGCTCTTGCGCGCCTGTCAGCCGCGAATCGAACGATCCTGGCCAGTGAGGACGCGCACCCCAGCGGCTACCGTGCCCAGACCCACGCCGATCAGGATGCCGCGCGCGCCTCCGCCGACCGTCACCCGAATGAACCATGCGCGAGCGTCGGCCAGCACTTCGGCTCCGTCCAGCGGAATCCAGCCGATCAGCGCCAGCAACAACGCGCCGGTGAAGACCAGCGACCACACGGTCACGCGACGACGCATCAGGCGATACGCCGCATAGACCAGGAAAAACAGCACCAGCCCGGCCAGGGCCGACTCCAGGCTGACCTGCACTGCCTCGAAGGCGCGCTCGCTCAGTTGCTCGCCTTCCAGGTCGCCCGACCATAGCTCGGCGCGATCCGCAATGCGCAGAGCGATCACTCCCAGCGCCACGATCACCGCCAGCAGGCTATAGGGCCAGCCGCGCTCGGCCCGCCGTACTCGTCCCAGGTGCACGGCCAGCAGGTTGATCACGCCGACGAACACGGCGACCGCCGCGATAACCATCACCAGGCTCAGCACGAAAGCGGCGAAATCCGCCGGAGGCGTGCCCTCCGCAGTAGAGAGGCCGACGAGCGTCGTCAGGCCCAGGCTGATAACCAGCACCGAGGACAGCAAACGGATCAGGCGATGGCTTCCCACGCTTCCCCCTCACCTGGGCGCACGCCTCAGCGGGCGCGGGCCAGGGCTAAATTGTCTGCAGAGCGGCCAGCACGATGCCCAGGATCACCAGCCAGCGCAGTACATCCTGGGCCAGGACGCTGCCGCGTTCCAGAGCGGTGCCGCCCAGATAGGCCGGGCCGGCATACAGTTCTTCCCCCAACAACACCTCTCCGGCCTGGGCGAAGGCAATCGCCTGACCTTCGAGCAAATCACTGTGCGCAATCAACGCCTGATTGTGACGCAGCGCGCTTTCTCCCAAAAACGCCAGTTCGGGGCCGAAACGTCCCAGCAAGATGTTGCTGTCGGCATCAATATCGGCGGACAGGCTGGCCGCCCCCACCGCGAACGCCGTCCCCGGCGGATACCAGGCCGACGCACTGCTGCGGTAATAGTCGAGCGTGCGGCGATACAGATAGGCGCGACGTAGCGTGTCTTGCGCCAGCGGCAGTGTCACCGGGTGGCTGAGGGTGATCAGCGGCAACTGACGGCTGATCGCCAGCCGTTCGGCCAGCCGGTAAACGACTTCGGCGGAGACCAGCGCCGCCAGCGTGCTCGTCTCGCCAATGGCGCTGCTGCCCAGCGAAAAGTGTACGCGCTTGGCACTCTCGACGGCGTCGGCGGCCAGCGTCGGCAGAATCTGATAGGCGGGGATAGGACGCCAGTGCGTGCGGAAGCGGCGCACAATGAAACGCCCGGCCACCATCGCCGCGAACGTCACCGCCACCACCGCCCACACCAGACCGGCATCGTTGATCACCGCTCTTCCTCGCTTTCCGCGACCAACTGCGCGCGTAGCCAGGCCACGCCACCGGGCTGTTCCAACACCTGGGCCAGATCGGCCACCGCTTCGCGCGAGACCATCAGGCCCAGCGCTGGCTGCGCCACCCACAAGACCTGCGCCCCCAGTGGCCCCAGCGGCTCGGTCACGTCGAGCAGCAGTGCCAGCAGCTCGACCAGCGGTGTAGCCCGCAGGCGTTGCCGCCAGACGGCAAGACGCGCCGCCAGGCGCTCGGCAGGCGCAAAGGGTTCATCAAACGTCATAGCGTCAGTATAGCACAGCGCCCAAAGTGACGGCTCTCCCCGCTTTAGCGGGGAGCTTCCCAGGCTACGCACGCCGCAACCGGCCACGTTAGCGCCTGGCGGCCCCGTCCGGGCCGACTCGACCGCTAACACCAAGATATTCCGAGCGGCATTCACGTCGCGGTCTGCCGTGTAGCCGCAATGAGGACAGGCATGAA
>CAKZOB010000007.1 GCA_937135955.1 uncultured Anaerolineales bacterium | reverse complement strand
GCCGCCAGGCGCTAACGTGGCCGGTTGCGGCGTGCGTAGCCTGGGAAGCTCCCCGCTTTAGCGGGGAGAGCCGTCACAGCGCTATCTCGCTTGGTCCATGTCATCGGTCAACAGATTACACGGCACGGGGAAATCAGCAGAGCTTGAAGGGTGTGACAGCAGGCTCCGCCCTCCTTACCCCGCGCCGCAGTTGCTCAAGTCCGCCTGACGCTCATGCGCTGCGGGCTACCAAACGGGGCGCGGTGTATGCGCCTCACAATCAGCCACCAGGTGCATACACCGCGCCCACCGAGGAGGGATGGACGGTGCCATCCCTCCGCCCGCTCGCGTCACGTCACTCCTGGGGCAGGAACCTTTCCGGCGGCTTGACGCCGAACCACTTCAGGTAGATTTGCTCGTAGGTGCCGTCGGCGATGATCTCGGCCAGGGCTTTGTTCACCGCGTCCAGCAACTCCGGTTTGGTCGGCTGCACGGCGATGCCATAGTACTCCTCGCTGAGGGGCGGGCCAACGAGCACAGCTCCCAATTCGGGGTTCTTCTCGATGATGTCGGCGCTGACGGGGCCGTCGTTGATGACGGCGTCTACGTCACCGGAGGCCAGGGCCTGGAAGGCCAGGGTGATCTCGTCGTAGCGCACGACCTCGACGCCGGGAATCTGCTCGCTGGCGTAGATGTCACCGGTGGTGCCTGCCTGCACGGCGACGCGCAGCCCGGCCAGGTCTTCGACATCCTGGATCTCGCTCGCCCGCGCTTCCAACACCGCTATGCGCTGGCTGGCGTAGAAGTACGGATCCGAGAAGTCCACGATCTCCTCGCGTTCGTCGGTGATCGTCGCGGCTGAGGCCACCATATCGAATTCACCGGATGCCAGCGCGACGAAGATGCCGTCCCAGCGCGTGTTCACCAGCTCGACCTCGAACCCTGCGCGCTTGGCAATCTCCGCCACCAGGTCTGGGTCGAAGCCCACGATGTTCCCCGCCTCGTCCACATACTCAAACGGCGGATACTCCGCATTCATCCCTACCTTCACCACCCCCAGGTCGGGGCCAGTGGTGACGGTAGTCTGCTGGGGCAGGAACCTTTCCGGCGGCTTGACGCCGAACCACTTCAGGTAGATTTGCTCGTAGGTGCCGTCGGCGATGATCTCGGCCAGGGCTTTGTTCACCGCGTCCAGCAACTCCGGTTTGGTCGGCTGCACGGCGATGCCATAGTACTCCTCGCTGAGGGGCGGGCCAACGAGCACAGCTCCCAATTCGGGGTTCTTCTCGATGATGTCGGCGCTGACGGGGCCGTCGTTGATGACGGCGTCTACGTCACCGGAGGCCAGGGCCTGGAAGGCCAGGGTGATCTCGTCGTAGCGCACGACCTCGACGCCGGGAATCTGCTCGCTGGCGTAGATGTCACCGGTGGTGCCTGCCTGCACGGCGACGCGCAGCCCGGCCAGGTCTTCGACATCCTGGATCTCGCTCGCCCGCGCTTCCAACACCGCTATGCGCTGGCTGGCGTAGAAGTACGGATCCGAGAAGTCCACGATCTCCTCGCGTTCGTCGGTGATCGTCGCGGCTGAGGCCACCATATCGAATTCACCGGATGCCAGCGCGACGAAGATGCCGTCCCAGCGCGTGTTCACCAGCTCGACCTCGAACCCTGCGCGCTTGGCAATCTCCGCCACCAGGTCTGGGTCGAAGCCCACGATGTTCCCCGCCTCGTCCACATACTCAAACGGCGGATACTCCGCATTCATCCCCACCTTCACTACCCCCAGGTCGGGCTGTGCGGCAGGCGTCGGTTGCGTCTCCGGAACGGGCGTCGCTTCGGCTACTGGCTCCTCGGTGGGCGTCGCGGCGGCAGCCACAGCGGCAGGCGACGGCTTTTCCGTCGGAGTAGCGGTCGGCTTGGGCGTATTGGTCGGTTTGGGCGTGGCCGTCAGCGTGGGCTTCTCAGTGGGCGTGGCCGAAGGTCTCTCGGTGGGCGTAGCAGATGGCTTCTCCGTAGGTGTCGCCGTGGGCCTGGGCGTGTCTGTCGGCTTAGGCGTAGCTGTCAGAGTGGGCTTTTCGGTCGGCGTTGCCGAGGGTTTCTCGGTGGGCGTAGCAGATGGCTTCTCCGTAGGTGTCGCCGTGGGCCTGGGCGTGTCTGTCGGCTTAGGCGTAGCTGTCAGAGTGGGCTTTTCGGTCGGCGTTGCCGAGGGTTTCTCGGTGGGCGTGGCCGTCGGTTCCTCCGTCGGAGTCGCCGTTGGCTCAAGAGTAGCCGTAGCCGTTGGCGTGGCTGTGGGTTTCGCTTCCTCCTCACCGCACGCCGCCAGTGTCAGCACGGCAATCAAGGCCAGGATCAGCCACAGGCCAATCAGACGTGTCCTGTTGGTCATGAATTTCTTTCTCCTCATCGCTCGCGAACCGGACAAATGGTGTTTCTATCTGCTGTGTGGATTGGCTGGCTTTGCCATTGTGGTATTTATAATACTACGGTCTCCCCGAAGTGCGTAATTCTGATCTCGTGCAAATCGCATAAACCGTGAGCCGCCACCTGCGCCACTCTGACCGCCGTCACCTGCGCAAATCGCCGTTGTCAAGCGGCCTGTTTATGCTATACTTGGCCTCACAGGCGGGCGTGTAGCTCAATGGCAGAGCAGTGGCCTTTTAAGCCATTGGTTGCAGGTTCGAGTCCTGCCACGCTCATCAAGCTGGCTGCGGGGGGCGATCTGCCATAAAAAAGCGGAGTCGCCCTTTTCGTTTGTCCCACGCCCAGGGAGAACGCTGTATGAAGTGCCCAAAACGGTTGTACTGGCCCGCCCTGATCCTGGTGCTGCTAGCGGCAACCTGGCCGATGTCTGTGCCACTGGTCAGCGCTCGCCCCGCCGCCCAGATGACACCTGCGCCGCCCGTCTTCGCCGAGGCCATCGGTCAGGCGAATTTGCGCGCGGGGCCGGGCGTTGAATACGCCCTGGTTGGCGAGATCGTCAGCGGGACGCGCTACCCTGTGCTGGCGCGGCACGCCTACGTGCCCTGGCTGCAACTCGAAGTCCCTGGCGTGCCCGTCGCCTGGGTCTACGCCGACCTGGTGACTCTCAGCGGGCCGCTGACGCAAATCCCATCCGTCACAGACTTTCCGTCCACCGCCGACGCGCCCGTCTCGCCTACTCCCACCCTCACGCTGGCCGTGCCGCCTGGTACAGCGACTCTCGCGCTCAGTCCCACGCCCTCGCCGACAGCAAGCGGGCCGCTGGCGATCACCCTGGGCGAGGCCAATATCCGCTTCGGCCCCGACCTCAGCTATCCGGTGATGGCGCAGGTGCCCGAAGGGACGAGCCTGCGCATCCTGGAACGGCACGCGCTCGTCCCCTGGTTGCGCGTAGCCTTGCCAGCATCGCCAACCGGCAGCGGTTGGCTCTTCCGCGAGATCGTCGAGGTGAGCGGCGACCTGAACAGCGTGCCCCTCACCGAGGCGACTGTCTTCACCTACCCCACGCTGACTCCCACCCCGCAGACGGTCATCGTGCGCAACGCGCCCTGGGGCGGCGCTTCCAGCCCGCCGGGGCGTCTGGCCGATACGCTCGGCCTGGCCATGCACGAATACTTGCTGGGACAGGGCTTTGCCCCCACCGGCGATCGCATCGCTTCGGTCTTTGTGCTCGATCTGCGCACGGGCGACACGTTCACGCTCAACGACGGTGTGGCCTACAGCGGCATGAGCCTGACCAAGATTCCCATCCTGGTCACCTATTTCCTGTATCACAGCGGGCCGCTGAGCCGCGACGAAGCCTTTTGGGTGGCCGATACCATGATGTGCAGCGAGAACCTGACCACTAACGAGTTGCTGGCCCAGATCGGCTCCGGCGATCCGTTGCGCGGCGCACAGCGCGTCACCGCCGCCATGCAGACTTTGGGCCTGGGCAGCACGTTCATCCTGCGCCCATATACCGTGCTGCCCGACGAGCCAGTCGTCGAAGTTGGGACAATCCGCACCGCTGCTGACCAGAACCGCGCCCGTCCTGATCCCACCAATCAGATTGTGCCTGCCGAACTGGGCTGGCTGCTGGCCAGCGTCTACCAGTGCGCGCAGGGTCAGGGTGGGCTGTTGCTGCAGCACTTCCCGACCGCCATCACGCCGCAGGAGTGCCGCCAGATATTGACCGCCATGGACGCCAATGCTATCGGGGTCTTTCTGGAGGCGGGTGTGCCGCGCACGGCGCAGGTGATTCACAAGCACGGCTGGATCGGCGACACGCATGGCGACGCGGGCATCGTCTTCGGGCCAGAGAGCGCCTACATCTTCGTGGCCGTGCTCTACCAGGAAGACTGGCTGGAATTCGAGCAATCCGCGCCAGTGATCGGCGAGCTGTCGCGTCTGGCGTGGAATGCGTTCAACCCGTCCGCGCCAGTCGAGGCGCTCAACGAGGGCATCGTCCCCGCCGAATGCGATCCCCGTAGCGATCCGGTCATGGCGCTGCTGCTCGCGCCCAGCCTGCCCGCCTTGCCCTGAGCACTGGAGTCGGGAAGCGAAGCCATGCGCGTGCTGCTGATCGAACCCTACGACACCGGTTCGCACGCCGTCTGGCTGCGCGGCTACCGGGCACACAGCGCCCACGACGTGCACCTGCTGACGCTGGAAGGCAAATTCTGGCAGTGGCGGATGCTCGGCGGGGCGGTGACGCTGGCCGAGCGGTTCCTGGCGCTGGACGAGCGCCCCGACCTGATTGTCGCCTCCGACATGCTCGACCTGACGACCTTCCTGGCGCTCACCCGTCTGGTCACGGCGCACATGCCGGTAGCTGTTTATTTCCACGAAAACCAGCTCACTTACCCCGGCGGGCCGCGCCAGAAGCTACAACAGCACTACGCTTTCATCAACTACCTCAGCGCGCTGGCGGCGGATGCGGTGTTCTTCAACAGCGCCTTTCACCGCAATGCCTTCCTGGGCGAACTGCCGCGCCTGCTCAAACACTATCCGGATTACACCAACCTGCACACCATCGCTGCCATCGAGGCGCGCAGCCAGGTCTTGCCCGTCGGCCTCGACCTGCGCCGTTACGACGCGCACCGCCCCGCCGCGCCGCACGATCCGGCCCGCCCGCCGCTGATCGTGTGGAATCATCGCTGGGAGTACGACAAGGATCCGGAGCTATTCTTCGCGGCGCTCGATGCGCTGGCCGCCGAAGGGGTCGCTTTTCGGGTGGCGATCGTGGGGGAGAACGTGCGCAAAGACCCGGCGGAGTTCTACGCCGCGCGAGAGCGGCTCGGCGAACGGGTAGTGCGCTTCGGTTATGTGGAAGCCTTCGCGCAATACGCCCGTCTGTTGTGGGAAGCCGACTTCGTGGTGAGCACCGCCTATCAGGACTTCTTCGGGATCAGCGTGGTCGAAGCCATCTATTGCGGCTGCTGGCCGATCCTGCCGCGCCGGCTCAATTATCCGGCGCTGGTGCCGCCGGAGTGGCACAGTCAGACCATCTACGACACCGACGACGACCTGTTGCCCTTGCTGCGCGCCCGCCTGGCCGACCCGCGCCCTGCTCCGCCTGAACTGCGGGCGCACGTGACTCAGTTCGACTGGGCGCAGATGGCCCCGCAGTACGACGCGACCTTCGCCGCCCTGCTCAACGGACGGTGAGCCATACACCGACGAACAACACGATCAGCCCGATCAGGCGCGACAGATCGAGATGGCGCACCTGCATCCCGAACAGGCCGAAGTGATCCAGCACCACGCTGAGCAGCAGTTGCCCGGCGACGATCAGCGTCACCGTGCCCACTGTGCCTATGCGCGGGATGGCATAGCTGACGGCGCTGAGGATGATCACCCCGCCCGCACCGCATATCAGCGCATACCAGGGCACGCTACGGAAGTTGTCCAGCGCCCCGCCGCCCCGCAGAAAAAGCGGGATGGCGACGGCCAGCGTCCCGCCCAACTGCACAATGAACATGCTCTCCAGCAGGCCCAGCCGCACCGTCATCATGCTGACCAGCGGCCCCTGCAACGCGACGGCCATGCCACCCAACAAGCCCAACAGCACGACAAATGCAATGGTTGGCATAAGACTACTTCTCTCCTGCATAAAGTTCGGCCATGCGCTGCACCAGACGGAGCGTCATCCGTGCGTCGCCCAGGGCGCTGTGCGCGTCCGTACAGAGAATATTTAGCAGCACACAGGCGTCGCCCAGGCGCTGCCAGCGGAACGACCGACGGCTATAATCCCACTGCCCATGATATTCAGCGAAACGCAACATGGCACAATGCCAGGATTGCGCAGGGAATTTCTCCAGCCTATAGGCGGCGCAAGTCTGGTTAAGCATCTGACGGTCAAATTTGGCGTTGTAGGCGACGATCGTCCGATCGGCGAGCACCGCCCGAAGCTCGTCGTATATGTCCGGGAAGGTCGGCGCGTCCCGCACCATGTCCGGCGTGATACCGTGTACGCGGCTGGCATCGCGGCTGATGGGCACAGAGGGCCTGACCGTGCGCAGCAGGAGCGGCTCGCCTGCTGCGTCAATGACGGCGACCTGCACCACCTGATCATGCCGATTCAGACCGGTCGTCTCGGTGTCCAGCACCACCAGCGGCTGTTGCAGCACCGCATAGGCCCAGCCCAGGGCGCGGGTGCGATACTCAGCCAGCAACGTCCTGTCCACGCTTCTACCCTTCCATGGGCTTGAGGAAATCGGCCACGATGGTTTTCTGCCCTGTCTCGCCAGGGAAGAGCACGTCCACCAGTTCCATGTCCCCGCTGTTCTTGACGCTGACCACCACGCCTTCGCCATACTTGCTATGCCAGACCAGGTCGCCGCCCTTGAAACGCGCGGCGGCGGAAGGGGCGCGGCGTTCCCGCTGTGGCGGGCGATCTTCCAGGCTCGCCCCGCGATTCCAGCGCAGCAGCGCCTGAAAATTCTCACGATCCCGGTCGGCGCGGGCGCGACGGCTGAGCGCTGCTCCCTCGCGCACCCGTTCGGGGATGTCGTAGAGGAAGCGCGAGGGCAGGTTGGCGCGGCTGTCCCCGTAGAGCGAGCGGATCGTCGCATAGACCAGATAGAGGCGGTCTTTGGCGCGGGTGATGCCCACATAGAACAGGCGGCGCTCTTCTTCAACGGCGCGGCGGGCGGCTTCTTTTTCTTCCGGCGCAGCGAGCGGGTTGTGCTCTGGACTGATCGAGCGGGCGTGAGGCAAGATGTTTTCCTCCAGCCCGACGATGAACACTACCGGGAACTCCAGCCCCTTGGCCGAGTGCAACGTCATCAGGCTGGGGCGGTTTTCGTCGTCGTCGCGCGTGTCTACGTCGGAGACCAGCGAGACTTCCTCCAGGAAGGTGGCCAGCGGCAGACCGGCGTACTGCTCGGCATAGCCGCGCAATTCCAGCACGTTCTCGATGCGGCTCTCGCCCTGCTCGGTGCGATCGTCGAGGTAGCTCAGGTAACCGGTGTCGTTGAGCACGCGCGTCATCAGTTCGTCCGGCGCAAGCTCGTCTTTGACGGCCCGCCATTCCGCGAGCTGCGCGGCGAACGCCTCCAGCGCGTTGCGAGCGCGTCCTGTGAAAGGCGCGTCAACGCTCTGGTCCAGCAGCAACATTAATGCCTGCGGGGCGGTCGTGCCCAGGTCTGCCGCCCAGGTATCGAGCGTCTCCAGCGTCTTGAGGCCGATGCCGCGCGTGGGCACGTTGATGATGCGCTGCAGGCTCACGTTGTCGTCCGGATTGTGGATCAGGCGCAGGTAGGCGATCACATCCTTGATCTCCTTGCGCCCGAAGAACGCTGTCGCGCCCACCACGCGGTAGGGCATGTTGGCCCGCCGGAAGCCCTCTTCCAGGGCGCGCGACTGCGCATTGGTGCGGTACATGATGGCGAAGTCGCCCGGCTCGTACTCGCCCTGCGCCACCAGTTCGGCGATGGTCTCCACCACGAAGCGCGCTTCGTCGTCCTCGTTATAGGCTTCATAGACATAGAGCAGCGGCCCCTGCTTGCGCTCGCTGAAGAGCTTCTTCTTGGGGCGGTCGGGATTCTGGTCAATCACGCCCATCGCCGCGTCCAGAATCGCCTGATGCGAGCGATAGTTCTGCTCCAGCAGGATCACCTGGGCGTCGGGATAGTCTTCGCGGAAGCGCTGTACGTTGCGGTAGTCCGCTCCCCGGAAGGCGTAGATGCTCTGATCGGGGTCACCGACGACGAACAGGTTGCGGTGTAGCCCCGCCAGCAGGCGCACCAGGACGTACTGCGCCATGTTGGTGTCCTGAAACTCGTCTACCAGGATATAGCGGTAGCGCCGCTGATAGCGTTCGAGCACGTCGGGGTGCTCGCGGAACAGCTGCACTGTGTGCATGAGCAGGTCGTCGAAGTCGCGGGCGTTGTTCTCGCGCAGCAGCTCATCGTAGCGCACGTAGACGCGGCGAATCTTCTCGTCGGCATAGTCGCGCGGCTGATACTCGGCGGGGCCGATCAACTCGTTCTTGGCCGCCGAGACTGTGTTGAGCAGCCCGCGCGGATTGTTGCGTTTGGGGTCAAGGTTCAGCTCGGCGATGACCTGGCGCATGACGCTGAGCTGATCGTCGGTATCGAAGATCACATAGTCGCGCGTCAGGGGGGTGTAGTCCGCCTCGATGCGCAGGATGCGCGCGCACAGCGCATGGAATGTGCCGATGCTCAGCCCGTCCAGTTGACCGGAGCCGCCCAGCAACCCCACCACGCGGTTTTCCATCTCGCGGGCGGCCTTGTTGGTGAAGGTCACCGCGGCGATGTGCCAGGCGCGCACACCCCGTTCCTGCACCAGGTAGGCGATGCGGTGCGTCAACACACGAGTTTTGCCGCTGCCCGGCCCGGCGAGCACCAACACCGGCCCGTCGCCTGCCGTCACAGCCTGGCATTGCTGGGGGTTCATGCCACTAAGAATGCTGGACACCGTCACCGCCTATGTGCTCCAAACATTACAGGGGATGTGTGTATTGTAGCGGGGCAACGGGCGGTTACCAACCCCAGAATTCAGAGTCTCAGGCAGGAAGTGAATTTCGTCTACCCGGAAGGCAAAGACCCCTGGATTGTGCTCGCTAACCCGCCCCTGCGCCGCCCACAGTGCCTGCCACCGTCAGCGTATAGGTCACTGCCGGGCCGCCCAGGGCGTAGAACGGCACCTCGAAAGCGACCGCTTCCTGGGGCACAAGCTGCGGTCTGGCGACGAAAAGCGTCTCGGTGGCCACTACATGCCCCTGATCGTCCCAGATGGTCACGATGATCTTCACCGCTTCGGCGATGCTCGGCCCGATGTTGGCCAGTTCTCCACGCACCACCAGGCGACCCTGCGCGTTATAGTCGGCGCGGTCGTTGGCGATGGCGAAATTCTCCGGCCCGTAGAACGAGCGCAAGGCAAGATCGGCCTGCCGACCGGCGATGTTGAGTTCGTAGCGCACGGCGGCGGGTGGACGCCCTCCTTCGAAGCGCAGATCGTAGGGCGCGCCCTGCCCCGGCCCCAACACGTCTAGCGGCAGGATGTCCGACTGTTCGGCCAGCCGGCGACCCTGCGCGTCGTAGAGCACGCCAGAGATGCGCACTGCTTCCAGCGGGGCAGGTGTGGTATTGACCGCCTCGCCCGTCAGGTGAAAAACGCCGTCGGGGTCTGTCCAGGCGTGGTAGCCGTTGAAGCCGATCACGCCGGTGAACGAAGTGATGCCTGCTACCGCCTGCTGCACCGTGCCCGTCATTAACTGCGCGTCGGGGTTGACGCGGTAAGTGTTGATCACCGCCGCCAGGGTATCCAACACAGTCTGCGGAGCGTCGGTCACGTCAACTTCGAGCGCCGAGAAGAACGATCCATTGCCCTGCAAAAACACGTTGAGCGCGCGCGGGCCGAGGGTAGGATAGGTACGCACACCTACCAGACGGCGGCTGCCGTCGCGTTGATCGGCTCGTTCGAGTTCCTGCCAGCCATAGGCCGCCAGGTCTTGCGGGGGCTGATAGGCATTGGCGGCCTGCGCGAAGGTCTCCGGCGTCATGGGCGTGCCCGTGTTGACCACGTAGACGCTCAGGCGGGTGACGGCGGTCTCGCCCTCCAGGGCGGTGAACTGCACGCGCACCCCGTTGGGGTCGGGCAACTCGCCCGCGATCCAGTCCGGCGGGATGCGCAGCGAAAAAGCGCCGGACTGATGCCGATAGGTGACAAAGCCGCTGTCTGGCGGCACCGGCGAGGCCACGACGAAGACGGGGTCATTGCTCTGCACGCTACCGCCGCACGCGCTCAGCGCACTCACCAGCAGCGCCAGCGCCAGAGCGCGCCTGATGAGTTTCTTCAATCTCTGTCGGCGATCACCGCCAGGCGGCGGCACAAGACCAGATGGGGCAGGGGCATATTGCCACACAGCCCTGCGATCTGTTGCGCTCGCCGACGCTCGGTGGCTCATGGTCTCTATTGCTTGAAGTATACGTAGACCTTCAGACGGCCCAGCAGAAGCTCATCGCCGTCGCGCAGACGTTTCTCGACTCCAGCCGCCAGCACTTCCCCGTTGACACGAGTGCCGTTGGTGCTGTTGAGATCCATCAGGTACACAGCACTGCCATCGCGCAACAGGCGGGCATGGCGGCGCGAAACACCCGCCTCGTCCGCTCCATAGGGAGTCAGGTTGATATAGGTCGTCAGGTCTCCGGTCTGTGTCACCCGGCCCAGGATCAGGTCGTGGCGAATCTGCACCATGATGGGTGTTTCTTCTTGCTCCACCTGCAAGATGATCACGCCATCCGACCCCAGCACGTCGGCCCGCACCTGCTCGCCCTGACTGCCGGTGAGGACGCGCGTGGCCAGCGGTAGATTGACCAGAGCTACGCCGCAACGGTCGCAATAGATGATGCCTTCGAAGTTCTCCCAGCCACAATGAGGACAGATTTGCATCGCGCGCTGCCTTACTTTTGTATCAATGCGTTTACTGTGGGTCGCCCCTTATATTGCTGGCGCTGATTATGAACCAACTTGACGAATTATGCACGCCCATAGAAATTGCGCCAGGGGACACCGGGCTTTAGCCCGGTGGGGAATGGCGCTTGCCTCCTTTCTTCTCCCGTGA
>CAKZOB010000006.1 GCA_937135955.1 uncultured Anaerolineales bacterium | reverse complement strand
ACGCGTGGGGGTGAACCTGTGGTTGCAGCTTGCCCCCCGCAACGCTGTTCGTTTTCCCCACACGCGTGGGGGTGAACCTTCGGCGTTCATGGTTATCCTCCTTGATTCCCGGTTTTCCCCACACGCGTGGGGGTGAACCTGGACTTCCTGACGCTGCTCAATGCCCGCGAACGTTTTCCCCACACGCGTGGGGGTGAACCGGGGGATGACCACGTTCTGGATGGGCCAGACGACGTTTTCCCCACACGCGTGGGGGTGAACCGAGCAAGGAGGTGCTGGAGGACGTGCGCCTGACGTTTTCCCCACACGCGTGGGGGTGAACCGCGCTACGCACCGCGCGCTAACGTCTCTACACTGCGTTTTCCCCACACGCGTGGGGGTGAACCGCTCCTGCCGCAAGGCCTGGTTCTCCTCGGCCAGTTTTCCCCACACGCGTGGGGGTGAACCGAGCAAGATCCCGCAGCTGTCCTGCAGGAACTTGTTTTCCCCACACGCGTGGGGGTGAACCGTTGTATTGGAGGTCATTTTAGCCGTCTCCTTGGTTTTCCCCACACTCCCCCGCCAATCAACCCTGGATTTCAGCCAGGGATTGCGGTATGATAGCGCCCTGCACCAACCCTGGGTGAGGAAACAGAAGATGAAGGTCATACTCAAAGAATACGTCTACAAGCACGGGGTCGCCGGCGATGTGGTGGAAGTAGCGGACGGTTTCGCCCGCAATTACCTTATCCCCCGTGGCTTGGCAGTCAAGGCGACACCCGGCGCGCTGCGTGCCAATCAGCACCTGATCCAGTCGGCGGCCAAGCACCGCGAAGAACTGCGCGCCATGGAAAACGAGGCCGCGCAGAAGATTCACGGCGTGGAACTGGTCTTCGGCGTCAAGGCTGGCAAGAACCGCAAGCTGTATGGCTCTATCACCACCCGCGACATCGCCGATGCGCTGCGCGAGAAAACTGGCGTGGACATCAACCGTCGCCGTATCAGCGAGCGCCCTATCCGCGAACTGGGCATTCACGAAGTGCCGGTACGCCTGGGCGCGCATATCTCGCCAGTGCTGCGCATCGTGGTGATCCGCGAAGAGGAAGTGCCAGCCTATCTGGCGGGACAGCCAGTAGAAAGTCTGCAGGGCATTCAGACTGTCAGCACGATCGCAGAGGAGGAATCTGCCAGCGAAGTCTCCGCCGATGAAGTGGCGGCTGACGAGACGCTGGCAGACTGACCGTGTCCGCACGGTCACTCGTCTATGCGTGGGGATGATGCGCAATCCGGCGCGGCCTTTGAGTTGATCGCCTTTGTGACCAGGCATCTGGCCTGTCACTCTTGCGGCACTGGGTACAGCGCGGAGGATGTGCAGGTGACGCAGCATCACCACGAGCAGTGGTTGCTGCGAGCAACGTGCCCAACCTGCACTGCGCAGCGTATCATCGAGGCTTACGACGGCCCGCCCTACGAACACCTGGAATCGCCCGACGCTATCCCGCCTCTGCCGCCGCTAACGGCGCAGGACGTGCGGGAGTGGCGTGTTTTCCTGCGTCAGTTCACGGGCGACCTGAAGGCTCTGTTGTCGGTGTCCTGACAGGGTGTGAGGGTGTGCGCTGGGGCGGGGCGAGGGGAAAACCCGCGCCCTGAGGCAAAATGTGTCAGGAGCGGGCGGGTGAATTTGACGTTCACCCGCTTTTTGCTATAGTCGGCGGTGCGTATCCCGTGAGAGGTTCGGAGCAGTCAGCGTGAGCGATCCACAGGCGCTGGGTCAGCGCTTGCGCGCGGCCCGCGAAGCCAAAGAGCTGACCCTGGCCGATGCAGAGCAAGCCACCCGCATCCGCGCCAGGCATCTCGAAGCGCTCGAAGCGGGCGACTATTCGAACATGACGCCCGTGCAGGTGCAGGGCTTTCTGCGCAATTACGCGCGTTTCCTGGGCCTGGACCTCGACCTGCTGCTGCGCGAGCTAAAGAACGAAACAGCCAACCAGGGACGCAAAGCCCGCCGCGCCAAGCGCGCCACGTCCGAGAGAAACGGCTGGCCTGTTCCACCAACTCCGACAAAGGCTGCGCCGCGCCGCGGACGCGCCCGCCGCGGTGTGCTGGGCAATGCGCTGGCCGTTGTACTCTCTGGCGCGATCGTCATCGCGCTGATTCTGGGTGGCACGCGCCTGATTGACAGCCTGGTCGAAACGCGGAGCACGCCAACTCAGTCGGGTCTGGCGGGTGGCGCTCCTCTCACCCCAGCCGCCGATACCCCTGTGTCTACCCCCACTGAGGCAGTCGCCGAAACCGCCCCGCAAGAGGGTGAGACGCCCGCTGCGCCCGCTGCGCCGGAGACGCCCTTCAGCCCGCCGACCATCACCGGCACCAGCGTCAACGTGTTGATCGAGATCGCGCAGCCCAGTTGGGTGCGCATCGTCACCGATGGCGTGGTGCAATATGAGGGCCTGGCCCGCACCGGCGAAATCCTCAACTACACCGGTCAGCAGAGCGTGAGCGTGCGCACCAACAACGCTGCCGGCCTGCGCCTGACCGTCAATAATCAGCCGCAGGGTGTGTTGGGGGCGCGCGGAGAGCTGTTCGACTACACTTTCAGCCTGGCGGGTGTGGAGGTGCCCACGCCTGCCGGGGATACCCTCAGCAGCACGCTTCCTGCGTCTGACGCCATAGCCGCCGCAGGGCAGACAGCGTCGCCGGAGGGGGCGACGTTGTTGTTTAGCGCCACGCCCGCCCCGCCGACGCCGACCCTGCCGCTCGATCCGGGCGACCTCAGCTTGTTGGAGACGATCACCATCACGCCGCTGCCGGGCCTGTCGCCCACGGTCACCGCCACTCTGCCGCCGCCGTTCACTGCCACGCCGACGCCGACTCTGCCACTACCCACGGCCACACCTTCCGCGACGCCCAGCGTGACACCCGCGCCATCGGGCACGCCCACCCCCAGCGGGACGCCAACCCTCACCCCCAGCGCCACCGCCTCACCTACGGCCACCTTCACCCCGTCAGCGACGCACACGCCCTCGGCGACGCACACCCCTACGCCGTCGCCGACCCTGACGCCTACCCCTACGCCGACCGCTTCTTTCACGCCCACCTGGTCGCCGACGCCGACGCCTTTCCTGCCGCCACGCTATACGCGCACGCCGACGCCTGCTCTCAAATGAACGCCCTGCCCGCGGGACGCAAAAAAGCCGTGCATGAGGAACGCACGGCTCGTCGCGCCTATCGAACTCTTCCCCCGCTCAGTGATACAGGAAATCCAGCAGACGGTCGGGCAGGGTGGTGAGCGTTTCGCGTTGCAGGCGGTAGGTGATGTTGCGGTTATCGCGCGTCTCTTCGACGATCACGCCCGCGTCGCGCAACTGCGTCAGGTGCCGCGAGACGGCGGACGCCGACAGGTTGAGCTTGGCCGCGATGCGTTTGCCGTTCATGCGGCCTTCCTGCTGGGCGATCAGGCGCAGAATGTCCAGGCGCGAACTGTCGCTGAGCGCCTTCAGGATTTCCAGCGCGCGTTCTTTATTCTGGGCGATCTGTGCCATGCGCGCCTCGGTGCGCTCGCTGTCGAACAGCACGGTGATGTTGCCGTAGCCGTAGAACATATAAACGGGCGAACCAGCCAGGTAGATGGGGATGAACACCACTTCGCGCACCGGGTAGTCGGCAGGCAGCGGCGGCATCAGTTCGCTCCGCCCGGTGACGTGCTCGAACAGCCCCATGCCGCCCAGACGGGACAGCAGGACGCGCTTGTCCTGCAGCCCCTGTTCCCAATGCGGGCGTAGCGCGGGAATCTGCGTGTGGAAGAACTCATCCCAGTAGCGTTGCCACAGGTTGGTCAGCCGCGCCTGAAAACCCGGCACGTCGGCCAGGATGGCTTCCATGGGCACTTCGCGGCAGATACAGCCCTGCTCATAAGGGGTGGCATCCAGCGCAGCGCTCAATCTGTCTACATCCATGCCTGTGGCGGCGATCACTTCGGGAGGCACGATGCGCCCCACTATATAGAAGACGAAGCGCTCCGGCGACATGGTGCGCACATGATGGATGAAACCGGGCACATCGTGATGATCGGGGTAGTCAAGCGCCAGCTCGAAGAAGAAAAACCCGTTCCAGTACGGCCCATAGACCGCTTCCAGCTCGGCCAGCAGGTCGGGGGCGAGCGCCGCCCGCGCCTGTGCACACCATTCTGGCCGACGTTCTGGCGTCAACAGAATATTGAGGCTGATCAGCATCTCGAAGACCGCCGAGGTCTCGAAGCGGATCAGGTTGGCCAGTGGGTCGGTGCTTTCGATGACTTCCAGGGGCATGGGTTCTTTCTTCCACCAGGTGAACGGCTGCTTTAGATAGTAAAGGCGTGCGCGATGCCTGTCAATGGCCGCGGGCACTCACGCGGCGAGCTGATATTCCTGCCAGAGCCGGGCGATCAAGGCCCTGAGGTCGGCGGCGCACTGCGGCAGTTCCAGCGCGTCCATTGCTCCAAAACGCCGGGCGCGCTGCGCGGTCTCGTCGGACATGGCGCGGCTGATGACCAGGAGCGGCGTCTGAGGGGCGCGCGCCCGCAGGTGCGGCAAGAGCGCCATCTGTAGCGGGCGCTGAGCGTCCAGCCCGACAACCAGCAGATCGAATGCCCAGGCGTCCAGGGCATGCAGCGCATCGCCAGGCTCGGCTACCAGGGTGATCTCGACCGCCGATCCCATCAGCAGGCGGACGGCGTCGAACAGGACATCTGCCGGGCCGTTGACGCGGTCAACGACCAGGACTTGCAGCGGACTGCAAAGAACAGGGGCGGGGACGAAGCCAGAGGCGACCTCGAACACGCCGGACAAGCGGATCATGCTGTCCTCCGTTGCTAATTTGCGCGATTGCATGATTGAGCAATCATAACAACATGATACCATCCTTTGCAGCACGAGTCAAGCTCTGAGGGTGTTATAGGTGCCTTTCACGAAAGCTCACGCCAGATGTACTACCGGGCTTCTTGGCGAGCAGTTTCCTAGTAGACGTGAAGGGTACCGCAGGGGCGTTTGCCCAGGTTACGATAGCCCTGATACGGGCACTCGGTGCTGTCGTGAAGCGAGGCCGACCGTAGCTCAAAGACAAGTGCAGCCGTTGGCGATTGTATCAGACTTCAGGATACTCGAAGACGGCCTGGTGAACCTCAGCGCGGCGAGCGAGGAGCGCGCTGGTGCCTGCCACGGGGTCGCTTGAGCCAGTCGTAATTGCAAAAGTTTGAATCAGTTCACCGCGTTTTCCTCCCCACCCTCTGGGACCGCAGCGGTGCACTTCTTGACGAAAGACGGGATACGAGGAGCTTTACTTCCAGGGGGTTCCGCCCAACCGCTCCGAAAGCGACCAAACGGCTTTTAGCAGGGGGCCTTTCAATTCTTCCAGCTTGCCGAGCGTGAAGCGCGTGTCTGGCCCGGAAATGCTGATGCCCATCCGCACACGCCCCCCATGCTCGAAGATGGGAGCGGCTATGCAGCGCATGTTGTCCGAGAACTCGCGGTCGTCCAGGGCATAGCCTTGAGAGCGGATGCGCTGCATCTCCTGGCGAAAGGCCTGGGGATCGGTGATGGTGTTGCTGGCCCTCTTGGGCAGACCGGCGGCGATCACTTGCTCGATGAAGCGCACATCCTGGAAAGCCAGCAGCGCCTTTCCGATCGAGGTGGAGTGCAACTCAGAACGGTCGCCGATCTGAAAATCTACCGCGACCAATTGGCTGCCTTTGACCTTCTGGATGACTACCGTCTGAAAGCCATCTAGCACGTTGAGATAGACCGTCTCACCGGTGACAGCCGTCAGTTCTTCCAAGACCTGGCGACTGAGCCGCGATGTCTCGTTCTCGGCCAGCAGATTGCGGCTGAGCATCACTACCTTGTAGCTCAGGCTGTAGCGCTTCGAGGCGTCATCGCGCACGACATAGCCCGCGCCAGCCAGCGTGTTGAGCATCCGATACGTGGTGCTCTTATCGAGGGACAGCGCCTGCGCTACGTCCGACAGGCTGACAGGATGCGAGGATGCGGCGACGGCTTCGAGCACCCGCAATGCCTTCAGGGCAGTGGTACTAATGTCATCGTTCGCGGTCAAAGTGATATCCTCACCTCAGATTGTTTCGAAATTCAGGATGATTTCGATATCTGAAATACCTTTTTAAGATTATAGATGGGCTGTCCAATTGCTGTCAATGCACCCGGCAGCAGGGAGAATTAGCGTTGCGCTTCGGCGACGATCTGCGCCAGGTTAGAGTAACTGCGAGCGGTTTTTTCCCACAACGAGGAGTTATCGAGACGAAAGAGCAAGGTAGGCGTCGCAGAAACCCCCGCATCGAGCGCCATCATTCTATAGCGATCCAGCAGAAATCGGTACTGTCCCGTCTGAATGCAGGTCATGAATCGGTCGGTATCCAGGCCCAGTTCGCGGGCGACTCCCTCAAGGGCCTGAAGCTCGAAGGCTACCGTCGGGCCATCCGCGCTACCGCGGTAGAGCAGCTCGTGCTGCATCTCCCAGAACGCCCCCTGCTCAGCCGCACAGATAGCCCCCAGCGCGGCATTGTCTGAATAGGGCTGCATGGAGAAGGAAAGGATGGCAACGCGAAGAGCTGCCTGCCCGCCAGAGAGCACATAGTCGCGGATAAAAGGCAGGAGTTCGATCTTGTAGTAGCCGCTGCAATGAATGCAGGTGAAACTGTAGAAGAGCATGAATTGTGCGGGAGCTGCTGGATCGCCGATGAAGAAGTATCCGTCCGGTGTCATGCCACGCACGGCACCGGCAGCCTGCCAGCCAGAAGCGCTCCCCTGCGCCGCGGGCGCGCCCGCGCGCCCTACCCTCGGCACGCAGAATTGCGGATAATCCTGGCAAAGCTGACTGGCAGAGTCCTGGGCATGAGCGCGGGGAGCGGCAAGCGCGCCCAACAACAACGAGGCCGTCAGCAAGAGTCGCGCGTACAACAGTCTACCCCCGCCCGCGCCAGATGCCCTGGCGGAGCGTGCAGTGCCAACTATGCCAGCCATTGCATCACCTGTTCTCGACACCCCTGCCCGCTGTCGGGATTTTACGATCCAGAGGGCGGCGAAATCAACTCCCGCCGCCACCAACGCCCGATCAGCGTTCCGCCGGGCATGGCCGTCGCCAGACGGTAGATCAAATCCCAGTCGTCGCGGGCGAATGCTCCGCTGAGCAGCAGCAACGCTCCATAAATTGGCACACCAACCAGCGCCGCCAGCAACGGGTGCACCGTCCGCAGTGCCAGCACGACCCCTGCTGTCGCCGCGCCGACCAGCGCCAGCCGCCACAGGTGATTGACCACCCGTGCCCACCAGTCCGCGGGGAAGCGAAACGAGCGCACAACCGCCAGCAGGATGGCGGATTCGGCGATCAGCGTGGCGAGCGCCGCGCCGGGCACGTGCAGCGCGGGCAACAGGATTAGCAACAGCGCGATGTTGAGCAGCAGCCCGCTGATGCGGATGATCATCAGCCGCCGTTGCCGATCCTGCACCAGCAGTGCCTTGGCGAAGACGGCGGAGATCATGGCGACGACGGTATACCAGATCAGGATGCGCAACACGTCGGCGGTGCGGGTGAAGTCTGCCCCGAAGAGCCAGCCCGCCAGCGGCACCGCCAGCAGCGAGGTGAAAATGGCGATGGGCAGGCTCACCGTCAGGTTCAGGAAGGCCAGCTTCTCCAGCATCACTTCGAACAGGCGCTGCTGCCCGCTGGCGTAGGTGCGCGACATCAGCGGGAAGACGGCCACCAGCACCGTCGTGCTCAGCAGCTCGATCACGCCGAAGACGATGACGAAGCCCGCCGTGAGTTGACCGGTGCCCGCGGTGCCGATCACCGCGGTAGTGATCAGTTTGTCGGCGTGCTGATAGGCCAGGGCCAGGAAGGAGGTCACAGCAATTGGCCAGCCGGCGATCAGCAACCCGCGCGCTACGCCCCAGTCCACGGGGAATTGTGGCCGCGCCCCGACCCGCCACAGCGCCGCCCAGTAGACCGCCGCCCGCAGCAGCCCGGCGATCAGGGTGGCCGCGTACAGTCCCCACAACCCTGCGCCCGCTGCCAGCGCGGTCCCGGCCAGGATGACCAGGGCGATCACGTGGCCGGTGGCAATGGCGGCGGGGATGACCATGCGCTCAATCGCCAGCAGTTGGTTATGGCACATGTTGCCCAGCGCATCCACCAGCAGGCTCAGCGCGGCGAAGGCTAGCAGTGCGCGCAGTTCTGCGTCGTAGCCGAACAGGAAAGCAGCGACGATCAGCACAACGTAGCCAAGCGCCGCCAGGATCGGTTGCAGCGCCAGGGTTGCCGTCAGGTAGCGGTTGGCGTCTTGCGGGCGGTTGGCCACGTCGCGGATGACGATCAGCCCCATGCCGAAGTCGGGAATCGCTGCGCCGACGGCCATCAGCGCCCCAATCGTCCCATAGACGCCGTAGTTCTCCGATCCCAGCCAGCGGGCCAGGATCAGTTGCCAGGCGAAGAGCACCCCCTTGGAAACGATGTTGGAGAGCGCCAGAGCGGTGGCATTGCGAGCGGCGCGTTGGGCGGCGCCTGTCAGGGGGCCGTTGGGCGGCGGAGCAGTGGCCGCGTCGAGCGAGGGCTGACCGTCCATCAGCGGCGCGTCTCCTGTGCGCGTGCGATCACGCTGGCATACGCGGCTTCGAGCTGGGCGACGATCTGCGGCCAGGTGTAACGTTCGGCGATCAGAGCGCGCGCCTGTTGGCTCATGGCAGCGCGGCGGTCGGGATCGGCCAGCAGAGCGATCAGCGCCTCCCGCAGCGGCTCGACCTCGCGGGGGACGACCACGCCCGCCCCTGCCTCCGCCGCTTCGGGGAAGTGACAGCCGGGCGTCAGCAGGACGGGCAACCCGCAGGCCAGCGCCTCCAGGGCGGCCATGGAGAAGCCCTCTCCTTCAGCGGGCAGCGCGAAGAGGTCGGCGGCGGCCAGCGCCTCCAGGCGGGCCGGGCCGGTCAGCAGGCCGGTGAAGATCACGCGCTCTTCCAGCGCCAACGCGCGGGCCTGTGCCTGCAACGCGGCCAGCATCCCTTCGTCCGGCCCGGCGACCAGCAGGCGCGCCTCTGGCACCTGTTCCAGCGCCCCGGCGAAGGCAGGCAACAGCCGTTGCAGGCCCTTGCGCTCGTGCAGCCGTCCCAGGAACAGCACCACCGGCCCCGCGCCCAGGTTCCAGCGGGTGCGGGCGGCATCCCTGGGGGGCAGCGCGGCGAATTCGTCCGGGTGCACGCCATTGGGCACGATGTAGATGGGGATGTCTATGCCCCGCGCGGCCCACAACGCCCGCGCGTCCGCCGCCTCGTCGCGGGTGAGCGCGATCACGGCGTCGAAGCGCAGCAACAACCACCTGCCCGGCACCCAGTCCCAGGCCCGCTTGAAGGTCGGTCGTCCGGTGTTGAGGGGCAGGGTGCCATGTGGCGAGACCACGATCGGCACGCCCAGCGCCTTTGCTACCGGCACCACGCGCAGATTCTCAACCGTGCGCAGTTCGTGGCAGTGTATCAGATCAATCTGTCGTTCGGCGATGAGCGTGCGGGCGGCGGCGGCCATCCCGCGCGGCGTGGAGAGATTGAGCCGCCCGCGCAGGGCGTTGCTCAGGTTGCGCACGCGCAGCACCTCTACGCCGTCGAGTGTCTCGCGCAGGACGGGCGCGCGCTCAGCCTGGCTGAGCGTGTCGGTGGTCAGCACGGTGACCCGGTGCCCGGCTTGTGCCAGTGCGCGTGTCAGGTCGGTCGCCGCGCGCACCGACCCGCCGTAGGCCCAGGCGGGCGCATAGTAGGGGATGACGTGCAGCAGGTTCACCGCGTCACCTCAGCGGATTCCGGGGCGGACAGGCGGTGGGAATGTCTGTTACCGAGAGCCGTTCTTAGCTTGACCTCACCCCCACTCAGTGCTGACGCGCCTCGTGGCCCGCTCTCCATGCTGGAGAGGGGGCAAGCCGAGCGCAGCGAGGCCGGGGGTGAGGTAAGGCGCAGCAGGTCCATCTTTATGTTTCTTCCGCTCTTGTCCGCCCCCGACACCTCATCGGGCAGGGGCAACCCCACCCGCCGCACCAGCGATGCACGCAACCGGACGAGCGCGTAGCCTGCCAGGATGAACACGAACGGGTCGGCGGGCGAGCGGTAGCGCGTGGACGGGTGGAAAATCAGGTAGGTGAGTGTGATCGCCACGAACACGGCCACCAATGGCCACACCTCGCGCCGGTCGCGCCAGCTCAGGAGCAGCCCCAGGATTCCCAGCGCCAGCAGCGGCGTGAAGTAGAGCGCGTGCACCACCCGCGCTATCTGAAACGCCGTGGATTCGAATTGCAGCACGGCGTCGTCTACCAGATAGGGATCGGGCGGCAGGTCGTAGGGCATGATCACCGGACTCCACAGCACCCAGAACTTCGTCCAGAACAGGCGCGGCCATGCGGCGGGGTGCTCGCGCAGGTAGGTCAGCGCCTGCTGCCGGTGCCAGCGGTCGGCTGCGGTCTCGCTCAACCCTGCCGGGGCGCGCTCGATGCAATTGACCCATTGCGCGTCCCACCCGCGCGAAAGATAGTCGGCCACGCAGGCATTGTTGCCCTGATGCAGGTTGCTGCCGGCGTTGGTGCTGATCAGCACCAGTTCGCCATGCAAGCGCGTATTGCGCACCGTCCAGGGTGCAATCACCAGCGCCAGCGCGATTCCGCTCGCCGCGCTCAGGATAACCGCCCTTCGCAGGCCCAGCGCGCGCCACCACCACAGCGCCAGCAGTGGGAGAATGAGCACGATCAGTGTCTTGGTCAGCGCGCCCAGCCCAAAAGCGACGCCTAGCGCTGCTGCCCAGCGGGGGTCGCGCGTATCGCGCGCTCTATATGCCGCCGCGATACCCGCCGTCAGCAGGAAGATGAACAGGCCGGTGTCATTGAGCGTCAGGTTCTGGTAGAGCAGGTAGGGGTACGCGCCGTAGAACGCCGCCGCCAGCAGCCCGACCGCTTCCCCGACCACACGCCGCCCGATCCAGAACAGCAACAACACGGTCAGCGCGTCCAACCCAATCTGCACGACGGCGACGGCGATCGGGTCGCGCCCCAGCGTCTTGTAAACGCCGATCAGGAAGAATGGATACAGCGGCGGCAGGTCGGAGTCGCCGCTACGGTCGTCGAAGCGGGTATAGCCGCGGCCTTCGATCACGTTGACAGCGTAGGTGTCGTAACCGGAAGTCTGGAGCGAGAGCGTATGGTCGAAAAGCAGGATGAAGGCGATCCGTCCCAGGACGGTCACCAGCAAGATCGCGGCCAGCCAGCGACGAACGGTCATGCGCGAGTCTCTCTCCCAGGCGCAAGACGCGGGCGGGGAAGGAGAGGATTCACCGCCGAGACACAGAGGACGCAGAGAAAAACACAGAGGCCTTTTCTCTGCGCTCTCTGCACCTGTGCGGTGTGCTTTTCCCCTGCAACCAGCGCGTCCCCTTATTGCGGTTCGCATTGTACCGTGCCGGGGCGTAGAATCGCTACACACGCCGCACGACATGCCCTAAAGGTGGAGTCCGGTCTATGAAACGGTGGGGATTCTGGCTGGTGTTGATCGTGGGATTGGGCCTGGCCGGTTGCGCGCTTTCCAGCGCTGGGAAAGGGTCGGCGGCCAATGTGCACGCCGAGCTGTCCGCGCGGCTGGAGGAAGTCCGCGCCGCGCAGAATACCGCCCTGACGCTGTGGGATCGGGTGATCGCGGGCGAAACGGTCTCCTGCGAGGAGACGATCCCCGTGCCCGCGCCCGTGACGCTCTCCGAGCGGCAGCGCTCAGCCTATCCGACCGGCGTGTTGATCGCCGACACTTTGAACGAGGCCATCGGGCATATCCGCGACTCCGCCGACCTGTGGGCCATCGAGTGCGCGGACGTGCGCTCTGTGGTGCCGCTGGATATGGCCCGCGCCGGACGCACTGCGGCCCAGGCCGCGACCGCGCCGCTCGACCGGGCGACGATCCTGCTGGCAGCCGGCACCCCGTGATCCCGGCAGTGCGCCATAAGTGCTTCCGGTGCTGTTGTTTTCATCCCCTTGGCGCGCCGTCAACCGCATGAGCAGCTCTGCGGTCAGGTTTTCGCCGCAGGGTGAGGAAAAGCGACTTGATGCAATCCCCTTTGCTCATCCAAGGTGATTGACAGGCGCTCATTTCAGTGCTATGCTGAGATCAGGTTAGTAAGGAATGATTACTAACTATGCTCAAGAGTGCTCTTTGCCGGGATACGCTCCCGCTACTTCCCCTGCAGTGCTTCCACAGTCCTGCGCTTCGCGCAGAGGAGGGCCGATTCGCGCGTAAATCACCATTTCTTTTCCCTCGTCTATCGCCCGACTAGATGTCTTTGAAGGAGTGAGACCCCATGAAACGCTTTCTTTTCCTGTTGCTCGTCGCCCTGATCGCTTTCCCTGCCGCCCTGCCTGCAGGCACCTCGCCCGCGCAGGCGCGCCAGGAGCAGGTGCTGGAAATCTACATCACCGGCCTCACCGAGGACACCATGAACTGGTTCCGCGAAGTCGCCTTCCCCGCCTTCGAGGCAGCGCACCCTGGCGTGAAGTGTGAGATTCTCACCGGCGGCTGGGGCGACTTCGACGTGACGGTGGCCGGCTGGATCACCACCGGCGAAGGGCCGGACATCGTCTACCTGGGTTCGGAGTACGCCGCCACCTACGGTGACCTGCTGCACAACCTCGACCCCTACTTCGCCGACTGGGAAGACTGGGGCCAGTACCTGCCCGCCGCCATTGACACTGTCACCTACGACGGGCATATCCGCGGCCTGCCGCTGCTGATGAGTCCGCGTCCCATCTTCTACCGCACCGACCTGATGAAGGGCGAGATTCCGCTCACCTTCGAGGATGCGCTCGAATTCTATCGGGCCAACACCATCCTGGAAGGCGGAGCCGCCAAGCAATGGGCGTTCATGGATATCGGCAACGATCTCTTCGACGCTCAGGAATTCATCGCCTACATCTGGACGGCGGGCGGCGAGTTGTACTATGAAGACGGCACCAGCGCCTTCGACAGCGAGCCGGTGGCCGAGGCCATGCAGTACATGTACGATCGCCGCCGCATCATGCGGCCCACCGAGGACACCGCCGGTCTGCCGCCCTTCGAGGGTACCGCGCTGGCGTCGGGCCTGGTGATCAGCGGCATCTTCCCCATGTGGGCCGTCCCGCCGACGAGCGACCCCATCTGGAACAATGTGGAGATGGCCCCCTATCCGGCGGGCAAGAACGGCAGCCCGCTGATCCAGGTCTTCATTGACTGGCTATCGGTACCGGCCTATGTGGAGAATCCGGAACTGGCCGTCGAGTTCCTCAAGTTCATCGGCAGCAAGGACAACGCTATCGCCCTCAAGCAGGTGGCCGGTTTCACCCCCACGCGCCAGGACGCCTGGGACGAGATCAAGGCGACCGACCCGGTGTGGGCCAAACTGCTCGACCTGACGGTTGAGTATGGCCGCGCCTTCGCCGACATCCGCGCCAGCGCCGAACTGCGTCCCCTGATCTTCGAGCAGATGACGCTCTTCCTGACCGACCAGCAGAGTCTGGAAGACACACAGGCAGCCCTGAAGGAAGAGTACGATATCATCCTGGAAGAGGCGGGCTACCTGGACTAGCGCCAACCGTCACCAGCGCGGGGGGAGCGGCCATGCTCCCCCCGCCGCGCACCTGTCGGCGACCTGCGAACAAGGGGCGAGCGAACCATGGCCTCGGAAATGCGGCTGCACAACCTCAAATGGGCTTTGCTGACGGTGATCTTCATCATCGTCTCCAGCGTAGCGCTGGGCCTGCTGGCACGGCTGATCGCCCGGCTGCGCGGCCTGTCGGAGACCGAACAACGCAAAATCTTCTGGGGTTTCACCCTGGCTGGCCCCTGGATCGTGGGCTTCTTCATCTTCGTGCTCGGCCCGGCGCTGGCCTCGCTCTACTACAGCTTCACCGACTACGAGCTGGGCCAGAAGATGGAATGGGTGGGGCTAGATAACTACCGCAAAATGCTGCTGGTCTATGGGCGGCAGGGGCGGCAGTTCAACAAAGCCATGCTCAACTCGTTCTACTACGCGCTGATCGGCGTGCCGCTGCAAATCCTGGCCGCGCTGATCATGGCCCTGTTGCTCAATCATGAAGTGCGCGGCATTCGCTTCTTCCGCATGGTCTTCTACATGCCGGTCATTCTGGCGGGCGGCCCGGCGATCCTGCTGGCCTGGCGCTACATGCTGACCACCAACGGCGGCTTTGTCAACGAGGCCATGCGCAAGATCGCCGGAATGTTCTTCATCTTCGATTATCTCTATCGCGGCTTTATCTACGGCATGGAAGCCTTCAACGGCTTCTACGCGGGCATCGCCCAGGGCGACCCGATCGGGCCGCTCAAATACACCGCGCCGGCGCTGCTGGGCGCGCTGATCCTGTGGCTGCTGGCCCGCGGGGAATGGTCGGAAGGCAAGCGTCTGCTGGCCTGGCGGGCCGCGCAGATTGTCGGCCTGGCCATGTTCTTCCGCCTGGCCTCGAAGGGTCTGATGGCGCAGCCGGTCAATCCGGCCTGGCTATATGCAGCGGGAATCGCTGCTCTGGGGGGAATCGCCTGGCTGGGCTGGCTGCGCCATCCCCGCCTGCGCCTGACTCAAGGTGCGCTACTGGCAGCCACAATCGCCCTGGGAATCGCAGTGCTGGCGCGCCGAGACTTCGCCCTGGGCGACGCCGAGACGCAGCGCTACCTGTTGCCCCTGGCGCTGACGGCATTGGCGCTGATCGGCGCATGGATCGGCCCCTGGACGGCTCGCACCTACCGCCTGCTGGCGCTGTTTGGGGCGTTGTTGAGCATCCTGTTGCTGGTGCGGCTGGCCCCAGGGCAACTGGACGGCGGGCGGCTGGAAGTGCTGATGCGCTACCTGACCTTCGGCAGCACGCTCGACCGCACCGACGACCTGGACTATCTGAACAAGGTCTACCCCGTGCAGACGATGTCGTCGCTGTGGTTCTACGGGCTGGCGATCGCCGCCTGGTTGGGCGTAGCCGGGCTGGGCGAGGCCCATCCAATGGCCCGGCGCAGGCTGGCCTGGGGCGGCGCGGCTCTCTTCGCGCTGTTTGCCCTTGGCTCTTTCCTGGATGGGCGGGCGTATTTCCAGGCGTTCGAGCGGCTGGCGCAGGCGAGCGGCAAGCCCAACTATCATTTCTCGCTGTTCCGCCAGGCTATCGCGCAGTTCCCCAGCAGCGACCGCGTCCCGCTGTGGATGAACAGCGAACTATGGTCGAAGCCCGCGCTGATCCTGATCACCATGTGGAGTTCGGGCACGGGGATGCTCATCTTCCTGGCGGCGCTCAAGAATGTGCCGCGGGAACTCTATGAGGCCGCCGAAGTGGACGGGGCGAACGTGTGGCAGCGCTTCGTCAAGATCACCCTGCCCATGATTTCCCCAGCCATGTTCTACAACATTGTCATCGGCATGATCGCCGCGCTGCAAACTTTCGAGACGATCTACATCCTGCAGACGCCCCTGACGCTCGACAGTCTGCAGTCGGCGGCGTACCTGCTCTATGCCCGCACCTTCTCGGAATTGCACATCGGCGAAGGCGCGGCCATGTCGTGGATTCTGGTGGTGATCATCCTGACGCTGACGGTGCTGCAATTCCGCTTCAGCCGCAGTTGGGTTCATTACGAGGCGTAGACAATGGCAACTCAGAGTCGACCGGGAGCGTTGCTACGGGCCAGGGGGTTGCAATCCCCCCGCTGGCGGCATAGTCTGCGCCTGGTGCGGCGGGTGCTGCTCTACACCGCCCTGATCGGTGGGGCGCTCTTCTTCCTGTTCCCGCTGGCGTGGATGGTGGGCACCTCGCTGAAGACGATTGAGGAGGTAGGGCGCTCGCAACTCACGCTGATGCCCGAAAGGCCACAGTGGCAGAATTACGAAAAGCTGCTCAACGACAGCACCTTCTACCGCGCCTACCTCAACAGCGTCTTCATCGTCTCGCTGGTGCTGCTGGGCACCATCACCTCGGTGTCGTTCGTGGCCTTTTCCTTCAGCCGGCTGCAGTGGAAGGGGCGGGGCGTGGTTTTCGCCCTGATGATGAGCACACTCATGCTGCCCTACCAGGCGACCCTGGTGCCGCAATACGTCATGTTCCACGAGCTGCGCTGGATTCGCACCTTCAACCCGATCACCATTCCCGGCTTCTTCGCGGGCGGGGCGGCGCTGGTCTTCCTGCTACGGCAGTTCATGCTCACCATCCCCAAAGAGCTGGACGAAGCAGCCATGATTGACGGGGCCAACCCCCTGCAAATCTGGTGGCATGTGATCATGCCGTTGTCGCGTCCGGCGGTGGCGACTATCACCGTTTTTCTCTTTGTCGGGCAGTGGAACAACCTGTTGATGCCACTGATCTACCTGCAAAAACCGGCCCTGTACACCATGCCTATCTATGTGGCGCAAAAGCTCAACCTGCAGGAGTCGCCGTTGCCCTGGCAGGATGTAATGGCTGCCAGCGTCCTGTTTGTGATTCCGGTGCTGGTGGTGTTCCTCTTCACTCAGCGCTATTTCATCGAGGGCATTTCGACTACTGGCAGCAAAGGATAACGCACCGTGGAGCAGATCATGTTCAGCTTCGAGGGCACGACCCCGCCCCAACCTGTCCTGGACGGCGTCCGGCGCGGCGCGATCAGCGCCTTCTGCCTGTTCCGTCACTGGAATGTCGAGAGTCCGGCGCAGTTGCGCACCCTCACCGAGATGCTGTTGCACGCCGCCCGCGCCGGTGAGCAACTCCCCCCCATCCTGGGGATTGACCAGGAAGGCGGGCAATTGATCGCGGTCGCCGAGGGCGCAACGGAATTGCCGGGCAACATGGCGCTGGGCGCGACGCGCTCGCCCGAACTGGCCGAGCAGGCCGGGCGCGTGCTGGGGCGCGAGCTACGCGCCATGGGACTGAACATGAACTTCGCCCCATCGTTGGATGTGAATACCAACCCCAACAACCTGGCCGTGGGCACGCGCTCCTTTGGCGCAGACCCGGCCCTGGTGGCAGAACTGGGCGGGGCGTTGATCCGCGGGATGCAGGCCGAGGGCGTGATGGGGTCGGCCAAGCACTTCCCCGGTCATGGCGACACCTCCAGCGATTCGCACTATACTGCGCCGGTCGTCGCGCATCCCCTGGAACACCTGGAGGCGGTGGAATTGCGTCCCTTCCGCGCAGCCATCGCGGCGGGGGTGGCGGCAGTCATGCCCGCGCATATCATGTTCCCCGCGCTCGACCCCGATCAACCGGCCACCCTCTCGCGGCGTATCCTGCGCGACTTCCTGCGCGGGCGGATGGGCTTCGGCGGCCTGATCATCTCCGACGCGATGGACATGTACGCTGTGGCCCGCTTCGGAGCAGAGCCGAGCGTGCGCATGGCCCTGGAGGCAGGGGTAGACCTGGTGTTGCTGGCTCACCTGCCCGACCAACTGGCGCTGGCCGAGCGGATGGTCGCTCTGCGCTCGCCGGAATCGGTCGCGCGCATTCAGCGAGCGCGGGCGCAGATTTCCCCCACCCTGCCCGATCTGGATGTGGTGGGGTGCGCCGAACATCAGCGCATCGCGCAGACTATCGCCGACCGCGCTATCACGCTGGTGCGCGACGGCGGACAGTTGCCGCTGCGCCCCGCCGCAGACACGACGATCGCCGTGCTCACGCCGCAGCCGCGCAACCTGACCCCCGCCGACACTTCCTCGCAGGTGCAGCTGGCCCTGGCCGACGCCATCCGCCGCCGTCACCCGCGCGTGATGGCCTGCGAACTGCCACATCCGGCCTCTCCGGACGACATTGCCGCGGCGCTATCTGCCGTGGCCTCCGCCGAGATCGTCGTTGTCGGGACGATCAGCGCCGACCAGGATGCAGCGCAGGCGGCGTTGGTACGCGAACTGCACGCGCGGGGCAAGCGCCCGATCGTGATCGCGCTGCGCACGCCCTACGACCTGAGCGTCTTCCCGATGATCGAGACCTACCTGTGCGCCTATAGCATCCGCGCGGTTTCCACCGAAGCGGCTGCCCGCGCCTTGTTCGGCGAAATCGTGCCGCAGGGGGTGTTGCCATGCCCTATCCCCGACCTGCCCGCCCACTGAGAGGCTGTCGCGCCGAAAAGTCCCGTCTGTGGCGACGGCTGTTGCCCATCAGCGCGGCGCTGACTCTGCTGAGCGCTCCCCTGCTGAGCGCGCAGGCTCAGGACACACCCGCTCAGTCGTGGTGCGTGTCGGTCTGGTACCCGTCGTCGGAACATCCGGGCGGCTACGACTCCATCCTGAACAACCTGGATATCATTGATGAGGTCAATCCCTTCTGGTATGCCGCCAATGCCGACGGATTGTTGCTGCTGCACACGGGCGCAGAAGATGCACAGAAGCTGAGCGCCTGGCGAGCGGCGGGATTGCGCATCGTGCCCACCATCGCCAATGCCTCGCCCCTGGCCATCAGCGACGAGACCCGCGCACAGCACATCGAGCACATCGTCGCCCTGGTGAAGCGCATGGGCTATGACGGCATTGACATTGATTACGAAGAATTCCCGCTGAGCACGCGCGACGACTTCTCGCTCTTCATCGAGACGCTGGCCGCCCGTTTGCACGCCGAAGGGCGCACGCTCTCTATCGCCGTGCACGCCAAGACCGAGGATATCCCCGCCTGGGAAGGCGCAGCCGCCCAGGATTGGGCGCGGCTGGCCGCGGCGGTGGACAACATACGCATCATGACCTACGACTATCACAGCCGTTCCAGCCGCGAAGCCGGCCCCATTGGCCCGCCGGAGTGGGCCGCCGAGGTGCTGTCCTACGCGGCGACCGTCACCGACCTGGCGAAAGTGCGCCTGGGGGTGCACTTCTACGGCTACCGCTGGCAGCGCGGCAGCGTTGCTCCCGTCACCTGGGAGAGCGCCCAACGCGCCATCGTTGCCTATCACCTGACAGTAGAGCGCGATCCCGCCGACATGGAACCCTGGGTGACCATCGCCCAACGCGGCCTGCCCAAACAGACCATCTACTTCGCCGATGCCGTGGCGCTCGATTACAAGTTGTCCAGGCTGCTGGAGCAATTCCCCTCTCTGGGCGGCGTGGCGATCTGGGGACTGGGTGGCGAAGACCCGGCCAACTGGGATATTCTCAGGCGCTATGAACGCGACCCGTGCCTGCGCTGAGTCAGACACCGCGCCAGGGGATACCATGAACGCCCGCCCTACCAACAAAGCCACACACCGTCAACTGCGCCAGCACAATCAGCAGCTTGTGCTTCGCGCCATTTACAACGGCGTGGCCAACAGCCGCGCGGCCCTGGCCCAGGAAACCGGCCTGGCCAAGCCGACCGTGTCTGAGTTGATCGGCGAATTGATCGAGGCCGGGCTGCTGGTCGAAGAAGGGCACGGGCGTTCCACGCGCGAAGGTGGCAAACGCCCCCGCCTGCTCAAATTCGTGCCGCAGGCCCGTCACGTGATTGGACTATCTGTCAACGACGATCACGTCATGGGGGGACTGAGCGATCTCAGCGGGCAGGTCGTCGCCTGGCACTACGTCGCCCTGGACGATGCGCAGGGAGAAGCCGTGATCGAGGTGATCAGGGCGACGATCAACGGCCTGCTGGCGCAACTCGACGCGCCGCTTTTGTGTATTGGCGTGGGGGTGCCGGGGGTCGTTGACCCTCAGGCGGGGGTGGTGCAATACGCCCCGCATATCGGCTGGCGCGAAGTGCCCCTGGCCCGCCTGTTGCAGCAACACTACCGCGTCCCCGTCTACCTGGCCAACAGCACCGCGCTGATGGCCATGGCCGAATACGTCTACGGCCCCGCCGACCAGGTGTCCAGCTTTGCCGCGGTGCGGGTGGGCGCGAGCGTGGGCGTGGGCCTGGTGATCAACGGGGCGATCTATCATGGCGGCGGCGAGATCGGGCATTTGCGGCTGGCAGACTACAGCCCGGTGGAAGTAGCGCCCGACGTGATCGGGCGGCTGGTGACCTTCCTGGGCTGGCCCTATGTCCGTCAGCGTGCCGCGGTGTTGCGCCGCGCTTACCCCGCCAGCCTGTTACCCGGCGACGACGCCCCGCTGACTTACCTGCACATCCATTACGCCACCGTCAACGGCGACGCGGCGGCGCTGGCGCTGCGCGACGAACTGAGTCAGTCGCTGGCGCAGGTCTTCGCCTGGATCATCGGTCTGCTGCGCCCCGACCATGTGTCGCTGGCCGGCCCCATTGCCGATCTGGGAGAACCGTTCCTGGCCCAGACGATCGCCTACACGCGGGCGTTGCTGCTGCCCGATCTGGTCGAGCGGGTGACGTTCTCGCTGAGCACGTCGCCCAACCTGGTGGCGCTGGGCGCTATCGCACAGGCGCTGCACCTGGAGCTTGGGTTGGTATGAACGGTAAGTACCTGGGCGTGATCACCAACAACCAGCACAGCGTCTTCCAGCGCAACGTGATCGCAGGTGCGCGCCAGGTAGCCGCGGCGCACGGGTATGACCTGATCATCGACTCCTACGCCGAAGACGAAGCCCATCCCAGGCCGATCACGCTCGACTACCGGCGTATGGCGGGCGTGCTGGTCATCGCCAATGCCGCCCCGCCCGACCTGTTGCGGGCTATCTATGAGGCGGGCGTCCCCCTCTCGCTGGTCAGCCATGCCGAACCCGACCTGCCGGTGCCCGCCGTGTTCGCCGACAATGCGCAAGGCATCGGCCAACTGGTGCGGCATCTGGTCGAGGTCTGCGGGCGGCGGGAGTTGGTCTTCATTCGCGGCCTGCGCGGTCAGCGCGACAGCGACGAGCGCGAAGCGGCCTTCGCCCGCGAAGTGATGCGCTACAACCTGCGCGTGCCGTCCGCACACCTGCTGGCCGGGGACTTTTCGGCAGAGGTCGCTGCCACGGCGTTGCAGAGCCTGATCGCATCGGGCGCGCGGTTCGATGGGGTAGTGGCCTCAGACTATCTGATGGGGATCGCTGCGGTGGAGACACTGCGGGCGCACGGTTGGCGCGTGCCCGATGAGGTTGCTGTGGTGGGGTTCGGCGATGGCCCGGAGGCCGAAGTAGTGGGCCTGACGACTGTCGCCGCCGACGTAGTCGAACAGGGCCGGCGCGCAACACGTCAGCTTCTCAGCCAGATCGAAGGTCTCACCATCTGTGGAATTACGCTGCTGAGTGTGCGCCTGATAGTACGGGCCAGTTCAATCCCCCGCACTTAACAGGCCGTGCACCCTCGAACCCGCGACGGATATAGGCGATGGTGTACCCTGCCCCAGCAAAGTCTGGATACTCTGAATCAGGGTGGTGGGTAATTCCGACTTGGACAGGAACAGATCGGCTCCCGCCGCCAGCGCCTCGCGATGGGCGCGGGCAGTGCTCAGCGCCGAAAAGATGATCACCGGCGTGTGCGCCGTGTGACGGTTGGCGCGCAGTTGGCGGCATAGCTCGTAGCCGTTGGTACCGGGCATCCACACGTCGAGCAGGAACAGATCGGGTTTGAGCGACTGCACCAGATGCAGAGCGCTTTCGGCGTCGTGCGCCTTCAGCACGGCCAGGCCGTGACGCTTGAGCAAGTACGCCAGATATTCCAGCACATCAGCATCGTCGTCAACGATCATGACCGCTTTGTTATACATGATGTATTCCTGCCTGTATGTGCCGTTGCCAATCCTCACCAAAAAGGCCCGGCGGGCCTGGTCCGGGACCAGGCCCTCTCGCCGCAAGTATACCTCTGCCAGGGTGTCAGAACTAGAGTCCAGCGTAGGCTTCTTCGCGCGTGTGCTGGACAATCGCCTGCGCCAGTTCGGCCAGCGTAGTCGCCTGAATCTCGCGCAGCCAGCTCTGCGTCTCGAGGGACAGGCCGAAGGCCGTCAGCAGGGACGCATCGCGCTCCTTGACCAGGCGGTGGCGCACGTTCTCATCCAGCAGGGCCACGCCCATCAGATTGTCCAGGCGCTTCATCTCGTCCGAACGGCCCAACTCATCCCACCAGAGGCGAGCACCCTCAAAGCCGCGTCCTTCTGGCCACGGAGAAACATCCATAATGGGGGTCTGATCCATCATAGCCATCGTGTCGCACTCCTTTGCGTCGATTCAGACCTTCTCTGCGTCAACCGGGCTAGCTACCCGACGTGATCTCGACCGCCTGGGCCACGTCGCCCGGCATCACCGCCAGCGTCACCGCCAGCACCGTCAGCGCCACCAGCACCACCACCGTCAGGCGGCGTGGATCGCTGACCAGCCATGTAGAAGCCGTAAGGAATGCGCGTCTCATTTTCGTAGCTCCCTCGCTACTAAAATAGTGCGTTTAGCACAGAATACTCATGCCGTTGCCTGTAACTTTAACGGGGGGTGTGCAATAAACTGCTTACCAAAACAGAGAAGTCAGAGATTCGTAGCTGAGCGATATTGGTATCTGCCCAGAGTTGTATAGGGGGCGTGAAGCGGTGATCGCAATTGTGAGCGGCGCATAGAGCGGGGGAGAAAAGAGGTTGTCAGGGGAGGAGATTAGCCCAGCAGCCTGTCTACCAGGTCGAGCGTTTCGTCGGACGGCTCGATGCCCATCTCTTCCATCAGCAGCTCGCGCAGCTTCTCAAAGTGGGCGCGCACCTGACGCTTGTCGTCCAGCTCCGCGTAGCAGATCATGACCGCGCGGTGCACGTCTTCGCGGAAAGGATCGGCATCTAGCGCCCGCCGGTAAGCGTGCAGCGCAGCGCGGTGATCACCGCGGGCGGTGGCACACTGTCCCAGGCCGATCAGGGCTTCCAGATACGCCTCGAACAGGCTCTCGCGGCGGTAGATCACCCATTCGGCGTCCCAGGACGGCAGGAAATCGCCCTGGTAGAGCGCTACGGCTCGCTGCCAGAGGTCTTCGGTGCGGGCGTCGCGCACCGACAGCAGGCGGGCTTGTTGCACCAAGTGTTCCAGTTCATGCGCATCGCACCACAGATCAACTTCCGGGTTGAGCGTGTAAGCGCCATCGTGATAGATGATCACGTTTTCGCCCAGGGCCTGCCGGGCACGGTAGAGTGTGGTGTGGAAGTTGGAGCGGACGCGCGCTGGCGAGCTATCCGGCCAGAAGTCCAGGCTGATTCGTTCGCGGCTCTGCCCGCCCTGGAAAAGCAGGTAATAGAACATCTCACGGGCGGTATTGGAGCGCCATTCCGACAGGGCAATGGCCTGTCCGTCGCGTTCCAGGCGCTCGACGCCGAGCGTGAGCACGCGCAGGCTATAGGTCGCGTGCGGCTCGATACGACGCAGACGCGACGCCGGTCGGGTGCGCAACTGCGCGGAGCGAAACTGCTTCAGCGCGCCGATCAGATCGCCAAACTTACCCGCCCGCTGCGCCATCAACGACTCCAGCGCCGGCGAAAAGGCGACCTCTGTCACCAGAGTGTGCACGGTACCGATGGCTTTGGCTTCCTTCAGGCCTATTTGCAGCGCCTCTTCCGCTGCGGGGATATCCGAGCAATGTACCGCCGCATTGGCCAGCAGCGCATAGGCCCACACCAGTTCGGCGCGCGCGCCCTGTTCGCGCAGCGACCCGATCAGCGCGGCCAGTTGCTGGCGGGCGGTCGCTGCCTGGCCAAGCGCCACCCGCGCCGCCCACAGCGCCGCCGAGGCAGTCACCCGTTCCAGGGCCAGTTCGTGCCGCTCGGCCAGGGCCAGGGCCTTTTCCGCCAGCGACTCAGCGTCGCGCGGTTTGCCCGCCCAGCGTTGCAGGGTTGAGCAATCAATGAGGATGAAGCTGCGCAACCAGGGGTCGCTGGCCCCTACCAGTTCCAGGGCACGGTTGAGCAGGCGCAACCCCTCGTCGAAATTGCCCTGGTCGCGGCGCAGCTCGCCCATGCTGGTCAGCAGCGCACTTTCCACACGGCGGTTGGGCACGCGGGCCAGGATGCTCAGCCCTTCCTGGTATGTCGCCCAGGCGCGGTCGAAATCGCCACCGCGATAGTAATAGTGGCCCAGGTTGTTCAGCGCTGCGGCCAGCGCGCCGGTGCTGCCCAGCGACCGCCGCAGAGCGACCACCTCCTGCAGACAAGCGCTGGCATCGCTCAGACGCCCCAGGCGCGAATAGGCCACGCTGAGGTCTTGCAGGGCGTTGGCCAGGGCGTGCGCGTCGCCGTCGCGCCGGTGCAGTTCCAGCGCCTGTTCCAGGTACTCCACTGCCGCGGTCAGTTCGCCCAGGCGCAGATGTGCCACGCCCAGAATCTTGAGCGCGCGCCCCTGCAGATCGGGTTGTTCGCGCACATGCGTCGCCAGTTGCCGCGCTTCAGAAGCGGCGGTCTGGAAGTCGCCGCGCTGCAGTTTGATGAAGGCGCGCTGCAATTGGATGTAGGAATAGCCCGTCTCGTCGCCGATCTGCGCGTAGCCGCGCTCGGCTTCGTTGAGCGACTGTTCGGCTTCCTCATAGTTGTAGCGGTCGGTGTGCACGCGCGCGCAGTTATAGAGCAGCCCCGGCGCGAAGATGCCGATCTGCCCCAGTTGGGCGCGCCACTTGAGCAGCGTTTCCACTTTACCCTGGGCGAAGTACATGTTGGCAACGCGATCGGAAATGCGCGCGGCCCGTTCGATCAGCCCAGCCGCCATGTAGTGCTCGAAGCCCCACTCAACCTGATTGCGCTCCTCGAACCAGCGCGCCGCTCGCGCGTGCAGGGTGAGGAACAGGTTGGGATCGTCCTGTTTAAGTTGCCGCTGCAGGAAGTTGCGGAAGAGGCGATGGTAGACCAGTCCCCCCGCCACTTTGGAGATGAACAGGTTACGGCTCTGCGCCTCGGCCAGCCAGTAGGCGCTGTCGGAAAGCTGCAACACGGAAGTGCACAGTTCCGGCGTCATGCGCAGCAGGGTAGAAGACGCCAGCAGGAAATCGCGCAGACCGGGCGGTTGCGCTTCCAGCATGGAGGCGGCCAGCGAATCGAAGAGCGCCTCTGGCCCCTTGCCGCCCTGCAACAATACCTGCTCAAGGTCGGCGGGCAGCGGGTGCAATGCCAGCACCGTTCCTGCGGGCCAGCCTTCCAGCCGCGCCGCCAACTCCTCGGCATCGGCCAGGGTACGCACCCCGCTTCCCTCAGTGGCCTGGGCCAGCTCCAGAATTTCGGCGGGGGTGAAGCGCAATTGATCCTGCCCCAGCGCCAACACTTCGCCACGGGCAATGAGTTCGGTCAGCGGCAGGTTGGGCAGCACGCGCCCGATCAGGATCAGGTGACAGTTGGAAGGCAGGCGTTCCAGCAATACCTGCATCCACACTTCCACGGCGGGGGAGCCGGAGACGACCTGGATGTCGTCCATCACGTAGATAACGCGGCCAGTCGTATTCTCGCGCAGGAAATCGGCGATCAGCGTGGCCAGTTCGCCGGGAGTCATGCCGGGGGTGGGCACCAGCCGCTGAATGCCCGGCGCAGCGGTGTCCAGGACTTCCAGCGCGCGCTGGAACAGGTTGGGCAGGTCGCGCTCGCGCTCTTCCAGGGTGTGCCAGGCCACCGCGTCGGAAATCTGGTTGGCGAACTGTGCGACGAGCGTGGTTTTGCCGTAGCCGGGCGGCGCACAGACCAGGGTCAGCTTGTGCTGGCGGGCGCGGGCCAGTTGCTCCAGCAAGCGTGGCCGCTCGATGACGCCAGAGACCTGGGGGACCTGCGTGTCGCGTTGCATCGTACCGTAAGCCATGGCGCACGCCCTATCCAGCACCTGGGTTTGGATTCCCGGCGATAGTTTTCGCTATCCAGACTATTGCGAACCGTTTGAGCGGTGCAATAGGCGAAAAGCAAATCACTACCAGGCAGGGCGGCTGCCTGCCTGATCAACCCAATAGGTACAGACCCTCGCTCCCACGCTTAGTATGCAGAGGTGCGCTAAGAATGTCAAATGGACTGACAAGCGGGATTCCGACCAGTTAGTCTGTTTTTCCATCCCTGCAGATCACGCTCCACCAATGATTCTACAACCATTTTTCAATTCCTGGTTCGCACCCGCCGATTGCGGGCGCGTGCAAAAATGCGTCAGGCCGTTTGCCGCGCTGCGGTTTACCTCATCCCCAGCCGCGCTGCGCTCAGTTTGTCCCCTTTCCAAGGCAGGGAGGGATTGGGGATGAGGTAAACCTGCCGCTCAGAACGGCTCAAACGATCTCCCGACGGCTGTTGCGCTCACGAAACGGCGATCAACCCCTGCGCGACCAGCAACTCGGCGTTGAGGATGGAGCAGCCCGCCGCGCCGCGCACCGTGTTGTGCGCCAGCGCCAGGAACTTCCAGCCGCCGATCACCGGGCAGGGGCGCAGCCGCCCTACAACGGTCGCCATGCCGCCGCCGGCGTCGCGGTCACGGCGCGGCTGCGGGCGGTCTACCCCGCTGTGATAGATTACCGGCTGCGGCGGCGCGCTGGGCAGCGATGGCACGGGGTCGGGGCCGCGGAAGTCGCGCCAGGCCGCCAGAAGCTGCTCTTCGCTTACGTCCTGCAGGAAGCGCACCGATACGCTGACCAGATGTCCATCGAGCACGGGCACGCGCGTGCAGGTGGCGCTGGCGGCATAGTCCAGGAAGGCGATGCGATCGCCATCGAGCCGGCCCAGCATTTTGCGCGGCTCGGCCTCCAGCTTGGGTTCTTCGCCGTTGATGAAGGGGATCACGTTGTCCAGGATGTCCAGCGAGGGCAGGCCAGGATAGCCGCTGCCGCTGACCGCCTGCAGACTGGTCAGGTAGGCCGCTTCAATGCCAAACTGCCGCAAGGGGGCGAAGGCCATCGCCACCGGCGCGCTGGTGCAGTTGGAGTTGGTGACCAGCCCGCCCGTCGTCCAGCCGTATTTCTGGCGCTGCACGCGCACCAGGTCAGCATGTTCGGCGTTGATCTCCGGCAACAGGATGGGCACATGTTCGTGCATGCGGTAGGCGCTGGCGTTCGAGCAAACGACGTGCCCCTGTTCGGCCAGCCGCCACTCGACGGTCTGCGCGATCTCGGCGGGCAGCGCCGAAAAGACGATCGGAGACTGCAGATCGGCGTCCAGGGGCAACACCTGGCGTTCGGCCAGGTCGGCGGGCGGGTTGCCTGGCAGCACCCAGCGGACGGCTTCGCCGTAGCGTTGTCCGGCGCTGCGGTCGCTGGCCACCAACTCGGCAATGCGAAACCAGGGGTGCCCCTGCAAGAGCTGTACAAAACGCTGGCCGACTGCGCCTGTTGCGCCCAGCACAGCGACATCGAGGGGTTTACGACTCTGGGCCATCTCTCTTTTTTCCTTTCGATCGTGTGTATCCGCGCCTATGCTATCGCACACCAGGACGGCCCGGCGAAGGGCCTTTCTGGTGATTTTCTACAACTCCGGTTGACAAATTCTGGTGTCCGTGCTACCCTCTTCTCCAGTTAACAACTGCATAGCAGCAATCCCCCCTTATCCAGAGAGGTGGAGGGACCGGCCCTGAGAAACCTCGGCAACCGACTGTGTGGAGTGAGGAGCGCACAGTAATGGTGCCAATTCCGGCAGAAGATATTCTGGAAGATGAGGAGGAGTTTGCCAGCGAATGTCTGCGTCAAAATCCTTCTCAGCTTGCGAGAAGGATTTTTTCTTTCTCGCGCCTGCGGGAGGGGGAAGACGCTGCTACGTGTCTCGTCGCCGTTCATCATGCATACACGTAGGAGAGGACATTCATGGCATCTGACAACGGCACCCAGTCTCGCGAGTTTCGTTTCAACACCAAGGCCCTGCACGCCGGTTATCGGCCCGACCCCACGACCGGCGCGCGCGCCGTCCCCCTCTACCAGACGACATCGTATCAGTTCCGCAATACCGATCACGCTGCTGCGCTGTTCGCCCTGCAGGAACCGGGCAACATCTACACGCGCATCATGAACCCCACCAACGACGTGTTCGAGCAGCGCCTGGCCGCGCTGGAAGGCGGCATCGGGGCGCTGGCCACGTCGTCCGGGCAGGCGGCGGAGACGCTCACTACCTTTGCCCTGTGCAATGCGGGCGACGAATTCATCAGCACCAGCGCGCTTTATGGCGGCACGTATACGCTCTTCTCGCAGAGCCTGCGGCGGCTGGGCATCAAGGTGCACTTCGTCACGGAGAACGATCCGGCGGCCTACGCAGCGCTGATCAACGAGCGCACCCGCTTCATCTACCTGGAGACGATCGGCAATCCCAAGCTGCAGATTCCCGACTTCGAGGGCATTGCTGAGGTCGCGCACGCGCACGGCCTGCCGGTGGTGTGCGACAACACCTTCGCCACGCCCTACCTGTGCCGCCCCTTCGAGCATGGGGTGGACATCGTGGTGCACTCGACCACCAAGTGGATCGGCGGGCACGGCCTGAGCATCGGCGGGGCGATTGTGGATAGCGGGAAGTTCGACTGGAAGGCGAGCGGACGCCATAGCGGGTTGGTGGAGCCAGAACCGGCCTATCATGGCCTGGTGTTGGCCGACGCGCTGGGGCCAGCGGCGTTCATCGGGCGGGCGCGCATCGTGGGCCTGCGCGACTTCGGCAGTTGCCAGGCTCCCTTCAACAGCTTCCTGAACCTGATCGGCCTGGAGACGCTGGCATTGCGCATGGAACGCCATGTGCAAAATACGGTGGCCGTGGCGCAGTTCCTCAAGGATCATCCGGCGGTGGCCTGGGTCAATTACCCCGGCCTGCCCGATCACGAGAGCTACGCCCTCGCCCAGAAGTACCTGCCCAAAGGCGCGGGCGCGGTGCTGGGCTTCGGCATCAAGGGCGGCAAGCAGGCTGGACGCACCTTCATTGACAGCCTCAAGCTGTTCTCGCACCTGGCAAATGTGGGCGACGCGCGATCGCTGGCCATTCACCCGGCCACGACCACGCATCAGCAGCTCAGCCCGGAAGAGCAGGCCGCATCGGGCGTCACCGACGACTATGTGCGGCTGGCGATCGGCCTGGAAGACATCGAGGATATCCTGTGGGACCTCGATCAGGCGCTGAGAGAGGCTCAGGGCATCACCACTCATGCCGTGGGCAACTGAGTGATCCCTCAGGAGGTGCGCGCTATGTTCCAGCTTCAGCCCCCCACTCCCACTCCGGCCCCACGCTGGGAGCCGCATGTCATCCGCCGTCGAGGTCGGAGCGGCTCGGTGGGCATCGTTCAGCGGCAATACGCGCACTTCAACGCCCCGCTGCACCTCCGCAGCGGGGCCGTGTTGCCCTCTTTCACCCTGGCCTATGAAACCTACGGCGCGCTGAATGCCGACCGTTCTAATGTCATCCTGATCTGTCATGCGCTCTCCGGCGACGCCCATGTGGCCGGTTACCACACCGACGATCCCGGCGAACGCCCCGGTTGGTGGGACGACGCCGTCGGGCCGGGCAAGCTCTTCGACACCGAGCGCTACTTCGTGATCTGCTCCAACGTGATTGGCGGTTGCCAGGGCAGCACCGGCCCGTCGTCGCTCGCGCTGGATGGCAAACCCTATGGCTCGCGCTTCCCTCTGCTGACCATCGCCGACATGGTGGAGGCACAGCGGCACCTGCTGGATCGGCTGGGCATCGCGCGCCTGTTCGCAGTGGCGGGCGGCAGCATGGGCGCGATGCAGGCGCTGCAATGGGCCGTGGCCTATCCGGAACGGGTGGAGACGGTGCTCTTCCTGGCCAGCACGCCCCGTTCTACCCCGCTGCAGATCGCCTTCAACGAGACCGGTCGCCAGGCCATCTACGCCGACCCAAACTGGCGCGGCGGTGACTACTACGACGGGCCGCCGCCCAGCGCCGGGCTGGCTGTGGCGCGCATGATCGGCCACATCACCTATATGAGCGAAGCCTCGATGGAGCACAAGTTCGGGCGACGCCTGCAAGGGCACGCCACATTGCCCTACCGGCTGGTGGAGCCGGAGTTCGCCGTCGAGAGCTATCTGGCATACCAGGGCGAGAAATTCGTGCAACGCTTCGACGCCAACAGCTACCTGGTGATCACCAAAGCCATTGACTACTTCGACATCGGGGCGGAGTACGGTTCGCTGCGGGCAGCGGTCGAAGGGGCACAGGCGGCCTTCCTGGTGGTGAGCTTCTCCAGCGACTGGCTCTACCCCGCCTGGCAGAGTCTGGAACTGGTAGAAGCCCTGCAACAGGCCGGGCGCAGCGTCGAATACCGGCACATCGAAGCGCCCTTCGGCCACGATTCCTTCCTGGTGGAAGTAGATCGCATGACCGACGTAGTCGGCGGCTACCTCAACCGGCGCTGGCACGCCCTGGGACGCGCCGCCGATCTGGCTTCGGCGCACCCGTGACCGCGGCGGGCGGGGTGATCTCATCGGGGGACTCTCCCCTCAGGAACAGTGATTTTGAACCGCAGAGAGTCGGTCTGCGTCCTCGGCGGGCCGTTACCCTTTCGCTCCGCCGCCATTGAGCACGACCAGCTTGTGAATGGCCTGCACACCCCGTTCGGTGTCGCTGCTGCGCACCACCATCGAGACACAATAGTCGCTGGCCCCGTGCGCGATGGCCAATATATTCACGCCCGCCTCGCCCAGCGCCCCAAAGACGCGCGCCGCGACCCCGTGCTGACGCAACATGCCCACCCCCACCACGGTGATGATCTCCACATCGTCGTCGGCCCAGGCGCGGTCAATATCCTGGCGACCGAACTCTGTCTCCAATTCTGCCTGGATCGCCGCCACGACCTCGCGGCTCTTGGCTTCGGGCACCACAAAGCAGATGCTTTGCTCGCTGGACGACTGCGCGATCATCAACACGTTGGCCTGGCGCTTGGCCACCGCCGAGAACGTCCGCGCGGCAATGCCCGGCACGCCGATCATGCCGCGTCCGGCCACGGTGACCAGGCTCACGTCGCGAATGGCGGTGACCGCCTTGACCGTGCCGGGCGTCTCGCGCCCCTCGCGCACGATCAGCGTGCCCTCGGCCTGGGGGTTGAAGGTATTTTTCACGCGCACCGGAATATTGCGCTCTACCAGCGGCTGCACCGTCTTGGAGTGCAGGACTTTCGCGCCGAAGTAGGCCATCTCGCCCACTTCGCCATAGGACAGCACGGGGATGACGCGGGCGTCGGGCACCAGGCGCGGATCAGCGGTCATCACGCCGTCCACGTCCGTCCAAATCCACACTTCGTCGCTATCCACATACGCGCCCAGCAGCGCCGCGCTGTAGTCGCTGCCCCCGCGCCCCAGGGTGGTCACTACGCCGTCGCGCGTGGCCCCGATGAAGCCCGTCACTACCGGCACCAGGCCCTGATCGAGCAGCGGCAAGAGTTCGCGGCGGACGTTCGCCTCCGACTCCTCGAACTGCACTCCGGCGTTCTGAAACTGATCGTCGGTGACGATCAGGCGGCTGGCGCTCACCGTGCAACTGGGCACGCCGCGCTGACGCAGCAATGCCGAGACAATGGGCACGCTCATCCGCTCGCCCAGCGAAGCAACCTTGTCCATGGCCTTTGGTGAAGCTTCGCGCAGCACATAGATGCCGTAACAGAGCGTCTCGAACTCGTCAATCAGCGCCTCAACCTCGTCGTGAATGGCGATGCGCTCCACATCGGAGGTCAGCAGGGCGCGGATGGCGGCTTCGTGCTTCTGACGTAGTTCCTGGGCGATCAGCTGGTAGCGGGCGGCATCTCCGGCGGCGGCGCGTTGCGCGGCCTCGATCAGCAGGTTGGTCACGCCGCTCATGGCCGAACACACCACCAGCACACGATGTTCGCGCGCTGCCTGCTCGACGATGTCGGCGACACGGGCGATGGCCTCGGCGTTGCCCACCGAAGTCCCGCCAAATTTCATGGTCAGAGTTGCCATGCTCTCCCTCCTGTTTGCCACGCTGCCCGAAATAAAAAGCGCGGGGCCGGTCTGCTCCGCGCTTGAGGGTTCCTGGGGTAGTCTGCTACACCCTACCGCGACCTCGCTCCGGAAGCAGCCGGCAACGCCCGCCCGGTAGTCATGGTACCCATGCCGGTGGTCATCATCATGGTCGCCATGGTGGTCAGCTCGTGACCGGCGAACATAGCCGCTGCTCCTGTCGAAGCCGATGTGTGTTAAAGCGTAACACGGCGGGGGCGCTTCGTCAATTGGTTGGCGGGCGCATTTGGTCATCTCGCACAAAGAGACCGTTTGCAGACCTCACCTCCCTGCACGGAGGGGGAAGCGAGTGCAGAATGAAGTCTGTCTCCGCGTGTGGAGAAGGGGCAGCTTTCGGCGGTCAGCCTTCAGCACCCGCTCCACTGAGATTGTCCAGCGCACCCATCAAGAGATCGGGGCGGCCCCCAAGGCCACCCCGACCTCAAACAATGTCCCCCCTCACAGACGCACTGTGCTCCGCTTCATTCAAGAGTCTCTGGCGCGCCGTCGGCGATCCACTGGCGCAGCCAGGCCATCTGCTCGTCGCTCAGTTTGGCGAAGTGCCCGGCTTCCAGCACGGCGATGATCTTGCTCTCCTCCGGCGACCCCGGCACGATCACCGGCCCGGAGTCGCTCCCTTCCATCAGGCTACCGTAATCCGTCACGCGCAATCCCCTGGCCTTGGCGTCACCATGACAGGCCCCACAGGTTTCGGTCAGCACCGGCCCGATCTGCTCGTAGCTGATCGGCCCGGCGGGCGCGGTCGGCGCGACCTTTTCGGCGGGCGCAACAGCTCCAGCAGGCGCGCCGTCAGCGATCCACTGGCGCAGCCAGGCCATCTGCTCGTCGCTCAGTTTGGCGAAGTGCCCGGCTTCCAGCACGGCGATGATCTTGCTCTCCTCCGGCGACCCCGGCACGATCACCGGCCCGTCTTCGCTCCCCGCCATCAGGCTATCATAGTCGGTCACGCGCAGACCCTTGATCGGCGCAGCGCCATGACACTGAGCACACTGCTGCTCAAACACGGGTTGTAGTTGCTGATAGGTGATGGACTCGCCTTCCGGCACTTCGACGGCGGTCGGTGGCGTCTCCGGCCCCTGATCCAGGCCCAGGGCCGCCGCCAGCGCCGGAGCATTGAAGCCAGCGTAGCGCCAGTCCACGCCATGACAGCCGCTATTGGAGCAGAAGCTGGTATCGGTGGTGCCGCCGGGGTTTTCGACGGTATGGCAGTTGGCGCAGGTTTCGTCGAGCGCCACATGGTGCCGCGCGATCCAGGTTGTGTCCAGGTGCGAGGCTGGCTCCAGGCCCGTCGTCAGGGGCATGAGCGGCTCGATCACACCCGGTCGCACGATCTGCGGGATGGAGTGGCACAGGTTACACTCCAGGCGGATCGCCTCGCCCGCGGCGTTGAAATGCTTGCCATCGTGACAGCGGAAACACCCCGGCGAATCGCGGTGACCAATGTTGTTGGGGTGCGTCTGCCAGTTCAGTTCCTGTTCCGGATAGGTGTTGTCCTGGTAGATTTGCCCGATCAGCGCGATGGCGCTCTCGACCTCTGCCTGGTTCTGGGCGTAGAAGTCCGCGTACTCGGTCTGATAGAACGAACGCAACTCATCCAGCGCCTCCCGCACGGCCTCTTCTTCGACGAGCGAGAGAATCTCCACAGCGCGGGCGCGAATATAGGGGATGTCCGGCGAAAGATCGCCGCGGAAGAGCGCCGTATCTACCAGCGTGCGCGGGGGCGGGATAAGGTGCGAAATACGGTTATGGCAGGAGATGCAGTCCATCTCGTGCAGGGTGTACTGAGCGAGATTGGACGTGTCAATGGTCGCTTCCAGCGAGACGAACTCGTCCGTGCTGCCGTCGGCATACTGAACGCGCACCCAGGGGATATCCTGGTGTTCGGGATCGGTGGTGATGTACTCGATCTTATTTTCGATATGCCAGTGAATGCCGCGCCCCAGCCCCTCGCGTTGACTGCCGCCGCCGGTGTGCATCAGCAGGTATATCTGATAGGGCAGGTTGTCTTCGCTGTCGTCGTAGCGGTAGATGACGCGCAGGCTATCGTCGGAGAACTTCTGCGGGTAGTGGCAGCGCTCGCAGGTCTCGCGGGCCGGACGCATACTGCTGACCCGAATGGGATATTCGTAATCGCCGGTGAGCGTCTTGTAGATCAGCGTCACATGCTCGGACTTGCGGAGGGCCTGTTTGGCGATCCAGTCGCGCCCGATATGACAGTCCACGCAGGGGACGCGCGCGTGCGGCGAGACCAGATAGGTGTTGTATTCGGGCGGCATGGTGTGACAGGTGGTGCCGCAGAAGCTGGCTGTGTTGCTGTATTCCCAGGCGGGCGGGATGGCCAGCAGCAGGAATACCGGCACGGCCATCACCAGCATCCACGGCCCGTAGCGGCGCGCTTTTGACAGGTTGCCCTCAGGGAAAAGAAAACGGCGAAAACGGCTGATCATGGCTGATGCTCCTGCGCCTGTCTGTGCAATGACGAAACCGGCTTGGTGACAGGCACTGCTGCTCTTGCCTGTTGTCCAGGTCGCGCGCCAGAGCGACTACCACCTGGAAGATGGACTGAGGCAGGTTCTTCACCTGCCTCAGCGCTCATGAAGCGGTGTGCGGGCTAGGGCCGGCTCATGCCAGCGACAGCCGCGTCACCGCCGATGTCCTGCAGGCTATCGTAGAGCACCTGCGCCACGTACCTGGCGTTGTGTGCGAACGCGCCGGGGTCCTTGGCTGCGTACTGATAGTTGTAGGCAGCGCGCAGCAGGCGCGGCGTCCAGGACGCATAGCCGTCGCCCTCGTCCGGGTCAGCCATACCGTTGCCGTTGGCATCTACGAACCAGTACGGGTAACGCGCCGGGTTGTAGGCGATGGGCGTGCCCGCTGTGCTCGCTGCGTAGGCCTGAATGGCCGTCAGCAGCGCCTCGTGCATGGTCTCCAGCTCGCCCGCGACGCCTTCCTGCGCGCCGTCACCGTCGAAGTCGCCGGACATCATGCGGATGTCCTCGACTTCTTCGAACTGTCCGTGGCAGGCGGTGCACGCCTGCACCTGCACCGTCAACTGATGGACATCGTGGCAGTTCTGGCAGGTGTCGAAGCCCGGCACGTGAGCGAAGCGCCCGACGTATTCCTTGCCCTCGTACTCATACACGCCCTGCGCCTCGTGGCCGAAGAGCGTGGCCCCGGCGGCGAAGTAGTGGATGTTGCGGAAGCGAATCTTGTCGGAGACTTCGTCATCGCCGACACCCACACTGGCCAGATGCTGGTTGACCGACACCGTAGACTCACGCCCTTGATGGCAGTTGAGGCACAGGTTCGAGTCCACACCTTCGCCAAAGCTCAACTTGGCCCCGCTGGGGAAGGTCACTTCGTTGGACTGGTAAAGCGCGAAGTCCTGGAAGTTGGTGTGGCAGGTCGAGCAAGCCAGCGAGGTCGAAGGCGGGAAGGCGATGGTCACGCCCTGGTCGAAGAAGAACGGCAGCCCTTCGGCGGTATGGCACTTGGTGCAGGCACCGGGCACCTCACCCTCAGCATCCCAGTGACGGAAGGCCTCCGCCGTCCCGTCAAAGTGACCGGGCGGGTTACGTTGCGCCTGCGCCAGGCTCACCGGCTGCGACAGCGCTTCGTTGAGCGAAGCGATCGAGTCGTAGAGCACCTGCGCGTGATACTTGCCGTTGTGGGCAAACGCGCCAGGGTCTTTCTCGTAGGCCTGGTAGTTGTAGGCGGCGCGCAGCAGACGCGGTGTGAAGGCATTGTAGCGATTCGGGAAAGCAGCCTCGCCCTCGTCTACTGCACCGTTGGCGTTGGTGTCAATGAAGAAGTAGGGGTAGGTGTGGCCTTCATAGACGATAGGCGTGCCCACAACCTCCGCAGCGTAGGCCTGGATGGCCTGGTAGAGCAGGGCCTGCAAGCCTTGCAGTTCGTCGTAGAGGCTCTCGTCCAGGCTGCCGTCGCCGTCGTAGTCCACCAACGACCCTGGCATCCGAATCTTCTTCACATCCTCGGCGCTGGCGACGTTGGCATGGCAGACCGAGCACTCGTTGATCTTCAGTTCCAGCGTATGCGGGTTGTGGCAGCCAATGCAGCTATCGTAGCCCGGCACGTGCTCGAACTTGGTCTGGTAACGCAGGCCGTCGTACTCGTAGCTACCGTGTACTTCCGACCCATACAGGCTGGACGCCGCCGCAAAGTAGTGAATGTTGCGGAAGCCCAGGTCTGGGCTGGACTCGTCGGGACCAAGGCCAGAGGCAGCGATGGCATTGTCCACGCTGACCTTCGACTCGCGGCCCTGATGGCACTCCATGCAGCGAGCCGAGGCATCAAGGCCTGTGATCTCGACGCCGGAGGGGAAGACGACGCTGGTCTTGCTGGCAGCGCTGGGGCTGTGGCAGGCCGAGCAGCTCACCACCGTGCCGATGGGCGCTGCTGCGTCCACCACACCGGCGGCAGAGCCGTCGTCGCCCAGGAAGTCAATATAGCCGGTCTCACTGTGACATTTGGCACAGGCCACTGGAATTTGCTGGGGGTCTTCGTTGTCCCAGTGCCGGAAGGCTTCGGCGGTGGAGTCAGCGTGCCCAGAGCCAGCCCATGCCTCGACGATCCACGCCGGGCACGGCTCGCCCTTGCATTCTCCTTCTCCGCCCTGGGCCTGCACCTGCCCCGGAGCGTCGTGCTGCCAGACGGCGAACGCCGCCGCCAGCAGCAGCAACCCTGCGAACAACAGCAATTTTCTTGGCATACAACACTCCTTTCTAGTTTGAGGATCGGCCTCTTGTGCGAGTTCCACTCACCTCCAGGCACTCATCCAACACCATGCACAAAAAGAAGATTGCACGCACAAGGGCGGCAATCTTCTTTGGGTGCCGAATCCAGAAACACGACCAGCGCCACAGCGGGCGGGCCGCGACGCGAGATCGCCTGTGTCACCAGCGACGGGACAGACGCGATCTCCGAGCCAGGTTTTGCGGCCAGAAGGCGCATTTCAGTCAGAATCAGCGCGATGGCGACGAGCAATGCCAGCGGCGGCGCGGGGTTGCTGAACAACGCTACCAGCGACAGGTGATCGGGCTGCGCTGGAGACGGCGCGCCCCAGAAAGTCGTCGCGGCGGATGCCGCCTGCAGGTCGCGCAACACCCCTTCAAGCTGCGTCAGCCGCTGCAAGGCGCTCGCCTGAAGCGCTGCATCCGGGTTGTCGTCAAGCGTCCGCGTCACGGCCAGGAATTCTTCGGCAGCGCGTTCCACCTGCGGATCGCCCGACGGCAACAGGTCGAGCAGGCGCTGACCCACTTCCATCACCTGAGTGTTGAGAGCAACGGCAGGGGGAGTGTGCTCTCGCTGAGACGGCGCGGCGGGCCATTCGACAGGCCGGTGTATGAGCGTGAGGGCTGTCTGCTCCAGAACGGGGGTGTCGTCAGTTGTGGTGTGACAGGTAGGACAGCTTCCCCACTGCCGCACCACGCCCAGCACCTGAGCGTACAGGTCGTTGCGCTCTGCTGAGACTCCGTGCCAGGGGGAGACGCGCAACAAGAGCACCAGGACAGCCAGCAAAGCGAACAGCCCGACGGCGAAAAGCCAGCAAGGGGCTTTTTCGGCAAATGGCACTCTACGACACGTCATGAGTCTTCCGGCCCGTTCTGGGTGATGCGACACCGCCCATTTATCATCATATAGGGCCAGCGTTTCACATCACTAGTGATAATACTCATACCACAAGGTGGCGTTGATCACAAACCGCACCAAAGAGCGTTGCACCAATTTCCGTTGACGCTCTCACAGAACTCAGTATAGGACAAATCTGCGTGGAACACAATTGTAGTGTATTTGGGTGCACGCAAAGGTTGTCAGCGACTTTGCTGCGGGCGATGACCGTCATCCCCCGGCCCCTTCTCTCGCGCTGCGGGCAAAGGGGAATGTCTAGGCGAGAGACAGCAAGTCCCCTCGCCCCGCGACGCAGTCGCGAGGCGCGCCAGCGCCAAGCGGGGGTGAGATCAACCCTATGCACAATGGCCAAAGCCGCGCTCCCGCGGCAGCCCTGGCCTGTGTTATAATGCGCCCGCTTGTACAATGCACTGCTGTGAAAGCCGAGGGTCAGGCATGTCCAAACCGCTCTCATTCCAGGAAGTCATCATGCGCCTGCACCAATTCTGGATGGATCAGGGTTGCATCATGTGGCAGCCCTACAACGTGCAGGTTGGCGCGGGGACGGGCAACCCGGCCACGCTGCTGGCCGTGCTGGGGCCGGAGCCGTGGCGCGTGGGCTACGTCGAACCCAGCGTGCGCCCCGACGACGGGCGCTATGGCGAAAACCCCAACCGGATGCAACTGCACTATCAATATCAGGTCATCCTGAAGCCGGATCCCGGCAACCCGCAAGAACTCTACCTGGCCAGCCTGGAGGCGCTGGGCATCAACCCGCGTCAGCACGACATCCGCTTCGTGGAAGACAACTGGGAATCGCCCGCGCTGGGCGCGTGGGGCCTGGGCTGGGAAGTGTGGCTCGACGGCCAGGAAATCACGCAATTCACCTACTTCCAGCAGGCGGGCGGGATCAACCTGGAGCCAGTCAGCGTCGAGATCACTTATGGGCTGGAGCGCATCGTGCTGGCCCTGCAGGGCAAAGACGCCGTGTGGGACATTGACTGGAACGAAGCGATCACCTACGGCGATGTGCGCCTGCAGAGCGAGATCGAGCACTGCCGCTACTATTTCGAGATCGCCGATGTAGAGGGGCTGAAGCGCGTCTACGACATTTACGAATCCGAGCATCAGCGCGCCCTGGCAGCCGGCGCGTTGATCCCCGCCTATGACTACGTGCTCAAGTGCAGCCATCTGTTCAACGTGCTGGATACGCGCGGCGCGATCGGCGTGACCGAACGCGCGGCCTACTTCCGCCGGATGCGCGACATGACACGCAACATCGCCCGCGCCTACGCCGAGCAACGCCGTCAGCTTGAGTATCCGCTGCTGCACAAGGCGACGGCCTGGTTACGCACGCCAGAGCGTTCCCCTCAGCCCGCGCCCGCCCCCGTCCCCGACGGCCCGGCTGACCTGCTGGTGGAGATCGGCACGGAGGAACTGCCCGCCGCCGACCTGAGCGAGGCGCTAGCCCAACTGCAAACGCTCGCTCCGGAGCTGTTCGAATCGTTGCGGCTGGATCATCAAGGTATCGCCGTCATGGGTACGCCGCGCCGCCTGGTGATTCACGCGCGGCAGGTCGCGCCGCGTCAGCGCGACGAGGAGACGTGGGTCAAGGGGCCGCCCGCCAGCCGCGCCTTCGACGCCAGCGGTCAGCCCACGCAGGCCGCCATTGGTTTCGCGCGGGGCAAGGGCGTGCCGGTTGAGGCATTGCAGGTGCGCGAAGTAGACGGCGGACAGTATGTGATGGCGCTGGTGCGCCAGGCGGGGCGTCCGGCGATCGAGGTGCTGGCCGAGGTCCTGCCAGAGCTCATCGCGGAGCTCAAGTTCGGCAAAGCGATGCGCTGGAACGACAGCGGCGTCAGCTTCTCGCGCCCGCTGCGCTGGATCGTGGCGCTGATCGGCGGGCACGTGATCCGCTTCGACTATGCGGGGGTGTCCAGCGGCGCGGTGACGCGCGGTATTCGCCCCCTGCGCTCGCCGGAAATCGCGCTACCCGATGTGGAGACGTACTTCCGGGCCATGGCAGAACAGGGGATCATCCTGGACGTGGCACAGCGCCGCGAGGTCATCCGTCAGCAGGCGGCGGCGCTGGCGGCAGAGGTAGGCGGGACCATTCCCGACGACCCCGACCTGCTCGATGAAGTGACCAACCTGGTCGAGCGTCCTACTGCCCTGCGCGGCTCGTTCGAGGCGAAATACCTGGCCCTGCCGCGCGAAGTGCTGGTGAGCGTAATGCGTAAACATCAGCGCTATTTCCCGGTCGAAGATGCACAGGGGCGGCTGCTGCCCTACTTCATTGCTGTGCGCAACGGCGACAGCGAGCATCTCGACCTGGTGATCAAGGGCAACGAGCACGTCATCCGCGCGCGCTTCGCCGACGCCGACTACTTCTATCACGCCGATATTCAGAAGCGGCTGGACGATTACCTGCCCCGCCTGGGCACGCTCACCTTCCAGGAGCGGCTGGGTTCGATGCTGGACAAGACGCGCCGCCTGGAAGCCCTGGTGCCGGGTCTGGGCGCGTTGCTGGGGCTGGACGACGTTGCGCTGAACATCGCACGGCGGGCGGCGACGCTGGCCAAAGCCGACCTGGCCACGCAGATGGTGGTGGAGATGACCTCGTTGCAGGGCATCATGGGGCGCACCTATGCCCTGCACCAGGGCGAACCGCCCGCCGTGGCCGACGCCATCTTCGAGCACTGGCTGCCGCGCGGCGCGGGCGATAGCCTGCCGCAGAGTCCGGCGGGGGTGTTGCTGGCCCTGGCCGACCGGCTCGACAGCCTGGTGGGGCTGTTCGCAGCAGGGTTAGCCCCCACCGCCACTGCCGACCCCTTCGCCTTGCGGCGGGCGGCGTTGGGTGTGGTGCAGATCGTGCTCGACCGCGGCCTCGATCTGGATTTGCGGCAGGCGGTGGCACAGGCCGCTACCGTGCAGCCCATCGCCGTAGAGGCCGACACACAAGGCGCTGTGGTGGACTTCATCGCCGGGCGGCTGGACGTGTTGTTGCACGAGCAGGGCTGGGCACACGACGTCATCGCCGCCGTGCTGGCCGAGCAGGGACACAATCCCGCCCGCGCCCTGCAGGGGGTGCGCGAACTGACCTCCTGGGCGGCGCGCGACGACTGGGCGCTGATCCTGGACAACTACGCCCGTTGTGTGCGCATCACCCGCGCCGAGCCAGAAGTCTACCCGGTCGATCCGGCGTACTTCGAAGACGAGTCCGAGCGCGCGCTCTACGCCGCCTACCAGCAGGCCGCGGCAGCGCTGAACGCCGACAGCAACGTAGACGCTTTCCTGACCGCTTTCGCCCCGCTGGTGCCGCCCATTCAGCGCCTGTTCGAAGCGGTGCTGGTCAATGCGGACGATCCGACGGTGCGCCGCAACCGGTTGGGACTGTTGCAGGCGATTGCTCGCCTGGCAGTGGGCCGCGCCGACCTGAGTCAACTGGCAGGGTTCTAGCGCACGTCGTGCGCTTTGTCTCCCTCAATTCCTGGATTCTGCTACAGGGGCGGGTTTGGAAACCTGCCCCTACGAGTCCACCTGCCCGGCGAGCCGGTCGCGTGGGAGAAGAGATGCAGGAGTTACTTCGCGAAAGTTCATCACAGCTTCCGGGTCTCACCTGCACGCCGTACCCCTCCCTGGTGTCTCTTAAGGTCGCCATAAGGTCGCCTTTAGCTGCACATAAGGACAGCCAGACTGCTTTGCCAGATACTTATACTGGTGCATTGGCTGAATCGTTTGCGGGGAAATGCCCATGATCAAAGTCGAGAATCTGACCAAGTCCTACAGCGCTGTGCAGGCGTTACGGCAGGTGAGCTTCGAGGTCAAGCCCGGCGAAATCGTGGGGCTGCTGGGGCCTAACGGCGCGGGCAAGACCACCACCATCAAGATTCTCACCGGCTATCTGCATCCCGATGGCGGCACCGTCACCATTGACGGGCTGGACATCCTGACGCACACGCAGGAGGTGCAGGCGCAGATCGGTTACTTGCCAGAAAACACACCACTCTACGGCGATCTATCCGTGCAAAGCTACCTGAAGCTGATGGCCGACCTGCGCCGCATCCCCCCCGACCAGCAGAACGCGCTCATCTCGGAGGCCATTCACGTCACCGGCCTGACCGAGCACCGCGCCCGGCAGATCAGTCACCTGAGCAAGGGGTTACGGCAGCGCGTCGGGCTGGCGCAGGCGATCCTGCATCAACCGAAGTTCCTGATCCTGGACGAGCCGACTGTCGGGCTGGACCCAACGCAGATTGTGGAAATTCGCCGCCTGATCCGTCGCCTGGCGAGTCGCAGCACGATTCTGTTTTCGTCGCACATCCTCTCCGAAGTCGAGGCCGTCTGCGACCGGGTCATCATCCTGATCAACGGTGAGGTCAAGGCCGATGCGCAGCTCGACGAGCTGGCCGCGACCAACAACGCCATCCTGGTTTTGCAGAAACAGGCCAACGGGGCCGAGCAGTGCTTGGCCCAACTGGAAGGCGTCGAGAAAGTCGAATTCTTCCTCAACGCAGACGGCTGGCCGACCTACCGCATCGTGAGCGGGCAGGATATCTGCCCGGCGGTCTACGACCTGGCACGGCAAGAAGGCTGGCCGTTGCGCGAACTGCGGCGCGATGTAGTGACGCTGGAAACGGTCTTCAATCGCCTGGCAACAGCGAACTGAGGGTGACAGGGCTATGAAACAGGTGATCGCACTCACACGCAAAGAACTGAACAGCTATTTCAGTTCACCGATGGCGCTGATCTTCGTCGGCGTCTTTCTGGCGGTGACGCTGTTCACCTTCTTCTGGGTAGATGGCTTCTTCGGGCGAGGGATCGCCGACCTGCGGCCCATGTTCCGCTGGATGCCCACCCTGATGATCTTCCTGGCCGCGGCGCTGACCATGCGCCAGTGGAGCGAGGAACAACAAAGCGGCACCCTGGAAATCCTGTTCACCATGCCCATGAAGCTTTATCAACTGGTGCTGGGCAAATTCCTGGCGGTGATGGTGCTGGTGATCGTCGCCCTGGCGCTGACGCTATTCCTGCCGATCTCCATCTCGTTCTTCGGCAATCCCGATCGCGGCCCGATCATCGGCGGCTACCTGGCCACGGTGCTGATGGCCTCGGCCTATGTGGCCATTGGCCTGTTCATGTCCTCGCGCACCGGCAATCAGATCGTCTCGCTGTTCCTGACGGTGTTGCTGTGCGGTCTGTTTCAGCTTGTGGGCAGCCGACAGATCACCGAGCTGTTCAGCAGCAGCACCGCCGAGATTCTGCGCGGGATCGGCACGGGCAGCCGTTTCGAGAGCATCGAGCGCGGCGTGATTGACGCCCGTGACCTCGTCTACTACCTGTCGCTGACAGTCATTTTCCTGCTGCTCAACGTCTTCTCGCTGGATACCAAGCGCTGGGGCACGGGACTTTCGACGCGTGTCCGGCGGATCAACGGTCAGGCCACGCTGGCGCTGGTTGCTGCAAACCTGCTGGCCTTCAACGTCCTGATCTTCCCCTTTCACGCCGCGCGCATAGACCTGACGCAAAACCGCGAATACAGCCTGTCCGACGTTACGCGCGACCTGCTGAGCAACCTGCAGGAGCCGCTGTTGATTCGGGGCTACTTCAGCGAGAAGAATCACCCCTTGCTGTCGCCGCTGATCCCCTACGTCCGCGATATGCTGGAAGAATACCGCATCGCTTCGGGCAACCGCGTGAAGGTCGAGATCATTGACCCGATCGAAGACCCGCAAAAAGAGGCCGAAGCCAATCAGGTGTACGGCATCAACCCGACGCCAGTGCGCACCTCCGACCGCTACGGCGCATCGGTGATCAACATCTACTTCGATATCCTGGTGCGCTACGGCGATCAGAGCGTGGCGCTCAATTTCAGCGACCTGATCGAGGTAGATCAGTATGGCGATGAGATCGAGGTGCGACTGCGCAACCTGGAATATGACCTGACGCGCAGCATCAAAAAGGTGGTGTACGGCTTCCAGAGCGTGGATGCGGTGCTGGCAGCGCTGGATCAGCCCGCCCAACTGACGCTCTACGTCACGCCCGATACCCTGCCCGAAGCCCTGCAGGAAGTGCCGTCGCTGATCCAGAAGGTCGCCGAGGAAATCGCCAGCACAGCGGAGGGCAAGTTCACTTTCCAGAGCGTGGACGTGAACGATCCGGCCAACGGTCTTGACGCGCAGACGCTCTACAACCGCTTTGGGATTCGCCCGATCGCAGTGGGCTTCCTCTCGTCGGAGACCTTCTACCTGCACATGGTGCTGAATGCGGGCGGCAAGACGCAGGTGATCTATCCCCCAAACGAGATCAGCGAAAACCAGATTCGCAGCGACATCGAGGCGGCGTTGCAACGCGCCGTGCCGGGCTTCCTGAAGGTCGTCGGCGTGTGGACACCTCCCACGCAGCCCCAGCAGGATATGTTCGGGCAAACGCAATATCCGTTGCAGTCCTATAACACTCTGCTCGAAAGCCTGCGGCAAAACTACGACGTGCGCACCGTCACCCTGACCGACGGTGAAGTGCCCGCCAACATTGACATCCTGCTGGTCATCGCGCCGGAGAACATGACGGACATTCAGCGCTATGCCATAGACCAGTACCTGATGCGCGGTGGCACGGTCTTCGTTGCGGCGGGCAACTACAAGATCAACGTGGATTACTTCAGCGGCGGGTTGACGTTGCAACCCATCGAAGGCAACCTGCAGGAGATGCTGGCGCACTACGGCGTCACGGTAGAAAAGTCCGTGGTGCTCGACCCGCAGAACCTGCCCTTCCCGCTGCAGATCACGCGCAACGTCGGGGGGTTCCAGGTGCAGGAAATCCGGGCGCTGGACTACCCCTTCTTCGTGGACGTGCGTCAGCCGGGCATGGAGCGCAACAGTCCCATCATGTCGCAGCTTCCGGCCCTGATGATGACCTGGGCGTCGCCGGTGACGGTCTCTGCACCTGCCGAGGGCGACGAGGCGGCCAGCAATCGCAAGGTCACCACACTGTTCACGTCCAGCGACCGCTCGTGGACGAGCACCAATACCAACATTCAGCCCAACATGGATGTGTATCCGCAATACGGCTTCCCGGTGGGGTCAGAGCAGCGGAGCTATCCCCTGGCTGTCGTGGTAGAGGGCACTTTCGAGAGCTTCTTCAAGGGCAAACCGTCGCCCTTCGAAAAGACCGCCGAAGGCGAAGCGGCTGCTTCCGACACGGCGACCCCTTCGACGATCACGGCACCGCTCAGCGGGCTGATTGAGACTTCTGCTGAGACGGCGCGGCTGATCGTGGTGGGCAGCAGCGAGTTTCTCAACGACACGGTGTTCGACATCTCTTCCAGCTTCAGCCGCGACAGCTACCTGAACAACCTGCAATTCGTGCAAAACGTGGTGGACTGGGCCACCGAGGATACCGACCTGGTGGCGCTGCGTTCGCGCGGCACCATCGCCCGCACGCTCGACCCGCTGACAGACGCACAGCAGACTCGCTGGGAGGTGCTGAACTATGGCATTGCTCTGCTGGGCGTGGTGGCGATCGGCGCGGTGTGGCAGTGGCGCAAGCGCGCCGAAAAGCCCATGCCTCTGGTCCTGTCCGACTCTGAAGCGCTTGTGCTGACCAAATCTGAATCCGACGCGAAGGGGTGATGACCGATGAACCGGCTGAACAAAATCCTCGCGTTCATCCTGGCTTTGCAACTCGTGTTGCTGGCGGCGCGCGCCCTGTGGCCGGAATCTGAGTCCAGGGCGTCGGGGGAAGCGCTGTTGGCGAACTTCGACACTGCCGCCGTCACGCAACTTCGCATCGCCGATGCGGGCGGCAAGCAACTGGTGCTGAAGAAAGACGGCGATGACTGGGTGCTGCCCGACTATGGCAACTACCCGGTGATGCCGACCCGCGTGAGCCTGTTGCTGGACAAAATCAAGGGGTTGCGCACCGACCGCCTGATCACGCGCTCGACCACCAGTCATCGACGCCTGCGCGTCAGCAGCGACGAGTTCGAACGGTTGATCGAGATCGAGAGCGGCGATAGCACGCATAAGCTCTACCTGGGCAAGAGCGGCGGCGGCAGCACCCTGCACGTCCGGCTGGATGATCAGCCGCAGGTCTACCTGGTGAGCGGCCTGGCGGTCAGCGATGCCGGAGTCGCGGTCTCTGGCTGGATTGACACGCTGTACTTCTCCGCGCCGTCCGAGCAGGTGATCGGCCTGCGCCTGCAAAACGCCAACGGCACTTTCGAGTTCACCAAGAGCGGCGATACCTGGAGCATGGCCGGGCTGACCGAAGGGGAAACGCTCAATCAGCAGGCCCTGACAACCTTGCTGAGTCAGGTCACCTCGCTGCGCATGTCCGCCCCCATCGGCAAAGAAGAGCAGGCGGACTTCGGCCTGGAGGCGCCGCAGGCGACGATTACCCTGCGCGTGCTGGAGCCGGAAGAAACGCCGGAGCCGACGCCGGACATCGCGCAGTCGCCGCTGGCGACCGCCACGTCCGACCCGCAGGCCACGCCAACGGCCACGCCGACCCCGCACTACGTCGAGAAGGAGTACACGATCCTGATCGGCGCGACGCGGGACGATGGCGTGGTGGTCAAGTCGTCCACGTCGGACTACTACGTCCTGCTGACGGAAGCGGCTGCGGAGCGCTTCACCCAGAAGACGCGCGAGGACTTCATCGCACAGCCGCCCACGCCGACGCCAGAACCGACGCTCGCACCAGAGGAGTCTGCGGCGACTCCGGCTCCCATGAGCACACCGGTAGCCTCCGCCACGCCGACTGTGCCATCCACGCCAGCACCGACGGCGACACCAGCGCCAACCGCCACTGCTGAGCCGGCGGCTGGCAACTAGCCCATCAGCGCTCGCGGTGAGGGAGACACAGCAGCTCCCCTGACCAGACGCACGCCGCAGGCCCTGAGTCTGCGGCGTGCCTTTCGGGGTATTCGGGTTCGGGAGCAGAGTTCATCACAGAAGGCCACAGAGAAAAACATGGCGTTCTTCGTCTTTTTCCTCTGTGGTCTCGGTGTCTGCGGTTCAAAGATCGTCGCCCCCAAACGGGCATGCACTCCGTGCCTTGCGAGGATTTGATCTCCGATCTGCGCGCGCGGTATTCTGAAAAATGCAACAGACAGTGAACGGTTGCCGATCATGAGCGGTCATATCCTGATCGTGGATGACGATGCCCTACTGCGTCGTAGCCTGGCCTTCAACCTGGAGCAGGCCGGCTACCGGTGCAGCACCGCCGCCACCGCCGAAGACGCCCTCGCCATGGCGCAGCGCGAACGGCCCGACCTGGTGTTGCTGGACATCAGCCTGCCCGGCATGGACGGCCTGGAAGCGCTGCGTCATTTCCAGGACGAAGTTGGCACCGCTGTCATTTTCCTGACCGCGCGCCGCCGCGAACTGGACGAGATTCTCGGCCTGGAACTGGGGGCCGACGACTACGTCACCAAGCCCTTCAGCACCGATCTGCTGTTGGCCCGTATCAAAGCGGTCTTGCGGCGCGCAGCTCACGCTACCCCGCCCGTCCCCAAAGACGACTCATTGCGGGTCGGTGATCTGTGCATTGACCCCCTGGCGCACACTGTCACCCTGGGCGGCAAGCCGATCGAGCTGGCCCCGCGCACGTTCGACCTGCTCTATGTGCTGGCGCTCAACGCCGGGCGTGTGCTCCCCGCCGAGGAACTGCTCGCGCGGGTGTGGGGAGCCGAATACGAAGGCGAACCCCAGGTTCTGTACGTACACATCCGCTGGTTGCGCGAAAGACTGGAAGAAGACCCCTCCAACCCGCGCCGGATTGTGACCGTGCGCGGTGTGGGTTACAAGCTGGTACCGGTGGAGGAAGACTGACCATGCGCTCACTGCGTAGTCGTCTGATCCTGAGCCACATTCTGCCCTTGCTGGTCGTGATTCCCCTGGTTGGCGTTTCGCTGATCTACGCCATCGAAACGCAGGTGCTGCTCAAGAACGTCAGCGAAGAACTGACCCGGCAGGCCGCGCAGGTGGCCGAAGCCGCCCATGGTCGCGAAGGTATCTGGCAGGATGCCGCCGAAGCCCAGGCATTTTTAGAGAGCCTGAATCTGCCGGGCAGCATTATGCTGCTGAATCCCAGCGGACAACTGCTGGCCTTCAGCGGCCCGGCGGGCGCTTTTGGGCCAGGGCAGATCATCGCAGTAGGCGGCCTGGCGCTCACTCCCGCCGACGACCGGGCGGCCCCGCTGGTTTCCAACCTGACCCTGCGCAACACCACGGAAATCTGGGTGCCGGTGCAGGGGCAAGATCGGCAGATCGTCGGCATCGTGCGCATTCATCAGCAGCTTGCCGATGTCTACCGGCGTTTCGAACAACTGCGCTACCTGATCGTGGGCATCCTGGGGATTGAACTGTTACTGGGCCTGCTGATCGGCCTGGTGCTGGCGCTCAAGCTGGAAAAGAGTCTGCAGCAGGTAGCGCAGGCGATCCTATCGGTTGCCACCGGGCGCGACCTGACCATGTTGCCAGAAAAGGGGCCGGAGGAAATCCTCACCGTGTTGCGGGCGTTCAATACCATGACGCGCCGCCTGCAGGAGGCGCAGGATATACGCAGGCGGTTGCTCGCCAACTTGGTGCACGAACTGGGGCGGCCATTGGGGGCCGTACGCTCGGCAGTGGGCGCATTGCTGAACGGGGCCGATCAAGACCCCGCCCTCCGCCAGGAATTGCTGACAGGGATTGACTCTCAATTGCAACGCCTGGAACCGCTGCTCGACAACCTGGCACAGCTTCACGACACCCTGCTCGACATCCCCCGTCTCAAGCGGCGGCCTGTGGCACTCTCCCCCTGGCTGAGCGAAGTCCTCAGCCTGTGGCGAGCGGCTGCGCAGGAGAAGAATCTGTGCTGGAGTGCGAACATCCCGGACGGTTTGCCGACGCTGGACATTGATCCGGATCGGCTGGCGCAGGCTATCGGCAACCTGGTGAGCAACGCCATCAAGTTCACGCCACCAGAAGGCGCGGTGAGCGTTTCGGTCGCCAGGCAAGACGGGCATCTGCGGATCGCCGTTCAGGATAGCGGGCCGGGGATCGCGCCGGAAGAACGGCAGCGCCTCTTCGAACCGTTCTACCGCGGCAACAAGCGCTTCGCTCAGGGAATGGGCCTGGGGCTGACCATTGCCCGCGACCTGGTCGCAGCTCATGCGGGCCGGATCGAGGTTGACAGTCAACCGGGCCGGGGAAGTCAGTTCACCATCTGCCTGCCCTGTGAGGACTAAACCGCTGCCCCCGCCCTTGGTGGCGCAGACCCTATTATTCGGTCTTCCACCAGTGAATCATCCAGTCCTGCTCGAAGGTGGGCGCGCCGAAGTCATGCAGCAGGCGCAAGACCTGCGCCCGATGATCGGTGCCATGATTGAGCACATGCATCAGGATTTGCCAGACGGCCACAGTGACAGTGATCGGCTGGGGCGAGTTGGGGCGCTGAATGTCGAAGGTGAGCGTGTGGATTAGATGCACCTCGTTGAGTGTGCTCAGCACTGCGCGCACCTGTGCCTGAGCCTCTTCCCACACGTCCCGCGCGGCGGCTTTGGTCGGGTAATCCTCGTAGCGCAAGCGGTCGGGCAGAGCCTGGCCAGCGATGCGGCTCATCCAGCGCTGATCCACGCTGGCCAGGTGCACCACGTGATTGCGTACCGAGCCAATGCTATAGGGCACTTCCCGCACGAACTGCTCGTCGCTGAGCTGCTCGATGCTGGCCCACAACCGGCGGTGTAGCACCTCGTTGGTCGCATACAGCCGCCGGATCATCTGCATATTCATCTGTTTTCCTCGTCGGCTTCATCCCCTTGGTGCTGCAGGAACCAGCCGAAAGGCAGATCAATATTGAAGACGAAGCGCGCCCGCTCGCCGCTTTCCTGGTGCTGCGCGAGCAATACGTCGAAGTAGTGCCCGTCGTGCTCGACGAATTCCTGCTGCAATAGCATGTAGCCCAGCACGCGCAAAATGACGTATTCCTCCAGGGTGTTGATGACAATGAAGGCCGTGTGGAAGTCGTTGCCGTTGCCCGTCGCCAGCACGGCGTCAATCAAGCCCCTGGCGATGGCGCGATGGAACAGGGCATTGTCCAGGTCGTCGCTGGAAGTGTAGATGTAGTCGGCCACCATGTGCGCCATGATGTCCAGATAGTCTCTCTCCAGCAGCTTCTGGGTAGCTACCAGCGCCCCCTGCAGGTCGCCCACGCGTAGGGCTTCGTTCATCACGGTCACCGTCTCGCGGTCGTGGGGATGAGGCCGATACTCGTCCGAATGCACATAGGCCATGCGCAGGGCGTGATAATCCGCGTCCACCGGATTGGCGCGGACGGCATGCAACAGTTCTTGATAGGTCATGGGGGGTATCCTTTTCGCTGTGTGGCTGTTGATTTCAGTGTAACAGGTCTTGCGGGGATTGACCAACACCAGTAGGGGTGGGGTGCGTGCAAAATGTGACGGGCAATTCGCAGCAGTCTGCTGCCCCTCACCCCTTTATCCTCTCTTTCTCGCGACGGCGTCGCGGGGCGAGGGGACTTACTATCTCTCGGCCAGGTGTTCCCCTTCGCCCGCGCTGCGGCAGAAGGGGCCGGAGGATGAGGGTCATCGGGCGCGGCAAGGTCGCTGACAACCTTTGCACACCCCCTTACCCTGCACCCTCTCGCTCCGGCCCGGCACTTGGGATACACTTGGAAGCAGAAAAAGTCACCCTCTGCCGTTCGCACGTTTCCTCAGGAGAGACCATGCCTGGTTTGCGCGACAAGCTGCGTGTACTGATGCAGGCGAGCCTGCGTGGAGAGCGTGGAGAAGCCGCCCCTTCGATCCGCAAAGCCGGGGCGGAAGTCGCTGCGCTGCGTCAGCGGATCGCGCGCGCCCTGGATGACGAAGATCGTTTGCAACAGACCATTCAGGCCGCCGCCGCGCAGATCGCGGCGCTGGATCGGCAGGCTGATGAGGCGCTGGCCCGCGGCGACGAGACGACTGCCCGTCACCTAGTCAGGCAGTTGCAAGATCGTCGTCGGCAACTCGCATTCCTGCAGGCTGACCTGGCGCAGCACCAGTACTCCACCGCCGACCTGATCCGGCGCGTCAACACCCTGGAAGCGCTGATCGCTCAGGCGCAGCAGTCCGCCGCGCGGGGAGAAGCCCCCGACGAGGGTGAAGTGCCCCTCGCCGAGCGTATCCGGCAAGCGCGCGCGGAGATCGCCCGCCGCGTCGAGACGCTGCACACCTCCGAAACCACCCCCGTCAGCGGTGCCCTCGACGAGCAAGCTGTCGAGGATGATCTGGCCCGTCGCCGCGCCCGCCTGAGCCAATGACGCCCAACGTTGTTGTGTCGCCACGCCAGAGCGACAGCCGGTCGCTGGCCCGACTTACTTGACATCAGGGCCAAAATCCTGTTTAATGAGAGTTAGGCGAACGTTCGCCTAAACGCCTTTCAGGGAAATATTCTTTAGCTGGTCGGGTCTTTGATATGACCAACAAGGTCACCCTTAAGGATGTCGCCCGGCACGCCGGGGTCAGTTACCAGACCGTCTCCAAAATCCTCCGCAACCAGATTCAGGTAACGCCCGAAGTGCGCGCCCGCGTACAGCAGGCCGTCGAAGAATTGGGCTACCGCCCCAACATCACTGCCCGCAGCCTGCGCCTGCAGACCAGTCACCTGATCGGCTATTCCTGGAAGCCCGCGCACGAACGTTACATCAATCCCATCCTGGAAGAGTTCGAGCAGAGCATTGTGAATGCCGCCGAGCGACTTGGCTATCACATCCTGCTCTTTCCCTATCACCAGGGGCCAGACCTGTACCGTCCCTACGAAGAATTGGTGCGCAGCGGGCGCGTGGACGGCTTCATCCTCTCCGACCTGGAATTCGACGATCCGCGTATCGCTGTGCTGGAACGCTTACAGGTACCGCTGGTCGCCTTTGGGCGCGCCCAGAGCGACGGTTCTCCCTTCCCCTACGTAGACGTAGACGGTCGCGCGGGCATCCGGCTGGCGGTGGAGCATCTGCTAGAACAGGGGCATCGGCGCATTGCCTTCCTGGGCTGGCCGGAACAGTCGCGCGTGGGCACCGATCGCCTGGCGGGCTATTGGGAGGCCATGGAGGCCGCCGGCCTGCCCGTTGACCCCGCCTGGGTGAGGCATGGCGCTGGACAGTACGACTACGGCTACGAGGCAGCCCATATCCTGCTCGACTTGCCCCCTGAACGCCGCCCTTCTGCCATCGTGACGGTCTACGACCTGATCGCCGTCGGCGCAGTGCAGGCGATTCAGGAGCGCGGGCTACAGGTAGGGCGCGACGTAGCTGTGACTGGCTTCGACGATACGCCGCTGCTGTCGTATTTGCTGCCCGGCCTGACTACGCTGCGTCAGCCGGTGTGGGAGATCGGACAGCGCGTGGTGCAGTTGTTGATCCGTCTTTTTGAAGGGGACAGGCTCACAGAGAACGAGTTGCATGTGTTGCTGCCCCCCGAACTGATTATCCGTGATTCCAGCCGGGGATACCGGCCCAGGTAGCGTTCATCATGGCCGACACGATCAAAGCTCTCATTTTCGACCTGGACGGTGTGATCACCGACACCGCCGAATATCACTACCAGGCGTGGAAGCGTCTGGCCGACGAGGAGGGAGTTCCCTTCACCCGCGCCGACAACGAACATCTGCGCGGTGTATCGCGGCGCGAATCGTTGCTGCGGCTGCTCAAGGGGCGGCAGGTTGACGAAGCGCGCCTGGAAGAGATGATGGCGCGCAAGAACAGCTATTATCAGGAACTGCTGGAGAAAGTGACGCCCGCTGATTTGCTACCAGGGGTGGCCGAACTTTTCGACTTGCTCGATCGGGCGAACGTTCGCTATGCCATCGCCTCGGCCAGCCGCAACGCCCGCACCGTCGTCGAGCGGCTGGGCATCGCGCAGCGGTTGGCGGCCCTGGCCGACGGGAACAGCGTCGCACGCCAGAAGCCCGCCCCCGACCTTTTCCGCTATGCAGCAGCGCGGATGGGCCTGCACCCCGCTGAGTGCCTGGTCGTCGAAGATGCGGCGGCGGGCATCGAGGCCGCACTCAACGCGGGGATGCCCTGTCTGGCGCTGGGACCTGCTGAGCGCTTCGCCGAGATCGAAGCGCGCTACGGGCCGGTGCCGCGCCGCGACAGCCTGGTGGGGCTGACGCTGGCCGAACTGCAGGCCGCCGCCCGCCGCGATCCGGTCTGGACGGTGAGCCAGGACGGCTTCGACGCCGAGCGCCAGCATCACTTGGAAACGGTCTTCACCACTGGCAACGGCTACTTCTGCACGCGCGGCAGCCTGGAAGAGGGCTATCCGGGCGAGCACGCCCTGACTCTGGCGCACGGCCTTTTCGATGACGTGCCCGTCTTCTTCACCGAACTGGTCAACCTGCCCAACTGGCTCGACCTCACCCTTGAGGTTGACGGGCACCTCTTCCGCTTAGATCAGGGGCATTGCCTGCACAGCGAGCGCTGGCTCGACCTGCGCCAGGGTATGCTGCGTCGCGCGGTGCGCTGGCAGGCTCCGTCGGGGGCGCTGCTCGACCTGACTTTCGAGCGCTTCATCAGTTATGCGCACGAGCACCTCGGCGCGCTGCGCGTGCTGATCACTGCCGTCAACCAGCCCTGCCAGATCGCGATCAGCACTGGCCTGAATGGACATGTCGCCAATGAGCATATTCTGCACTGGAATCACCTGGGACAGGGTCGGGCGGACAGCGGCGCGATCTGGCTGCATAGCCGCACCCGTTGCAGCGGGTTGGAACTGGCCGCCGCCGCGACGCTGAACATCTCGACAGGCACGCTGGCCCAATGCCAGCTTTGCCCCGGTCACCCGCGCCTGACTGTGAGCGAGCGCCTGGACGCCGGGCAGACGCTGCAACTCGACAAGCTGATCAGCTACACCGTCAGCCGCGACGCTGTGCCGGATGCCGCCGCTGTGATCGGGCGGGCGCTGGCCGCGCTGGACGGGCAATCCTACGAGGCCCTGCGCGAACAGCAGGTACGCGCCTGGCGCGAGCTGTGGAACGAGACCGACGTGCTCATCGAAGGAGACGACGAGGCGCAACTTGCCATGCGCTTCTATCTGTTCCAGTTGCTCATCGCCGCCCCACAACACGACGAGCGGGTGAGCATTGGGGCCAAGACGCTCAGCGGGTTGGGATATCGGGGGCATGTCTTCTGGGATACGGATATCTTCATCCTGCCCTTCTTTGCCTATACGCTGCCGCACATCGCCCGCAACATGTTGATGTATCGCTACCACACGCTGCCCGGCGCACGCCGTAAGGCCGCGGGCAACGGCTTTGGCGGGGCGCAGTACGCCTGGGAGAGCGCAGCGACCGGCGACGAGGTCACCCCCACCTGGGTGATACACCCCAACGGTAAAGACCTGGTGCGCATCTGGACGGGCGACATCGAGATTCACATCTCGGCAGACGTGGCTTACGCCATCCTGCAATACTGGCGCGTCACAGGCGACGATGCCTTCATGCGCGACTACGGGGCGGAGATCGTGCTGGATACGGCGCGTTTTTGGGGCGAACGGGCCGAACTGGAAGAAGGCGACGAGGGGCGGCGTTATGTGTTCCGCGACGTGATCGGCCCCGACGAATACCACGACCATGTAGACAACAACGCCTACACCAACCGCATGGCCCAATGGCACCTGCAGACGGCCCTGGACGTGCTGGAGTGGTTGCGGGCGCACCATCCGCAGCGGTATCAGGCGCTGCGCGCGCAGCTCGATCTGAGCGACGCCCGCCTGGCGCACTGGCGCGACGTGATCGCGCATATGTTCATCCCGCGCGATCCGGCTACGGGCCTGATCGAACAGTTCGAAGGCTTCTTCAGCCTGGAGCCGGTTGACCCTGCGGTCATCGCCGCCGCCGATCGTTCCATGCAAGTCATACTGGGGATCGAAGGGGCCAACCGCAGCCAGGTGATCAAACAGCCGGACGTGATCATGTTGCTCTGTCTGCTGCGCGACGAAGTGGATGCGCGCACCTGGCAGATCAATTGGGACACCTACGTCCCGCTGACCGATCACCGCTATGGGTCGTCGCTGGGGCCGAGTTTTCACGCCTGGGCAGCGTGCGAGTTGGGCCGCCCTGACGAAGGTTACGACTACTTTATGCTGGCCGCACGGGCCGACCTGCACGACGTGCGCGGCAATGCCGACGACGGCATTCACGCGGCGTCGGCGGGCGGGCTGTGGCAGGCGGTTGTCTTCGGCTTTGCCGGGCTGCGCCTGGGCCAGGATGGGCTGACGCTTACGCCCCGCCTGCCCGCGCACTGGCGACGGCTGAGTTTCCGTATTCGCTATCGCGGTGAATCCTATCGCATTGACATCAGGCAAGGAGGTGAAGCGCGCATCAGCAACGAAGAAGCGAACAGTCAGTCAATCACCGTTCGTCAAGGTTAGCGTTCAATCAGTTTTCTGAGGAGAAAGTGCCATGCGTAAAGTCCATCTCTTGACCCTGTTGGTTGTGCTGGCGCTGGTGATTTCCGGCGCGGGCGCGGCCCTGGCTCGCCAGGAAGTGACGCTTACCCTGATGGGGTGGTCGTCTTCGACGGCGGAGAACGACGCGCTGATGGCGCAGGTCGAGGCGTTCATGGCGGCCAACCCCGGCATCAAGGTCAATGTGAACCTGGTGCCCGAATACGACACCACCATTCAGGCCGCCTTCGCCGCGGGCGATCCGCCGAACGTCTTCTATGTTGACAGCTCCAAGCTGCCCGACTGGGCTGAGGCTGGTGTGCTGGCTTCTGGAGAGGGAAAGATCGAGAACCTTGAGGAGCATTACGAGTCGCTGTTGGAGGCCTTCACCTATAACGGCACACTCTACTGCCCGCCCAAGGACTTCTCGATCATGGCCCTGCAGTATAACAAAGATATGTTCGATGCGGCAGGGTTGGAATATCCAACTCCGGACTGGACCTGGGACGACCTGCGCGCAGCGGCTGAGAAGCTGACCGGCACCGATGCCGAGGGCAGGACTGTGCTCGGCCTGGTGACTCCGCCCAACTTTGAGCGCTGGCTGCCCTTCCTCTATCAGGCCGGCGGCTCGGTGCTGAACGAGGGCTGGACAGAAGTCACGCTCGACAGCGACGAGGCGCGCGAGGCGCTGGAGTTCTACGTGGGCATGGTGCGCGATGGCATCGCCGGCCCGCCGTCGGCAGTGGACGCTGGCTGGGGCGGTGAGGCGTTCGGCCAGGGCCGCGTAGCGATGGCCATGGAAGGCAACTGGGTGATCAAGTACCTGCTCGATCAGTTCCCCGATCTCAACTGGGGCGTGACCGAGCTGCCCAAGCACCCCAGCGGCGGCCAGGCGACCATGGTCTTCACCGTGTGCTATGGCGTGGCGGCAGACAACAACCATCCTGACGAGTCCTGGAAGCTGGTCAACTTCCTGACCGGCGCTGAAGGCTCCAAGATGGTGGCCGAGCAAGGCTTCGGCGTCATCCCGCCCGCCAAGAGCGCCGCAGAGACCTGGCTTCAGGCCATCGGCGAAGAATACGGTGCGGGCTTCCTGGCTGGTGCGCCGTATGCACACAAGTGGCAATTCCCGGTGGGCTTTGGCGAAGTCTTCGATACCTTCAACTCCGGCCTGCAACTGGCCTTCGAAGGGCAGGCACTGCCTGAGGACGTGATTGCCGACACGGCAGCCGTCGCCGAAGAAGTGCTGGCCCGTTAATCCCCGTTCGACAGCAGGGGGCGCCTGTGCACCGCACACCGCGCCCCCTGCGCTTAGTGGCACAAGGAAGCCGCCCATGAGCGAGGCAACGAGGGTGATGCCCAAAAAGCGGATCACCACCATGGCCGCCAAGAAGCGCCAGGAGGCCATCGCCGGCTACCTGTTCATGACTCCGGCGCTGATCATCTTCCTGGTGTTCCTGATCATCCCCATCGGGGCAGCCATCTACCTGAGCCTGACCGACTGGAACGGGATCACGCCCGTTTTCGACAAGGGGGCGTTCAGTTTCGTCGGGCTAGACAACTACAGCGACCTGCTGCGCGGCTATCACACCGATGATGCCGGTGAGATTGTCAAGGCCACGACGCGCCAGAAAGACTTCTTCATCGCCCTCAAGAACACGACCTACTACGTGCTGGGCGTGGTGCCCACGCAAACCATTCTGGCCCTGATCCTGGCGGTGATCCTCAATCAGCGCTGGCTGAAGGCCAGGGGTTTCTTCCGTACGGCGTTCTATTTTCCTTCGATCACCTCGTCCGTCGTGATTTCGATCATCTTCATGTGGATGTTCACGCGCGGCGGCCTGGTGAACACCACTATACAGGCGCTCTTCAGTGGCTACGACAACAATCAGTTCGTCAACTGGCTGGACGACCCGCGCGGAGTCTTGCATATCCTGCTGGAGCAGTTCGGCGTCAGCCGCACCAGCGTGGGCGACTGGGCCAGCAACCGCGTTTTCGGGCTGACATTGTGGGAGTGGATCAGCGGCCCCAGCATCACCATGTCCACCATCATGATCCTCAACACCTGGACAACCATCGGCACCATGATGGTCATCTTCCTGGCGGCGCTGCAAAACATCCCTGGTTCGGTCTACGAAGCAGCGGCCATTGACGGGGCCAATGCCTGGCAGATTTTCCGCCGTATCACCGTCCCCCTGCTGCGCCCGACGACGTTCTTTGTGGTCACCCTGGGGCTGATTGGCTGCTTCCAGATATTCGATCAGGTCTATGTGATCTCCAGCGGCGGCCCGGCCAAGACAACCTACACCATCGCCTATATGGTCTACCTGAATGGCTTCGACCGCTCGGCGATGGGCCTGGCTGCGGCCACGGCGATCCTGCTATTCATTATCATCTTCGTCTTCACCCTGCTGCAGCGGACTATCGTCAAAGAGCGCGCGAACATCTAGGCGCGGCACGAGAGGAGAGGACCGATGGCAACTGCGCAACCGCTCGAAGCCCCTGTGAGGGCTGAACGCCGCTCGCCGCTGAGTGCGGCCCTGACCGGACTGGGCTGGGCCGTGCTGATCTTGTTCGCGGCGCTGGAGATCTTCCCCTTCGTGTTCACAGTGGCCAACTCGTTCAAGTGTCTGCCCGCCGTGCAGAGCTATCCGCGCTCGCTCATCCCTATACCGCCCTTCGGTGTCGAGTGCACCTATCAAGAAGGGGAACGGGCCGGGGCGAGTCGCTCGGCCAGTGAGACTTCGGGCGCACTGACGTTCAATCCCACGCTGGAGGGCTATCAGGAAATTTTCGACGAGAACCTGCCGCGCTGGTTAGTCAACACGGCCTTCTTTGCCGTGGCGGTGACCATTCTGCGGCTGGGGTTCGATTCGCTGGCTGGATATGCGCTGGCGCGGCTCAAATTCCCTGGCAACCGGCTGCTTTTTTTCACCATCCTGGGCACGATGATGGTGCCGCCGATCGTGCTGCTCATCCCGCGCTTCATCATCCTCAAGCAATTGAGTATGCTCAATACCTACCAGGGGTTGATCGTGCCGCTAGCCGTAGATGCTTTTGGCATCTTCTTGATGAAGCAGTTCTTCGAATCCATTCCGGGCGAGATCGAAGAAGCCGCGCTGGTAGATGGAGCCAGTCGTTTTGTGTTGTTCTGGCGGGTGGTGTTGCCCATGGCCACCCCGGCCTTGACCGCGCTGGCCATTTTCAGCTTCCAGGGCACATGGAACGACTTTCTGATGCCGCTGATCATCCTCTCCGGCAATCAGGACTTGTGGACGTTGCCGCTTGGCCTTAGCTTTCTGCGCGGGGCCTATGGCGAGACGCTGCGCTGGCACGCCTTCCTGGCCGGTTCAGTGATCACGACGCTGCCGCTGGCGCTGATCTTCTTCTACTTCCAGCGCTATTTTGTGGAGGGGATCAGCTATAGCGGGCTGAAGGGATAGCCGCCCCATGTGGGACGGACTGCGCGCGGTGTGGCGCGGCCTGGGCAATTTCCGGTTGGCCGGATATGCTTATATCTGGACGAATCTGGCCTTCGTAGCGCTGTGTCTGCCGGTGATCACCGCGCCTGCCGCCTATAGCGCCCTGATGCGCGTCGGGCACCTGGCCCATACCAGCCCGTCCGACGCAGACCTGGCCGCCTTCTGGGAAACGTTCCGCGCCAACCTGCGCCGCGCGTTGCCCTGGGGTCTTGGCAATGCCCTGTTCGCGTTGCTCAACTTCAACAACCTGATCGCCTACGCCCCCCTGGACACGCCCCTGGTGCTGGCCCTGGAGACAGTGTGGATCGTCGCGGGGGTGATCTGGCTGGGGATGTTGTTCTATACCTGGCCGATCTACTACGAGATGAAAGAACCGACCGTCGGCGGGGCGATGCGCAATGCCCTGGTGATGGTCTTGCAAAATCCGCTCTTCACCCTAGCGGTGCTGGCGGTTATCGCCGTACTGGCGGCCCTCAGCACGCTGCTGGTGGCGGCCTGGTTGCTGCTCACCTGGGGGGCGATTGCCGCCATCGCCAACGCTGCTGTCCTCGACCGCCTGGAACGCTACCGCGCCCGCCAGTGACAGCAACTACCGGAGGCCGCCGCAGAAGTGAATCCAGGAAAACTTTGCGAATAGCGCCGAGTCCCTCGGCGTTCAGCGTGCGTCGAGCAGGAACGCCTCCGCCCAGAAATAAGCGTAGAGCGGACGTCGTTCCACCTGGGTAAAGCCTGCCGCCCGCAGGCCGTCCACCCAGTCCTGGATCGGCCCTTCCCAGTTGGTGCGGGCCGCGCTGCGGTCGAAGTAACCGAACATCACCGGCATCAGGAAACCCTGGGCTACCAGCCCGCCGTCCCCTTCATATTCGGCCAGCCCGCGCTCGTAGCGCTCCACCACATAGCGCACATGGTCGGGGCTGGCGAGTGCAACGAAGCGCGGCACGTCGAATTCGGCGATTAGAAGGCGCGCGCCGTGTGCCTGCAGCCAGCGGAACACCGCCGGGTGCTCTGCAGGCGGGAGGGATTGCAGGCTCCATGTCGCCTGAATCACGTCCCACGAACCAGCCAGCGCCTCCGGGCTGTCCATGAACGCCTGAAGCGTCTGGTTGAAAGCACGATAGGGCACGCCACGGGCATTCAGCGCGGCGCACGTTGTCTCCAGCAGGGGCGACGATGGCTCGACCAGGTCTACCTGGCGCACGGCGTCGGTCAGGGCGGGCAGCAATGCCAGACCGTCGCCTACGCCAATATCGAGCAGGCGGAGAAACGGGTATTGCCCGTACACCTCGCGCAGCGCCCCGCTGACTGCCGCATACAGTCCCACATTGCCCCCGCCGCGGATGAACGCGCCGAATGCCGCGCCGTCCACGTAGACGCCCGCTTTGCCCTGGCAAGCCACGCGCTCCAGGTAGATCGCTGCCTGGGCATAGACGCGGCTCCCCGGCTGACGGCGGGACGCTGCGGCGGCCCACTCTGCCGCCCGCGCGAAGTCGTTCGCGCCGAACGCCAGGATGGCCAGGTAGAAACAGGCCAGCGGGTCATCTGGCATTTCGGCCTGCAGGGCTGCATAGCCTGCGTGAAGGTAGCGTTGCCAAAGTGTTTCCAGGCTCATGCGTATCTCCCGTATGAAAGGGGGAGGTTTTCAAGCGATCTGCGGTGCATCGTCGCGGAGACGCGGAGAGCACAGAGGAGGTTATCTGAAGAAAGTTTCTCCGGGTTCTGTGCTTTGCACGCCTCGACCATCTCATAGAAATTGCGCCGGGGGATGCCAGGCCGTTGTCGGCGGCGCGGAGCCTGATTATGCTATCAGGCGGCGCAGATGCCAAATGAGCGGCTCCGTGGCGCCATCTGGCGCTGTGCAAGACGGGCGCATTGTTCGTACAATCTCTGAGATAAACGGTTGACAGGAGCGATGAGAGCTGCCGCCATGAGCAAGAAACTGGTTTTACTGGCTGTGCTGGTGGTGCTGGGAGGAGCCGTAGTGCTGGCGTTGAGCCTGCGGAGCGGAGACGAACGTCAGCCGGCATCTACCGTGCCGCCGACCACACAGCCTGACACCCCGGCAAACGAGTCATCTCAGGGTGAAGACTCCCTGCTACTCCCTCCGCAGACAGTCGCCGCCGGAGACGGGACGATCCTCATTGATCTGCAGATGCCCGACGGCTACAAACTCAACGCCCTGGCCCCGCTCACGGCCATCTGGCCCGACGACCCGATAGCGCACATTCCGCCCGAATCGCGCGACCTGCGCCTGGTCAATCCGCCCTTGCCCGTACAGGTGCCCGTCACCTTTGCGCCCGGACAAACCGACCTGGCGCTCGACCTGACAGTGTACTGGTGCGAAGCTATCAACGAGACGCTGTGCTTCGTGGATCGGGCGACGCTGGTGCTGCCGCTGACGGTGGCCGCTGAGGGCGATAGGCATCAGGCTGTCTTCGAGCGAACCCTGGTGCCGCCGGTCGTGATAGATACACCTGGCTAACGGCGAGCGCATTTCCCCATCCTGGCCCCATGGCGCGCGGGGGTGTGAGTCTCGCCTCTGCGCGGTCCTCTATGGCTCGACCTTCGGCAGAGAAAATGGAGCACCCCCTGCCCTCAGCGCACAAGAGCGGGGGCGCTACCCGCGCGCTTGCCGACTGGCTATAATTCAGTCACGCGGCAACTGGCAGCGCAAGAGGGGAGAGACAGGCGATGCTGAGATGGGCGCGATGGGCACTCACCGGAGGGTTGGCAGGGCTGCTTCTGGTCGCCTGTGGGCAGGGCGGGCAGACAGATGATGTGCCTATCCCTACCCTGGCCAGTTTTGACACACTGCCGACCGCTTATTTCCTGACTCAGAACGCCCCGCCGCCCGGCTTCTCCAGCCTGGCCCTCGATCCCATCGAGCGCGGCCTGACCGATCACCCTGGCTGGGCCTATACGCTCAGCGGTAGCTTCAGCGGGACATTCGACGTCACTGGCGACGCGGCCCAGGGATCGTTGAGCGTGCTGGTACAGGGCAACGAACTGGGACAGGCGCGCCGCGTGGTGCTGGAAGTTTCCGGCAGCGCGTTCGCGCCGGGCCAGGAGACGGTACGGCTAGAGGGCGTGCGTATCAGCAATGATTACTACCTGGTAGATGTAAACGGGCAGTGTTCGCAGGGCGACAGCGGCCTGGCTGGCAACGCCATCATCGCCGACCTGGCTGCCGGGCAGATCCTTGGTGGGGTGGCACAGGCTGTGCCCACGGGTCACCGCGATACGCTGAACAGTCTACCCGCCTGGCAGTACACCTTCGCCCCCCAGGATGCTCGCCTGCCCGCTGTCGTGACGCATCCTAACAGCGAGGTCACGCTGGCCGCCGACCTGTGGGTCGCGCCGGAGGTCAACGCCGTGCTGCGCTATGAGGTCACCGTCACTGTGCGCGGCGTGCACCTGCTGTGGGCCGACCGTACCGGTTCGACAGTGTCGGGGACGCTCTCGCTGCGCTACGAGCTGGACCCGACGGCCTTCGGGGAGCTGCCCAATATCAGCGTGCCGCACGGGTGTTGAAGAGTGCGTGCGAAGGTATCAGCAATTCGCTTGACGTGCGGGTGTTTGCTTCACCTGCGCTCTCCATGCATGAAGGGTGGCTGGAGGTGAGGTTAAACCAAAGCGCTGCAAACTCTCCGACCCATTTTGCACGCACCTGGTGTTGAAGTTAAATCTTGATGAGCAAAGCACGAGAGGCCAGGGTATAATGGAAGCCGCGTGTGAGCCAATGCGCCAATCCGAGGAGAACATGTATGCGTGTTTCGGTGCTGCAAGAGAATCTGCATAGAGGGTTGTCCATCGTCAGCCGCGCCATTCAGAGCCGCCCCGCGCTGCCCATCCTGGCCAATGTGATGATTGCTACCGACGAGGCGCGCCTGCAACTCTCTGCAACCAACCTTGAACTGGGGATCACGCACTGGATCGGCGCGAAGGTTGAGCATCCCGGCGCGATCACTCTGCCCGCCCGCACTCTGCAAGAACTGGTAGCGACGTTGCCGCCTGAACGGGTGGACATGGAGCTAGACTTGCGCACCCTGACGCTGCATCTGCGCTGTGGGGCCAGGTCGGCCAATATCAAGGGCATGGATGCCAACGAATACCCGCTGCTGCCAGAATTCGACCCGACGCACGCCATCCCGGTACCAGCGGGCGTGTTCCGCGAGATGATCGAGCAGACGGTCTTCGCCGCGGCCAAAGAGGACAACCGCCCAGTGCTCACCGGCGTGCAGATGCGCTTCGATGGCGACCGCCTGACCCTGGCCGCCGCCGACGGTTACCGGCTGTCGGTGCGCCACACCACGCTCGAATTCAACGCAAGCGACCGCGTCCCAGAGCCGCTGATCGTGCCTGCGCGCACGCTTTCCGAACTGGCGCGTATCATTGGCGACGAAGACGACGAGATGTTGATCGGCCTGCCGGAAGGGCGCGGGCAGATCATGTTCAGCCTGAAGAATGTGGTCGTCGTCTCGCAACTCATTGAGGGCAAATTCCCGGACTACGAGGCGATCATCCCGCGCGGTTTCCAGACGCAGGTGCTCACCTATACTGACGAATTGCTGGCGGCCTGCCGCAGTTCGGAAGTATTCGCCAAGGATTCGGCCAACACCGCCCGTGTCTTCGTCGAGCCAAGCGGCATGGCCAATGTGCCGGGGCGCGTGACTGTGGCCGGTCGGTCGCAGGAAAAGGGCGACGCCCAGGCTCCGGTAGACGCCAGCATCAACGGCGAGGCGGTGGAAATTTCCTTCAACATCCGTTACCTGATTGATGTGCTGAGCGTGATTCGCGACGAGCAGGTAGTGCTGGAGACCAGCGGGCCGACAGCGCCGGGGGTAGTGCGTCCGGCGGGGCGCGACGACTTTGTGCACGTGATCATGCCTATGGCGACAGGCCGGTGAGAAGGACGGCGAGCGTGATCGTCTTCGGCACGCGCATCCGCGCCAAAGTGATCAGCGAGGGACAATTCTTCTGCCCGCACTGTCAGGCGCAGCGTTCTTACTGGCGCAAACGGGCCACGCGCTACTTTGCCCTCTACTTCGTGCCGGTCTTTCCCCTGGGGCAGCTTGGCGAATTCGTCGAATGCCAGACCTGTCATCTGGCTTTCGAGCCGGCGGTGTTGGAGCGCAAGCTCTCCGCGAGCAAGCCTGGGCGGACGGACGACCTGGCGCAGATGCTCAATACGCTCGCCGAACGGGTAGCCGCCGGCGCGCCTGTTGAATACCTGGTGCGCGACCTGACGGCTGCCGGACTGGAGCGCGATCTGGCAGTGGAACTGGTGAACAAGCACCTGTCCGCCGGGCAGAAACGATGTGCCGGGTGCGGACTGAGTTACAGCACAGCAGCGACAGTGTGTGCCGTATGCGGCAAACCCCTGTGAATGCACCATGAGCCGGAAAGAGAGATCAACCCTTTCAGGAAATAGCGAGATGGCCACCTACGACGAGCAGATCAGGTGCCACGAATATCACATTGACCCCGATTTCTGGCGCGATCCCTATGGAGTCGAAGTCGCCTACGACACCCTCAAGTTTCTGTACATCCCCGATCATGTCTCAGCCTATATCGCCAGCATGCTGGCGCATAAGGTCTACCGCTATCAGATTGACAACATTCGCACCAAAGAGCAGATCACGCACGCGGTGATGATCACCATGGGCGGCTTGCTGCCCGGCGTGCTGTTGCACGATCACCTGGCCTGGACGCTGAACAAGAACATTCCGCCCATCGAGTTCGGCACGCTGGGCGTGCGCTACTACGCTGGGCCGGGCGAGCCACTCGATCAACCGCGTGTCATGCATCCGCTCTCCATTCAGGTCGAAGGGCGGGTGGTCGGTGTGGTAGAAGACCTGGTAGACCTGGGCGGGACGGCCCGTTTTGTCGCTCAATTCCTGCTCGAAGAGCACAAAGCGCGCAAGGTAGTGCTGATCGCGCCCTTCCTGAAAACCAAGCATGTCATGGAAGAGATGGAAGTGATCTTCTACGGTCATGTGCCCAAGGACACGTGGATCATCACGCCGCGCGAGCGTGTCGAGACGCTGATCAAGCGCGTGCCCTACTGGCGCGATCACGGGGCAACCCTGGAAGAGTGCGCTGAGAATCTGCGCAAGATCGGCTATCCGGACTACCTGCTGGATACGTATCTGCGAGCGACGTACGAGCGGGGATAAGGAAACAGTTAGCGGCCTGTGCCCGCGATCACCAGGAGACGCACTACACGCTGGGAAGCGGGTTCGAGCGCCGAGAACGAGCGGGTGTGCTGCGAGAGAAAACGGCTTGACGGGGGTACAGGAGGCTGGTACAATTCTGGCCGTGTAGGGTTAGCCCCATTCGTCTAGCGGCCTAGGACGTTGCCCTCTCAAGGCAGAAACAGGGGTTCGAGTCCCCTATGGGGCATCGCATTCCAACAGCCTGCAAGCTCGTTGGAATGTGCTTTTTCTACGGCCTTTTCATAGCCCTCGCTGCCCGGCTTCAGAGCGCCGAACCTGTCGTACTACACTTCCATCCGCCGCATCAGGAAATCTTCCAGAAGACACCGCGCGCCTCGACGAGCGCTGCCGGGTCGGTGCCACCGCTGTAGGCACCCGGTCTTTGGCGTGTTTTCAGAGAGTGGATAAAGTCAAGGATACGCGAAATCTCGGGCATGGGCGGGGACTGGCGTTTGTAGAGTTGGTGTCGGTTCCAGGCGTAGACAAACAGCTTGATGGCACGACGCAGAGCATGCACACACCGAGAGAAACAGCGAGAACGTCGAGCCAGACGAGCCAGGTAATGACGCAATTCAGCATTATGGTGGCCCAGAAGCGCCATGGAAACAGTTGCTGAAAACGTCAGGAGTAGAGTACAGTTCTGGGACCTCTTCCAGTAGCCAGGCAGCGTCTGAGATAATCTGTACCCTTAGGGAAAGGTGAAACTGTGCCCGAACATAATGGTGTTGTGACCATCGCGACTCTTCCAAAGCCCCTGCGCTGGTATGGTAGCCCACGACAATGGGAAGTCACACTTCCCAATTGCCTGACTCTCTCCGCTGGAGAGAAAACCGACTGGTTCATTGACCCCGACACAGGTAAGGTGACGGATAATGCACCCGCCTTACTCATGAGTGTTCATGAGCCATGTGTGCTCACGGCTCTGGTGGAAGTGAATCACACAGCCACCTTTGACGCGGGAGTCTTGGTCGTCTACCAATCGCACCAAGTCTGGGCCAAGCTCTGCTTGGAATTGTCGCCTCAAGGGCAGTCAACAATCGTCTCTGTGGTTACCAGGGGCCTGTCTGATGACTGTAATTCATTCGCAATAGCTACCCCTTCAGCACACCTGCGGCTGGCGAAACTGGAGCAGGCGTATGCGTTTCATTACTCAGCAGATGGGACTCGTTGGGAGCTTATCCGCTATTTCGCCCTGGACAAGTCACCAGCCGCAGAGATTGGCTTCCTGGCGCAGTCTCCAACCGGCAACGGCTGCACGGCAAGGTTTCAGCAGATAACCTTCCGACCTCATAAGCTAAGGGATATTCGCTCAGGAGAATAGGCGAACGCCTGGCACCTCCCGGCAAATACCACAGCCGCGTGAAGTTGATCGAGCCGCTCGTTCCTGCCATGTAGCCTGACCGAGCGCTTATCAGGAGCCAGCCACAAAGAAACGATGGCGCAGCGCGTCAATGGCCAGGGCAATGATGATAATCATACCCACAGCGACATATTGCCAGTAAGCTCCTACATTGAAGAGGTTCAGCGCGTTACTGATCACCGTAAACATCAGAGCGCCCGCAAACGTCCCGAACAGGGTGCCTTGCCCACCCTTCAGGCTGGTTCCGCCTACCACGGCGGCGGCGATCACACGCAATTCATAACCGGTCGCCATGTTAGGTTGCGCCGACGATAGATAGGCTGTCAGGACGACCGCTGCCAAGCCGGTACACAGACCAACCAGGACGAAGGCGAAGACGCGCACCCGGTCCACAGGGATACCGCCAACCCGGCTCGCGGTTTCGTTGCTGCCAACCGCACGGATGAAACGCCCGTAGGTGGTGAAATTCAGGATGCCCAGCAATACCACATAGGTGGCAACCATAAGAATAAAAGGTGTAGGTAGCCCCCAGAAGTTGCCACTCCCCAGTCTGCGGAATTCGCGATTGAGGACAGGCACCACCTGGCCATTGGTAATAATGAAGCCAATGGCCAGATAGATATACATCATACCCAATGTGGCAATGAACGCGGGGACGCGCACTTTGGTGACGACCAGGCCGTTGACCACTCCGAGCAGGCAGCCCAGTAGCAGCGTCAGTGAGACTGCCGTGAGGATGCCGTAATCGGGGAGAAGCTTGCCCAACACTACACCGCACAAGCCAAGCATGCCAGCTACGGACAAATCAAAGGCGCCGCTAATGATGAGCACTGTCATCCCTGCTGCCCCGATGCCAGCAAAAGAGGCTTGTCGTAGGACTGACAGCAGGTTGGCCTCTTGTCGAAAGTTACTGTTGGTGACGCTGAGGATTATCACTACCAGGAGCAGAAGCCACTGAATAGTGTACTGGGTTAGGCCGTAACGCATCAGGCGCAACGCCTGGCGATAATTGCTTCTGGGCGTATCGGGTGTGCTTGTCACAACGCTATTCATAGCGCACCCCCGCTGACTACTTTCTGCACCACCATCCTCCGGAGTGTATCGAGCGCCAAAGCGAGGATCAGCAGCGAACCAAGAGCCAGGTACTGATAGAATGGCGCGATCTTCAAGATGTTCAGGGCGCTACTGATGGCCGCGACCAACAGAGAAGCGATCAGCGTTCCTGGCAGGTTGCCGCTTCCCCCCGAAAGACTGGTGCCGCCAAGAACGGTCACAGTGATAGCCTGCAGCTCCAGGCCTGCTCCCAGTGTCCCATCCACATAGAGGAGTTGAGCGCTCAACATGATTCCTGAGAGAGCTGCCGACATGCCCGTCAGGCCGAACACCAACACTTTGATGAGGCCGATCTTAAGGCCAGTGGCGTGTGCAGCGCTTTCATTGCCGCCGATTGCACAGATATGCCGACCAAAAGGGGTGTGGCGCAGGAGGATGTAGAACACCACTAGAGTGAGCAAGGCGATGATAAACGGCATGGGAACACCTAACACCTTGCCAGAATTCAACTGGGCGAAGTCTCGGTGGCCCATAATCAACACGGATTGGCCATCAGTATAGAGAAGTGCCGCCCCACGCAGGATACTCATCATGCCCAGTGTCGCCACGAAAGCCGGGACGTGGAGCCGGCTGATGATCAGGCCGTTGACGATGCCCACGGCCATTCCAAGCAAGAGCGTGCCGGCGAAGGTAAAAGGGATGTTGGTGTGATTGAGCAGGCTGGCGGCCACACAGGCTGTCAGCGCCTGGTTTGAGCCAACCGAGAGGTCAAGCCCTCCCATCGCCACCGCCAACGTCATTCCCATGCCTGTGACAGCGATGATCGAGGCGGTGATAATCACATTTGTCAGGTTGTTATATTTCAAGAAGACAGGGTTGGCGAAGGACATCACCGCGAACAGGAGCAGCAGCATCACCAGTACACCGAGACTCTCAAACAACTGGAAAAAGCGCAAGACAAGAGCCAAGGGCCTGTCGGGCCTGTTGACAAACCCTGCAAATCAAGCATACAATTTCAATAGTTGATATTCGTTCTTGGAATGTGAATAGCCGATCGATCTTGCCATCATCCTTTTCGGATAGTGTGAAGGGCACAATCGCCTGTGGAAAGCGCCCTCGACTGGCAGAAGCATCCAGCGGGCGGGTTTGGCACATTCCGAGACAATAGATCCTGATACGCTGTTTTGAGGAGAATCGGGCATGCGAATGTTGATTAACAGCCAGTGGGTTGATTCCTCTGATGGTCAGCGCATAGAAGTGCGCAACCCTGCCACAGGCGAAGTCCTCGATACAGTGCCACGGGCGACCCTGGACGATGTCTCCAGGGCTGTCGCCGCGGCGCAGGAAGGCAAGCAGCGCATAGCCAGACTGCCCGCCCACGAACGCGCCGCCCTGCTTTTCCGCATCGCCGATGCGCTGGAGCAGAATCTATCGGCGTTGGCCGAGTTACTGGCCCAGGAAAATGGCAAGCCCATCCGTCAGACCCGCGACGAAGTGCGCGTGACGGCGCGCATCTTCCGCGGCTTTGGCGAAGAAGCCAAGCGTCTGTTTGGACGTGTCGTGCCGATGGACGCCGTGCCGGGGCAGGAACGTCATCTGGCCCTGACAGTGCGCCAACCCTTGGGCGTGGTCGCTGCCATCGTGCCCTTCAACTACCCCGTCGAACTCTACGCCCACAAGGCCGCTCCGGCGCTGGCCGCTGGCAATGCTGTCATCGCCAAACCCCCCTCGGAATGCCCCCTGACGCTGTTGAAGATCGCGCAGATCATGGAGGAGGCGGGCATGCCTCCGGCGGCGCATCAGATGATCACCGGCCCTGGCGCGGTGATCGGCGAGTACCTGGCGTCACATCCGGACATTCAGTTGATCACGGTGACTGGCAGCACAGCCACCGGACGGCGTATTGCCGAGCTGGCGTCCAGGAATCTCAAGCAGGTGCATCTGGAACTGGGCGGTAACGATGCCATGATCGTGTGCGCCGACGCCGACCTGGAAAAAGCAGCCAGTGCGGTGGTCTTGGGGCGGCTGGCGCGGGGTAACGGACAGATCTGCTGCGCGGTCAAGCGCGTCTTCGTCGAGCACTCTGCCTACGACGCCATGGCCGAACTGCTGACAGAACAGGCCCGCAAACTGAAGGTGGGCAATCCGCTCGATGAAGACACGGATGTCGGCCCGCTGATCAACCAGAAGGCGGCTGAGGCGGTTGAGGCTTCTGTCCAGGAAGCGGTGCGTGCGGGGGCCGTGGTGACGGCAGGAGGGCATCGTCGTGACGCCTTTGTCGAGCCGACGGTGCTGACGCGCGTGCCTCTGAACGTCCGGCTGTTTGAAGAAGAGGTGTTCGGCCCGGTCGCGCCGCTGGTGGAGTTCAGTTCCATCGAGGAAGCGACTGGCCTGGCCAACCGCAGCCCCTACGGTCTGCAGGCGGCAGTGTTCACCAGGGACATTTCGCGTGCCTTCGACATAGCCTACCGCATCCAGGCGGGCGGGGTCATCGTCAACTGGTCGTCGGCGCTGCGAGTGGAAACCCTGCCCTTCGGCGGCATCAAGCTGAGCGGCTATGGTCGTGAGGGCATTCACGACACCCTGGAAGAAATGACTTACCAGAAGACGATCATTGTTCACAATGCGTTTTCAGAAAGCGCATGGGACGTTTCCAAATGACCGAACCGCTCCTGCAGATGCGCCAGATCAGCAAGAGCTATGAGGGCACGCGAGCGCTGCGCGGCGTGGATTTTTCGGCAGTGGCCGGCGAAGTGCACGCCATCGTGGGGGAGAACGGGGCGGGCAAATCCACCCTGGTGAAGATTCTCTCCGGAGCCGTCAGGCGCGACAGCGGCGAAATCCTGCTTGACGGTCGCCCTGTCGAGATCAACTCCCCCTTCGATGCGCATCATCAGGGGATTCGGGCGGTCTATCAGGAGTTCAGCCTAGTGCCCCATCTCTCGGTAACGGAGAACATCCTCATGGGGCAGATGCCTGTAACGCGCGGCGGATGGCTGGACTGGAACGCGGCCCACCGCAGGGCACAGGCGGTGCTGGAAGAGATCGGCTTTTATGGCATCAACGTGCGCACGCCGGTCTCGCGCCTGAGCGTGCCCCATCAGCAGATGGTCGAGATCGCCAAGGCCCTGCTAGCGACACCGCGTATTCTGATCCTGGACGAACCCTCGGCAGTCCTGTCGCAGGAGGAAGTGACGCGCCTTTTCCATCTGATCATCAGGCTCAAACAGCAGTCTACCCTGGTGCTGTATATTTCGCACCGACTGGAGGAAGTGTTCGAAGTCGCCGACCGGATCACCGTGCTCAAAGACGGCGAACTGGTGGGAACGGTGCGCAGCGAAGAGAGCAATCAAACCCAGTTGATCCGGATGATGGTGGGGCGCACGCTCGAAGAAATCTACCCTCAGCGCCGATCGCAGGCCGGGGAAGAAGTGCTGCGCGTCCATCAGCTCAGCCGCGACGGTGTGTTTGAGAATGTCAGCTTTTCGTTGAAGCGTGGGGAAGTCCTGGGCATGTTTGGGCTGGTAGGCAGCGGCCGCACGCAGGTGGCCCGTTGCCTGTTTGGCGCGGATCAGCCGACTTCCGGGCAGATTTTCCTGCACGGACAGCCCTTCCGCCCCAAGACCCCCCGCGATGCCGTGGAAGCGGGCATCGCTTTCCTGACCGAAGATCGTAAGCGCAATGGTCTGGTCATGACATGCTCAATTCGTGACAACATCAGCCTGGCCTCTCTATCGCGCATGTCGCGCTGGGGGGTGCTCAGTCGTCGGCAACAGGATCAGCAGGTCCTGGCCAAAGTGCGCGAGCTGGACATCCGGCCTCCACAGCTTCAACGGTTAGTGCGTCAACTGAGCGGGGGCAATCAGCAAAAAGTCGTCCTGGCCAAATGGCTGCTGGTGCGCGCCGATGTGCTCATCCTGGACGAGCCGACGCGCGGGGTGGATGTGGCAACCAAGGTGGAAATCTATCAGATCATCCGCGATCTGGCAGAGCGAGGAGTGGCAATCTTGTTGATCTCATCGGAAATGCCCGAAATCCTGGGCATGAGCGATCGCGTGCTGGTGATGCGAGAGGGGCATGTGGCGGGAGAATTTTCGCAGGAACAGGCCACAGAAGAGGGTCTGTTGGCCCTTGCCGCAGTAGGGAGCCAGGTAGCATGAGGAACGTCACACAGACATCTCCCTCGCGCGTTGCGTCGCTCAAAGAACGCCTGCGGGCTGGCGGGTCTTCTCGCCGGCTGTACGAAACCCTGCGCCACCACTGGGCCGACTACGGTGTCATTGTGGCCTTCATCGTTCTGGTCATCATCACCGCCTCTACCTCAGATGTGTTCTTTACCGAGCGCAACATCAGCAATCTGCTGCGGCAGATCGTGCCCAATGGCCTGATCAGCCTGGGGATGCTGGTGGTGATCCTCACCGGCGGGATTGACCTGTCGGTTGGTTCCATCGTGGCGCTCGCCGGTATTCTTTCGGCAGGGCTGCAGGACGACATTCCCCTGGCCCTGGCCATCTTGATCGCGCTGGCGGCGGGCGTTGTGGCGGGCGCTGTCAATGGTGTTCTGATCGCCCGTTTCAAGCTGGCACCGTTCATCGTCACTCTAGCGACTCTGGGCGCGATCCGTGGCCTGGTCTACGTCTACTCCGACACCCCCCAAAGCCCCACCAACCCCGCCTTCCGGCGTATCCTGGGTGGTTCGGTCGGGGGCATCGCCGGATCGCTGGCCGTCGCCACCGTGATCATGGTGATTTGCTATCCGATCATCTGGTTCTTCCTGAACCGGACGTCTGCCGGGCGGGCGATTTTCGCCATCGGCGGCAACGAGGAAGCAGTCCGGCTGGCGGGCATCAACGTGGAACGGCATATCCTGGCCGCCTACATCATCTCAGGGCTGTGCTCCGCCATGGCGGGTGTGTTGTTGGCCGCCCGCCTGGGCATCGCGCAGCCGAGCTTGGGGAGCGGCTACGAGTTAGACGCGATTGCCGCCGCCGTCATCGGAGGCGCTATCCTGGGCGGAGGCGGCGGAAGTGTGCCGGGCACCTTTGGCGGTGTGCTGGTCCTGGGGCTGATCAACAACCTGTTAAACCTGTACAACGTGCAGTCGTACTACCAGCAAATTCTCAAAGGGGTCATCATCGTCTTTGCTGTTCTGGCTCGTCGTAAACAGCAATAGCCGGATACGATAAGTTCACGCGATGCGGAAAGGAGAGAGCACGGAGACAGAGCATCTCACTACCTTTCGAATTTTGTCCCCAGAGGCTCATTGAAAAATAAGGAGATTGTGCCATGAGAACGAGAATTCTTTCGAGTGCGATTCTGATTGCGGTGATCCTGGTCGCTCTGTGCGCGCCCGTTGCGACTCCCTCTCGCGCCACAGCTCAGGAAAAGACCATTCGCATCGGCATGGTGAACTTCACCCTGTGCTGTGCGTACTTCATCGGCATGTCCGACGCGGTGAAGGAAGAGGCGGCTTACTACTCGAACATCGAGCTGATCGTGACCGATGCCAACGGTGATGCCGCCAAACTGACCGCCGATGTCGAGGACGTGCTGGCGCAGCAGGTGGACGGGATCATCATCAGCGGTGGCCCGCTAGAAGCTGCACCCGCTGCCCTGGACGCCATTAAGGCGGCGGGGGTGCCGGTCGTGCTGGTTGACCGCAAGCTCAAGGGTGGCGACTACACCAGCTGGATCGGGCCGGACAATTACATGATCGGCGTGCAGGACGGGCAGTACATCGTGGACCGTCTGGGCGGCCAGGGGCGTCTGGTCGTGCTGCGAGGTGGCCCGGCGGACAATTCCATCGGCCTTGACCGCACCAACGGCATGCTCTCGTCGGTCGAACCGAGCGACATCGAAGTCGTCATGGCTCCCGATTTCGGCGGGTGGAGCGAGGATGGCGGCTTCACGTTGATGGCCGACATGCTGGCCAAGTACGATCGCATTGATGCCGTCTTCTGCGAGAACGACTCAATGTGTCTGGGCGCTCAGAAAGCCATCCAGGACGCTGGCCGGAGCGAGGAGATGTTCCTGGTGGGAGTGGATGGCCAGAAAGAGGCGCTGCTGCAGATTCTCAACGGCACCAACTATGCCGCGACCGGCCTGAACAACTCGGATCAGATCGGGCGCGCCGCGTTCCACCGCCTGATGGCGATCCTGGCCGGGGCAGTTCCTCCAAAGGACACGGTGTTGCCCTCGCCGCTGATCACCATTGACAACGTCGCGCGGTTCTACAACCCAGACAGCGTCTTCTAAGTCTCGGTCTGGTTCCCGTGTGGCGGATGTCACATCCGGCTGCGGGGATCGCCCGGCAAAACAACGGGGCAGCCACTCTGGCTGCCCCGCTATCTTTCACCTGTACGGCCCAGGGTATCGGGCAGACATCAGTTGGCTGGCTTGCCGCCCCAACGCTCCGGAAAGCCCGGCAGCTCTTCGCACCCGCACAGCGCATAGTGCTGCGGGGGCATGTTGGGCTGCACGTGTTCAGCGAGATTCTCGTTGGTGATGGTCGGCTGCGGCAGCACCCACTTCTTGGGAACCGGTTCGCCGGACAGAATTTTAATGGCCGCCAGAATGGCCGTGCGCCACTGGAAGGTGGGATAGGTGGGGGCGATGGCGGTCAGTCCTTCCTCCTGCCACTTCACCAGGAAGTCTTGCTGGTCTTCGCCGGTGATGATCGGGATCTCCACGCCCATATCTTCGAAGGCTTCGATCACGGCCAGCGAGGTAGCGCCAGCGTCCATCCAGACCGCGTCAATCTCGCCGTAGCGCTCCAGATAGTCTTCAACGATCGAGCGGGCAGTCGCGCGATCGTCGCCGGTGAACTCAACGCCGATCACATTCACGCCCGCTTCCATGAAGATTTGCTCGGCAGCGGCCCACCGGGTCTCCAGCACGTCCACCCCTGGCGAGATACGCAGAGCCAGCACTTTGCCGCCTTCGGGCAGGTTGTCTACGATGAAGCGCGCAGCCGCCGCGCCGAAGGCGTACCCGCCAATGGGGCTGATGAAGGTCACCGGGCAGTCCGTGTTGACGCCGCGGTCAAAAACGATCGTGGGGATGGTCTCGCACGCCTGCTCCACAGCCGGCGTCAACGCGGCGGTGGTCATGGGCGATACGATCAACAAATCGCACTCGCCAGTGGCCAGCAAGTCCGCAATATCGCCGATCTGCTTCTCATCGCTGCCTTCGGCGTCCGTCACGACGAAATTCGCGATCTCCGGATGCAGTTCGACCTCTGCCTCCATGGTGGTGAAGCCCACCACGCGCCACGGATTGAAGTTGCCCGCGTTGGAGAAGCAAATCGTCCAGGGAGCTTCCTTCTTGTACTGGGTCGTATCTACCCATTCCGGATCAATGGCCTGCAGCCAGGGTTGATCGGCTGGGCCTTCCGGTTCCATGTCGAGCAGGGCAAGCTGACGGGCGAATTCTTCAGGATCGAAAAACTCTGAGGACGATTTGGGTTGTCCACCCTCCTGTGCCAGGACAGTGGGCGGAACCACCAAAGCCAGCAGGATCACACTGAGCACCAGATACTTCAGATTCTTGGTCATAGTTTATGCTTTTCCTCCGATACACACTCTAGCAAGACAGCAAACAGGAAACGCACTTAAGAGATTGATGTGACTCGCAGTTCGTATCTGAGCGATGTTCACCTCCTCTGCTCCTCAGGACTCACTTTGACTCCGGAAAGCGGCATAGGCCGCTGCACCGATGATGATCAGGCCCTGCACAGCCGCGCGATAGGGGCTGGGCAGCCCTAACAGGTTTAGCAGGGTGAACAGGGCGCGCAGGCTCAGGGCACCGGCGATGGCTGTGGGCATAGACCCTTTGCCACCCATGAGCATTGCCCCTCCCAGCACGACAGCAGCGATGGCCTCCAGTTCGTACCCGTCTCCGACATTCATGGAAACGCCCGCGAACCCACCAAGCAGGATTCCGGCGGTGACGGCGGAGATAGACGACAGGACAAACACGGCGATCCTGATGCGCGGTATGGCGATGCCCGACAGGGCGGCTGCCCGTGGATTATCGCCCACAGCCAGGGCTTTCTTGCCAAAGTTGGTGCCGTGCAGCAGGTATGTGGCGACTAGGGAGTACACCACCAGGATGATCACGGCGTAGGGCACCTTGCCCAGATAGGGTACCCCTTCGAGGTTCTGGCGACCGAAGATGCGGAAGTTGTCGGGCAGGTAGCCCGCCGGCGCACCGCCAGACCACAGCAGGGCCGCGCCTTTGAGGGCGATCAGCATCCCCAACGTGGTGATGAACGAAGAAACGCGCAGGTAGCTGACCACCAGCCCGTTGAATATCCCTACCCCCAGGCCAATCAGGTACAGGGTCACGATAGCCAGAGGGGTTCTGTCGGCATTGCCGTCCGTCAACAAGGCCCCGCCAAGCACGGTGAGCGTGATCAGCGATCCTACCGACAGATCGAAGCCGCCTGTGACGATGACGAACAACTGCCCTGCGGCCAGGATCAGCAGGGGAGTCGCGCGGCGCAGAAACGCCAGGAAGACCTCCGGCTGGGGGAAATTCGGGTTCTCGAAGCTGATCCAGATCAGCAACGCGGCCAGGATGAAATAGATAGCCGGTATGGCCGCAACCATCTTCAAAGGCTTTCGGAGCACTCTCGTAAAAGGCGTTGTTCGTGTGGAAAGAGCCATAGCTACGCCGCCGTTTCGCGAGACCGCACTGAATAGCTGGCCACAGCCGCGATGATGATCAGCCCACGAAAGACCTGCTTGAGGTAAGGATCAATGCCAAGCTGGTTGAACATGGTATCCAGGACAGAGAAGATAAAAACGCCAGCCAGCGTTCCGCCGACTCCCCCGCGACCGCCAGACAGAGCTGTGCCGCCCACGACCACCGCGGCCACCGACTCAATGTCGTAGGCTCCATCTGGCCCCACCCAGGGAGCGCCCGCCCGCAGACGGCTGACGATGAACAGGCCGGAGATGGTCGCCATCAGGCTGGCGATGACGTGCGCAGCGATGATGACGCGATCCGTCCGCACACCCGAAAGACGCGCCGTGCTGCGGTTGCCACCTACAGCATAGAGGTGTGCCCCAAAGCGCGTCCGCTCCAACACAAAGGCTGCCAGCGCCGCTATGAGCAAGAGCAACAGCACCGGAGCCGGAAATGGCCCCAGCTTGCCGTAGGCGAAGTCCTGAAAGCTGGCGGGCACTGCTCCGGCGAAGTTCTCAAAACTGGCGTTGAGAACCCCCTGCATTAGCAGGCCCGTTCCTACCGTGGCGATGAAGGCGTTGAGTCTCAGCTTGGTGATGATCAACCCGTTGGCGAGGCCAACCCCCACCCCAATGCCGAACACGATCAGGATGGCCTGGGGGACTTTGTCGGGATCGCCCTGCATGAGGTAGGAGGCCATCACCGCCACCACGCTGATCAGATAGGCCACTGACAGGTCGAGCGAGCCAACCAGAATGGTGAACGTCTGCCCTATGGCCACGATGCCCAGTGCGACCGACCGCACGGCCATGTTGCTGAGGTTGGTTCCAGAAAGCCACGTGCCGCGCCCAAAAAGAGAAACGAGCACCCAACCGGCCAGGTAGAAAAGTAGCAGGACGATATAGATCGAAGGGATGCGGCGACGCAGGGGCACAGAGAGCTTCATGACCGCTTCTCCCCCGCAAGGAGCTGCTGACCTGTCGCCAGCAGCATAATATCTGCCTCGCTAGCCCCGGCTGGCAGCTCGCCCACAATCTGGCCGTCGTGCATGACAAGAATCCGGTCACTCATGCCGATGACTTCCGGAAGTTCTGAGGAGATCATGAGGATGGCAGTGCCCGCGCGCGCCAGGGCGCGCAGCAACTGGTGAATACCCGCCTTGGCGTTGACATCAATGCCGCGCGTCGGCTCATCGAAAATCAGGATTTCGGAGGCAGTGGCTAGCCACTTGGCCAGCACTACTTTTTGCTGGTTGCCGCCGCTGAGGTACTGCACCGGCTGACTCAGGCTGGCGGCTCGCAGGTCTACCTGTTGCGTCAACGCGCGCACATCTGGCCCCCCCGCACCATTGAGGCGCACAGGCGTGAGCATGTGCTGCAGAGCACGGAAAGCCAGCAGGACGTTGTCCCACACCGACTGACGCAGCGCCAGCCCTTCGCGCTTGCGATCCTCGGTGATGAAACCCATACCCTGACGGATGGCTGCCAGGGGAGAAGAAATGTGGGTGATGCGGCCTCTGACCTCCACCTTGCCAGATGTAAAGGGTTTGACGCCGAACAGGGCCTGAGCCAGCTCGGTTCGCCCGGAGCCTTGCAAACCCGCGATCCCGACGATCTCCCCGGCGCGCAGCTCGAAAGAGATATTCTTGAGGAAGTCGTTCGAGGCGTTCTCGACGCGGAGCCGTGTCTCGCCGATCTCCTCAGGGGTGGCATAGGGTGGGTAGTAGTATTCGAGTTCGCGCCCGACCATCAGGCGTACCAGGTCGGCGGATGTGATCTCGTGAGCCATCACCGTCGCCACATGTCGCCCGTCTTTGAGCACCGTGATCCGCCGCGCCAGCTCAAAGATTTCCTGGAAGCGGTGCGAGATATAGATGATGGCCATGCCGCTATCGCGCAGACTGCGCACCACGTCGAACAGCAGGTTGACTTCTTCGGCGGCCAGCGCTGCGGTCGGCTCATCCATCACCAAAACCCTGGCTTCGAGCGACAGGGCCTTGGCGATCTCCACGATCTGTTGTTGAGCAACCGACAGATCGCGCACCAGGGCATGAGGCGAGATATAGGCATCGGCTTTCAGGCGGCGCAGCAATTCGGACGTTTTTTCCACCATCGCGCGCCGGTCAATCAGCCCATGGCGGGCTGGCTCGCGGCCCAGAAAGATGTTCTGCGCAACCGTGCGGTAGGGCAGCAGGGTGAATTCCTGGTAAATGATGCTGATCCCGGCCTGCTGAGCCTGGCGCGGGTGATGAAAATGCACCCGCTGTCCATCGAGGTAGATTTCGCCATGATCAGGCTGGTAGGCCCCCACCAGGATTTTCATCAGGGTTGACTTCCCGGCCCCATTTTCCCCGACCACGGCGTGAATTTCGCCGGGATAGCATTCCAGGGAAACATTGTCCAGAGCCAGGACACCGGGGAATTGCTTGGTAATGCCACGGATTTGTAGCAAAGGAGGGGGCGACGACTGGCTCATAGTCTTCAAGGTTACCGTAGTATCTTCGAAAAATACACCTTTACCATGCGCTATTTTAACAAACGACCCGTCTTCGCTTTTCGCCGTTCGTCACCACATGGCTGACTCGATCCAATACAACATATACCCTGGAACGCACCCGATGCCAAACTGGGATTCATTGGGCACAAGCGAAACAAGGTGTAAATTTTCGCCGCCTTATTTGTCAAAAACGATTTTGCTGTCCCCAGTCCAGCGCCCATTCCCTGTAACTTGACAGTATCGTTTATGATCAATATCATGCTGCTCAAGCTATCCTTTGTATCCCTGGGAGCCTGCGCCATGATCCTTGACGAATACACAGTGATAATGGAACCGCCTCACCCGCCAGGATGGCGTATGCCGCCTCACGCTCATGTGCAAAGCGAGTTCACCTTCGTTCGCCAGGGGAGTTGCTATGTCCGGCTGGGCGATCAGTTATACCTGCTGCAGGCCGGCGACGTGATCTATCTGCCCGGCGGAGTGTTACATGGGCACGAGCCTTACCTTCACCAGGAAGTCAGCTTCATCGTCGTGCAATTCCCCAGCCTGCCCGATAGATTGCATCGAGAACTCCTCAATACCGGTGACATAGGGCTGTATCGTCTGAGCGCCCTCGAAAAGAGCCGTTTCATTGACTATTGCTATCAGTTGCAGCGAGAAATCGCCCGCGGCCTGCCTCACACCGATATTCAGTGTCGCGCTTTCGTTGACCAACTGGCCGTGATTCTGCTGCGCTGCGGGTTGCGCCAGGGAGAACCCGATCTGACCACTGAGCAACAGATTGCCATTGATCGCGCCCTGCAGTGGATGCATCAGCATTTCAGCGAACAACTGCGCATCAGCGATGTGGCGACTTACGTGGGCTTCTCGCCGGCTTACTTCCGGCTCCTGTTCCGCCGGGCCATGGGGATCAGTCCCAAGCAGTATGTGCTGGCGTTACGGCTGCAGTCTAGTAAGTGCATGTTGATGCAGCCGGATCGGACGATCGGAGAGATCGCCCGCAAGACGGGCTTCGATTCGCCCCAGGCGTTCTCCAAAGCCTTCCGCCAGTTTACTGGCGTGACGCCGACCCAGTGGAAGCAGACGCACATGAAGTGAGTGTTGCTGGCCTGGGAACAATCAGGCTCGGCGGGCGCTCAGCGGGCGCTGGTAGCGACGGCAACCGCCCGCCGGGCCTGTGCGCAGCGTACCGGGCAGTTGCCGCATCCGCTGGCTCCTCATTCCCGTCCCCTTCTTCTTCCAGATTGCAGTCTACGATATTCCCTGGTGTCCGGGGAACTGTAGGGAAGGTCACATTTCAGTTTAGTCCACGCCGAGAGGCGAACTAAGGCGGATTTCTAAAGCCGTTTCCCTGGTGTGAACTCTCGTGAAGTGCACCCATACCCCCGCGCGCAGTGGCAGCAAACGCGCGTTTCGGGCACACTCTTGATAGCAGGTATGTCGTGTGCTGAAGAGAGGCTAGAGAGCGATGAAAGTGACGCTAGGGCTGGCGCAGATCAGCCCCAAACTGGGCGACGTGCCCGCCAACCTGGAAAAACACCTGGCGCGGATGGAAGAGGCGGCAGCGCAGGGCGTGCAATTGCTGATGTTCCCGGAACTGTCGCTGACCGGTTACTACCTGCAAGACATGGTCTACGAGCTGGCCATTGCGCCCAGCCCCGACGATCCCACCTTCGGCCCGCTGCTGGCCGCTACGCGCCGCCTGGGACTGGACGTGACAGTGGGCTTCGTCGAGGAAGACCGGCGGCATCGTTTCTTTATCTCGCAGGCGTACCTGAGCGATGGCGCGATCGTGCATGTGCATCGCAAGGTCTATCTGCCGACCTACGGCATGTTCGACGAGGGGCGCTACTTTGCCTGGGGCGACAGCGTGCGCGCCTTCGAAACGCGCTTCGGGCGGGTGGGGATGCTGATCTGTGAGGACTTCTGGCACGCTTCGCCGCCTTACCTGCTGTGGCTGGACGGAGCGGACGTGTTGTTGCTGCACAGCGCCAGCCCAGGGCGTGGCCTGGACGAAGACCCGCGCCTGCACAGCGCCCGCTGGGTCGAACTGGTCAACCGGGCCTACGCCAGCCTGTTCACCAACTTCGTCATTCACTGCAACCGCGTCGGCTTCGAGGACGGGCTGAACTTCTGGGGCGGCAGTTCAGTGGCCGACCCCAACGGTGAATTCCTGTTCCAGGGGCCATATTTCGAAGAAGCCCTGATAGTGGGTTCGTTCGACCTGAATCAGTTGCACCGCACGCGCTACCGGCTGCCCCTGCTGCGCGACGAACGCACCGGCCTGATGATGCGCGAGCTGGCGCGCATCCTGGACGATACGCCGCACGGTAACCGCTAGCGCTCTGCACCTGCTGAGGAGGCGATTATGGCACGCGCACTTCAGTTGATCGGCCCGCGTCAGATCGCGTTGGTGTCCGCCGAGGAACGTCCCCTTCAGGCGGGCGAAATACGGGCGCGGGCAGTGCTCAGCGGCATCAGTCACGGCACCGAACTCAACCTCTACCGCGGCACTGCGCCTTTTCACCACCGGCGTTTCGACCCCGACCTGCGCCTGTTCCTACCCGCCGAAGAGGGGGCGCTCTATCCGGCTGCGCTGGGCTACGAGTGGGTGGGACAGATCACCGAAGTGGGGCCGGACGTGTCCGGTTTCGCCGTCGGCGACCTGATTCACCTGCCCTACAGTCACAGCGAGATGCACATCACCCGCCCTGCCGAATTGACCATGATCGGCAGAGTCGAGCCGCTACCATCCACTATCACGCCGGATGCCGCCGTGATGCTGGCGCTGGCGGGGGTAGCGTTGCAGGCTGTGCACGACGCGCATATCAAGCTAGGCGACCGCGTGGCGATCTTCGGGCTGGGGGTGATCGGTCTGCTGGCCGTGCAGTTGGCCCGCCTGGACGGAGCCTTGTGGATTGACGCCGTAGACCCCTTGCCGCGCCGACGCGCCCTGGCCGAGCAGTTCGGCGCGGATCGGACGCTTGACCCCGCTGCCGGTGACGTGGCCCTGGCGATCAAGTCCGCCAGTCCACAGCGCGGCGTGGACGTGGCCATCGAGCTGGCGGGTCATGACGCGGCCCTGCACGAGGCCATGCGCAGCGTGCGCGTGGCCGGGACAGTGGTGGCGGGGGGCTTCTATCAGGGCGGTGCGACAGCCCTGCGCCTGGGCGAGGAGTGGCATCACAACCGCCTGACGCTGATCTCCAGCATGGGCGTATGGGGCTGCCCGCACCGCGACTACCCGGCCTGGGATCGCGCCCGCGTGCACGCGACGGCGGTCGAATTGCTGGCGAGCGGTCGCCTGCGCACCGACGGTCTGATCACGCACCGCTTTCCCTTCGAGCGCGCCGCGGAGGCTTACGAGCTGATCGATCGGCACCCGGACGAAGTGGTCAAGGTAGTGCTGACCTACGACTAGAGCGCGTCATCGGCTGTTCCTCTGCCAGAGGGCCACGCGCCAGTCCACAATCTCGTTCTGCGTCGCGGGGCGAGGGGACTTGCTTTCTCTCTCGCGCGCGAGTGCTCCCCTTCGCCCGCAGCGCGGGATGAGAGTCGCCGGGCAAAGCAAAGTCGCTGACAGCCTTTGCACGCACCCCAGATAACCTACCCTCGACGCCCGGCACCGGCTGCGCTATGATTGGCCCGGCGATTTCGCCAATCGTCATCAACAAAAATCAGAGTGGAAAGCGATCCGTGCGCATGGCCAGGTGCAAAGACACCTACTATCTGCTCAGCCTTGGCTGTTCCAAGAACACCGTGGACGCTGAATCTATGGCTGCTCTGCTGGAAGAAGCGGGTCTGCGGGGCACTGATCTGCCGCAGCGCGCCGAGGTGTTGATCGTCAACACCTGCGGTTTCATCGCCTCTGCGCGCGAAGAGTCGCTGGAAGCCCTGCGCGAACTGGCTGCGCACAAACGCCCCAACCAATATCTGATCGCCGCCGGTTGCCTGTCGCAACGCTACGGGCGCGACCTGCCGCGGCAGGTGCCAGGGCTGGACGGGGTGATTGGCACACGGCGCTGGATGGACATCGTAGACCTGGTGCGCCGCCTGCGCGACCGCAAACATCCGCAGCCGCTCTATCACCTGCCCGACGAAGCGCTCACGGTGGGGACGGATGAACGCGGTGTGCGGCGTGTCGCTGTGCAGGGCGCAAGCGCCTATCTGAAGATCGCCGACGGCTGCCGCCGCCCGTGCGCCTTTTGCGCCATTCCCGCCATCAAAGGCACCGCCGTCAGCCGCCCCCTGGATCGCATCCTGGACGAGGCGCGCGCGCTGCGCGACCAGGGCGTGCAGGAACTGATCCTGATCGCCCAGGACACCACCGACTACGGCTATGACCTGGGCCTCAAGGATGGATTGGCGGTGTTGCTGGAGCGACTGGTCGCCGCCGTGCCTGACGTACCCTGGATTCGCATCATGTACGCCTACCCCGGCTACGTCACTGACCGGCTGATCGAGACCATGGCGGCACATCCGCAGATTCTGCCCTATCTGGACATCCCCTTGCAGCACGCCGATCGGCGCACCCTGCTGCGCATGCGCCGCCCGGCCAATGTAGACTGGGTGCGCGAGACGGTCGCCAAAATGCGCGCGGCCATGCCCCGCCTGGCCATCCGCACCACTTTCATTGTCGGCTATCCGGGCGAGACGGACGAGGAGTTCGAGACGCTGCTGCGCTTCGTCGAGGAGATGCAGTTCGACCGGGTGGGTTGCTTCACCTACAGTTTCGAGCCGGGCACGCCGTCCGCCGAGTTGGCCGATCAGGTGGACGAGGATGTGAAGATCGCCCGCCACGACCTGCTGATGAACGTGCAACAGCCGATCAGCCTGGCCCGCAACCAGGCGTTTGTCGGGCAGACGCTGGACGTGCTGGTGGAAGGACAGGCTGAAGCCACCACCGAGGACGGCACGCCCACCGGCCAGATCATCACCCTGGCGCGCTCCTACCGTGACGCGCCAGAGATTGACGGCTATGTGCTGGTCGAGGGCGAGTTACCACAGGGAAAGATCGTGCCGGTGCGCGTGACCGGCGCGCTGACCTACGATCTGGTCGCCACTCCCGACCTGGTGCCGCAGCGGGTCATCAGGCCGGGGGCGGTGTTGGGGCCAGACGGCTGGCAGCGCTAGCGCGAAACGCGCCCGGAGGCGTCGCCCGCCATGAGCTTCTTCACTTCTTCGACTGTCACCAGGTTGAAGTCGCCGTAGATGGAATGTTTCAGGCACGAGGCAGCGATATAGGCGGTGACCCAATTGATGACGCTGCGATGGCTCGCCCCCAGGGTGCGGGCAATCCGTTCGTTGACGATATGGACATGGTTACCCCCTAACACGTCTGGCTGAAGAGACGCTTCAAGACGGCTGGCCAGGTCGCCGGAAGAGGGGGTGAGAAGTGCTACAGGTCTTCTACAAAAGCCTCGGTGAAGGTGAGGTAGGGGAAACACTCAGGCAGATGAGTATCGGCCACGCCGTGCCTGCTCCATACCCAGGCCGGATGTGGCTGCAACTCGGTACCGCCAGGGCAGAGTTTCTCGAAACGCCCGAAGAAAATACGCCAGACATCCCCTTCTCTGGGAGGTAGGGAGCGCCCGTTGGCCAGCCATTTCATCCCCTCCCAGGGAAAGGCCAGCTCGACCGTCCAGCCCTTGCTGATGACCGAACGATCGTTGAGGACGCCGTCCACGTGCACCGCGGAGCGCAGGCCAGGGAAGTCCCAATCCAGGAAGGCCCAGCGGCACTTACGGGGATGCGTCCCCCACCAGAAAGTTTGCGGCTGCCGGTCGTAATTGCCCCCAAACGATAGCACCTTGCGGCTCAACAGATCGAATTCCGGCACATCGAAACGACTGCCTCGCGTGTACGCATCCTGCCAGATGAAGAACACCTCGTAGACCGTGCCAAGTGCATTGATCTCGAACTCGTAGTAGCAATCACCGCCGTCAATGAACACTTCTACGTCGTTCTCGTTGAAGATCAACGAGTCTCGTTCGGTGAGCATCGCCTCAACGAACGGCTCTTCGAGCCAGAACGCCATATAGAGGTAGTGTTCGTCCCACAGGGCGGCTGCCCGCGTATCGAAGAAACCGGGGTCTCCAGTCACCATGTCCACGAAGCGAGGCGAGCGGGGGGCCTTCTGCCAAGCGGTTTCGTCGAGGCGACCGTCAACCTGGATGGCTTCGCGCGTGCGGTAGCAGGTGTAGCGAGCAATATCATTTGCCGGACAGCCAGCGTGGGAACTCATGGGCTTTCCTCCACGGCGACAGGTGATACTAGTGCCATTTCTCCAGCCGCTTGAGAATGGCCAGTTGTTCTTGCTCATCTTCTGTACCAACCCACAGGAAGATACCCTTTGGCTCGACCGCCTCCAGGAATGGTTCGAGTTCGTGGGGTTGCAAGTCAACGATCACGCCTTTGCCCGCGGCCTGAATCCTCTTGATCAACGGCACCCACTGCATGATAGGCCGGGCTTCGCCCATCTCCTGCACCCACTGAATGCCGTTGATTTCGGGTACCGACAGGATGTAATCCAGGTGGCGGGCCACCCCGCGCCCGTCCACGTGATAGACATTGTGCGTCATCGGCTTCACTTCGCGCTGCAGCACCGGCAGGCTGAACTCGACAAAATGCGCGGTGGAGATCATGGCCGAGAAGTCACAGCTTGGCACGTGGAACTTGCCGAACGATGGCAGCCCGATCCAGCACACGGACGGCAGCCGGTGACTTTTCAGAATGGCGTCGAAGTGATCGTAGATGGTGTGGAAGTCGCGGAAGGCGATCTCGATCAGCTCTCTGGCTTTGTCTGGCGCTTCGTACAGATCAAGGCAGAACTGCTCTGTCCCACGCCAGGCCATGGCGCAGTCTTCGCCGGGGTGCAGGTCTGTATAGCCCACCAGCGCCTTGCCCGCGCAGCGCTCGATGGCGCATAGCATGAGTGCCTCGATCGTCTTGAAGTACTCATTGTCCATGTCGAGCCGCAGGCTGTACATGTCGTCCCAGTCGTGCACGATGGGATGCGACCAGGAGGTGACCTCGCCGAAAGTCAGTTCTGCCCCGTAGAAGGCAGCGTACACATCGGGGCCAAGATTGGGATCGAAGACGGGGAATGTCTCTCCCAGGAAGCGCTTGCCTTCGATCGAACGCACATAGTCGTCAACCCGCCGCTCGACGTCGAACCAGCGTTTTTTCTGCTCTGCGGGTGAACGTTTGCCCTCGGCATCGCCCAGGTTGAAAGCGGCGTTGTGGGCCATGAAGCGCACTGGCACGCGATTCAGGATTTCGCCTTCATACCAGGCATAGACCCGCTGCATGGCTTGCTCAAAGTCGGGCTTGCCTTCCAGCTCAATCGGCCACCAACCGCCTGTATCCACCCTCGTCACCGTTCCTCAAGAGCGCTAGCCCTTGACCGCTCCGGCCATCAGCCCTTTAACCAGGAAGCGCTGTAGTCCAATGAACAAGATGACGGTCGGCAAGGAAACCAGCGCCGACCCGGCGAACATATCGGACCATTTGTACTGAAACTCGCCCACGTAAGTGAGCAGAAAGCCCGGTGGGATGGTGCGCATCTCCAGCCGCGTGGTCAGGCTGAGCGCGAAAAGCAGATTGTTCCAGGCATTGAGGAACGAGAATAACCCCACAGCGACCATGCCGGGCTTGATCAAAGGAATAACGATGCGCCAGAGAATCCCCAGGCGGCTGCAACCATCTACAAAGGCCGCCTCTTCGATTTCCTCCGGCACGCTCTCGCAGAAGCCGCGTAGCATCCATACCGAAAAAGGGATGCTGAAGCTGGTGAAAGCCAGGATCAGCCCCTGATAGGTATCCAGGATGTGGATTTCACGATAGAGCGAATAGAGTGTGATCACGATGATCACGGCGGGGAACATCTGCGAGGCGAGAATGATCAACAACAGCGCTCGTTTGCCCCGAAAGCGCAGCCGGGCAAAGGCATAGCCGGCGGGCATGGCCACAATGATGGACACCAGAGCGGTGCCCGCCGAGACAATCACCCCGTTGCGAAAGTAGTTGCGGAAACCGCTGCGGTCGTTGATCTGGGTCTGGTAATTCTTCAGCGTCACCTCACGGGGGACCCACTGAGGAGGCACAGCAAAGGCATCCTCGTTGGGCTTGAGGCTGGTAGAAAGCATCCAGAAGGTGGGAAAGAAGATGAACACCATCAGGATCAGCAGCAGGGTGACGGTAGCGCTGGCCTTGAAGCGCGGATACTGGTCGAGATCGAGGGATAACATGCGAATCACCTCACCCCTCCATGGCGCGAATGTAGAAATAGGAGAAAGCCAGCAGGCCAAGCAACCAGAACACAGCGATAGCGCTGGCATAGCCCGTGTTGAAGCTCACAAATGCCTGGCGGTAGGTGTAGACAGAGAGCACCATGGTGGCATTAACCGGCCCGCCCTGCGTAGTCGTCCAGATCAGGTCGAAGTTGTTGAAGTTCCAGATGACCATCAGCGCGGTGATGATCATGATGACCTTGGACAGGTGAGGCAAGGTGATGTGCCGGAAACGCGCCCACGAGCCAGCGCCGTCAATCTTGGCGGCTTCCATCAATTCGTCCGGTCGCGTCTGCAATCCGGCCAGCAGCATGAGCATATAGAAGGGCGTCTGGTTCCAGATGTTAGCGATGATGACAGCCAGCATGGCGTGATCGAGGCTGCCAAACCAGGGGATGAATTCGTCAATAAGTCCGGCTGATTTGAGCGTGTAGTTGATGATCCCCACTTCGCCGTTGAACATGTAGAGTGTCATCAGCGCTACAATGACGCCAGGGATAACCCAGGGAATCAGCGCCGCGCCGCGCAGGATGTTGCGCAGCGGGATATTCTCGTTGAGGAGCAGGGCCAGCATGAAGCCCAGCACAAAGCCCCCGATCACCGAGGAAATAGTGAAAACCAGGGTGTTCTTGACAGCGGTGCGGAAAATGGTGTCCTGGTTGAGCAGGTACTCGAAGTTCTCCAGGCCGATGTATTCCTGGCGGTTTGGGAAAAGCAGGCTGGCATTGGTCACGCTATAGGAGAGCACCCGCACCAGGGGGTAGAAAATTACTACGGCCAGGATGATCAGCACTGGGCCTAGAAAAAGCAGAGCGTAGAGGTTGTCGCTCAGGCGGCCCTGGCGAGACAGGAAGATCGCCCGCAACCACTTACGGGATCGGTGAACATTCGAGGGAGCCACATGTTCCATAGAAATTGCACCAGGGGACACCGGGCTTTAGCCCAGTGGGGAATGGCGCTTGCCTCCTTTCTTCTCCCGTGATACAGTTAGACTGTAGCCTGATAATAAGCACAAGTATAGGTACATCAGTAACACATGATTCGCACCTACAAGTACCGTCTGTATCCCACCAACGCGCAAGCCGGAGCGCTTGACTTCCTGCTGTGGCAGGGGCGCACGCTTTACAACGCGGCGTTGGAACAGCGGATCACCGTCTACCGTGAGACGGGCAAGGGCGTGACGTACCCGCAGCAGTGGGCGTATTTCCGTGACCTTCGGCGGGCGAACCCAGACACGCTTGG
>CAKZOB010000005.1 GCA_937135955.1 uncultured Anaerolineales bacterium | reverse complement strand
GTTTGCGCGCATTTCTCAAAGGGGGTGCATTTCAGGTATCTCCGTAAATTCGGTTCTGTAGGGGCGCTGCTTGCTGCGCGCCAGGAATTTACGGATAGGTTGTAAGTCCACATGCCGCACATGGAGAGAGGGCCAGGGGTGAGGTTTTCGGCCAGGGTCTCTGTGTTTTCCTCTGTGTTCTCTGTAGTTCCCCGGCACTCCGTAACACTCACTCGCAATTGACGTTGGCCAGGTGCTCTTCGTAGGTGACGGCAAACGCCACACCTCCACCGCAGGCCGCCGTATGGTAACGGTACTCGGTCTGCGCGGGGTACACCGCCGCCCGGATGGCGCTCAGGCCGGGGCTGTCAATGGGGGTCGGCGGCAGGCCGGGCCGGGTATAATTGTTGTAGGGCGAGTCCACTTCCAGGCCGCTGGCCGTCACGCGTGGCCACCAGTTGCCGGGCCGCCCCAGCGCATACTGGTTGGTGACCGTCTGTGCCAGGCGGTTGCCATCGCGCAGGCGGTTGTAAAGCACGCTGGCGATCAGCGGCTGAATCTCCGGCGCGCGCGACTCGCGCTGCACAATCGAGGCGATGGTCAACGCTTGGTAGAAACTGACGCCCTGTGCTGCGGCATCAGCGCGCATCTGCGGGCCGACGTTCGCCGCGAAGGCGCTCAGCAACATGTCGCGAAACTGTTCAGCGGTGGTGTCGTTCTGCACGGTGTAGGTGCCGGGGAAGAGAAACCCTTCCAGCGAGGTGCCGGGCGGGCGCTCCATGGCAAAGTCGAAGGGCACAGCCGCGTCCGGCCCGGTCACGGCCAGAAAATCCCCGCCGGTGAAGAGCGTCTGCGCCGCGTTGATGGCGTCGGCGATCTGTTCGCGCCGCCAGCCCTCGCGCACCACAATCGTGCATGGACAACTGGGAGTGCGCGGCCCGCGCAGACCCAGATCGGTGGCCGGGCCAGACGGCACTGAGGGCGGCGCGTTCTCCGCGGCACCGGGCGGCAGGTAGATCACCTGATCCACGCGCAGATAGCGGCTGTCCAGGCAATTCGCCGCCATCAGATCGTCCACAGTCACCGTCCCCCCAGCGCCCAGCACGAAAGCGAAGAGGGTGTCGTCCGGCTGCACCACGTAACGTTCCCAGCCCGGCGGCGGGATACACCCTACGCCGGCTTGTGTCACCGCCTGGCCGGGCGTCGTTTCTGCGGCGACAAAGGGCGTGGGTGTCGGGGGCTGTGTGGGCAGCAACGCGCGGACGGAAAGGTCTTCCGTGGCGGTGAGGGGGGCTGATGGCGTCGCGGTTGGGGTGGGGGAGGGGGTGAGGGTAGATGTGCTGGTCGCGGTTGGCGTCAGCGTGACGACCTGGGCGGCCAGCGTGGGCAGGTCGGCCACCCCAGGCACAGGTGTCGCGTCGTCGTCATGGCTCACCGACAGGGCCACCAATGTCAGCGCGATGCCCCAGGCCAACACGCCCAAACCCAGGGCCAACGCCATCACATAGCGCCCGGCACGTAGCTTGGAATGCTGCCAGTAGTTCATGCTCCGATTCTAGCGTCTGCTGCCACTTCTAACCCGACGCCTGCCTGACGATGGACGTGGCAACAGACGCGAACCAAACTGGCCCTCGCGCCTGACGCGAAGGCTATCGGATGGTATGCGGAACGCTAGTCGCGGCGTGTCAGTCCTGGCGAGGGATCAGATATGAGCAGGAGTCGTCCCCGTCGATCTGGCGGCTGATGCGCTGCGTGGGAGTGCCCACCAGCGCGTCTACCAGGCGCTTGTCCATCATACACAGTTCCGGCGTGGTACACGACACCTGCTCATACGGACAGTTGCTCACCGACAGGATCACACCTTCGCCGTTGTGCGACCAACTGGCCGTGTAACCGTGCTGCTGCAAATAGGCCACCGCGTGATCGAGGCGCGTTTCCAGCGGGGCATCGGGCAACATCGCCCTTTCGGCCATGGCCTCGGCTACGCCGTCCAGGATTTTTCCCAACTGCGCCGCAGGGAGCTGAGCTTTGAGCTGTTCCAATAGACCCGCCGCCAGTCCCTGATAGTTGTTGGGAAATTGATCGGCTGCCCGCTCAGTCAGCGTGTAGACATATTGTGGACGCCCCGGCGCACTGCGGCGGCGCACCGTCGGCGCCGCCACCAGACCGTCCCCGCGCAGAATCTCCAGATGGTGGCGCACCGTCACCGCGGTGATCTTCCCGATACGTGCGCTCAGGTCCGCGACAATCTCATCAATCGTGGCTTCCTTGCGTTCCTTGAGGATTTCGAGGATGTAGCGTCTGGTCTGTTGCATCGTCTGCGCTCGCTCCCTGCCTGGCGATATTTACGATATTATTCATAAATTTTAAAAATCTTATCACGGCGTTGCCAAAACTGTCAATTGACAACTGATCGTCTCCATTATGCCGTTTGTCACAATTATCACAAGCGAGGGCACGCGCTGCGTTGTCTGCCCATCAACCGGTTGTAAGAGATGGCACTCTCCGCTACACTTGTGGGGGTGTGCGGACACCGCCTGCAACCTGCGCGTAAGGAGCTTTTGAGCATGACGCTACGCTCACAGACTGTTGCGCTTGTTATTCTATTCGCCGCCTTTGCGATCATTTTCTTGCTGGTGGGGGACGCGGGCGTTTCGACCAGCGTCTACCTGCCCGAACCCACTTTGACCTATACGCCCACTTCCTCGCCCACGCCGACACCGCTGCCTGAACCGGTTGCCGCGAACTGGACCGAAATGCAGGCCGGGCAGTGGTATTACCAGGGGCCACAGGAGGTGAACGCGCGCATCAACTATACGGCCATCGCGCTGGAAGACTTCATCACCCGCATCAATCTGACTCCGCCGCCCGAGGACTCAGCTTATCCGCTGATTGATGTGTTACAGCAGATGCGCGATAACCTGCAAAAGCAGGCGACTGACGCGGGCCTGAGCGTCGGCGAAGACGCCTTCACCGGGCCGGTCATCGAAGTGGTCGCCAATGTGCCGGTGACGCTGCTGCACCTGCGTTTACAGGCCCAGGATCGCCCGTCCGGTGAGCCGTTCCCTGGGCTTGACCTGGTCGAGGCGTTCGTCGAGCGCCAGGATGGGCGTGTGACGTTCATTCAGTACATTTTGCAGGGCGAACCTGATCTCATCGTCTACCGCGACTTCCGCGCCTGGCTGGCCGAGCACATGGACGAGTTGACCGGCGCGGCGGCGCAGACCGAGGGCGAGGAAAGCGCCCCCCAAGAAGCGGAAACGCCTGCCGAGGCTGCTGCTCCTGCAGAAGGGGAAACTCCGACTCCCGCGGCTGTTGAGGACGCCGAAACTCCGGTCACGGAAGACACACCTACCCCTGCCCAGAGCGTGCCCGCCGCAACGCCAACACCTGTTGCGGGCGATTAGTGGTACCCAGGGGCAGGCAGGCGCAGCGTCGTTGGATCGGGGCGAGATTTCACTATGATCGACTATGAACGCCTGTAGTTAGACAAGCACTTTCACAGCCTATGGCTGATCCGGACGAGGATGCCCGTTCCCTGTACTGGGAAGCGACCTACGAGATCGTGCTCAGCCTGATGGAGCACCATCCCGACGCCGACCTGGACTCGTTGGGACTGCGGCAATTGTGGGCGTGGATCATCGCCCTGCCCGGCTTCGCCGACGATCCGGCGCTGGCCAACGACGATTTGTTGACAGACATTCTGCGGGAATGGTACGAGGAGCAATCTGAAGCGTCATGACCCAAGCAAACGAGAATTTTCTCAGCGAACTGCGCCATCCAGACGTACCGGTGCCGGAAGGGATGCAGTCATCTGTCGCGGTGACGACCTTCGGCAGACTCATTGATTCCATCTACAACTGGGGCCGCCGCAACTCGATCTGGCCGATGGCCTTTGGGCTGGCCTGCTGCGCCATCGAGATGATCGCCACAGCCAGCAGCCGCTTCGACCAGGCCCGCTTCGGCATGGAAGTGTTGCGAGCCAGCCCACGTCAGGCCGACCTGATGATCGTCAGCGGCACGGTGACCAAGAAGATGGTGGTGCCCATCGTGCGGCTTTACAATCAGATGGCGGAGCCGAAATACGTGCTGGCGATGGGGGCATGTGCCATCGGCGGCGGGCCGTTCAAAGAAGGCTACAACGTGGTCAGCGGCATAGACAAATACATCCCCGTTGACGTTTACGTGCCGGGTTGCCCGCCCACGCCGCAGGCTTTGCTCTATGGCCTGATCATGATGCAGAAGAAAATAGACAGTCAGTCGCTCAGCAACCGCGACAGCACACCCTGGTATGGGCGCGGCCCCAGCGAGGAAGTGCCCGTGCCCATCCTGGGGCCGGACATCATTGACCCGCGTCAGGCTCACCTGTTCCGTCGCCTGGCTGCCGAAGCGCAGACCGGGCCGGGTGCCGACGGGCGCGAAGACGCCAGTGCCCAGGCGCGCCGCTGACTGGCTGTTCTTGCTGACTGCTGACCACTACGATTCAGGGGAACGATGATGACCGAACAAGTCCAAGTCTCCACATCCACCGCGCCGCTCGACGAGGCCGTCCGTCGGCTTGAAGCGCATTTTGGCAATGCGATTCGCCGCGACGATCGCGAAGGGTACACTGGCGTCGTCGTCGAGCCGTCGCACCTGGTGGAAGTCGCCAAGTTTGTGCGCGATTCGCTGGGCTTTACCTATCTCGCCAGCGCTACGGCAGTAGACTATCTGGGTAAGAGCGAGAGCGATCACCTGGAGATGGTCTATCACGTCTGCGATCTGCGCGGCGGCCCCCCGCTGACGCTGAAGGCGCAGACCCCGCGCGATCAGGCCACGCTGCCCAGCTTGGTGAGCGTCTGGCCGGGGGCCGATTTTCAGGAGCGCGAAGCCTGGGACCTGATGGGCATCCGCTTCGAAGGCCACCCCAACCTCAAGCGTATTCTGATGTGGGAAGGTTTCCACGGCCACCCGCTGCGCAAAGACTGGAAAGAAGCCTACTACGAGCAGGAGCACAAGCCCTTCGATAGCCGCTGGCCGGAAGGGCACGTGCGCCGGGCCGAGGAACTCAATCCCTTCGGAAAGAACGTGCGCTATCCGGCGGGTTTCTCGCTCGACGGGTATGAAGAACAGGCCGAACGCGCCATCTACGAGGGCGCGCCGTTGGGCGTGCAGGTGAGCGACTTGGCCACCGAGCAGGTGGTCGTCAGCCTGGGGCCGCAACATCCCAGCACGCACGGCGTGTTCCGCATGGTGGTCACGCTCGACGGCGAGACGATTGTTAGGCTGGAGCCGGTGATGGGCTACCTGCACCGCAATCACGAGAAGATCGGCGAGCGCAACACTTTCCTGCACAACATGCCTTTCACCGACCGGCTCGACTACTTCTGCAGCATGTCCAACAACCTGGGCTATGCGGTCGCCGTCGAGAAGCTATTGGCGCTGGGCAAACGCTGGGATCCGCCGACCTACCGCGCCGAAGCCATCCGCGTGCTGATGGTCGAGCTGACCCGTATCCTCAATCACCTGGTGGCCATTGGGTTCCTGCTCAACGACCTGGGTGCGTACTTCACGCCGCTGATGTACTCCATCATCGAGCGCGAGCTGATCCTCGACTTCTTCGAAGCTGTCTCCGGCAGCCGCATGATGTGCAACTACATGCGCTTCGGCGGCGTGGCCTACGACCTGCCGGAGCGGCTGCAGAGCACCGCCGCGCTGATCAATGACCGCGTGCGTGACTTCGACACCATGCACTACCTGCGCGCGCTGATCCATGATCGCCTGCCGCGCGCTGTCGAGCAGACCAACGATCTGCTGACCACCAATGAGATCATCACCAACCGCTGCATTGGCGTGGGTGTACTCACCAGAGAGGACGCCATCGCCTACAGCGCCGCCGGCCCTGTCCTGCGGGCCAGTGGCGTGCCCTACGATGTGCGCCGGGCCGAACCCTATAGCATCTACCCCGACCTGGAGTTCGACGTGGCGGTGCGCTATCACGGCGATGTCTACGACCGCTATCTCATCCGCCTGGACGAAATGGTGCAGAGCCTGCGCATCCTCAAGCAGATTCTGCCCATCCTGGAAGAGACCAAGGGGCAACCGTTCTTCTCTGGCAAGCCGGGGCAGTACAACCCGCGCGTGCCCGCTGGCGAAGCCTACGGGCGCGTCGAGAACCCCAAGGGCGAGCTTGGCTTCTACCTGGTCTCGGACGGCGGGCAGAATCCCTGGCGCTACCACGTGCGGTCGCCAAGTTTCATCAACCTGACCGCCCTCAGCCAGATGTGCAAGGGCCACAAAGTGGCCGATGTGGTGGCCATCCTGGGCAGCATTGACATCGTGCTTGGCGAAGTGGATCGCTAGCGGGCAAAGGAGCGAGAGCGTCTATGTACGGATCAGGTATTCTGCGTGGCCTGGGGGTTACGCTCAAGCACTTCATCAACACCTATCTGGAGGACATCCGCTGGGGCTTCCGGCGGCACATCCCCGACGAGGCGTTCCCGCTGCGCCAGGGGCTGGAGACGCGCGGCATCTTCACCGTCGAGTATCCGGACGAGAAGCTCGCCACGCCGGAGCGTTTCCGCTTCATCCCCTTCCTGGTGGTGGACAACTACGATCATCCGGAGCGCCCCGGCCACGACTGGTGCACCAGTTGCGGCATCTGCGCCAAGGTCTGTCCGCCCCAATGCATCTGGATCGTGCGCGGCACCAATCCGGAGACAGGGCGGCCTGTCCCCGAACCGGCGGAGTTCTACATTGATATTGATATTTGCATGAACTGCGGGTTCTGCGCCGAGTTCTGCCCGTTCGACGCGATCAAGATGGATCACGACTACGAACTGGCCAGCTACGACCGCACTACCGCGCACATCTTCAACAAGCAGCGCCTGTCCAAGGAATTCCGCTACTGGCAGTCCATCGCGCCCACCCGCGCCGCTGAAGAGGCCGAGGCGCGCGGCGGCTGGGAACACAAAGACGTGCTCAAACAACGTGAACGCGAGGCGCGCGCCAAAGCGCCAGCGGGTGGTAGCGAGAATTAACTTCATTGCTCGCAGTCTCCATCACGGCAAACGGGGCGATCCGCCGATCGCCCCGTTGCGCTATAGTTCAAGCCAGTAGAACGCTCCCTAGCGCCTCACTTTGGGCTAGACAGGCTGTCAGCAATGCGAATGAGCGTTTCGCGTGCCATCTCTCCTGCCTCTACAAGCAAACCGTAGCGCACGCCTTCCTTTTCCCAGAAAAGTAAGGCGGACCCGGCATTATTGTCCCACACAAGCCCGTCGCCTACCCGTTGCCAACCACCACGCACATACTCCCCCATCACGCCGTCCACAGGGACAGCTTCCACCTTAGCTCCAGCACCCACATAGAACGAAGAACTTTCGGTCTTCATCCCCTGCAAGAAAACCAGGGTCGTTTGCCCGTCGCTATAGGTGACACTCACACTGCCTGGATTGACGCTGGCAGCGGTGATCTGTATCTCGCCAGGCAGTTCCTGAGGGAGACGTATAGCAAACCCCGCCACTGCGCTGGCCTGCTCGATATTTGTCAGGTCGTTCAGCGCCGGTGCCTCAAAAGTTGGAGCCAGGAAAACGGCTTTGTCCACTGTATCCGTTTCCGCCTGGGTGAAAAAGTGGAATACTTGCTGAGCCAGCGATGTGAGCGGGACAATAAGCGCGAGCAATACCACCACAGCCAGGGCCGTTGCCGCCAATCTCAGAGAGACGGAACGGTGAACACCAGCAGCCGGCGAAGTCATAGCCCAAGGAGCACGAGCCATCTGCTCATAGAAGCGCGAGCTGGGGTTCAACTGAGCGCGCTTGAACAGGCGCAAGAGCGCCAATTCGCTACGACGAAACTCTCTGTTCATGTGGTTCCCTCCTCTTGATCCTGAACTTCGGTTTGATCCTGAACTTCGGTTTGCAGCCGTTGAAGAATACGCCGCAGGTTTACCGAAACAGTGTTTTCTGCCATTCCCAGATGCTTTGCTATTTGCTTGACTTTCCAGCCCAGCACATAACGCAAGGCGAAGATTTCTCGTTGCCTTTCATTCAACGTTTGAACGATTGCCTGCACCTGTAGCCATCGCTCATTCTCAATCACCTGTTGTTCGGGGCTGAGATCAGAGGAGGCAAACTCGACATCTTCTAACCAGGTGATGCCTGCTGCGTATTGCCGGGCGCGGAAGCGGTCAATCACCTCGTTCCGCGCAATAGTCAGGAGCCACCGCACGGCTGCCTGCCGATCGCCGTCGAAGTGATCGCGCGCCTGCCATGCCTTGAGAAACGTGTCGGCGACAATATCCTCCACCTCCTGACGCGGCCCGCCTATCAAACCATACACGTAGCGAAACACAATGGGATGAGTTGCGTCGAAGAGCTGCCTGAAAGCAACCTCGCCACTGTATGGCCCTGCCCTGGCGCGTCTCCTGAGTCGCAAAGAAGCCGATGTCACCCATTACCTCCTTGTTATCTAACTTTACTCCTGCATAAAAGAACGTATGGCCGGGCGAAATCTGACACGGCGTGGAATCGGCAACCCCAAACACCGCGGGACAGCTTTGCTATGCTCCGACGCGGGGCTTTTCAAATGAGAAGATGGCTTGGCTCGAAGCCCAGTTGAGGAAGGGGCTGGCTCCCCAACCGTTTTCAGGGCAGCCGCAGCGTCCACCCGTTGACCGTGATCGCCGACGGCAAACGGGTGATTTCCCCTTCAATGGGGATCGTACCGTGATAGGGCACGATCACCGCCGGACAGACCGCATCCGCTGGCAGCTCCCGCCAGATGGTCATCGTCAGCGTGTCGCCCTCCAACCGCTGCTCGATCATCACTTCCGCGGAACAGCCGGACGGCCAGTAGCCGCGCACGCCCAGGCGCAGTTGCATGGGGGGCGTCCCCACTACGAATCCCTCCACTTCCTCCACCACCAGTAATTCGCGCGTCAGACGGGGCGGCGCAGGGACAGTCGGCGTGTCTGGCGCAGGGGGGCGCGGTCCGGGCGGCACAGGGGCGCTTACCCCCAGGCACGAGGACAGGATCAGCAGCAGGAACACGATCAACTCGCGCATACGTCTTCTCCACTCACTCACCGTCTTATGAATTCAGACGATCTGCGCGGCGTTGAGGTTCCGCCGGAGACGCTCAGGAGCAGCGGGCCAGCGTCTCGCGCATCTGGCGCAGATGTAGCCGGTCGTGCTGCGCGATGAGATCGGCCAATCCCAACAGTGTGGTCGGGCCAAGGCGGTGATGTTGCGCCGGACGGTCCCAATCGCCTTCTGAGAGCGTATCAAGCAGGTCGAGCGTGACGCGGCGCTCGGCGGCGAACCGCTCCAGCGCGGCGCGCGGAGCCTCGTCACACCCAGACATGGGCGGTTCGGCCAGGGCAGGCAGGGCGGGATTATCCTCGGCCAGGACTCTTTGCAGGCGGGGGCGGTACGCCTGACGCTCGGTCTCGATCAGATGGCACAGCACTTCGAGCGCCGTCCATTCTCCCTCAACGGGACGGGCTGTCCAGCCGTGCTCTGGTGTCTCGCGCAGTAGCCCATCCAGCGCAGCGACGTTGGCCAGCAGGCGCGGGGCGATCTGTGACGGTTCAAGGGGCAGCGGTGTGAGCGCTTCCAGCCAATCTTCCTCGATCACGCGGCAGGCGAAGTCGGCCAGCGAGCCGCAGCCGTCCACCCGACAGACCGCGTCGGGAGCACAACCCTGGCTCTCACTGCACACCCAGAACGCATTCATTCCGGCGGCGCGCGCTGGCAGGATATCGTGTTCCCAGTCGTCGCCGACCATGATCGCTTCGCCCGTTTCCAGACCCAGCCGCGCGCCGATCTCCTCGTAGTAGGCCGGGTTGGGCTTGGCGAAGTGCATGTTGTCCAGCGTCGTCACCAACCCCAATGCCACTTCGCCGATCGGAATCCCCGCCCAGGCCAGGCGATGCTGCACCGCCACATAGGGGAACAGGGGGTTAGTGGCGATGACGACCGTATAGCCCGCATCCAGCAGCCATTCGACCAGCCGCCGCGCGCCGGGCCGCCGCTGCGTGAGCGGTTCCAGGGTGGGGTACAGCTCTGCGTAGAATTCCTGCATGGCGCGGGCGAAGTCGGCGCGCTCCAGGGGCACCAGGGACATGAACGCGCTGTAGAATTTCTCGCTGTTCGTGCGCAAGGGGTCGGCATCGGCGAAGATGGCCTGCGTCCCTGCCCACAGCGCCTGCAGGATGCTGGGCGTGCCCAGGCGTTGCTGCACAAAGTCGTCCAGCAGCGCCAGATAGCGGCGCGTGAACGGATCGGGATCGTTACCCAACAGCGTATTGTCCAGGTCGAGCAGCACCGCCTTGATCATGGTTTCGCTCCATCGTCTTCTTCCAGAGCCTGCCGAAAGAGCCGCAGGGCCTCGTTTTCCTCGGCATCCAGCGGACAGCCGGTGTAGGGATCGGCGATGGACACGTTGTGACGGGTGCAGCGCGCCTCTACCTGCATCCGGCGCACAAAGCCGAGCAACGCTCCACGAATGGTGAGCCGCAGTTCCATATCCGGGCTGGCGTTGGCCCGCAGAATATCCGGCACCGGGCAGCGCGCACAGTCGGCAGGACGCCAGCGCAGGGAGTGAGGGGTCTTATCTACCAGGCGACACTCCTGCACCGACCGCCCGCGATTGAAGTCTTCGTAGTAATGGGGGCACTCCTTGCCCGCGGGAGTGCGCATAGGCGCTCCTTTCGTCAGCACGCGCCGTCTCCAAACTCAGTGACGAGTGTAAGCGATCGACGACAGCGTGCCAACCCCCTGGCAAAAAAAGACCGGGGATTTCCCCGGCCCGCGCCCACTGCACAGCATCATACGCGCGTGACATATTCGCCCGTGCGCGTGTCAATGCGGATGATGTCGCCCTCCTCTACAAAGAGGGGGGTGATCACCTCCAAGCCCGTCTCCGTCTTGACGCGCTTGGTCGCGCCGGTCGCCGTGTTGCCCGCCACGGCCCGTTCCGCTTCCACCACGCGATGTTCGACGTTCGGCGGCAGTTCGTAGTCGAGAATCTCACCCTCATAAGAGAGCAGCTTGAGCTGCATATTCTCCGTCAGGTAGAGGAAGTCGTCGCCGAACTGATCCTTGCGCAACTGCGGTTGCTCGAACGTCTCAATATCCATGAAGGTGAGGAATTCGCCATCGTCGTACAGGTACTCGACCACGCGCGTATCAATGCGGATGTCCTGCACGCGGTCGCCGGAGGTGAAGGTCATTTCGCGCGTGGTCCCCGTGCGCAGATTGCGTACCTGCACGCGGATGGTGGCATTGCCACGGCCCATCTTGATGTGTTCGTATTTGAGCACCTTGTACAGCTCGCCATCGAGCGTGAAATTGGTGCCATTCCGAAGCTGATTGACGTCAATCATCGCCAGTGCTGTCCTCGTCTTGCAGCCTGATGCCTGCCTGTTTGTCAGTGAACGCCGTCATTATACCAGCATTCGCGCCCGATATGAACGGTCAACCGAAAAACCGAAAAAGGGGCGTGCGCAAAGGTTGCAGCGACTTTGCTTGACGGGAAGGCATTTACCTCACCCCCGCCCGGCGTTCACGCGCCTCGCTGTCCCCGTGTATGACTGGAAAGGACGAGCCGAGCGCAGCGAGGCGGGGGATGAGGTGAACCAGAGCGCAGCAAACCGCCTGACACATTTTGCAAGCACCCTCGAAACGCGGGGCGTATCGCTTCGCAGGGCAGGACTCGTCGCCAGGGCGCGGAGATCGCGCAGAAGGAGGGTATACCCCGGTGCCTGTGGTCGTGCTCTGTGCGCCCCCTGTGACGAACCTGGTTCTGGGTGGGAGCGTGTCAGGCGTTCACGGTTCAGTGTCCGGGGCGGGCGGGGCAGGTGCTGGGCCGGGGCTGGGCGGGCGCACCTGTTCCATCTGCCCCCACTGACTGGCCTCGGTGCGCAAGACCTCTTCGGTTTGCAACACCAGTTGCGGGAAGTAGCGGCTGTAGTCGCCGGGTTCCAGAAAGTCTTCGTCCGGCATGGCCAAGCGCGCCTGCTGCAGGGCCAGCCAGGTATCTTCGTAGATGGCAGCCTGGCGCTGCCACTGATAGAGCGAACGAAAGGCCGATACCGCAGCCGCAAAAGCAGGGAGCAGGGCGGTGAGGAAAGCGAAGAACGCTTTGTCGGCCACCATGGAATAGGAGGAGATGACCGTCGAGACACCCATCAGTCCAGCAGAGATCCACAACATTTTGTCGGAATTGAAGGTGAATTCGGCGACTCGCCGACGGTAGAAGCTATCCTGGTAATTGATGCGGTGATGGACGTAGAGCTGTGTGCGCAGACGCGCCTCTTCCTCGCTGAGCAAAGGGAGCGGCGGCGACTGACTGGTATCGGGGGTGAGGTTCATGGGGCAATCTCCTTTGCCAGGCGGCTAACGGTCGCTATCGGGCGTTGAAGGGCGACGGGGGCGGCGCGGTGTGACAGGCGGCGGCACCACGGGCGCGGGAAGCTCCAGTTCGGGCATGGCCGCAGGCTCTTGGGATGGCGGTCGCTCAGGCAGGCGCGTCTCGCGCAGCACTTCGATTACCTTTTCGCGCATCCGTTGCACGCGCTCGCGTTGACTGGGCGTGTCAAAAGGGGCCTGACGTGCCAGGAACAGGAAATACATCGAGCGGAGCGTCTCCGCCTGGACGCGGGCTTTGTACCAGCGTTTCTGCGGCGTCTGGTTGGCATCCAGGAAGGACACCGAAGCCGCGATACCGCTCACTACGGCGGTCAGGAAGCCCAGCACTTCCGTCCATTGCAGCGTGCCGACGATCGTCCCCTGCTGACCTGTCCAACCCTGGGCATACAGAAAGACGTTGACAGCGGCCAGGGCGGTGGTCAGAAAGGCGGCCAGGATGAAGGCCCACTGGTACTGATAGAAGCGGTTCTGGAAGAACTTGGCCTGCTGATTCATGCGCCAGAAGTGCGGGAGCAGGTGTTGATCCAGTTCGCGGATGTCCTCGGCTAGCTCGGCGGACATCCCCTCGCCGAGCATGGATGGGGCGATGAACCCTTCTTCGATCAGGTCGCGCTCGTACTGCTCATCGGACGGACGAGTCCACTCGCGCGGCAGTTTCCGCCTGGGGACACGCCGCAGGAAGAACCATTTGGAACGACGATCCTCGACATCCGGGGGCGCTGCACTCAGGCTGACGGGAACGGAGAGTGCGTCTGGGGTGGGAGATCGAGTGTCGGTCATCGGCATCACCTCTGGCGATCTGTCTTCGGAGACGGGCAGCGATCAGGGGATGGGGCGCGGCAAAGCGCCCGGATAGGTGGCGGCTACGTCCCATTCGGGCGGCTGCGCAGCCGCGGGGCAACTGGCCAGCACCAGCGTCTGCGCATGCCAGAAGGTCGGTTCGAAATCGCGCTGCATCTGCGCTACCACATAGGGATAGCGCCGGGCGGCGATATGCTCGCCAATGGTGATGCGCAGCCGGATGGCAGTTGGTTCGCCGGGCAGGGGGCGTACCAGCCCGCCTAACGCCTTCTTGAGAGCGACCAGCGCCTGTCGCAGGCGTTCCTGGGGCTGCACGTGCCAGGCGGCGACGTATTGCTGCGCGCCCACGACCTTGGCCTGCACCCCGCTAATCTCCAGCGCCATCGGCAGATGTTCCTGTGCCCAGCGTTCCAGGGCCGCATCCAGCGCTTCCAGATCGGGCGTGTGGAAGCGCGGCGTCAGGCACAGGCCAGGCGGCGGCATGTCTTCGATATTGCCCGTTTCGCGCAGTTCCAACACCAGCGCGCCCAGTTCCGGCGGCAATCCGATCAGTACCTGATAGGCGAGTGCGGCGGCGGGCTTGCTTTCTATAGCAGGCACAGCCGGAGGTTGCACCCGCTGAGCGGGGGCGACGGGGGTGGGCTGCACTGGGCGGCGGGCGACTGACGGTGATCGCGCCGGTGGAGGGACCTGTCGCGGCGAGGGCAGCGGCGCGACCGGCTGCCGGATGGCGGGCAGGGCGTCGTCGAGCGTGTCGAGCAGGTCGCTGGTGGCCTGGTCGAGCGCGGTTTCAGGGGCGGCGGGGCCGGTCTCAGCGGGCAGGGCGTCATCGAGCGTATCGAGCAGGCGCTCGGTGTTGTCGGTCAACTCTGTGACGGACGGGGTGACGCGCGGCGCGACTGGCTGCGGTGGAGGCGGCAGGGCAGGTCGGCGGATGGCGGGCAGGGCGTCGTCGAGCGTGTCGAGCAGGTCGCTGGTGGCCTGGTCGAGCACGGTTTCGGGCGTAGCGGGGCCAGCTTCGGCGGGCAGGGCGTCATCGAGCGTATCGAGCAGGCGCTCGGTGTCGTCGGTCAGCTCGTCAGCGGGCGTGATAACAGGCGAGACAACGCGGCGCGGTGGTTCGGCTATGGGGCGACGATAGACCGGCAGGGCGTCGTCGAGCGTGTCGAGCAGGTCGCTGGTGGCCTGGTCGAGCGCGGTTTCAGGGGCGGCGGGGCCAGCTTCGGCGAGCAGGGCGTCATCGAGCGCGTCGAGGTCGATCGGCACGAACTCGTCGGCGTCGGTGTAGATCACGTCGTCGAAGGCTTCGTAGGAAATGTCTTCGGGCAGCTCGTCGTCCGGCAAATAGTAGTCGGTCATGGCAGCCTCGTCATTCCAACATGGCCCGATCTCAGCGCGTCAGATCGCCGAAAGTGATCAGTTGGATGCCCTCGGCTCGCACGCATTCGCGCGTGGCAGCGTGCGTCAGGTGCACGATCTCGTCTTCGCGTTTGTCGCGGTAGCCGCTGTGCCCCAATGCCTCATCCACATAGCCCGGATGACACATCAACTCGGTGACGCTGTCTTCGGGCAGGTTGGTGAGGATGACGAGCAGGTCGCCGAGCGTGGCCGTCCGGTCGAAGTAGCCGCCTTCGAAGCGGGCCGGCCAGAAGGGAGCGGGGCCTTCGGCCAACACCGCCTGCAATTGCTCGACAAGGGGCAGAGCGATCGCCGTATCGAAGCCCGGCAGGATGTCGGCCAGGACAGAAGCGGCTTGCGGGGGCGGCAGGTCGGGCATACCGGCGCGCATGGGGATGCCGTAGCCCGCGGCGATCTCCAGCATGGCGCGCAGCGAGACCGGATGCAGGTAGGCGGCGTGATGATGCGCATCCAGATGATCGGGCGGACGACCGGTCAGGCTGATGAAGCGGTCAACCTGGGCGGCGACCTCCCGTTGCAGATGATCGGGGTCGAAGCGATCCATCTGCGCGGGCCAGGCGCTGATATGCAGGAAGTGCCCGTCGTCGTCCAGCAGGGAGCGCACGCGCTCCGGCGCAGAGACGGGGCGGCCTGCCGTCAGGGTCACATGTAGACCGATGCCCAATCGCGGTGCCTGCTCCAGAGCCAGTTCCAGACCCGGCGCAGCGTCGGGGAAGTTGACCATGACTGTGGTCGAGGTGACGATGCCGCGCAGGTGCGATTCCAGGATGCCGCGGTTGATGCCAGGCGACCGCCCGAAATCGTCTGCATTCACGATCAGTCGTTTCATGGCGTTGTTCTCATCCCAGGTGCCAGCGATAGTCCCTTCTGTATCATAGCCTACTCCCCATTCGGGCGAAAGCCAAGAGGTGCGCTGCGGCCCAGCGGGGGTGCGTGCAAAAGGTGACAGGCCGTGTGCTGGGCTGTGATTGACCTCACCCCCGGCCTCGCTTCGCTCGGCCTGAAGGCGCGCCAGCGCCGAGCGGGGGTGAGGTAAACCAAAACACAACAAGCGCCTTGTCACAGCTCGCGCGCGCCCGCCCGCAGGGGCCTGATCGCCGCGCCGGGGGGTCTATGCTACAATGCCCCGCATGAACATCTTGCGAGCGGGTATCCTGGGGGTGCTGGTCGTGGGGCTGACGGTGGGGGCGCTGAGCGTGCCTACCGCGGCTCAGGAGTCCCCGCAGCAACCTACCCCCCAACCGGATCAGGAACAGGTGCGCGTAGTGGGATTGCCTTTCGCCGCCACCTTCGACACGCCTGCTGGCTGGAATGTCTCCGGCGCGTGGCGTTTCGACACCGAAACCGCCTACGACGGCGGCGGCTGGCTGCTCGATGGGGCAGCGCGCAACACTATCAGCATCCTGGAATATGCCTATGCAATTGACCTGAGCGGGACCCTGAGCGCACAGTTGATGATGCGGCAGCGGGGCACGCTGCCCATCAGCGACTTCGTCGCCGTAGACCTGAGCCTGGACGGCGGCGCGAGCTGGATCATGGTGGATCAGCAGATCGGCCTGGACACCGACTGGGAAACGCACATCGTCGATCTGACGTACTACCGCGGCCAGGTGATTCGGCTGCGCATCCGGGTCTGCACGGGCGCGCCGCTCGACCCCGCCGACCCTCCCGAAGGCAGCTACCGCCTGGACAACGTCACGGTGCAGTACGTTTTCACGCCGCAGGTGGTGCTTGCTCCCGCCGACCTAGCCCCGCATACGCTGATGGGTCTGCACCTGGTGATGGGCGCGGAGAGCACCGCGGTGATAGACCTGGCCCGTCGTCTGAAGGAGATCGGCTGGCCACTGGGCACGCTGAAAGGGACAACGGGCACCGAGGGCATCCTCAACCAGATCGAGGCCATCTCGCCGGAGACAGTCACTGTCTACCGCTCGCTGGCCACCACCGAGGGGATGCGCGATTGCCCCAACACGGCTTTCGATCCCATCTTCGAAGCGCACCGCTGGATGAACAGCCTGGCTCCCTCGTGGCAAGGCGTGAAGGCAGACTACTTCGAGATCATGAACGAGTGTATGCCCCCCGTGGAGTGGCTGATCCCCTTCTCCATCGAGGCCATGCGCATCGCCGGGCAGCGGGGCCAATGCCTGTTGCTGTTTTCTTTCAGCGCTGGCCAGCCCACGCCGGAAATGTTCGCCCAACTGTTGCCCGTGCTCGACTACGCCCTCAAGAACCCCTGCGCTTCGGGGCGGCTACATGGGGTGGCATTGCACGCCTACGGCATCAATCCGACGACGCTTGTCTCGGAATCGGGCATCAACCTGGGCTTTCGGCACCGGCTGCTGTTTGGCTCGGTGCTGCAACAGCTCCCCGAAGCGCTGCTGGTGCCCGTCTACCTCACCGAGGCGGGGCCGGGCGACGGGCGCGCGCCGTTTTCCTGCGCCGACATCGTGCGCGATGTGTTGCAGTACACCCGTCAGCTTGAGTACGACCCCTACGTGCGCGGCTTCCACCTGTGGAATGTCGGCCCGACCGGGGGTTGGCTCGATGCCACCCCCTGCCTGCCGGCCCTCACCGACGCGCTGGTCTCTTACTACGGCAGTCGCTGAGCGGGTCGGCCCTGCCCAACGGGGCTATGCCTTACTGGCGGGTCTCCCCTCACCCTAAGAGACCGGTTGAAAAGCTCCCCTCAATCCCCGGCCCCTTCGTCCACAGCGCGGGAGGATATCAGGCGCAGCAAGGTCGCTGAGGATTTTTTGTATGCGCTCCCAGCGGATGGTAGGTGATCTGCTGCGCGTTTTGTGTTACCCTAGCGCTGTGAACTGAGCAACCCCGATGTAAAAGGAAGAGAGTATATGTCTCAAGACATTCGTGCGGCGGTGGAACAGCATACCGCGCAGATTCGCGCTCTGTACATTGACCACAACGCGAAGGAATGGGAAGCCGCCACGACCGGCACCCCGCAGGCGCTCGACGCAGCGGCAGACGCCCGGCGAGCCTGGATGCGCTTTTGGGCCGATCCGCAGGCATATGCGCAGTACAGGCGCTGGGACGAAGAAGGTGCCGCCGGCGACGATGCTCTGTTGGCGCGGATGCTGCGCGTGCTGCACTACGGCTTTGGGGCGGGGCAACGCGACCCGGCCACCATTGACGAGATGAGCGAACTATCCAAGGCCCTGACCGACGCCTATACCAACTTCCGTGCCGAAGTCAACGGGCAGCGCCTGACGGCCAACGCCATCAACGAAGTGCTGCGCAACGAGAAGGATTCGGCGCGGCGGCGGCAGGTGTGGGAAGCGAGCAAACAGATTGGGCCGCGCGTTGCCGATCAGATTCGCCGTCTGGCGGAATTGCGCAACGAAGCGGCGCAGCGCATGGGCTTCGCCAACTTTCACCGCATGAGCCTGACCTTCGACGAACTCGATCCGGACTGGCTCTACGCGCTGCTGGACGACCTGGCGACCAAGACCGAAGCGCCGTTCCGCGCCGCCAAAGCCGAACTTGACGCCGAACTGAGCGAACGTTTCGGCGTGCCCGTCGAAGAACTGATGCCCTGGCACTATGCCGAGCCGTTCTTTCAGGATGCGCCCATCCGCAACGACTACGATTTCGATGCCATCTTTACCGATCGTGACCCGGTGGCGCTGAGCGTGCGCACCTACGACGGGCTGGGGATGGATGTGCGCGATATCCTGGGGCGCAGCGACCTGTATGAGCGCGAGGGGAAAGATCAGCACGCCTTTTGCACGCACATTGATCGCGAGGGCGATGTGCGCATTCTGTGCAACGTCAAGCCCAACCTGCGCTGGATGGAGACGCTGCTGCACGAACTGGGACACGCCGTGTACGATAAGCATATCCCGCGAAGCTTGCCCTGGCTGTTGCGCACTGTCCCGCATATCCTGAGCACCGAGGCGATGGCCATGCTGATGGGCGCGGAGACGCTCGACCCGGAGTGGCACGAGCGCGTGTTGGGCGCAGACGCAGGGGAAGCGGGGCGCGCCGGTCGGGCGGGCTATCGGCGGCTGCGCCTGCAGGAACTGATCTTCGCCCGCTGGGTGCTGGTGGTGGTGAACTTCGAGCGGCTGATGTACGAAGACCCCTCGCGCGACCTGAACGCGCTGTGGTGGGAACTGGTGCAGCGCTATCAGTTCCTCAATAAGCCGGACGGGCGCGAGAAGCTGCCTGACTGGGCGACCAAATACCATATCGCCCTGGCCCCGGCCTACTACCAGAACTATTTGCTGGGGCGCATGATGTCGGTGCAGTGGGAAAACTGGCTGCGCGGGCATGTGGGCGGTATTGTGGATCGGGCTGCGGCGGGCGAGTTCTTCCGCGAGCGCGTCTACGCTGTCGGCAACACCATGCCCTGGAACGACGCCCTGGAGTTCGCCACTGGCGAGCGCCTGAATCCGGACTACTTCGTCACCAAATTCGCCCGGTCTTGAGAGAGGATGCAGTACCTGTACATCAGCTATCCGGAACACGACTACGAGTTTGCGCACCGCCTGGTTGACGATCTCCAGGCGGCGGGTTATGTCGTCTTTGTGGATGCTGTCACGCCAGTGGGCACCATGGCCTGGGCCGCAGAGACGCGGCACGCCATCCGCGGGGCGGGAGCAGTGCTGATGATCCTCGATCCGGCGCGGGGGCGGCGCGTGGGGATGCGCCATGAGGGGGTATTGGCCGGGCGGCGGCACAAGCCGACCTTTGTGCTGCTGCGTTCGGCGGGCGATCTGCCGCGCTATCTGGCGCGGGCGACTGTGCTCGACTTTTCCGGCGACTATGGGCCGGCCTTTCAGCGGCTGCTGGAGGTGCTGCCCGATCCGACACACCTGCTGACGGCCCCTGCGCCGATGCCGCGCCCGTTACCCCGTCCGCCGCGCAAACAGGGGGCACGGCTGCGCAATCGCCTGTGGTGGGCGGCGGGGATCGGGGTTGTGCTGGGGTTGTGCCTGCTGGCAGGTATCGCCCTGGGTCTGATTCCGGTGTAGGATCAACTATAGAGATCGCGTTTTGCAGGCGAACCGATCAGCGCTGGCAACGGGAGTTGGTATGGACCGCACTGTGCCCAAGACGGGCGGTGAAGAAATCGCCCTCTACATCCGCACCTATTACTCGCTGCTGCGCTCCAGCCGGGCGGTGCACCTGGACGCCCTGGT
>CAKZOB010000004.1 GCA_937135955.1 uncultured Anaerolineales bacterium | reverse complement strand
ATCCACGCCCGCTGACGCTCACCGCCGCTGAGGGTGGTCAGTCGCCGCTCGGATAGTTCGCTCAGGCCTGTGGACGCCAGCGCCCAATCTACTACTTCGCGGTCGCGACGGCTGGAAGCACGCCACCATGCCTGGTGGGCGAAACGCCCGCGCGACACCAGATCGCGCACGGTGAGGTCATCCGGAGCGATGGGGTCCTGGGGCAGGATGGCGAGCATCTGCGCCACCTTGCGCGTGGACATGCGGTGAATGGCTTTGCCGTCCAGGTAGACAGCGCCTTCCTGCGGGCGCATCAGGCGGGCCAGGGTGCGCAGGATGGTGCTTTTGCCCGACCCGTTGGGGCCAACCAGCGTCACGATTTCCCCCTGTGCCACCGTCAGCACCAGGTCGCGCACGACGACCGCGCCGCGGCGGTAGGCCAGTGTCAGGTGTTCGGCAGAAAGCGTAGGCATAGGCAGCCCTCAGCAGTCAGTGATCAATTTTCAGTTGACTCAGTCATCAGCGTTCGGTCCTTGGGGCTGAATTGTTTTTCTGGGCCAACAAGGCCGAGAACCGAAAACTGAGAGCTGAAACGGCGGACTGTGAACCGCTCACCATTGTGCCCGGCGAGCGCGCACCAGCCACAGGAACAGCGGCCCGCCGATCAGCGCTGTGACGATTCCCACCGGAAACTCGATGTTCTGCAGGTTGAACAGCGCCGGGAACGTCACCCGCGCGGCGGTGTCCGCGCCGACCAGTAGCGCCGCGCCCAACAGAGCGCAGGCGGGCAGCAGGAAACGGAAGTCCGACCCGACCAACCGCCGTGCCACGAATGGTATTAGCAGGCCGACGAAGGCGATCAGTCCCGCCACGGCCACTGCGCTACCGGCCAGCACGGCGGCTACTGCGCTCATCAAGAAGCGCGTCCATTCGACGTGCAGGCCCAACCCCTGGGCCATCTCGTCGCCCAGGGCCAGGATATTGGCGCGGGTAGCCAGTAGCATGGCCAGGACAAATCCTGCCAGACTGTAGGGCAGGATCAAATGATACTCGCGCCAGCCCGCCGTGTACAGGCCGCCGACCAGCCATTGGAAGATGATCTGTCCGCCGCCCTGCACCGACATGACTACTACGGTAGTGGTCATGGCCCCGATCATGGCGGTGAGCGCCACACCCGCCAGCGCCAGCCGGGTAGTGGTGACGCCCGACCCGTCCCAGGCGATGGCATAGACAATCAGCGCACCGATCAGCGAGCCGACGAAGGCTGTGATCGGCACAGCGTTCTGAGGAAACCCTTCGATACGCAGGGTAGTTGCTGCGGCGGCCAGTCCTCCGCCCGCCGACACGCCCAGAATGTAGGGATCGCCCAAGGGCGAGCGGACAACGCCCTGCAGCAATGCTCCTGCCACGGCCAGATTCGTGCCCACCAGTGCACCGGTCAACGCGCGCGGCAGCCGGACTTCGTGAATGATGAGCGCAACCGACTTCTTGACACTTTCGCGGTCTTGCAGCGCCTTGATGACTTCGGCAGGGGTGATGGACTGCGAACCACTCCCCAGGGCCACGATCATCGCCCCAAGCAGCAGCAGGGCGCTCAGGGCGATGATCGTCAGGCGCAATGCCAGACGGCGACGCGCTACTACCTGTGAGGAAGGGGGCGAGGCCGAACGAACTGCCTCGATGCCCACCGGCTACCTCCCTCCACCGTAGAAGGTTTCAACCAGTTGCGCCATGGCTTCGACGAAACGCGGGCCGGGCGATTCCACGAACAGCCGGTTATCCAGCTCGTAAACACGCCCGTTCTTGAAGGCCGACAGCGACGACCAGATCGGATCGCTGGCCATGCTTTCGGGCATGGGCGTCGGCGCGCCGCGCGTGATGGTGAAGATGTAATCCGGATCGGCGTCTACAATGGCCTCGATGCTCAGTTGAGCGTAGCCTGGGAAGGGGCCGGCGTCGGCTTCGCCGTCGGCGATGTTCGTCGCGCCCAGGCGCTTGGCCATGTCGCCCAGGTAGGTCTCGGACTTGCCGTAGTTGGGCTGATCGAGCGTGCCGACGATGATCAGGACGCTGGGACCATCTTCGGCGTGCAGAGCGCCAATCTGATCGGCCAGGTTGAGGTAGCCTTCGTAGGCGCGGGCCAGGTATTCGGCTTCGGTGTCGTGCCAGGTGGCCTGGCCGAGCAGCCGCACATTACGGGGCACATCCCCTGGCTTGAGGGTCATGACCATGATCGTGGGGGCAATCGCTTCGAGCTTGTCGAGAATGCCCATGTTGAGCTGCGCATTGCCAATGATCAGATCAGGCTCCAGTGCCGCCAGGGCTTCCAGGTCGGGCTGATAGCCGGTGCCGAAGGTAGGTAGGCTGGCCGCTTCTGGCGGGAAGTCCATGCCTGCCGTCACGCCCACTGGTTTGACGCCAATGGCGAACAGCATCTCGCTGATGGAGGCACTCATGCCGACGATCCGCTGCGGTGGCGCTTCGAGCGTCACCTGACGCCCCACGAAATCCACGATGGTGCGGGCCTCGCCTCCCTGGCGGGCCGAGGCGAAAGGCGCGCCCAGCGCGGCCAGCATCACCACTGTCGTCAAGACGATTGCCGCTCGGCGAATTGCCGGGTTTCTGAACATAGGGCCAGTTCTCCTTGTGTTTGAACTCTTGTTGACCAAAACGGAAATCGCTGCAAACTGTGGCAGATTGTAGCGATGGGCCTTGGGGCTGACAACGATAGAATCTACAAAAATCTAAGCATTTTTTTAGAATATTATTCAATTTTAGTTGACCAGCGCAGCCCGCCGGGGTGACGAAAAATTGCGGTTGGCCATGTCTGCTGGGTGAGGGAGGCATTTACCTCAGCCCCAGCCTCGCTTCGCTCGGATCGTTCACTCCCCAGGCATGGGAGCAGCGAGGTGCGTGAGCGCTGGGCGGCGATGAGATAAGCCAAAGCGCAGCAAACCGCCTGACACACTTTGCGCGACCCCTATTGCGGGGGTTTGTGAAACGGCGAGCGCTTATGCCATAATCACCTTTGGGCACGGCAACGGCTGTTGTCAGTGCCAAAAGTAAGCGGTCAGTCGGGGGCGGTCATGACTACTCTTCCCCTCTACGACAGCGCCGAAGAAGAGGACATCCGCGCGGCCTTCCGGGCCGCAGGGCTGCGCATCACCCCGCAGCGGCTGGCTCTGCTGCGCGTCATGCGTGAACAGGGCGGCTTTCAGGACGCCGAAGGGTGGCGCCGACTGGCTTATCTGCGCGGCGCTGACCTCAGCCTGGCGACAGTATACCGCACGCTGGCGCTTTTCAAGACGCTCAATCTGGTCGAGGGACGGATGGTCGAGACCGACCAGGAGCGCGAGGAATATCGCTATCGCACCCGCCGGGAGAGCTATACGCTCACCTGCAAGCGCTGTGGGGCGATTGTGCTGGTGGAGCCGGACATCGTCGAAGCCTTTCGCGCCGAGGTCACGCGCCGCCTGGGCGTGACGGTGATCACGGCGCATTCGTGCTTTGTGGGCTACTGCGCGGCCTGTACCGCGGCACTGGCAGCCGAAGCCGATCAGCCTTAGAGGCTGTCATGGCCTCTTACGCACACCTTTCTGGCTCGTGACTGCGTCACGGGGGCGAGGGTAGCTGCCTTCTGTCGTGCAGGCGCATCTCTTCTCGCGCAGCACGGGCGACGGGGCCGGGGTGAGGGCGAAAAAAGCGCATAATGTGTTCTGGCGTCATCCCCATCTGGAACGAAAAAGACGCGATCCACTCAGATCGCGCCTTTGTTCGGTGAGAGAGTCACAGCGTGATCTTGGGGGAGGGCAGTTTCAGTTGATTGTAGAGACGGATGAAATGCAGCGGCCCCCGGATCACGGACTCGCGCAGAGCGCCTTCGCCGTATTCTCTGGCGATGGCGCGCGCGGCAAAATACCCTACCACATCCAGGCAGCACAGGGTTAGCGGGCCGCTTTGGCGGCTGCTCAACAACTCGTCCAGACTTTGCCCTGTCCATTTCCTGCTGTTGTCGTCCAACAGGTTGTTGCACTGATCCACATAGGCAGGAAGGTCTTTTTCGCTCAGGCCCAGCACCTGATCGTAAAAGGCGAAGTCGTGCCGATAACTGAGGTACCAGGCGATGCCCCGGCTCATCAATTCTTCTCTGGCGCGATCCAGGGGACGCTCTGGCACGCGCCCAATCTGTGCGCAGTACACGCCGTAGGCCAGCAGAAAGCTCTCGTGGTTGAAGAAGCCGTGCCGGATCGCGTTGATCAGCACTTCCAGCGAGAAACGCCCGATCAGTCCCTCGATGTGGGGGCGCGCCTGCGCCAGATTCACCACCAGCCCATAGAAAGACTCGCCTTCGGAATCGGCGTAGGTGCGCACATAACCGAAGGCCGGATAGCCAACTACGGTCAGCGCCAGGGTGAAGTGCAGATCGCAGGCGAAGTCGAGCGGGAACAACTCGGTGACTTCGTGCAAGGCCACCAGATCAGGCCGCGCCTCGCGTACGTCGCGCAACAGGTCTTCAAGCGCTGTGCGCTCCGCAAAGCACTGGGCCAACTGGTAGGGGTCGGAATCGCTGGGCGCGCCGTGATCGAAGTAGTGCGCCAGCTCGTCCACCAGGGTGACGCCAGTGCCCAGCAGGTGTTGGGTGGTCAGTTCGACCAGTTGCACCCCAGGGGAGCTGCGCAACTCAGCAGCGCGATCCCACAGGCTCTCGCTGCTACGGATGGCCAGGGGGAGGCGCGCTGCACTGTCGTCGAGCAGATAGTGAATTCTCATCAAGCCCTCAGGTCTTCTGCAGATGTGCGGCGGTCTCGTCATTCTCCAACCGCCGTATCCTCATCATTCTATAGACTCCCCGCACGCTTGACCAGTCCCACTTGGCCAGCGGAGGCGGGCAAAATATATCAGGCAATTTGCAGCAGACGCAGCAAAGTCGCAGACAGCCGGTGCATGCACTCGCATCATTCGTCGCGGTTGACAGCCAAAGGGGGCGGGTTACAATAGCCGCAGCCGGTGCATGAGAGAGTAGCGGGCGCGCGGCTGCTGATCTGAAGTCCAGCGAGAGAGTATCGAAACGTGAGCGGTTACGGGTTGACGGGCAGGTTGAAAGCGGCTCCGGGTGAGCAGATCACGCTCATTCAGCCTTTGCACGGCTGGATCGCGCTCAATCTGCGCGAGATATGGCGCTATCGTGAGTTGCTGTTCTTCTTCATCTGGCGCGACATCAAAGTGCGCTACAAGCAGACTCTGTTGGGGGCGTCGTGGGCCATCCTGCAGCCAGTTTTTACCATGGTTGTCTTCAGCGTCTTCTTCGGGCGGCTGGCCAAAATCCCTTCGGATGGCATTCCCTACCCCATCTTCAGCTACGCTGGTCTGCTCCCCTGGACATTTTTCGCGGCAGGGCTGACCAACGGCGCTAACAGCCTGGTGCGCGATGCCAACCTGATCAAGCGCGTGTACTTCCCGCGCCTGATCACTCCTCTCTCGGCGGTGGTGGGCGGCCTGCCCGATCTGCTGTTGGCCTTCCTGGTTCTGATCGCCATGATGATCTACTATGGTCTGTTCCCTACGCTGGCTTCGGTAGTGTGGTTGCCCATCTCCCTGCTACTGGCGCTGGCAACGGCGTTGGGCGTGGGGCTGTGGCTGGCAGCGCTGCACGCCCTCTACCGCGACATTCGCTATGTGGTGCCGTTCCTCACTCAGTTCTGGATGTACGCCACACCAGTTGTCTACCCGTCCAGCCTGCTGGAAGACCCCTGGCGCACGCTCTACGGCCTCAACCCCATGGTGAGCGTGGTAGAAGGCTTCCGCTGGTCGCTGTTGGGGCAGTCGGAGCCTCGCGTTTCGATGGTGCTGCTCTCGCTGGCCATAGCGTCGCTGCTGCTGGTGTCTGGCGCTTATTTCTTCCGCCGTATGGAGCCGCATTTCGCGGACACCTTGTAAGGGATAATGTCGGTGATCCACACACACCTGGACGCTGACCTGGCCATCGAAGTGATTGGGCTGGGCAAGAAGTACCGCATCGGCGGGCTGATAGACCGTCACCGCACCCTGCGCGATAGCCTGAGCGCAACCCTGCGGCGTGGGGCGCAGGCGCTGCGTTCCTACAACAACGGCGAACCGCGTCCCGCCAGGCCCCACGACTTCATCTGGGCGCTGCGCGATGTCTCGTTCACAGTGCGGCGTGGCGAAGTGTTGGGCGTCATCGGACGCAATGGCGCGGGCAAGAGCACTTTGCTCAAGGTGCTCACCCGCATCACCGTGCCCGACGAAGGGTATGCGCGCATTCGCGGGCGCGTTGGCTCGCTGCTGGAGGTTGGTACTGGCTTTCACCTGGAATTGACGGGCCGCGAGAATACCTACCTCAGCGGGGCAGTGTTGGGGATGCGCCGCGAAGAGATCGATCGCAAATTCGACGAGATCGTCGAATTCGCGGGCGTGGAGCGCTTTGTGGACACGCCTGTCAAACACTACTCGACCGGCATGTATCTGCGGCTGGCCTTTTCGGTGGCGGCGCACCTCGACCCGGAAATCCTGTTGGTGGACGAGGTGCTGGCGGTCGGCGACGCCGAGTTTCAGAAGAAGTGCCTGGGCAAGATGAGCGATGTGGCCGGCGAAGGGCGCACCGTGCTTTTCGTCAGCCACAACATGGACGCCGTGCGGCAGTTGTGTCATTCGGCGCTGTGGCTGGAGCGCGGTCACCTGCAGCAAATCGGCCCAACCATGGGGGTGATCCAGGCCTATCTGGCCGACACCGCGCAGGATCGAGCGGGCATGGTCTTCCCGGTGATGAACGAGCAATACGGCATTGGCTTCAACGACGTGCGCCTGGCCCTGGTGCCCACCCAAAGCGGCGCGCACGACCTGCACCTGGAACTGGAAGTGCTGGCGCGTCAGCCGATCCCTCGCGTAGGGATTGGTATCGAGTTGCTCACGGCCATGGGGGCACGTGTGGCCTACCTGGACGAACGCCTGACCAACTTCGTCTTCGACATGGAGGCGGGCATCAATCGCTTTGCGCTGGAGTGCCCGGCCATTGACCGGCTGCTGGCGGCAGGAGACTATGTGATCAACCTGTGGCTGACCATGGCCAACATTGATGCGCTGGTGATGCTCGACCGCGCCGTCGCGGTGACCATCCCCGGCACCGATCTATACGGCACTGGCCTTTATGTAGACGTGCACAAACATGGGCCGGTGCTCTTGCCGCTGCGCGTGCATCGGCTGGAACCCGCCCTGGCCCATAAGTGAGTTGAAAGCAGAGACCCATGCACATCCTGGTTTCCAACGACGACGGAGTCAACGCGCCGGGCATTGCCGCTCTGGCCGAAGCCATGCTGCCTTTTGGGCAGGTTACGGTGATCGCCCCCAAAGAGAACCGCAGCGCCATCGGTCACCGCAAGACCATGCACAAGCCGCTGCGCATAGACCCGGTGCCCTTTCCGGTCAAAGGAGTGCTCGCCTATGCCACTTCGGAGTCTCCCTCGGACTCGGTGGCGGTGGCGTTGCTCGGCTTCGTCAAAGACCCCATTGACCTGGTCGTGTCGGGCATCAATCGCGGCGCGAACATGGGCCAGGACCTGACCTACAGCGGCACGGTCTCGGCGGCCTTCGAGGCGGTGATCTGGCACAAACCGGCCATCGCTTTCTCGCTGGTGGATCATTCCGAAAATGCGGACTACAGCGCGGCGGCGGCTATCGCCCGGCAGGTTGTCGCCCTGGGCCTGTACCGCGATCTGCCCCCGTTGACGCTGCTCAATGTCAACGTGCCTCCGCTGCCCCTGGAACAGATCAAGGGCTTCAAGGTGGTGCGCCAGGGGTTGCGCACCTACAACGACACACTCATCACCCGCATTGATCCCTATGGACGGCCCTACTACTGGATCGGCGGGGAAGCGCCCAGCGGCGACACGACCGAAGAAGGCACCGACCTGTGGGCGACACACAACGGTTATGTGTCCCTGACGCCGATTCACCTGGACATGACCAACTACGCCATGATGCGTCAGTTGCAGGCGCGCGGCATCGAGCAGCTCAAGCCCGGCGAGATTCCTTCGCAGACGTAAGGTGTTTCTATGGTCAGTCCTCTTCCTTTCCTGGTCGGCGGGGAGTGGCGCACCGGCGAGCGCGTTGCCGAGGTGCGCTTCCCCTACACGGGCGAAGTTGTCGCCCAGGTCTACCAGGCTGGCCCGCGCGATCTCGAAGACGCGGTCGCCGCAGCAGAACGGGGATTTGCCGTCACCCGCAAACTGCCCGCGCACGTCCGTTCGCGCATCCTGCTCAACCTGCTCGACCAGATGGAGCGCCACAGCGACGAACTGCTGACAGCGTTGACGCTCGAAGGGGGCAAGACGCAGAACGTGGCCCGTGGCGAACTGGCGCGCGCCAAAGAGACGGTGCGCACTGCCGCCGAAGAAGCCAAGCGCATCACCGGCGAGATCGTGCCCATAGACTGGACGGAAGCGGGGGAAAACCGCCATGGCTTTGCCCGTCGCCTGCCGCTGGGGCCGGTGTTGGGCATTGCCCCCTTCAACTATCCGCTCAATCTGGCCTGCCACAAGCTGGCTCCGGCCATTGCCGCGGGCAACTCGTTCATCCTCAAACCAGCCAGCAATACTCCCCTTTCCGGGCGGCTGCTGGTCGAAATGACGCTGGAAGCCGGGTTTCCGCCCGAAGCGCTGAGCTATGTAGTCTGCCCCGGCAGCCTGGCCGAAGCACTGGTGCGCGACCCGCGCATCAAATTTCTCAGTTTCACCGGCAGCTCGGCGGTCGGCTGGCACCTGAAGGCAATCGCCGGACGCAAGCGCGTCGGGCTGGAACTGGGCGGCAACGCCGCGGCCATCGTGCACGAAGACGCCAACATAGACTATGCCGTGAGCCGCATAGCCATGGGAGGCTTCGCCAATGCCGGGCAGAACTGCATCTCTGTGCAGCGCGTGTTGATTCACCGCCCCATCTATGACGAAACACTCGCGAAGCTGCTCGATCGTATCAGCCGTCTGAAGGTGGGCGATCCGCGCGATCCGGAGGTAGAAGTGGGGCCGATGATTGGCGCGCGCGCCGCCGCCGAGGCATTCGCCATCGTACAGGAAGCAGTCGCCGAGGGAGCGCAGGTATTGCTGGGCGGAACGTGCGAAGGAGCGCTGTTCTACCCGACCGTATTGGGCAATACCACGCCAGAGATGCGCGTCAACCGCCAGGAAATCTTCGCCCCTGTGATCACGGTCATCCCCTACGATGACTTCGATCAAGCCATCGCCATGGCCAACGACACCGACTATGGCCTGCAAGCGGGCGTCTTCACCCAGAATGTCAACCGCATCATGCGCGCCTTTGAACTGATCGAGGTGGGCGGTCTGCAAATCAACGACGTGTCCACTTTCCGCGTGGATCAGATGCCCTATGGGGGCGTCAAAGGATCGGGCATTGGGCGCGAAGGGCCGCGCTATGCCATCGAGGAGATGACCGAACTCAAACTGATGGTGATCAACCTGAGCGGCGGCAAAGAGTAGGGCATCTGCCAGGGCGCGGCTAGCGATCAGCGGAGTTCTTGCCGTTGCCGTTGCTGGAGGGCTGGAGCGGCACGGTCAGGGTGAAGGTCGTCCCGACGTCCTCCTGGCTCTGGAAGCTGAGTGTGCCCCCATGTCGCATGACGCAATGCCGCGCAATGACCAACCCCAGCCCCGTGCCTGGCAACGTGCCCACATTGCTGGCGCGGAAGAAGCCCTCAAAAATATGCTGCTGTTCGCGCTGTGGAATGCCGATTCCCTCGTCTTCCACCAGCACAGTGACGGCGTTCTCTTGGCGGTGCACGCCGACGCGCACTTTCCCCTGCGGTTTGGAGTACTTGACCGCGTTGGACACCAGGTTGGTCACCGCCAGCGTCATCAGGCGCGGATCAGCTACTGCCCGGCAATCGCCCTCGACTTCTACAGTAAAAGTCAGCGAGGGCGGCGCAATGGTGCGCATCTCATCCACGATGGAGCGGCACAGCGCGGCCACGTCCACCGGCTCTGGGTTGAAGGCCAGCTTGCCCGCTTCAGCGCGGCTGATGGTCAAGACTTCTTCCAGCAGATCGGTCATGCGGTGAATGTACATCTGTAGTGTATCAAGTTGACGGCGTTTGTCGGCCTCGCTCAGGCGATCGCTGTAGCGCTGCAACATCTGCACACTGGTCTGCATGACCGCCAACGGGTTGCGGAACTCGTGCGAGACCATCGAGACAAAGCGCGACTTCAGTTTGTTCAGTTCCACAGCGTGGTCGAGCGCCTTCTGCAGCGATTCCTCGAACTGATGACGCGCGGTGATGTCGCGCCCAACCGCCTGGAAGCCGACGGGACGATTCTCGGCGTCCAGCACCAGACGGTTGATCCATTGAATCCAGCGCGGTACACCGTTGACATCTGTAAGCTGTAGCTCGATCTCCACTACGGGCTGCTGCGGGCCGAGCGCTGCCAGTTGCGCCGTCAGCGCCTCCCACTGTTCGGCATCCAGCGTCGCCAGAAAACGCTGCCCTACCAGCGCTTCAGCGGGTTGCCCGAAGAACTCAGCGTAGGCACGGTTAACGAAAATCAACGTGCCGTGCGCGGTGTAACGGCAGATCAATTCGGACTGATCCTGCACGATAGCCTGGTAGAAGGCCTGGCTTTGTTGCAGTTCCTGTGTGCGTTCGGCCACGCGCCGTTCGAGTTCGGCGCTACGCTCTTTCTCGCTGGCATAGAGCTGGGCATTGCGCAGCGCAATCGCCGCCTGGTTGGCGAAGACCATCAACGGCTCGGCATATTCTTCGGTGTAGAAGTTGGGCGTCTCGCTGTCCAGGTTCAAGAAGCCAATGACCTCGCCCTCCGCCTGAATGGGCGCACTGGCGAAGGAACGCACGCGGCGCGTCTCCGGTATGTCAACCCACCCCTCATAGGCACGGGTATCGGGGATGATCATGGGCTGCAGGGTTTCCATCATCTGGCGCAGATTGGCGATTTGCCTCGCTGGCCAGCGCTGCTTTTCCAGCCATTCGCCCAGACCGCGCTCGCGGTATCCTCGATGTGCAGCGAACTGAACGAACTCCTTGCGTTCATCGAGCAGCATGATATTGGCGCTGTCGTGTGGCACCACCTGGCCCACGCTGATCAGAATACCCTGCAAGACACTCTGCAGGTCCAACGAGCTATTGAGCACCGCTGCCGCGCTGGCAATGGCTTCGGCCAGCGCGCGCTGCCTGCGCAATACTTCTTCGGCACGTCGTCGGGCGGAAATATCGCGTGCCACGATCAACACCGCCAGGGGTTGCCCTTCGTGAAGGATGGGCGATGACGATACCTCCATCGTTATTCGCTCGCCCGCCTTATTCAACATCTCCACTTCGTATAGAAAGCGTTCTGTATTGCCTGCCTGGCGTTCGCGCAGGTTACGCTCGGCTACAGCGTGATACTCCGGAGCCAGGAATTCCAGGATATTGCGCCCGCGCACCTCGCTCATCCGATAGCCGGCGAATTCTAGCCCTGCCGCGTTGACGTAGCGCACCTGCCCCTGCAAGTCGTGCACCAGGATGATGTCGCGGGCTGTTTCGGCCAGCAGGCGGTACATCTCTTCGCTCTCGCGCAGGGCCGCTTCCATCTCTGCATGTTCCTGGCGAAGACGCAGGCCTTCTAACCCAAAGGTTAAATCGTCTGCCAGCTCTTTGAGCAGCTCGATTTCGCGCGGATCGAACGCCTGGGCATAATTGGCATAGACAGCCAACGTGCTCCACACCTCTTCCCTGACGATCAACGGCAGCGCTATCACCGACAGGTAACCGCGCTTCAGCGCTTCTTCGCGCCAGGGGGCAAATGCCGGGTCGCGCTCGATGAAATGGACGATCTGCGGCTTGCGCGTGCGGATGGCGCGACCTATCGGGCCTTCTGCCAGCGGGTCGCCCTCAGCCCAGGTCACGCGGATGGCGCTCAGATAGCCGTCCTCGTGCCCCGCCCAGGCCAGCGGTCGCACCGTGCGCGCCCGATCGTGTTCGGCCATGCCCACCCAGGCCAGCCGATAGCCGCCCACCGTAACCAGGATGTCGCATATCTCCTGTAACAAAGTGGCTTCATCGGTTGCCCGCAGCAAAGCCTGATTGCACGCGCTCAGCGTCTGATACGCGCGACTCAGGCGCTGCAATTCGTTGCGAGTGAGGTCTACCAGCACAGTGCGCCGCTGATACTCGTCGCGGGCATCGCTGATTGCCTGGCCGAGACTCCCCAGGTGATCTTTCAGCACCACTCCTGCGGTGCCTTGCTCCATCACCTCGGCCACGCGCTCAGCGCTAGGCCCCAGGGCGACCATGATCAGGGGAATATGAGGGCTGTGTTCGAGCAGCACTTTGAGCACATCTAATGTGCCAAATGGGAGGTATTCCTCGTCGGCCAGGACGACGTCGGTACCGGCCTCCAGCCCCTGGCGCAATTGTTGCTCGCTCGTCACCCATGTCCACACCGGCTCGACATCGGGCGAGCGCAGTCCTGCCACCAGGGCCTGGGCCTTGTCCGCGTCGCCGGTTACCACCAGCAGGCGCAACTGTGCTGGCATATAGCACTCCTGGATTGAACACGTGCGCCCCACCCGCCCCACACGGATGAAGAGCTTTTTTCTGCCGATGCGAGGGTGCTGCCCTGCTCTTTCATTATACGGCAGAATCTACGCGATGCTGCTTAACACTGTGCTGACCGAGGCCAGCCTGCCCGGCCATCCGAATCCCAGAGGGAAGGCGGACCAGCTTCAATTAGCGTTGAAGACTACTGCTTGGTTCGGTCACCGACGGCGAGATAGCGGATCAGCGGCAGACTCGCCAGCGCCACCGCCCCGCGCCAGATCACTACCCCCCACGCCGTCGGCGGGCCGAGCAGAGCGGCGGTGATCTCTACCACGGCGCGAAGAAAAATGGCGCCAAATATCCAGCCGGCCTGACCGCGTAGAAAAGCCTGCAACACCAGCCAGCTTAGGGCCATGTGCATCAGCACCGGCAACAGGCTGTTGAGCGCTTCGGCCAGGCTGCGACTCACGTCGGTCAGCGCCAGGGTTTGCCCCGGCTCCGCTTCGGCCAGCACCGATAGGCCGACGTTGAGGGCGATCAACGCGGTGTAGAGCACGGGCACCAGGCCATGCCCCGCCCCGATCATCAGCGCCTGCGGACGGCTCACCGCACTACGGGCCAGCCACTGATAGCCCAGGGCGCGCGCTGTCTCCTCGCTGAAACCGGCTGCGATGCCCAAGACCAGGGCACCGATTGGCAGAATGCCCAGCAGCGCTTGGTCGAGCACCCGCACCGCGAGCAGTTGGGCTAGCAGCGCTCCCAGGTAGGTGATCATGCCCACCGTCAGCAGGGCATAGGGCACGCAGTAGCGCCGGTGTAGCCAGGTGATCAGGCCGAGCGCCACCAGGAACAGCCCCGCCCCAATGCTCAGAGTGATCAGGCCGTAGAAGGCCATGGAGAATTCGCCTCTCTCTGTCATCCGCCCTATAGTCGGCCCAGCCAGGCCGCCATATCATGGGCGGAACAAGACCAGTCTATCCCAGATACAGCCAGATGTGGAACCTTTTTCCACGCCGCAACGTCTAGATACCAGCAGGCTGGCGCAGCGCGGGCATAGTGCAGCCGTAGTGCAGCCATAGAGCGCCAGGGTGCCAGTTCCTGCTAGCCTGTTTACATCGTAACGGCGCACAATGCGCAAGGAGAGGTGATGATGTTGTCTAAGAAAGTTCTGATCGGCACAGTCGCTGTGATGATGCTGGCTCTGGTTGCAGTAGGAGCGCTGGGTTTGCCAGCGCAGGAAGTGAAAGCCGCACCCCCTCAGCAGGCCAACCAACCGGCGCGCACCATTACGGTAACCGGCTACGGCTCGGCCTACGGCGCGCCCGACGTCGTGATGGTGGGGCTGGGGGTCAGCGTTGCCAATGCCGATGTCAAGGCCGCCATGGATGAATCTACTGCCCGTATGAACGCCGTCATGGATGCGCTGCAGGCTGCGGGCATCGCTCCGGAAGATATCCGTACCGATCAGTTCTCGATCTATCAGGACTACGGGGCGGTCCCGTTTGGCGGAGAGCAGGCCGAACCGCTCTATCGGGTTTCGGTGAGCGTGACGGTCACCGTGCGCGAGACGGCCAAGGTAGGTGAATTGCTGGCGACGGCGGTGGAGGCGGGCGCGAACATGGTCAACTACATTCAGTTCGACATCGCCGACCGCGCTGCCCTGGAAGCTGAGGCCCGCGACCTGGCGGTGACCGATGCTCAGACCCGCGCCGAGCTGCTCGCCAAAGCGTTCGGCCTGGCCGTAGGCGAGCCGCTGACCATCACCGAGGGCAGCGGGTACGCCGGGCCGGTGATAGGGTTGGGCGGTGGCGGCGGCATGGCCCGCGTTGAGGCAGCGCCGATCAGCGAAGGCACGCTGCGCGTGGATATGCAGGTGACGATCACTTTCGCCCTGGTGCCTGCCAGTTAAGACCATCCCTGACCGGGCGAGGGGGCGGTGCGCACGATGCACCGCCCCCTTTGTTTGTGTTATGATGGCATGAGCGCGGCATATCCCTCCCCAGGAGGTGGCACATGACTTTCACGAGCATCGCCGAACAACCTGTGCGCGAAGTGATCCCCGGCTTTCACGGGCAGTTCGTGCACGGCGACAACGTCACCCTGGCGCACTGGCATATCGAGGCAGGAGCAACGTTGCCGGAACACGCGCACCCGCACGAGCAGATCACCTGGGTGCTGGACGGGCAGCTCGCCCTGACCGTGGGTGGCAAAACGCGGGTGTTAGAGGGGGGCAGCGTGGCCATCATTCCGGGTGGTGTGGCCCATAGCGGGCAGGCGCTGACCCCCTGCCGCGTCGTGGATGTGTTCTATCCGCGCCGCGAGGACTATCGCTGAGCGGCCCGCTGGCGGGCCTGCGCCTGGCTGAGCAGGGCTTGCCGGTGGCACGCTGCGCATTCACGCTGTCTCAACGTTTACTTTTGTTATTGTTTCGACAAAATGGGGCGAGTCGGGCATTTTGCCGCTGTCCGGCGGGCAGTCTTCGGCTATAATGTGGGATACTGTGCTGCCTCCTTTTGGATATTGAGGGATATTAGCGCCTCCCATGGAACGGCTCGCCTGGCGGTGGTTGTGGATCTGGGTCGGGGTCCTGGTTGCAGGCTGTAGTCAGGTATGGTCGTCCGAAGGGACCTCATCGTCCACACCGCAACCGGCGTCGCCGCTGCTGGGCTACACGCGCCTCCCCCCTTCGCTCACTCCCACGCTGTGGCCGGTGTATACGGCTACGCCTCTCTTGAGCACCGACAGCGCCAGTCTGGTGGCTTCGCCGGCGGCCCTTTTGAGGGTGAGCAGCCCCACCTGCTACGAAACCGCCGTGGGCAGCTTGATGTGCCTGGGGCAGGTGCACAATCCCATGGAGCAGGCCATCGAAGGGGTCACTGTGGCGGTGGAACTGCTCGCCCGCGACGGGGCGCTGCTGGCCATCGGTGAAACGACACTCGCCCGCGCGCTGCTCCCCGGTGGCGAAGCTGGTCCCTACCGCGTGCTGTTCGAGCGCACGCCGCCCGGCTATGCCGGGGCGCGCTCCTTCGTCAAGACCGGCGAGGTCGCCACCGATGTCGAGCGGCGCTTCGCCTCGCTGGCCATGCAAGAGGTCTCCGGCGCGTTCGTGATCGATCAGTATCAGGTCTCGCTGTCCATCGCCAACAAGGGCGCGCAGGCGGTGCAGGGCATCGCCGTGACGATGACCCTCTTCGACGAAGAACGGCGCGTGACCGGCTTCCGCCGCGTTTACCTCGACCCTAACCGTCGCCTGGCCCCCGGTGAGTCGCTGGCACTGACGCTGAAGGTCATTCCGCAGGGGCCGAATACTGTCGCGTTCGATGCTTTCGCTGAAGGATATCTGGTCAACTGACGGCAGCGGGCACTGGAGCGACTGCTTCGTGGACAACCTTTGCATGGAGTGCGTTTCAGTTTAAGTTCGCGAGTGCAGGCGTTGACCTCACCCCCGCTCGGCGCTGGCGCGAGGCTAGGGGCGAGGTCAACCACAGCCCAGCACACGGCCTGTCATCTTTTGCGCGCACCCCTCGAATCAGGTCGGCTGAGAAGGCAGCCGACCGTGAGCTTTCGTGAAATGCACCCCTTTGCATGCGCCCGTTTGGTTTGCGCAACGCGATCCCGCTCACTACAATTTGCGGGTATGAAGAAGGTAGAGACTGGCTCTTCGACCCTGCCTGAGTTTGCGCCGGTGCTGGTGGGCTTTCGTGCCGACGAGTTCCTGGCGCTCACTGAGACTCTGCTGGCGTTTCCTGTCGAGCAAGATCAGGCGTTGCCGGATTCCTCTCCTTTCCGGCTGGAAAAACCAGAACCACGTCCCGAAGCCGCTTTGCCCCCCTTGCCGCCGCGCTGGTACCCTCGTCCGGCGGCCACAGTGGTCGAGGCAGCCCGGGGCTGGCTGAAGCCTCCACTGCGTCCGCGCATCTTCGAAGGGCGCGCCAATGAGGTGGCGCGGGTGCTGCGCCCGCTGCTTTCGGGGCATCCGGTGCAGGTGCGCGGCGAGCCAGGCGTTGGCAAGACGGCGCTGCTGGCGACAGTGGCTGTGCACGAACGCACCCGGCAGCGCTTCCGCCGTATCTGGTGGTTCGACGATCCCGACCGCCTGGATCAGACGCTGGCGCTGGCGCTGAACCTGCCGCATGTGCTCACCGAACCCGATCCGGCTTTGCGCTGGGCGGCGCTGGCTGGTGTGCTGGACGATCACACGTTGCTGATCGTGGACAACCTGGCGGAAGCCGACCCGCGCCTGGGGCAATTGCTGGCGTTGACCGAGCACGTGCTGGTGTCGGTCGAAAGCGCGCCACGCCTGGCCGAGGGGGTAGAGGAAGTCACGCCCGATATAGAAGGCGTGGTGACGTTGCAAGCACTGGACGACGCCGCGGCGATTGATGCGCTGGCCCGTCACGCCGGCCTGGAAGACATCCGGCGGCTACGCGGGCAGCTCCTGCGGCTGACGCGGGCACTGGGCAACCATCCGTACGCGCTGATGCTGGCTGGGGCGTTGCTGCGCCGCGACGGCTTGAGCCTGGATGAACTGGAGAGCCTGATTGCAGTTGCGGACGCGGGCGACCCCTCGCCTCCGGAAGCGGACGCCGTTGTGGCGGACGACGAGGACAAACCCGCTGATGAACCCGAAGAAATGAGGGTGGCTCCCGCCCCGGTTCCGGAAGCGCCCGACGAGCAGGCGCTGGCCGTCGCCAGCCTCAATCGCGCGCTGGATGTGTCGCTGGCAGCGCTACCCCGCGACTATCAGCGCCTGTTCGCGGCCTTTGGCGCATTTCCGTTGACCGGCGCGCCGCTCGATGGGTTGTGTTCGGTGGCGGGAATGGCAAATTCACTGGCCACCCGTCGCGGCGTGACCATGCTGGCCGAATACGGCTTCGTGCAGCGCGATCACCGCGACCCCGATCTGTACGTGATGCATCCGGTGGCTTATGCGCGGGCAGCGGCAGCCGACCGCGCTCATCCGGCGCAGAGCAAACTCGCCAAAAAGATGCGCGCCTGGGCGCTGCAGTACGCGCGCGCTCACGCGGGCGATCCGTTGGCGCTTTACCGCGCTCAAGGGGGCTTGCTGCACGCCTATCACACAGCCAATGCCTATGGCCCGATATATATCAGCGAGCCGCTGGCCGAGGCGCTGCACCCCTATCTGCGCGAGTATGTGCCCGGCGCGCTGGTGGGCGACGACACCGCCCCCGAACTGAGCGGTCCGCGGGCCGAAGCAGCTAACCTGACGCACTACGGCCTCGAACTAACCGATGCCGGGGCCTATCACGCGGCTGAGGAAGCGTTCAAGCGGGCGCTGACCCTGCGTCAGGAACACGACAGCCCGCACGCCGTCGCCGAAACGCTGGTCGCTCAGGCGCGCCTGCTCGACCTGATGGGGCACTTTCCGGAGGCCGCCGAGCATTTAGTGCGCGCCGCCGAACTGGTGTATCAGCTTGGCGCGGAGGATTCGCTGAGCGTCATCCGGCGCGGCTTGGCGCGCGTCTACCGTCACCTGGGACGCCTGGACGACGCGCTGGAGGTGCTCGACGATTCGCCCGCGGCGCACACAGAACGTGCCGCCATCTTACGGGCGCGGGGCGATTACACAGCGGCGGTGGCGGAAATCGCGCAGGCAGCGGACAGCACTCCCTACGATCGGGCGGAGATTTATCTGCTGGCCGGGCAGTACGATCAGGCTATGGCGGCGATCGCCGAGGAGCGCGATCCCGAATCGGCGCACCTGCGCGCGCAGATTCATCACCTGCGCGGCGACGTGCAGGCGGCTATTGCCGGTTACCAGGCCGCGCTGCAGGATGGCGAGGAACTATCCCCGCGGATGCGGGCAAAATTGTTGCGCGGGCTGGGGGCGGCCCTGGCCAGCGCCGAAAAGTTAGAAGCGGCCCGCGAGACGTTGGACGAAGCGCTGACACTTTACCGCGCCGAACCGGAACCCGATCCTTTGCAGGTGGGGCGCACGTTGCGCCTGCTGGCAGCGGTATACCTGGCGTCTGGACAGGACGAGAGGGCCATCAACACGGCGCGGGAAGCGCTGGCCGTGCTCAAGACAACCAACGCCCCCGCCGATTGCGCCGACGCTTATCGGTCGCTGGGGCGCGCCCTGTGGCGTGCCGGAGATCACCCTGGCGCGCTGGAGGCGTTCCAGGGCGAAGCCGAACAGGCCCAGAACGATCCCGATCGGCAGGATCAGCGCATCGGGCGCGCGCTGCACCGCCTGGCCGATGCCTATCGGGCCGTGGGACAGCTTGATCGCGCCATCGCCAACTATCGGCTGGCGCTCTCGCACAAACACCCTTTGCACAGCACCGACTACTTGATCACCCAACTGGCGCTGCACCGCGCCTTGCTGGAGGCGGGGCGTCTGCCCGCCGCGCTGGAAGTGTCGCAGGAGATGCTCGATCATCTCATCCGGCAGCCGCGCCCCGACCTGGTTCAACTGGGCTATGTGCAGGCATTGCGCGCGCGCACGCAGCAGGCCATGGAACGTCCGATTCGGGCGCGGCAGTCGGTCAGCGAATGGGCGCACGCCCTGGCCTCGCGCGCCGACGAAGCCGCGTCCGACTCACGCCCTGCAGTGCGTCTGCTGGCGCTGGGATTGGCGGCGCGTTCTTTGCTGGCGGATGGCCGTCCGGTGCTGGCCCTGGAAGTTGCCGAGCGAGCACAGGCCGAAGCCGCCGCGCACTTCCCGGATTCGCCGGTGGCGTGGGCGGCTACGCGCGATCTGGCGGAGACCTATCTGGCACTGGATCGCCCCGAAGAGGCGATCCTGACGGCGGAACCGCTGCTGAGCGAAACTGTGCGTGACGCTCCGGGGCAGGCGGCAACCCATGCCTTCGCGCACGCCATCACCGCGCGGGCCTACTGGCATATTGGCGAGGCGCAGAACGCTCTACATCATTTTCAGCAGGCGCTGGCCCACGAACCCGTGGCGCGCGAACAGGCGTTGTTGTGGGAACAGATGGCCGCGGTGCAGCTTGAGATCGGGCAGGCGGAAGCGGCGGTCGAGAGTCTGCGGGCAGCACTGCCGCTGCTCGACCGTCAAGAGCACGTGGCCGACGCCGCGCGCATCCTGACTACGCTGGCGCATACGCTGGGCGGCCTGAACCGCTATGCGGAGGCCATCGGGGTCTACGAAGAAGCGATCAACGCCCTGCGCGAGGTGCCCGACGTCAGTTCCACGCACACGGCGGATGTGTTGCGCTCGCTGGGGCAGACGCACGAGGCGCAGGGGCAGCTCTCTAAGGCGGCGCAAGCCTACCGCCGCGCCCTGAATCTACTGGAGCGGGCGGATGCGCCGCGGCAATCGCGCGACATCCTGCACCTGCTGGCCCGTGTCACAGCGGCCATGGGCGATCAGAGCGCCGTACAACTCTATGAGCAGGTGCGCGATCTCACCCGCGAGATCGGCACCGGCCAGGAATTGGGGCAGGTGCTGTGCGAACTGGCCGGCGTGCACCGCGACGCTCGCCGTTACCCGCTGGCGCTGCAATATTACCAGGCAGCCCTGGCCCAGCAGCCCGCGCCGCCTTTCGCCCAGGACCGCATCAACACGCTGCGCAACCTGGGCCGCGCCCTGGCCTTGATGGGTCGCTACGAGGAAGCGCGCGCGGCCTGGTCGGAGGCGCTGGAATTGAGCGCTGACCTGCCGGAACAGTCGCCGCTGGAGATCGGCCTGACGCATCACGCCATTGCCGAAGCGTATCGCAGTCAGGGGCAGTATGCTGAGGCCGAGGAGAGTTTCCGGCGGGCGCTGGAGCATCTGCCGGAACGTTCGGTCGCGGCGGCGGCAGCGTGGCGATCGCTGGGGCAGACGTTGTTGGCAGCGGAACGCCCCGCCGACGCGCTGGAGCCGCTGCGCAAGGCGTATGAAATCGAGCGTGGGCAGCCGCAGCAGGCCAACGCCCGCATCGTGCAGACGCTGCAATTGCTGGCGGACGCACACGAGCACGCCGGCGATCTGAGCGCGGCTATCCTGCGCTATCACGAGGCGCTGGTTTATATGGATCGCCGCCTGCAGCCGGTGGCTTACGCCGATGCGCTGCGCATTCTGGGGGCGCTCTATGCTGAGCAGGGTAGCTATCCGGAGGCGATCCGCTCTCTGGAGGAGGCGCTAGCTCTCGAGGGCGAGCACGTGCCGCGCAGCGATCAGCGCATCGGGGCGACGCTGCAGGCCATCGCCGACACGTATCGCGCCGCCGGAGACCTGGAAAAAGCCGCTGAGTACTATCAGCGGGTGACGCTCTACGCCAATATGGCCCGCCGGGCATCGGACGAATTGCGTCGGACGCTGGATGAACTGGAGCGGCGACGGGCCACGTTGCAGGCAGCGCAGCAGTCGTTGGCCCTGCTCAAGCGGCGCGAAGACGCTGGTCTCAAAGACCTGGCCTTCATCTACGCGCTGATCGCTTATGCGCACACGCAACTCAATCAGGCGCAGGAGAGTCAGAAGACGATGCGCACGCTGTTGGCCGAACTGGAAAGCCGCAGCGACGAACTGAGCACCGAGGACGAGGATGATGACGTGCGCGCGCTGGCCTGGTTGCTGGTGGCGCAGCAGGCAGAGGCCCGGCAGGAGCTTTCGACAGCGCAGTTTGCCCTCGGTTCGGCGCTGGAGGCGGTGCGCGATCGCAATCTGCGCTGGGTCATCGAGCAAATGACCGTTGCGCTGGAAGGGGCAGTGGAAGGCTCAGAACCTGCACCGGATGCCCCTTGAATGAGAGACAAGAAGGACATGTTGAGCGAACCTCAGGTTATAGACATCCTCAAAGCATTGGCGGACGAGAATCGGCTGCACATCTTTCGCCTGCTCCTGGCGAGCGACCGCACCAATTCGGAGTTGATGGACGAAACCGGCCTGCGCCAGAACCTGCTCTCGCATCATCTGAGCATTCTGACTGAGTGCGGGCTGGTCCGCAGTCAGCGCAGTATCGGCGACGCCCGGCGGTACTATTACAGCGTTGACCTGCACATGACGCAACGGTTCACCTGTTGGTGGTACCAGCATTGTGCCTGCCCTGCCGATAGCTCGGTCTTGCCATCGTTGCAGCGCCCGCGGCGGGTGTTGTTTCTATGCCGCCGCAACACCTCGCGTTCGCTGATGGCCGAAGCGCTGGCGCGCCATATGTTTCCGCAGGCACTGATCCCCTACAGCGCCGGTGTCGAGGAGCCGCAGAGGGCAGGACAGGCGCTGCCCGAGGTATCGGCGCGGGTGTTGCAGCGACACGGGGTGTCTACCACTGGACTGGCTGCCAAACCGCTGGACGATCTGCGAGGTGTTCCCTTTGACCTGGTGATCACCGTCTGCGACATTGTGCACGAGACAGATGAGGTCAGCGAGGCCCTCTTTGAAAGCGTACGTCTGGCACACTGGTCGTTGCACGATCCCACGGAAGTAGCCCCTACACCCCAGGAGCAAGAAGCGGCGGCAGAGGAACTGTTCGCTGAACTGCAGCAGCGTCTGCTGAATCTGGTGCACCGGCTGGCGGTGGAAGAGGGGGCCGCCGGGGCGTAGCAACACCGTATGCTGAGCGCCTGTGAGCGGCAAAACCACTTTGGTACAATTAAGGTAATGAGGCAGAGTTCGCCGGACGAGGGATAGCCCCCTGGGTTGGAGTCTGCCTTCTGCCCGCCTGAGAGTATTGCGGAGGGTGCATCGTGTCTCATCGTCGTCTGATCGTTGCCACACTGTCGTTACTGAGCGCGCTGGCGCTCGCTCCCGCTGGCCCGGCGCACGCTTCGGGGCCGGAGCACGCCGCCTGCCTGAGTGACCCGTATGGGCCAGGGTGCACCGCCGGTCTGCCCACCGTCGAATACCAGATGTTGCTCGACGAAATGCTGTTGCATCCGCATCCGGACGTGCGCCCGCTGGCCCCCAACATGCAGGAAATCGCCCGCTTCGCGTTTCGTCGAATTGTGGGTGGCGCGGCTACTATCTATGATGCGCCCGGCGGCAACCCTATCGGGCAGATCGCCGAGGGCTTCAACTACGTGACTGTCACTGGCGCGAGCGGAGACTGGGTGCAGGTCAACGAGGGGCAATGGATGCCAGCCAGCCAACTGGCCGTGGTGCGTCCCAGCGAGTTCGCCGGCGTCTACCTGGATGGCGAGCTGGAATACCCGATGGCCTGGGTGCTCATTCCCACCTATCCCAGTCCCTATCCCGGCGCGTCCGGCGATCGATCTCGACCGGTCATCCCGCGCTACACGCGCGTCAACATCTTCGCCTCGGCGGAGGTGAACGGCTGGCAGTGGTATCTGATCGGCCCGGAAGCGTGGATCATTCAGACCAGCGTGGCGCGGGTGACGTTCGTCGAGCGTCCGCCGCAGGTGAAAGGGCGCTGGTTCGCCGTTGACCTATATGAGCAGGTGCTGGTGGCCTATGAGGAAGACACGCCTGTCTTCGCCACACTTATTTCCTCTGGCCTGGAAGACTGGCCGACCAACGAAGGCATTTTCAAAGTGTGGTCGCGTCTGACCAACGGACACATGAGCGGTGCGGAGGGACAGACAGACTTCTATTCGCTGGAAAATGTGCCCTGGGTGATGTATTTCGACAACGCCATCTCGCTGCACGGGACGTACTGGCACGATGGCTTTGGCTATCGGCACAGTCACGGCTGCGTCAACATGTCTATCACCGATGCGCATTGGGCGTTCAACTGGAGTCTCGATGGCGGCTACGACACGCCCTACGTGTACGTGTACAGCACCGGCAAGTACAAATGATGCGCTGCGATCTGAAATAGGTCGCAAGAGATTGGATAGTACCTTCCAGACGCGCCGGGATTGATCCTGGCGCGTTGGCTTTGGACAACACCCTGGATAAGCTGGCGTACAGCCTGGGGGCATGCACAGGTTGTCAGCCCGATGGGTGCGTGCAAGATGTGACAGGCAATTTGCAGCAGTCTGCTACCCCTCACCCCTGCATCCCCTCGCCCTCGCGACTGCGTCGCGGGGCGAGGGGACTTACTTTCTCTCGCCCAGGTGATCCCCCCGCAGCGCGGGAGAAGGGGCTGGGGGATGAGGGTCATCGGGCGGGGCAGAGTCGCTGTCAACTTTTGCTCGCACCCGGCCCGATCAAGGCATTGGCAGTGCCGGGTGTTTCTGCTATAGTTGAGGCAGCTTAACAACCCATGCGTAGCCAGGGGAGCCTGGGGCAGCCAGGCTGAGAGGTGCGTCCGCAGTGCGACGCCGACCCTATGAACCTGATCCGGATAATACCGGCGGAGGGAGTTGCACGTGATCGCGCCAGGTGTCAGCCACTTCTCTCTGCCGGAGGAGTGGCTTTTTTGATGACTCAGGATTGCAAGCGAGCGTTGGTCTTCGCCAACGGCGACCTGCACGACGGCCCGGCGGTTCAGCAGGCGCTGCGCCAGGGCGCGGGCGGCCTGATCGTGGCAGCGGACGGCGGCGCGCGCCTGGCCCTGGCGTGCGGCTATCGGCCTGACCTGGTGGTGGGCGACATGGATTCGCTGGACGAAGCGACTCTCGCCGCGCTGCTCCAGGATGGGGCCGAACTCCGGCGCTTTTCCCCAGACAAAGACGAGACAGACCTGGAACTGGCGCTGTTGACTGCCGCCCATGCAGGCGCGACCTGGGTGCGCGTCTTGGGCGCGGTGGGCGACCGGCTCGATCAGACGCTGGCCAATATCCTGCTGCTGACGCTCGCCGCGCTGCGCGGGGTTGATGCGCGCCTGGTGGCCGGGCGACAGACGCTGTGGTTGATCGGCCCTGGTGAGCACACGCTCGAAGGTGCGCCGGGCGACACCATCTCCCTGATCCCCTTGGGCGAAGATGCGGTCGGGGTGCGCACGCACGCCCTGCGCTATCCCCTGTGTGGTGAGACGCTGCGCTTCGGCCCGGCGCGCGGTGTCAGCAACGTGATCACGGCGGAAGGCGCGCGGGTGATTTTGGAACATGGTCACCTGCTGGTGGTGCACACGCCGGGGCGGGCGTGACGGAGACAGGTGACATGAGCGACATCGCTTCGGGTGAGCAGCTCGATCTCGTTGCGCGGCGGGCAACAGCAGTAGCCTGGTGGCGCGACTTTGGGGTGCGCCTGGCGCTCGATGTGGCGCGTGTCCTGGTGCTGACCGGCGTGGTGGCGCTGGTGCTCGCTTTCTTCAGCGCGGGCATGTTGCAACTCATCGTCGAGGCCCGCGCTCAGGAAAACCTCTCGCTGGCGACGATCTTCCCGTCGCCCGTCGAACTGCGCCAGGCCTGGGATGAACATCAGACGCGCCTGCTGCAGGAGCACATCCCGGAGACGCTGTGGGAGACGCTGGCCGGGCTGACGATCGCGGTGGTGCTGGGCCTGACCATCGCCGCGCTGATGGATTTCTCGCCGTTGTTACGCTGGGTGCTCTACCCAGTGCTGGTCGTCTCGCAGACCATCCCCATCTTCGCCATCGCTATCCTGCTCATCCTGATCTTTGGCTTTGGCAGCGGCCCGAAGATCATTGTGGTGGTGTTGTTCTGCTTCTTCCCGGTGACGCTGAGCACCTTCACTGGCCTGCAATCGGCAGACCCGGAGTTGATCTCGTTGCTGCGGGCGATGGGAGCCAATGCGCGGCAGATATGGGTCAAGGCGCGGCTGCCCGCAGCGATGCCGTCTTTCTTCGCCGGGCTGCGCATCGCCGCGACCTACAGCGTGGTGGGCGCGATCTTCGGGGAATACATCACGGCACAACGGGGGCTGGGCGTCTTTCTGAAGCGGTCGTATAGCAGCTTCCGGCTTGACCAGGCGTACCTGGCCATTTTGCTCACTGCGTTGCTCAGTCTGCTGCTGGTATTGCTGGTCAACCTGGTGGAGCGGCTGGCGCTGCGCTGGTACTACACCGCCCGACGGCGTTCGTGGCGCGGGCCGGGGATTTATTGAGCGCTCAGCCGATGGTTTTCAGCGCTCAGCAAAAAGGCAGGAGGGAATAGCTGTGCTCCTGTTAACTGCGGAGGTTAAAGAGCAATAGTTGTGGAGGTGATGACAATGAGAAACAGACTGCTCTACTTCATCGCGCTGCTAGGCATTCTGCTGGTGGCTGTCGCTCCGGCACTGGCCCAGGAGGGCACGCCAACCCCCGATCCGCTGGGCGGGGCGACCGAATTCGCCCGCGCCGACGAGCGCACCGCCGTCACGCTGATGCTGGACTGGACGCCGAACACCAATCACACCGGTTTCTATGTGGCGCAGGCACTCGGTTACTACGACGAAGCCAACCTGGACGTGACCATCCAGGAGCCGACCGATCTGCTGGTAGAGGCGGTGATCCAGAGCGGGGCGGCGCAGTTTGGCGTCAGCTACCAGGAATTCTTCACCTACGCGCTGGCCGACGGCGCGCCGCTGGTCTCGGTGGCGGCTATCATTCAGCACAACACGTCGGGCTTTGTCACGCTGCACGAGCAAGACCCGATCAGCCGTCCCGCCGACTTCACCGGCCTGCGCTATGGCGGCTTTGGGCAACCCGACCTGGAGAAAGCGATCATCAATACCCTGATGATCTGCGACGGGGCGGAGCCAGATACATTTGAGTACGTGGATGTGGGCTACGCCGACGCCTTTGAACTGATGGAGCGCGACCGCATTGACTTCGCCTGGATGTATTACGGCTGGACGGGCGTCGAGGGCGAGCTACGCGGCCTCGACCTGGACACGGTGATGCTGATGGATTACCTGGATTGCATTCCGGACTACTACACGCCGATCCTGATCACCAGCAAGGCCATGATCGAAGAGCAGCCGGATGTGGTGGCGGCCTTCGTCCAGGCGACGGCGCGCGGCTTCGCCTATGCCATCACCAATCCGGCGGAAGCAGCGGAGATGCTGATCGCTGCCGTGCCGGAAATTGACGCCGACCTGGTGCGTGCCAGCGCGGAATGGCTCGCGCCGCAGTATATGGCCGACGCGCCGCGCTGGGGCGAACAGCGGGTTGAAGTGTGGCAGGGTTTCAGCGATTTTCTGGTGAAGCATGGCATCCTGGCCGAAGGCATTGACGCGGAAGTGGCCTTCACCAATGAGTTCTTGCCGGGCCGTGTTGAGTGAGACAGAGAGGAGCGCTGGTCTGGGAGGCGGCGATGAGATTCCGGTTTCTGCCGCCCCTGCCAGCCCAACCATCATGACCCCTGAACCTCGTGTGCCCTGTCTGGAAGTGCGGGGCGTGAGCAAGACCTTTCGCGATGGCGGGCAGATCGTGCACGCGCTCGACCGCGTCAGTTTTGCCGCTTATCCAGGCGAGTTCATCACTATCATTGGGCCGAGCGGCAGCGGCAAGAGCACGTTGTTCAACATCATCACCGGCCTGACCGAACCGGACGAGGGCGAGATCGTGCTGGAATGCGGTGTCGTCCGGCGGCGTGCCGGGCGGGTAGGCTACATGCCGCAGCGCGACCTGTTGTTGCCCTGGCGCACTGTGCTCAACAACGTCATCCTCGGCCCGGAACTGGACGGGCGTTCGCGGCGCGAAGCCCGCCGTCGCGCCCGCGAATTGCTGCCGCTCTTCGGCCTGGAAGGGTTCGAGAACGCCTTTCCGGAGACGCTCTCCGGCGGGATGCGGCAGCGGGCCGCGCTGTTGCGGACTTTCCTCACCGATCGCGAAGTGTTGTTGCTCGACGAGCCATTCGGCGCGCTGGATGCCTTGACCCGCCGCGAACTGCAACGCTGGTTGCTGGGCGTGTGGGAACGCTTCCGCAAGACGATCCTCTTCATCACGCACGATGTGGAGGAAGCGGTTTACCTGGCCGACCGTGTGCTGGTTTTCAGCGGGCGACCGGGGCGCATCGTCAAAGAACTGCGCGTAGACCTGCCGCGTCCGCGCCAGGCGATCTCGTTGCTCTCCGAAGACCTGCGCCGTCACGAGGCCGAGTTGCTGGCCGCGCTCGAAGCGGCAAACGGCCATGCGCCGTCTGGAGAGACAAAATGACCGATTCCACCGGGTTGCAATCCTTCTGGGAGACCTGCCGGGCCGCCCTGCCTGCCGCTCATTTGCCCCTGGAGCCGCCCCCGGCAGACTACTTTTGCGATAACGAACCATGTGCCAACGAGCTAGGCGATCTGGTGCGGCGGGGCATTAAGACGGCGACCTGTGGCCTGCTGTGGAGCTATGAGGCGGAGGGCGAACCGTTGCCGCAGCCCGGCGACCTGACCATCGTCACCGACTGGGAAGGCCGTCCCCTGTGCGTGATTGAAATCACCGAAGTGAGCGTTTGCCCGTACAATCAGGTAGATGCGCAGTTCGCCTACGACGAAGGGGAGGGCGATCGCTCGCTGGCCTATTGGCGTGAAGTACATTGGCGTTTCTTCTCGCGCGAGTGCGCGCGGATCGGGCGCGAGCCAGCGCAAGACATGCCGCTGGTCTGCGAGCGCTTCCGGCTACTATTCGCCCCAGCCTGACCCGAAGTCAGCCGAATATGACCGCAGTCCCTTTGAAGTCGCAGGCAGCGCTGCGCTAAACTGGAAAGGAATGCATCTGCGACAAGGGGGTGAAGTCGTGACGATTTCGTCCGATCTGGAACGGCTACCGCCTCAGGCGGTGACGGTACTGCGTTACCTGGCCACGCGGGGCAACGAAGAAGTCTCTATCGCAGACATCATGTGGGTCACCGGTCTCTCGAATATTGGTATTGGCAAGGGGATACGGCCGCTGGTCACGCGGCGCTACGCCACCATGACGCAACCCGGCTATTATATGCTGACTCCCGCCGGTCGGGAGGCGGCGCGGGGGTTGGTGGAGACTGAGCAGGCGCTCAGCGAGCCGCCAGCGCAGACGCAGCGCCCGGAGCGCGTTCACGTGCGGCGACTTTCCGCCTTCACGCCGTGCGAACTCTCGCTGGACACGCCGTCTTCATTGCAGGTAGGGTTCGATCCGCCCGACCAGGGTCAACCGCCGTTGCCTGGCCCCTGGCTGTTGATGTTGCGCCTGCAGGCCGACGGGTGCAATGTATCACCGGAGAGCCATCTGCTGGATTTGCAGCCCCAGGGGGTGAGCGGGCCGGTGCGTTTCCGCGTGATTCCACAGGCCGCGGGCAAACAGCGCTTTCGGCTGGAAGTGCTGGAGGTGGGCACGGGGGGGATCAGTCGGCTGTTGGGCGGGATGTATTTCGACCTGAACGTGGCCGAGTTCCCTACGCCGGCGTGTGCGGAGTTCCAGGCGCTGGGCGCGGATATAGGTTTGCCGTTGGAGGGGGCTGAGTGACGATTACCGTAATCAAGAACGATTACCGCGGGTGTGAGGTATGGCGCTACACAGGGCGGGTGCTGGAGCGGGGCGCGACCTGGGTGCGACTGGAGGCGCGTTTCAACCGCCCGCACGACCTGCACACGGCCTATCACACCTTCCGACGCGGCGACCGCTTCGTCGAGTGGTTCTTCAGCGATCGCTGGTACAACATCTTCGAAATGCACGATGTAGACGATGATCGCCTGACCGGCTGGTATTGCAACATCACTCGCCCGGCCCGCCTGGAAGAAGCCGCTATCTACGCCGACGACCTGGCGCTCGATGTGTTCATCGCGCCTGACGGGACGATCACCGTGCTGGACGAAGACGAGTTCGCCGCCCTCTCGCTCGACGAGACGACGCGCGCGCAGGCGCAGCAAGCCCTACGCGAATTGCAGGAGATGGTAGCGGCCCGCCGTCCCCCTTTCGACGCCATTCCGTCTCACGAGCCAGTGGAGTCAGGGTAGGGTGAAGCCGTCCCAGGTGCCGGTGAGGGCATAGCGCAAGGTGTCTATGCCGCCGATGATCAGTAGGGCGATCACCAAACCCGCCAGGATGGGGACGCGCAGGTCGGCCCAGCGAGTGAACGAGTTTTCGCGGCGGGCGATCCCCACAAAAAACACGCCGCCCACCAACGTGAACATGAACAGCACACCGCCCGCGCTGACGACTCCCAGTGCTGCCCGCAGCGCCGGAATGTCGGGCAGGGCCAGCGCCGCTGTACCGAGTGCCAGCCCGTAGAGCGCCCCCAGTTCGCGCCACGAGCGCAGGGGGGCGGGGCCAGAGGGGACGCGCCACAGCAGGCTGTTGACGACGGGCCAGACAAGGGTGATCAGGGTGACGCCGAAGATCGCCCCCGTCAGCAGGCGCAGGGTGTTGTGCGGCGGGTAGGGCGGCGTGTAGCGCTCAAACGTGCTCAGGAAGCTGTTCAGGCCGTCCAGGGCGTAACTCAGTGCCAGCAGCAGCATTGTCGCCAGCAATGCCGGGCGCGGTAGACGGGCAGCTTTCAGCCGTCCACGGGTGGCGAAGAAGATTAATCCCGCCCACACGCCCAGATAAACGCCCGTGCAGCGCGCGCAGAGGGGCAGGGGCCGGTTATGGGTGTGGAAGGAGCGCTCGGCGATGCGGTGACACACGGCGTAGCCGATGGCGTCGGCCTTGCCCAGCAGACTGGACGGCGTGAGCGCCAGCCAGACGCCGCCGATCAGCGCGGCAGTGATGATCAGCAGGGCAACGGTGCGCCGTCCAAAGGGGCGTGTGGGGAAGTGTCGTGCGGTGATAGGGCGCGATGAGTCCATGGGGTTTCCTGCCAGCCGCGCTACAAGACATGCAAGCGTCAAGGAGCGCATTCGGATTCGGGGGCAGAATTCATCACCGAGACGCCCAGGGCGCAGAGGAAAGCCAATGAGAAAGACTCTATGCCTTTCTCTGTGACCTCTGCGCCTCCGCGGTTCAGGACTTTTGCCCCAAAACGCGAATACACCCAGCGTCAAGTGTACCCTGTGACGACCGGCTATAATAGAAGAGCCTGGCATGATGGGATCATCAGGCAAGCGGTGGGTAGAAAATCGGTGGAGGAAGACATGCAAGTTCTGGTTACGGGTGGGGCAGGGTTTCTCGGTAGTGCTCTGGTGCGGCGACTGATCGAGCGCGGCCATAGCGTGCGCGTGCTCGACGATCTGAGCGCGGGCGATCCGGCCCGTCTGCCGCAAGCTGCCAGCTTCATGCGTGGCGATGTCAACGATCAACCCCGGCTGTGGACGCTGTTGCAAGGCGTCGAGTGCGTCTATCATCTGGCCGCGCGGGTGAGTGTGCCGGAGAGCGTGCGCTATCCGCGCGAATACAACGCGGTCAACGTGGGCGGCACGGTGAGCGTGCTGGAAGCCATGCGCGATGTGGGCGTGCGGCGGCTGGTGTTTGCCTCCTCAGGGGCGATCTATGGCAATCAGCCGGTGCAACCTCTGCGCGAAGACCTGCCGCCCGACCCCACTTCTCCTTATGCGGTTAGCAAGCTGGCCGCCGAGCACTACATCAGTACCATTGGGCGGCTATGGGGTGTGGAGACCGTCTGTCTGCGCATCTTCAACGCCTATGGCCCTGGGCAGCAGTTGCCGGTTACGCATCCGCCGGTTATCCCGCACTTCCTGCGCCAGGTGTTGGGGCGTGGATCGCTGGTGGTGCACGGCTCCGGCGAGCAAACGCGCGATTTCGTCTACGTAGACGATGTGGTGGAGGCGTTGATCGCTGCGGCGACCGCGCCAAACGTGGATCGGCGCGTGATCAATGTGGGCAGCGGGACGGAGACGAGTGTCAACGACTTGGTGCGGCAGATCGAGGCGATCACTGGCCTGGAAGCGCATGTACTGCGCGTGCCCTCGGAAGACAGCGGCGTTTCGCGCATGTGCGCTGACCTGACCCTGGCCCGCGAGTTGTTGGGCTGGTCGCCGCGCGTCTTCCTGAGCGAAGGGCTACGCCGCACCCTGGCCGAGGACGAGCGTTTCGCACAGCGCATCGCCCGTGTCCATTGAGCGCGTTTTCGGTCAGATTGATGGGGCGATCTTCGCCAGGCTGCGCGTATAATCAAACACAGGTATAGAGGCAACTTGAGGAGACAGAGTGATGAAACGTAATCTGATCCTGGTCTTGGCGCTGGCGTGCAGCCTGGCTTTGCCGTGGCAGACCTCAGTAGCACAGGGATTGCCCGATTTCGTGGCGCTCATTGACACCGAAGACGTGATGGCGCACGTGCGCGCTCTGTCTGTGGCTATTGGGGCGCGACCTATGGGCAGCGAGGCCGAAGCGCGCGCCGCCGACTATGTGGCCGCGGCGCTGTCCGACTGGGGCTATGAGGTCACGGTGCAGGAATTTGAGACCACACCGCCCGGTGCCGACGAAGAAGGGGCGGTCAGTGAACCGGTGGCCTCGCGCAATGTGATCGGCGTGCGCCCCGGCGATGAGGGCATGGTGATCGTGGGCGCGCACATGGACTCGGTGACGGACGGCACCGGCGCGGGCGACAATGCGTCGGGTGTGGCGGTCTTGCTGGCGGCGGCGCAGGCGTTGGCCGATTTCGACACGCCGCACACGCTGGTCTTCATCGCCTTCGGCGCTGAGGAAGGCGGCAATCCGTCCGGCGCTGATGTGTATGTCGAGAGCCTGGGCGACGAAGTGGAGAACGTGATCGCCATGCTCAACGTGGACTCAGTCGGCGTGGGGACGACGCTCAACGTGTATGCGGGGGCGGTCATCACCTGGCCGGAGGAAGAGGGGGCCGCGCCGACGATCGAGGGCGGGCCGGTGTGGGTGCGCGATACGGCGCTCGACCTGGCCGAGGAACTGGGGTTGCCCTTTGGCACCACGCCCGACGAGACCTGGGGCGGTTTCACCGGCGACTGGAGCGATCACTATGCTTTCGTGCTGGCGGGTGTGCCGGTGGCCTATTTCGAAGCGTGGCAATGGTTCGGGGCGGAAGACCCCTGGTGGGGCCAGGAGACCGCCGAGGGCGACGTGATGCATACCCCAGGCGACGTGTACGAAAACGTCGTGCCGGAGAAGGTGGAGATGACAGCGGAGCTGGTCGCCGCGACGACCTACGCCATCGCGACGGGGATGGCCGGGGCAGACTAGCCAGATTGTCGTGCTGGTGAGCCGGGCGGGGAATTTCTCCGCCCGTTTCTTTTCTGGCAGTTGATGAGATTTGCCCAATCTGGTGCTTTCTTGGGTCGGGTCTGATTTTCCCTCAGGCGGTGCGGCTTTGCTATACTTGGGCCTCGTTGAGTACCTCTACCCCAGAAAGCGGATGCGCTCATGCCCTCCTCATCCCCTACCTCTGCCCGCGCCCTGACTGGCCGACAGATCGCCCGCGCTGCGTCTGTGGTCATGCTGGCCTTCGTCGCCAGCGCCGTGCTGGGCGTAGTGCGCCAGGCAGCGATCAACGCAACGTTCGGCGCGGGGGCCACGCTCGATGCTTTCATGGCTGCGCAGCGCGTGCCGGAGACGCTGTTCGTGCTGGTCGCCGGTGGTGCGCTCGGTTCGGCGTTCATCCCCGTCTTTACACGCTTCCTGGCTACAGGCGACTCCGACGGGGCGCAGCGTCTGGCCAACGGCGTGATCGGCCTGCTGGCGGTTGCAGCGACTGCGCTGGTGGTCGTGGCTTTTGTGCTGGCCCGGCCCATTGTGCAGCACGTGTTGCTGCCCGATGCCTCGCCTGCCACTCAGGCGCTCAGCGTTGAATTGACGCGCATCATGCTGCCCACCGTGCTCATCTTCGGCGTCAGCGGGTTGATGATGGGTATGCTCAATGCGCATCAGCATTTTCTGGCACCGGCGTTGGCACCGAGCCTCTACAACATCGGCCTGATCTTCGGGGCGTTGGTGCTGGCCCGTAGGGGGAATATCCATGGGCTGGCATGGGGTGCGGTGCTCGGTGCATTGCTGCACCTGGGAATCCAACTGCCGATCGTGTGGCGTTTGCGCTTTCGCTTCCGCCCGACGGTCGGTCTGCACATCCCCGGTGTGCGCGAAGTGCTGGTGCTGATGGGGCCGCGCGTGCTGGGCCTGGGCGTGGTGCAGGTCAACTTCTGGGTGAACACGGCGCTGGCTTCCGGCATGGTCGAAGGCAGCGTGACCGCGCTGACGAATGCCTTTGTGCTGATGATGACTGTGCTGGGTGTGGTCGGGCGTAGTGTCGGCACGGCGGTCTTCCCCACGCTATCCACGCTCAGCGCACAGCACGACACCGAGCATTTCCGGCGCACGCTGTCCGGCGCGCTGCGCGGCGTTGTGTTCCTGTCCATTCCGGCGGGGATCGGGCTGGCCGTGCTCAGCGAGCCGGTGATCGCGCTACTCTTCGAGCGCGGCGAATGGACGGCGCGCGATACGGCGGGCACCGCCTGGGCGCTGGCGTTGTTCAGTGTGGGACTGGCCGCACACAGTGCCCTCGAAATCCTGGTGCGGGCGTTCTATGCGCTGCACGACACCTGGACACCGGTCAAGGTGGGCACGGTGACCATGCTGCTCAACATCGCCCTGGCGCTGGCGCTGATCCGTGCCCTGGGCTATCCGGACAGCACCGAATTCGAGCGTGGGCCAATCGGCGGGCTGGCGCTGGCAATGTCCATCTCCACCGCCATAGAAAGCGCGGCGCTGTGGGCCATATTGCGGCGGCGAGTGGGGCCGCTGGACGATCGGCGCGTGTTGAGCAGCGCAGCGCGGACGCTGGTCGCGGCGGGGGGGATGGCGCTGGCCGTGTGGGGATTGCTGGCGGCGTGGCCTGGTGGCCCGGCGCTGGGACATGCCCTGGGCGGCACAGCGCTCGGCGCGGTGACGTTCTGGGCGGGGGCGTGGGCGCTGCGCGTCGAAGAAGCGCGGGCGTTCCCGCGCACTATCTGGCAGCGCGTGCGGCGGTAGGAAAAACAACGCGCCCCGTGCTGGTGGCGCGGGGCGCGTGTGTGCTCTAGGCGACAGGGTAACGGTTAGCGGTCCTGGCGAACCACGTCGCTGGCCTGCAGGCCCTTGGGGCCCTGGGTGACGGTGAATTCCACGCGCTCGCCCTCGTGCAGTTCACGATAGCCTGTGCCGACGATGCCCGAATGATGCACGAAGACATCGGGGCCGTTCTCGCGCGCGATGAAGCCGTAGCCCTTCTGGGCGTTGAACCACTTGACCGTACCGGTAACTCGCTGAGACATGTTGGGGGACTCCTTCCCTCGTTAGGGTGATAGATACTGGTTGTAGAGAGAGGAGTTTGCTGCGGGTCAAACGAAAAACCGTGCGCAGTCGATTCAGTTGCGCACGGTCTCACCTGCCGAGTTACGAACAACCTCTTCACTACGAAGGTAAAGTATACAACCATCCCCCGGCGCTGTCAATGGCCATTTTCGCGAATCCGAAAATGGCCCGTTCAGCCTACTCCAGCGGCGCGAGCGTCCCGTCGTCGGTGATCTGCCGGACGCGCAGCTCGGCCTTGTCCAGCAGGTCGCTGCAATGGCGGGCCAGCGCCTGCCCCTGCTCATAGAGCATCACCGATTCGTCCAGCGTCAATTCGCCGGACTCCAGCCGCGCGACAATTGCCTCTAGCTGCGCGTAGGCTTCTTCAAAGGTCAGATGGCTCAGGTCTTGCTCACTCATGATTCTCGCTCCCCTGTTGGCTTCTGGGGCGTCAGCAAGGTGGCACAGCCCACCTCACCGGCGCGGATAGAGGAGGCAAGCGGCCTATAAGTCTCGGCCAGCGGGCCGTTGTTCAGGGCGCGCAGGTCAGCGGCGGCCCCCGCTTCGTCTCCCTGTTGCAATCGTGCGTCGGCTCGCAGGAGATAGAGCAGCCAGAAGTCCGGATCGCGCATCAGCCCGCGCGACAGAGCCGTTTCTGCCGCCGCATACTGTCCCAGGGCGCAGTAGGACACTCCCTGCACCAGGTAGAAATCGGCCAGGTTGGGCAGGACATCCAGGCCCGCCGCCGTGTCGGCGATGGCGCGGTCGTGACGACCCAACATCTGATTGGCGACCGCCGACAGCAGAATGGCATACGGATCGGCCAGTTGCTCGCCGAAAGTAGCCCGAATCAGTCGTTCCATGAAACCGGGATCGGGGAATTCCGTCAGGATCGTCTCGATATCGCGGAAGGCGTCGTCCAGGCGGCCTTCGTGCAACGCCAGCAGCACACGGAAGACGTAGGGGAAATTCGCGCCGGGCTGCAGGAACACCGCCGCGTCGAGGTCGGCGCGAGCCTGAGCGCGGGCGTCAGGTTGGGACGCGCCGTAGAGATAGAACAGCGAGCCACGGTAGAAGCGGGGAAACCAGTCATCCGGGCGCAGCGCGATGGCCTGGTCGAAAAACTGAAAGACAGTCTCGTCGCGCGTGGCGTGCGCCAGCAGCAGCGACGGCATGGCCCAATCGGGCGGGCCGAGCCGCTGAGCGGCGAGCGCGTCGTTGCGGGCCTGATCATACTGCCCCTGCCTTTGCTTGAGAATGCTGGCATAGGCGTAGAGCAGAGGGTTGCCAGCATCCAGCGCCAGGGCTTCGTCCAGCGCTGCATTACCGTCTGTCGGTGTGTCGCTGAGCAGATAACGATGTACCAGGGCCGATACACCTGTGCCAACGATCTGCGCTGGTTGCACGGAGATGGCTTCCTGGAGCGCGCCCGTGCGCATTGTCTCGAAAGCGTTGCCGTCGGCGATCAGCAGCACATTGAGGGCCGCCAGCACATAGGGGGCCAGCGATTCGGTGCGCGCATCGGTCATGTGCAGCCAGATGTTGGCGGTGCGTTCCAGCACGTCGCGGGTGAAGCGATTGTAGGGAAAAGCGGTGAGCACGCCGATCTGCACGTTGGCTTCGATCAGGCCGGGAGTATAGTTGCCCCAGACGATGAGCGTGGCCCCATAATGGGTCGCAACGGCCTGAGCCTGTTGAGCAGAGGTCACCTGCAGCGGATAGCGCCGCACCGCGATATTGGTGAAGGGCACGGAGTCTTGCAGCGTCTTTTCCAGGTTATCAACGATGAAGCGCGTGACGTCGGTTTGGTGGCCGGTCACCATCTGCCCGATGCCCGACAGCGCCTCGAACTGCGCCACAATGACCAGGTATTTGCCTGGCTCCGCAGGGGCCAGTTCCGGCCAGGCCGTTGGGCCGGTGCGCTCTCCCTGCGTCACCTCATTCTGGGCGACCAGCGTGGGGCGTTCGGTGTCGCGGGAGCGTGCCCCGCCGCTGAGGATAGCCGCAACCAACACCGCCGAGCAGCCCAACACGACCGCCATCACCATCAGCGCGATCCATTTCAGTTTGCTCGGCGCGGCCACGTACTCGCCCGTCGGCGGGGTGACGGCGGGGATGGCGAGGGCGGGGGTAGGGCTGGCGTAGACCGACAGGCCGTGCGTCTGCGCAGCGTCGCCTTGTTGCGAGGCGGACGCCTCCGAACCGGCCTGGTCGTCGGATGGAGTGACAAAGCGCGATCCCCCTGTTTCTAGGTTTTGCGCGTGCAACAACAGGCTGCGCAGAGGGGTGTCCAAGCCACGGATCAGCGCTTCCAGTTCGGCCCCTACCAGACGCACACTGGAGATACGACGCTCGCGATCCTTTTCCAGCATCCGGTCGATCAGGTCTACCAGCGGGCGCGGCAGGCCGGGGCGCAGCCGGTCGAGATCGGGCGCGGGCTTGGTGAGGATCGCCGTCAGGATGGCGGCGGTGCTGCTCTCCTGGAACGGCACGCGCCCGGTGAGCATCTCAAAGAGCATCACTCCGAACGACCAGATATCGGCGCGCTCGTCCAGTTCCTGGCCGTTGCACGCTTCGGGGCTGAGGTAGGCATAGGTGCCGATGACCGAGCCGGTTTGCGTCAGGCGGGTGCGATCGCTCAGGTGCGCCACGCCGAAGTCGGTCAGGCGGGGCGTGCCGTCGCTGGCCAGCAGCACGTTGTCCGGCTTGATGTCGCGGTGAATGATCTGCAGCCGGTGCGCGCGGGTGAGCGCGTCGGCCAGATCGAGCGCCAGATTGAGCACGCCTTCGAGCGGCAAACGGCCCTGGGCATCAATCAGGTCGCGCAGTGAGCCGCCCCCCACATATTCCATCACCAGATAGTGCTGGTCCGCTTCGACGACCATATCGCGGATGGTGACGATATTGGGATGATTGAGCTGCCGCAAGGCGTCGCCCTCGCGCAGAAAACGATCGAGCACGTCGGGATTCTCCCGCACGACGGCCTGATGCAGCCGCTTGATGGCGACCGTCTCGCCCGTGTGCAGATCGGTCGCCTTGAAGACATCGCCCATGCCGCCGCGCCCGATCTGTGCATCCAGCCGGTATCGCCCGGCGATCAGTGTCTGTGCTTCGTCCATGACTTCGCTCGTTCCAGGGGCGCGCTCAGGCCCCAAACTGACGACGGCGAACCGTAGCGGTCAAACGGCCATCGTGCAGGGCAATTTCCAGCGATGTGTTCTCCGGGGCCTGGTGCGCGCTGGTCACGCGGACGCCATCGTCGGTGCGCGTGAGCAGGGCATAGCCTCGTCGCAACAGGGTTTGCGGGTTGGCGTTCTCCAGGGCGCGTGTCTGCGCCGTCAGGCGGTCGCGGCGGCGATGCAGGCTGTGCTGGATGCGCAACGCTGCCCGCGCCAACAAATCATCTACGCGCTGACGATCGTTGCGGATACGCACCAGCGGGGACATCCGTTCCAGCAGGCGCATCTGACCGCGCACGGCAGCGCGTTGCTCCTGCAGGTGGGCGGTCAGCAGGCGGTCGAGGCGGGCGGCCAGATCGCGCGTAGCGGACCGCAACGCCAGCACGTCCGGTGTGATCAGTTCAGCAGCCGCCGAGGGCGTTGGCGCGCGGCGGTCGGCGGCGAAATCTACCAGGGTGAAGTCAATCTCGTGCCCCACGCCTGTCACCACTGGGATGCGCGAAGCGGCCACGGCCCGTACCACCGTCTCGTCGTTGAAGCACCACAGGTCTTCCAGGCTGCCGCCGCCGCGCACCAGCAGAATCACGTCTATGTCGTCGCGCTGATTGAGCCGTTGCAGAGCAGCCACGATCTGCGGAGGAGCTTCTTTGCCCTGTACCAGCGTCGGGCTGAGGATCAGCTCGGCCAGCGGGTAGCGCCTCCGCAAGACGTTCTGCACGTCCTGGAAGGCCGCCGTCGTGGGGGAGGTGACGATGCCGATGCGGTGCGGAAAGGCGGGCAGGGGGCGCTTGCGGGCGGGGTCGAATAGCCCTTCGGCTTCCAGGCGCGCTTTCAGCAACTCGAATTGCCGGTTGAGATCGCCTGCCCCGGCGACCTGCAGCGCGTCGCAGATCAACTGATATTGCCCGCGCGGCTCATAGACGGTCACCGCGCCGTGTGCCAACACCGCGTCCCCGTGCTGCGGCTCGAAGCTCAGCCAGGCTGCCGTATGCCGCCACATCACACAGCGCAACTCGCTGTGTTCGTCCTTCAGGGTGAAGTACAGGTGCCCGGAAGATGCCCGCGTGAAATTGCTGATTTCTCCCTGCACCCAGACATCCTGCAACAGTTCGTCCTGGTCGAACAGGTCGCGGATGTAACCGGTCAGTTGAGAGATGGTGAATGGGTGAATGTCCATGGAGGCCGCCAGGGTAACGCTACCGCGCTCATTGTACCCTATGCCTGCGGGTAAGGCCATGCACCCGCGGCGTCTTCTATGCTACAATGATGCCCGGCATGGGTTCGAATTCTGCTCTCTGTCAGCGGAGGGGACTTCTGATGGACGAGGTTGCACGCGAACAACTGGCGCGGCGTCTGAGCGCCATGAAGCTGAGCGATGTGCGCAAGGAAATTCGCGCGCTGGATCGCGATGCCGTGCTCAAGTTCTACCGCAACTCGATCTGGGACGAATACCACACTTTGTGGCTGCTGCCCAACGCCGGGATGAGCATCACACTGGTGGAGAAAGTCAGGTTCAAGGATGGCAAGAAAGAAGTGGGTGGCGGCCCGCGGGGGATGAAGGCCAAAGAAACCGAATTCGTGTACATGGGAGCGCGCGTTGAACCGCTGACGCGCCCGGCGCATAAACGCGGGGGCAGCGGGCCGGTTGCGGCTATGTCGGGCGCTCGTCAGCACGACGGGCGCAGAGGGTAGATGGGCATGTGCATTGCACAGGCTAAACAAAGGGGACGCAGAGCGTGCGCCCCCTTTGTTTTGCGGGATAGAGGCGCTGTTGACGGTTAGCTCAGTCCTCGAAGTCCTCTTCGGTGACGGTGAGACCCAGGACGTGATAGCCCCCGTCAATGTAGATGGTCTCGCCAGTGATCTGTTGTCCCCAGTCGCTGGCCAGGAAAGCCGCCACGTTGCCCACGTCTTCCTGCGTGATCTGCGAGCGCAGCGGGGTGATCTTCTCGCTGTACTTGAGCATGGTGCGGAAACCCGGCACCCCCGCCGCGGCCAGTGTTTTGATCGGGCCAGGGCTGAGCGCATTCACGCGCACTCCCTGCGGGCCGAGATCAACGGCCAGATAGCGCACAATGGTCTCCAGGGCGGCCTTGGCGATGGCCATCACATTGTAGCGAGGGACAACTTTCTCCGCCGCATAGTAGGACAGCGCCATGATGCTGCCACCGTTGGGCATCATCTCGGCGGCATGACGGGCCAGGGGGATCAGGCTGTACGCTGAGATGTCGAGCGCCAGCTTGAACCCTTCGCGGCTGACATCGCGGAAGCGCCCGCCCAGGTCTTCGCCGGGAGCATAGGCGATGGAGTGCACCAGCACGTCAATGGTGCCGAAGCGCTCTTTGGCTTTGGCGAAGGTGGCGGCGATCTGCTCGTCGGATGTCACGTCGCACTGCTCGACGAAGTCAATGCCGGCTTCCTGAGCCAGCGGGAAGACGCGCTTTTCAAGCACTTCTCCCGCGTAGCTGATGCCCACTGTCGCCCCTTCGCGCAGGAAGGCTTCGACGATGCCCCAGGCGATGGAACGTTTGTTGGCTACGCCAAAGACTAAAGCAGTTTTTCCTTGCAGAATACCCATAGTCTGTGCCTCCTTGGTATGTCGGTAATAGTAACACAGGCGGTGCGGGTTGGTCACGGCATGGGCCACGGCCCTACCCCCTGATGGTTTGCGCTGTCTCTCACCGGTAGCGGCTGATAGTCGGGGACGTTGCACCGCACTGCCAGCGGCGACGCCGGTTCGCGCCGAAATCAGCGGCGCACCAGCACCGGCGTGCCGACCTCCGCCCAGTGGTAGAACCATTTGGCCTCGTCGGTGGGCAGGTTCACACAGCCGTGACTCATGGGCTGGCCGAAGTTGTTGTGCCAGTAGGTGCCGTGCAGGCCGTAGCCCTGGTAGAAGTACATCACCCAGGGCACATCCGGCAGGTAATAATCGGGGCCGCGCATGGTTTGCGCGGGCAGCTTGCGGTAGATGCTGAATTCGCCCTGCACGGTCGGGGTATTGGGCAGGCCGGTGGACACAGTGACCACGCGCACCAGCCGACCGTCCTCATAGGCTTTGACGACCTGCTGATCCAGTTCGACCACGATCTCCTTGCGCACGCGCAGGCGCGGCAATTGATCGGAGTCGGGGTGCTGATAGCCGCCGCGCAGCGAATGACCGATGCGCGTGACCGGCACGGTGAGCGTCTGCCCGACGCTGAGGATGTCTGGGTTGGGCAGATTGTTGAGCGAGGCCAGCATCGTCCAGTTGACCCCGTAGCGATAGCCGATGCGCATGAGCGTATCGCCGGGCTGTACAATGTGCTTCATCCCCGCTGCCCTGCGCAACGCAGCGGGCACAATGTCGGGCGTGGGGGTGGGGCTGGGCGTGGACGACGGGGTGATCGTCGGCGTGGCTGTGGCGGTTGATGTGGGGGCGAGGGTCGGCTCCGGAGCCAGGCGCTCCGGTGGAACAGTGCACAGCCGCGCTCCCCCGTTGAAGCGCCCCTTGTTGGTCAGCCGGACAGCCTCGCCGGTGTTGATGTCTACCAGCGCCAGTTGCACGTCGCCCGGCCCGCCGACCGAGGCCAGCAGATGGGTATCGTCGCCCCAGGCCCAGGCGATGTCGGCCACGCCACTGGCGCGGATGGCGCGCGGTTCGGGCAACTCGAAGTCCAGCAACCAGATGTCGGCGGTCTGCGGATCGTTCAGGTCGGGCCACACCGTGTAGGCGATACGCTCGCCAGTGGGGTCGAAAACTGGCCAGAGCTGATTTTCTGCGCTGAATTCGGGGGGCATCACCGGAAATTCCCCCTCAACGTCTTCTTCCAGCACGGTCAGGAAGACGTTCCACGGGCCAAATTGCTCGCTGGAGAACAGTAACTGCCGTCCGTCAGGCCCCCATGATGGCGAGGTGTCGCGCCCCAATGCAGTCGTCACCTGGCGCTGATTGCTGCCGTCTGCGTTCATCAGCCAGATGGTGGGCACGCCATTGTTGCGCGTGGAGACGAAGGCGATCTGTGTGCCATCGGGGCTGAAGATGGGCGCAAAGTTGATGCCCTCCGAATTGGTAAGCTGAATGGGCTGCGTCTGATCGAGCGGCAACAGGTAAATCTGGTAACTGCCCGTGGCGTCGGAGGCGAAGACGACGGAACGCGCATCCGGTGAGCACGATGGCTCGCGCTCGTTGGCTAGCGACCCAGTCAGGCGGCGCTCGACGCCGTTGAGCGTCATCAGGTAGAGGTCGTCGTTGCCGTTGCGATCGCTATAGAAGACAACCTGGTATGGCTCGGCGGGCGACGGCGGAGGCGTGGGCGAAGGGGTGATCTGCGCCTGCGCCGTCTGCGTGAGGGCGTACACCGCTACCGCCGTCTGCGTGAACGGCAGAATACCCGCGATGGCCGTGTTGGTCAGCGCGATGCCCGTCGCCTCCAGCGCGGCAGCGCTCAGGATCGTCGGAGACGGGGTGACGGTTGGGGTGGGAGACGGTGAGGCCGTCGCAGTGAGCGATGGCGTGGTGGAAGGGGTGGGGCTGTGCGCCTGGGCCACGGCAATGGTGGGCGAGGGGGCGGCCAGAGTAGGCTCCGGCGGCGCGGTGAGCGTGGCCCGCGCGGTGGCCAGGTCTTCCAGACGGGCCAGGGTGGGGATGGGCGCGGTGTCGTCGCCCTGCCTGCAGGCGCTCAGGAACAGGACGGCCAGCACCAGCAGCCAGCCGATTTCGCGATACCGATGCACTTGGCGGAAGATCGTCCACGCGGTCACGCTGCGCCTCCTGCTGGTGAGCACGACGATAGGCGTCTCGCACACGCGATCCACGCGGAACATTGTAGTGCAGGGGCGGCAATTTGAACAAGCGGGCGGGCGCGTGCAAAATGTGACAGGCAATTTGCAGCAGTCTGCTGCCCCTCGCCCTCGCGACTGTCGCGGGGCGAGGGGACTTACCGTCTTTCGCCCAGGGGCTGGGGGATGAGGGTCACCGGGCGCGGCAAGGTCGCTGACAGCCTTTGCATGCACCCAAGCACCCGCCGGCGGCAATGCGCACGGCAACGACCAGCAATCCGCGCCGGGCTGCTGCGCAGCGTTCGTCAGACGCTAATTATCACGTGCACAGTGTCGCCTGTGGGCAGCGGCAAATACTCGCCCGCCCAGAGTTGGCCGTCTACCCGGCAGCCTGGCTGTTCGCCAGGGGCTGCCCGCCGCACAGTGATGTCGTACAAGCTGCCGCGAAACCTGCGCTGAATGCGGTATTGTTCCCAGCCGTCTGGCAAGGCCGCGTGCACCCGCAGACCTTCCAGTCGCGTTTCGATGCCCAGCACTCCTTCGACCAGCGCCCGCAGGTACCATGCTGCCGAACCGGTATACCAGGTCCAACCAGCCTGCCCAGGGACGGCAGCTTGCGGGCCAGCCACGTTGCCGGGCATGACGTAAGGCTCGCCCGCGTAGTGGTCGGGGTCTGCGCTGCGCACGGGCGGGCAGAAACTGCGCCAGAGATCATAGGCAGCCTGGACACCGTTCAGCCGACGCTCGGCCAGCACGGCCCAGCAGGCCGCGTGACAGTACACGCCCCCGTTCTCGCGCGTGCCAGGGGCGTAGCGCGTCAGGTAGCCGATCTCCGCATCGGGCTGTGTGTAGGCCGGAGCCAATAGCAACGGGCCATAGGGGGTATACAGGCGTTCGCGGGCGGAGGTCATTGCCTGACGGGCGCGCTGATCGTCGGCAATGCCGCTCAGCACTGCCCAGGTCTGCGCGTTGAGGAAAATTCGTCCTTCGTGCGAGTATTGCGAACCAACCAGCTTCCCCGCATCGGTGGAAGCACGCCAGTACCAGGCTCCATCCCAGGCGTGCCGATGCGCTGCCTCGCGCAGAGCTTCTGCCTCGCGGCGGAAGCGGGCGGTGGTGTCTTCATCCTCGCCAGGCAGAGCGGCCCAGGCACACAGCAGGTAGTGCAGGAAATGCGCCATCCAGACGCTCTCGCCCCGGCCTTCCGCACCCACAGCATTCAATCCATCGTTCCAGTCGCCCTTCAGGATGAGCGGCAGGCCGCGCGAGCTGCGGCGGCACAGCGCCATTTCGAAGGCGCGCAGGCAATGTTCCCTCAGCGAAGCGCTCCCGCCGTCGTAGAAGGGGACTTCCTGTTCCAGGCAGGCGAAGTCGCCCGTCTCATACAGATAGTGCAGGGTGACGAACGGCAACCAGAGCAAGTCGTCGCTGTAATCCGAACGCATCCCCGTCTCGGCCAGGGGGTGCCACCAATGCAGCACAACGCCGTCCTGGTACTGATGGGCAGCGTGCAACCTGATCTGTTCCAGAGTCTTTTCGGGCTGACCCAACAGTAGCCAGACCAGACTATCCTGAAGCTGATCGCGGAAGCCATACGCGCCGCCAGTCTGGTAGTAGGCGGTGCGCCCATAGAGCCGCCCGGCGATGGCCTGATAGGCCAGCCAGCCGTTGGCCAGCAGATTGAGAGCCGGGTCTGGCGTTTCGACCTGCAGCGACTCGACGATTGCCCGCCAGTATGCGCGCACCTCCTCAAGCGCTGCGTGCGCAACCCCGCTCTCTCTGTAACGCTGCACCAACGCCAACGCCTGCTCCAACGTGTCGGCTGCGCCAAGTGTGAAGGCGATCTCGCGCACTTCACCCGGCGCGAGCGCTATCTCCAGGCACAGGCTGCCGATGGCGTCCCCCCAGCGACCGTCACGGTTGCCACAGCGCCCGCTGACAACCGTCTGCGGCTGCCGCAGATTGCCGTTGCGCCCCAGAAAATCGCGCTTGTCCGCGTCGAAGCCAGAGGGTTGCTCCGACGCGCTGAGAAAGGCCACATAGGGCCACGAGCGATTCCAGTGCGTCTTGCTCTGCACGGGCAGTTCCCACAGCACCTTGGTTGCCAGCAACGCCCCATGTTCGGCGTTGTACTGCGTTTCGATGAAGGTGCGGTGAAACTCGCGGTGCCAGTCCGGAGCCGCGCCCAGCAGCCATTCCAGGTAGGTGAAGACCTGCAGGCGGCGGGGTTGGTCGCTCAGGTTTTCCAGGCGCAGCAGCCAGATTTCGCAGGGATCGTGCAGCGGCACGAACCAGGTGACAGAACTGCGCACCGAGCCTCGCCGCGCTTCGATCACCGAATAGCCCATGCCGTGTCGCACGCGATATTCGTCGAGCGCTGTGCCGCACGGTTGCCAGGTCGGCGACCAGTATTCGGCAGAATCCTGATCGCGCAGGTACAGATATTTGCCCCACTCATCGCGGATCAGGTCTTGCTCCCAGCGTGTGATACGGTTCAGGCTGGCATGAGTACGCCAGCTATAACCGCTGCCCGCCTGCGAGATCACCAGCCCGTAGTCCCCGTTGGAAAGCACATTGATCCAGGGCATGGGCGTGTCGGGGCGAGTGATCACATATTCTGTGCCATCGTCGCTGAAATAACCGTATTGAGTCTGCAACTGAGCCATACCAGCGTTGCCCTTCAAGAGGTCAAGAGATGCCCGGTATCGCGCTGCTGGAGCTTCTCCAGATTCACTCTGGCGCGCTCAATGAGCGCTTCGTCGGAGGGGAACAGGGAGGGGATCGAGGTATAGATATCCTCGGCATCCCTCAGACGACCCTCCGCTTCATACAATTCGCCCAAACGAAGATAGATGATCCCCATATAGGGATTTTTGCGTCCGATGTTTTCCTGCACAAACTGCTCCGCCTCGGCGATCGTCAGCCGTTGCTCAAGAATCTCTTGGATGCGCTCTTTTGCTCGCTGCACTGCATCGGGCCTCGGCCAGGCATAGCGATTGGCCCAGATACGCTCTACCTGGATGTAGCCGCCGCGTTGGACGTAGCGCCCCCGCGCCTGACTGAACTCTTGATAGCCCATCAGCGCATCCAGATAGCGCCCGTCCTGGAAACTGGTGTCGGCGTCTTTGAGGTAGGCCGCCGACAGACGATAGGCGTCGCCCCAGGCCAACAGGTAGGAGACCATGAAGATGGCCACGGCCCCCAGCCCCAGAATCAGCGCGCGCGAATGCCCTGGCGCGGGCGGCGCGGCCTGTTGTTCGAGTTGAAGTGCATCGTCAGCCATGGTTATTTGCTCAAAGACACATTGGCAAACGCTTTGACGAACTGCTCTTGAATGAAGAAGTACATGAGCAGAATAGGCAGGGTGATCAACGTGGTCAACGCCCAGATTTGCTCGGCATTTTCGCCGGGAACAGTGCCCCGAAATTGTAGCAAGCCCAGTTGCAGCGTCCAGCGATCGGGCCGGTTCAGATAGAGCAGCGGCCCCATGAAGTCGTTCCAGCTACCCATGAAGGTGAGAATGGCAACGGTGCCCAGCGCCGGGCGTACCAGGGGCAGGATGATACGCCGGAAGATGGTGGTTTCGCGCGCCCCGTCAATGCGCGCCGCTTCGATCAGCTCGTCTGGAATGCCGGTGATGAACTGCCGCACCAGAAAGATGTTGAACACAGAGACCGCCCCCGGAATGATCAACGCCTCGAACCGGCCCACCCAGCCAATGTTGTACATCAGCACGTAGGTCGGGATGAGGAACAACACGCCGGGGATCATCATCGTCAGCAGCATGAAACCGAAGATTTTGTCGCGCCCCGGGAAGGGGATTTTGGCAAAGGCGTAACCGGCCAGCGCACTCAGCAGGACGTTTTCGAGCGTCACGGCAACGGCCACGATCAGGGTGTTCCTGAACAGAAGCAACACATTCAGCTCTTCAAAGACGCCTTTGTATCCCCTGAGCGTCGGCTCCTCTGGCAGCAGCGCTCTGGGGGCATGCATGATTTCGCGCCCGGTCTTGAGGGAATTGGCCACCATATAGGCAAAGGGATAGACGACTACAATGGCCCCAGCGATCAGGATCGCGTAGGTGAGGAGCAGCGAGAGGGAGATACGCTTGTGGGTTTGCATGATCTCCTCCTCAGTCGAGCCGTGACGGGACGAACTTGAACTGCAGGAACGTGAGCACGGCAATGATCACTGCCAGCATCAACCCCAGGGTAGAAGCGTAGCCCACATTGGCCTGATCGAACGCCTGCGCATACAGATAGAGTACCGGGGTCAACGCCTGATTCTTGATGCCCCCGTAGACATTGAAGCCAATGCTGAGAATCTCGCCGAACATCTGTAGCCCATTGATGACATCCACCACCAGCAGGAAGAACAGTTGGGGGCGCAGCATGGGGATGGTGATGTTGCGGAATATCTGTAGCCCGCTCGCTCCGTCAACGGCAGCGGCTTCGAACAGACGCGGGTCTATGCCATACATCCCCGCCAGCAAGATGACCGTGCTGATCCCAAACCACTTCCAGGTGTTGATGATGGCGATGATGATCATCGGCAGGGTATCGTAGGCTTTCCAAAAAACCGGCTTGGACAGCACGCCGATGTCCATGAGCCACAACTGCACCGCCCCGCCCGGACCGGCCAGGTTGTCGCCGACAGTCATCAGCACCACAGTGGAGGTGATGACCGGCAGAAAGTAAATGGTGCGGAAGATACGCGCACCGATGGTCACGCGGAAGAGCAGGGCTGCCAGCAGCAAGCCCAGCCCATTCTTGAGCAGAATGAACACGGCCTGGTTGAGGATGATGTTGTACAGGCTCTTCCAGAAAAGAGGGTCTTCTATGCCGCGAATCCAGTTGCCAAGGCCGACGAAAGTACGGTCACCTGGGGTGACAAACGAGTAATTGAAGAATGTCAGAAAGAAAGATAGCACAAGAGGGTAAAGCCCAAAGACAAGGTAGAGCAGAATCCAGGGCGATACGAACACATATCCCCACCAGTACTGCCGCACACGGTGCAGCAGGCGCGAAGATGTCGGCGGTGGTGAGTGTACAGAAGCGGGCAATTGCATTGTTTCTTCCCTTGTTGCAGAAATGAGCTGATGTGCAAAGTGCGGCGGTGGCGCGCGTCGGGGGCGCACCACCGCCTCACTACCAATCAACTACTGGGCCTGCTGGATGGCCTCGCGCGCTGCCTTGGCCGCAGCGGCGACCGCATCTTCCAGCGGGATAGACCCTTCGACTACGACCTGGAAGTAAACCCCTTGCAGGGCTGAGGCCGCGCGTTCAGCCGTGGCGAACTGCTCCGGCACGTAACCGTGCTCGAGCAGTTGCACGAAGGGTTGGCGGGCTGGCTCCTGGAAGTAGGGATCGTTCTGTAGCGACAGAAGCGCAGGCAGGTAACCCAACTCGGTGATGAACTGATAGTTGTTTTCGTCTTCCATCAGGAATTGCAGGAAATGCCAGGCACGGGCTTCGCGCTCCGGCGTGGTCTTGAGGATCATCATGGCGCGCCCGCCCAGGGTGGTGAAGCTGGTATCGCCTTCCTCTGGCACAGGCACCGGCGCAACGCCCACGTCCTCACCGATCACCATCGGCTGCCCCGCCGCCGATTGCAGGTTGGGTTCCCACGAATAGCCATACTGCAGCCAGGTGCCGATGTTGCGACCGAAGAAGTTCTTCTCCATGGTCGGTGGCGCGTATTGCTGGGCTGCTTTGACGAACTCGAAGAACTTGTCCAGTTCGCACTCTTCACGGTCGAAGATGATGTCCGTCGCCAGGTTGTTGAGCAGTTGGCAGCGGCCCTGGTTGGCGTTGAGATAGATCGGTTGCAGCATGTTCCAGTACCAGCCGCCCCACTGTAGCGCTTCGTTCCAGAAGACCGTCCCATAGACTTCATCGCCGTTCTCGCGCGGAGGCAGGGCGTCTATGGCAGCGATGGCGGCCAGGAACTCATCCCAGGTAGTCGGCGGATCGTTCGGATCGAGACCAGCTTCTTCGAAGAGGGCCTTGTTGTAGATCATCAGGGTGATGTCAATCCCGATCGGAACATAGTAGTAGTGGCCGTAGAGCTTCTGCAACGTGGCCGGGACCAGGCGCTCGAACAGTTCAGCCGCGCCGGGCAGATCGTCCAGCACTACAGCCGCTTTTTGCTCGGCCAGCGTGCCCAGCATCGGCCCGAACGAGGTGATGATCAGGTCGGGCTGATTGCCCGCAGCGATGAGCGCCTGGAAGGCACCGCCTTCCGGCTCCAGTTCCAGGGTCACCGTCACGCCGGGGTTGGCCTGCTGGTATTTTTCAACCAGGCGGGTCATGGTGTCCTGCATAGCACCGGCCACTACCGAAACGCGAATCTTGTCGGCCATGGGCTGCTCCTGAGCGGACGTCGGTTGAACGGCCAGAAGCGCGCTCACCACAGCCAGCACCACAAGCAGGTTCACTAACGAGTAACGACGGAACATGAGGGGGCTCCTTTCTATGCTTATATCTAAACGATTTGAAGGTGCGGATACGTCTGACCTATGCAGCTCCTCCTCCCCTGGCTTGTAAAAGCGCTTTTACAAGCGACGCACAAAAAACGTTCGCGTGAAAGCGTGCCAGACTAGCCGGTGCAACCACACGAACGCCGAACGATCAACGAAGTCGGTAACAGGCTGAGACGGGGAACCGTGAGAGGGCGCTCCTCTTTGGCAGACTTGATCATCTCCAGCGCCGTCTGCGCCGCGTGCCAACCCAACTCGTAGATGGGTTGATGCACCGTCGTCAGGGCGGGCGCAATGGAGCTGGCCATGGGGATGTCGTCGAAACCAACCACGGCGATATCTTCCGGGACGCGGAGGCCCTGTTCCTGGGCAACCATGATCGCCTCGATGGCCATCTGATCGTTTGCTGCAAAGACTGCCTCTGGCAATTCGGGCAGGCTGAGCAACTGACGCATAGCCCGCGCCCCACTGCCAACCAGGTAGTCTCCCTTCACCACATATTCGTCGGGCAGCGACAGATGGTTTTCGGCCAGCACATCGCGCAGCGCCCGCAGCCGTTCCCGGTTATCCGGCGTGAAGTCGGTGCCAGTGATGTAAGCTACGCGCCGGTAGCCGTGTTCCATCAGATGCTCGACCAGGGCGCGCGCGCCGCCGTAGTTGTCCGCCAGAAAGGTGGGGATGTTGCGCCCTATTTCGAGCTGCACAAGCACGATGGGCACCCCCCGCTTGACCACCTGCTGTACCTCGTGCTCGTACACATCAATCGCTACCAGCACCATGCCATCCACATTGCGACGCCGGAACAGTTGCAGGTAGCGGTGTTCGCTGGTATGGCGCGGCTGACTGGCGATCAGCAGGTTGTAGCCGACAGCAGCGGCGGCATCCTCGACGCCCCGCACAATCTGAAAGAAGAAGGGATCGTTGACCTGGGGAATGACCAGGCCCAGAGTGTCCGTTTGCTGGTTGGCCAGGTTGCGAGCAAAGGGGTTGGCCTGGTAGTCCAGTTCGCGGATAGCCTGTAAGACGCGCTCGCGCGTTTCAGGGCTGACCCGATCGCGGTTATTGATCACCCGCGAGACGGTACCAATGGAGACTCCAGCGCGTTTGGCGACGTCGAAAATGGTGACAGGCATCTGCAACCCATCGCTAGTGGCATCAGTCCCTTAAAGCGCTTTCATTATATCACCCTTTTTTCAGGCAATGCAAGCCCTCTCCTGACCATCCAACCAGCGACAAAAAGGGGCCGCAGGGCGGTAAAAGCGCTTTGACAAAAAGAGGTATCCAGATTTATACTGAGGAAAACCCCGTCCATGCGCGCCGTTGTTCACAGCGGCCCATATCGAATCGAAAGCGCACGTTTTTGTTTCGCTGAGGAGGCACAATGGCCAAGAGATTCCTTTTTGTCGTGGCAGGAATGCTGGTTGCTCTCTCCGTCGCCGTTGGTGGCGCGGGTGCCCAAGAAGGTGAACTGATCTGGGCTGCCTGGGAGAACAAAGATATCAGCACGTTGGGCGACGACAACACCGGCTCGACCTTCGCTCTCAGTCAGGACGTGTTGTCGCCCGCTGGAAACCCCACCCTCCAGGTGACGCCTGGTGGCTCGTCTCCGGAAACCAAACTGGCCTTCCCCGTCACCGGCGCGAACCTGTCCGACTGGGCGGCCTACCGTCAACTGGTGCTGGAGGTGTATCTGCCAGAAGGCAATGCGCTGAACGCCAACCGCTTCTTCATGGGCATGGCCGACGTAACCGGCGAGTTCGCCTGGATTGGCGGGGTCTTCAGCGACACGCAGGCGCAGCCGGGCTGGAACCGCGTCGTCTTCACCCCCGACGCCGCCATGCGCGAGCCTAAGCCTGCCGCCAACACGATCAACCTGTACCTGTCGTTCTTCTACGAAGATGCGGGAGGGAAAACACCCCTCACCGAGCCGTTCTATCTGGGCAGCGCCATTCTGGTTGGCGCAGAGGTTCCGGCTGCGCCAGCCGAGACAGGCCCTGTGGTCTGGAAAGCATGGGAGCAGAAGAACCCCGGCATGTTGGGTGACGACAACACAGGCACCGACTTCGCCCAAAGCTCCGACATCCTGACTCCGGCGGGCAGCCCGTCCCTGCAAATTATCCCCAGTGGCACCGCCGAGGAAACCAAGCTGGCGTTTCCTGTGAGCGGCGCTAACCTGAGCGATTGGATCACCTATGGGCAGGTCGAACTGGAAGTGTATCTGCCTCCGGAAAACGCCCTCAACCCCAACCGAGTCTTCATGGGCATGGGCGACATCACGGGCGAATGGGCCTGGGCCGGCGGTACCTGGGGCGAATTCCAGGGCGACTCCGGTTGGACGCGCGCCGTGTTCTTGCTCGACCCGCAGATGCAGCAGATCAACACCAATGGGGCCTATTTCGTGTACCTGGCCTTCATGAACGCCGACGACAAGGGCAACAAGACCCCCTTGACCGAGCCGTTCTACCTGGGCAGCATCTTCCTGGCCGTACCTGCGGCTGAGGAAGAAGCGACCCCGCCCCCCGCCGAGATCGCCTGGGCGGCCTGGGAAGGCAAGGACATCGGCACGCTGAGCGACGACAACACCGGCTCGACTTTCGCCCTCAGCGAGGAGGTGCTTTCGCCCGCCGGTACCCCTGCTCTGCGGGTCACGCCGGGGGGTACATCCGAGGAAACCAAACTGGCTTTCCCCATCAGCGCCGCCGACCTGCAAGACTGGCGCACGTACACCAGGGTAGAACTGGAAGTCTACCTGCCGCCGGAGAATGCGCTGAACGCCAACCGCTTCTTCATGGGCATGGGCGATGTGACCACTGAATGGGCCTGGGTCGGCGGGGTGTTTGGCGGCGCGACTCAATTGCAAACAGGCTGGAACCGCATTGTCTACGAGCCGCTGCAACCCATGCGCGATCCCCAGGAAGGCGGGAGCTACATCCTTTACCTGTCGTTCTTCTATGAAGAGGCAGGCGGCAAGATACCGCTCACCGAGCCGTTCTACCTGGGCAACGCCTACCTGACTGGCGTCGAGCAGCCGGCGGTTGCTGGAGAATACACCCTGGAAGGGGTCTATCAGCGCGAAGTTGATCTGCTGCTCTCGCTCGATGAGGTCGGCCTGCTGGATGCTGTGGCACACGAGACCTTCGACTACTTCTGGCGCGAAGCCAACCCCGCCAATGGGCTGATCAAAGACCGCAGCACGCCCGATTCGCCGTCGAGCATTGCGGCGGTCGGTTTCGGCCTGGCGGCCATCCCCATCGGCGTGGATCGTGGCTGGATCACCTATGATCAGGGCTACGAGCGGGCGCTAATCACGCTGAAGACCTTCGCCGAAGGGGGTGTGCAGGGCGAACACGGTTTCTTCTATCACTTCGTGGACATGCAGACCGGCGAGCGCGTGTGGAGTAGCGAACTATCATCCATTGATACAGCGCTGTTCATCGCCGGGGCGCTGACGGCTGGTCAGTACTTCCAGGGCACAGAAGTCGAGGCGCTGGCCGAACAGCTTTACGAACAGATTGACTGGCAGTGGATGATGGCCAACGGCACGATGATCTCGATGGGCTGGAAACCGGATATCGGCTTCCTCTCCGCCTTCTGGGATCACTTCGACGAAAGCCTGCTGCTCTACGCCCTGGCGATTGGCTCGCCGACCCACCCTGTGCCCGCCGAGACCTGGGATGCCTGGAAGCGTCCCGTCAACGTGTCGGGCGAATATATCTACCTGCCTGGCGAACCCCTGTTCGTCTACCAATACCCGCTGGCATACCTGGACTTGCGCGACCGCGAAGACGCCTACGCCAATTACTTCAACAACGCCGTCCGTGCCTGCGAGCGCAACCGGCAGTTTGCCATTGACAACGCCGATGTGTTCGCCACCTATCAGGACGGCGTGTGGGGCATCAGCGCGTCGGACGGCCCGCGCGGCTACAAAGCCTATGGAGCGGGTGGCACACACGACGGCACCATCGCGCCCTACGCTTCGATCGCCTGCCTGCCTTTCACGCCGGAAGCCTCGTTCGAGGCCATGCGGGCCATGCTGAGCAAATATGGTACAAAAGTGTGGCGCGAATACGGCTTCGTCAGCGCGATCAATGCCGAAGAGGAGTGGTATTCCACCGAACACATCGGCATTGACCAGGGCGATATCCTGCTCATGATCACCAACTACCAGGATGGGTTGGTGTGGAAGCTATTCATGAGCAGCCCACACATCCAGAATGCCCTGGCGAAGATGGGCTTTGTGGAGAAGGAAAGCGACTATGCGGTGACGCCTGCCTACCTGGCCGCCGTCAAGGCCGGGTCATAGACCTGCTGTCACCATACATGAAGGTTTGCCGGGGCGCGTGGCCTGACCATGCGCCCCTATCGTTGACCAGGAGACGCCCAAATGCCTTTTGCAAGTACATTTCTATGGGGTGCGGCCACGTCCAGCTACCAGATCGAAGGGGCCGCGCGAGAAGACGGGCGCGGTGAGAGCGTATGGGATCGCTTCTGCCATACTCTACCCCCCAGGATCGCCAACGGCGAGACGGGGGACATCGCCTGCGATCATTATCATCGCTACCGCGAAGATATCGCCCTGATGCGCAATCTTGGCCTGCACGCCTACCGCTTTTCCATCGCCTGGCCGCGCATCCTGCCGGAGGGGACGGGCCGCCTCAACGCTGCTGGTCTGTCTTTCTATGACCGGCTGGTAGACGAACTGCTTCAGGCTGGCATCAAGCCCTTTGCCACGCTGTATCACTGGGACTTGCCGCAGGCGCTGCAGGATCGCGGCGGATGGCTCAACCCGGCCAGCGTGGAATGGTTCGCCGAATATGCGGACGCGATCTCGCGCCGGTTAGGGGATCGGGTGCACGGCTGGATGACGCACAACGAACCGTGGATTGTGGCCTTCGTGGGACATTTCTTCGCGAGCCACCCGCCCGGCTTGGCCGACCTGACCGCCGCCTGTCAGGCCGCGCACCATTTGTTGCTGGCTCACGGGGTGGCAGTAGCTATCTTGCGGCGCAATGCTCCCCGCGCCCAGGTGGGCATCGCCCTGAACCTGAGTCCGGTGTACCCCGCTACGGCTGCTGCGCAGGATGAACTGGCCGCCCGTCGGCAGGATGGTTTCCTCAACCGCTGGTTTCTGGAGCCGCTCTTCAAAGGGGCTTACCCGGACGATATGGTGACGCTGCTCCAGCCATGGTTGCCAGCGCTTGACCTGACCGCAGTGCAAGCCGCCGCCGTGCCGCTCGATTTCCTGGGCGTCAACTACTACTCGCGCAACGTGGTTGCCTTCGACGAAGGCGAGCTTCCCTTACAGTTGCGGCATGTCCCGCAGCCGCACGCCCCCGTCACGGCGATGGGCTGGGAGATTTTCCCGCAGGGCCTGACCGACTTGCTGGTGCGCCTGAAGGACGATTACGCCCCCACAGCGATCTACATCACCGAGAATGGGGCAGCCTTTGACGACCCGCCGCCGCACAACGGCGTGGTGGAAGACCCGCAGCGCATCGCCTACTTGCAGGCGCACCTGAGCGCGGTAGAAAAGGCGCTGGCTCAGGGAGTGCTTGTGCAGGGCTACTTCGTCTGGAGTCTGCTGGACAACTTCGAGTGGACGCATGGGTACGAAAAGCGCTTCGGGATCGTGTATGTAGACCCGGTGACGCGCGACCGCATCCCCAAGCGGAGCGCCAGCTTTTACCGCCAGATGATCGCCAGCGCAACCGCTCACTGAAGGAAGATGAAGGATGGCTCTCTCCCTCGACGCTTACTACAGTCACCTGATCTTCGACAACAGCCTGACCGCGCAGAGTCACTATCACAGCCGGTGTTGGAGCGTGCCTCCCAGTGAGGTCAAGGCGGCGCGGCACAGATTACCGGTCACCGAGGCGCATTTCGTCAGCCCGCCCAATGCTCTCGAACTGACGTGGTGCTCGCGCCCCGGCGGTGACTGGCGGGCTGAGCTTCACGTCGAGCGGTGGCGGGGCCGTCCTCTGCGCCTGCAAGGCAATACCCTGACGTTCTGGTGTTATCCCGCACAGCCGATAGACGTAGAGTGCCTGCCTGGCCTGGCGCTGCAACTGGCCGATGGGCATTCTACGTTGTCGCGTCTGTTGCGCTGGCCGGAGTTCATCAGCGATCTGCCCACCGGACAATGGACATGGGTGCAGATTCCGCTCAGCGTGTTCTGCACCGATACAGAACAATTCGACTTCGGCCTGCTGCGCAAGGTCATTTTCACCCAGGTGGTGGACGACGGGCAGTGGCACACGCTGTACCTGGACGAAGTCCGGCTGCGCGACCTGTCCGAAGGCAGGGCCGTGACCCCGCCAGCGCGCCTGACCGCCTGCCCTTATGCCCGGCATGTAGATTTGCAATGGGAGACCATCACCGATCCAGAAGTCGAGTACTGTGTCATCTACCGTGCGCTCGACGGCGGCGCATTCGAGCCGGTGGGCATTCAGTCGCCCCCTTTCAACCGTTTCGCCGACTTCGTTGACCGACCAGCGCAGAAGATTGCCTACCGCGTGACGACGGTCAATCACGCTTATCAGGAATCGCCCACATCGGAGACGGTCGAGACGGCGCTGCGCTCCCTGGACGACGACGACTTACTGACGATGGTGCAGGAAGCGTCGTTCCGCTACTACTGGGAACACGCCCATCCCGACGCAGGCATGGCCCTCGAGTGCGTGCCAGGGGATGAGCACCTGGTGGCGCTGGGCGCTTCGGGATTTGGTGTGATGGCGCTGGTAGTTGCTGCGGAACGGGGTTTCGTGAGTCGCCAGGCGGCCATCGAACGCCTTCACAGGATTCTGACCTTCCTGCAAAAAGCCGATCGCTTTCACGGCGCATGGCCGCACTTCCTGGATGGGCGAACTGGTCAGGTCGTCCCCGTGTTTGGTCGGTACGACAACGGCGGCGACCTGGTCGAAACGGCTTTCATGATCCAGGGGTTACTCACTGCCCGGCAGTACTTCGACCGCGACACTCCCGCAGAGCGCTCCCTGCGCGAAATCATCACACGGCTATGGGAGACAGTCGAGTGGGACTGGTATCGTAACCCCGCAGACCCCGACTACCTCTACTGGCACTGGTCACCGACATTTGGCTGGCGCATCAATCACCCGCTGATCGGCTGGAACGAGACGCTGATCGCCTATCTACTGGCCATTGCCTCGCCTACTCATCCGGTGCCCGCCGCGCTGTACCATACAGGTTGGGCCTCGCAGTCGCGCCGCGCCCAACGCTATCGCCAGAACTGGGGCAAGACCACGCAGGGCGATCGCTACGTCAACGGCACCGAGTACTTCGGCCTGCGGTTGCCAGTGGGCGTGGGGCCAGGCGGGCCGCTTTTCTTCACCCACTACTCCTTCCTGGGCTTTGACCCGCGTGGCAAACGCGACCGTTATGCCAATTATTTCGAGAACAACCGGCTGCAGACGCTGATCAACTATCGTTACTGTGTGGCCAACCCCGGCGGCTATGAAGGGTATGGGCCGCAGTGCTGGGGGCTGACAGCCAGCGACGATCACACTGGCTATCTGGCCCACGACCCAACGCCCAAAAACGACAACGGCACGATCACCCCTACGGCGGCTTTGAGCGCCTTTCCCTACACGCCGGAAGAATCAATGGCCGCCCTCAAGCACTTCTACTATGACAGGAGGCGGCAGTTGTGGGGCATCTACGGATTCCGCGATGCCTTCAACCCGACGGAAAACTACGTGTCGAGCATCTTCATGGGGCTGAACCAGGCTCCCATGGTGGTCATGATCGAGAATTACCGTACGGGGCTTCCCTGGCGGCTGTTTATGTCCAACCCTGAGATTCCGGCAGCGCTGGAGGCAATAGGCTTCGTGCCCGACGGAGCAGCCTGACAGCAGCAGGGATGCGCCCTGGCTGGCGCAGAAAGGCGAGTGAGGGTCAGCGGACGCGGCGCACCCACTGATCCTTGAGTTCGATGCGGGTCACGTCGGGCGCTTCGAGAAAGGCCAGCACCAGGCGCGAGAAGGCCGCGCTATCTTCCAGCATCGGGAAGTGCCGCGTGCCAGAAAGGGAGATCACGCCGAAGGTGGTGCGCCCATTGGTCAGAGATTTGAGCATGGGTTCCGCGGGCACGGGCGCGAACGTGTCTTTTTCGCCATAGACCAGCACGGCGGGCATGGGCAGCGCTCGCAGGTCGCGCAGCGTGTCCACTTCCGCGAAGGCATCCAGGCTGGCGGTGAAGGCGGCGGGATCGGCCTTTTCTACCTCGATGCGCAGTTTGTCCTGATCTGGTCCGGCCTCTACGTGCTGCTTGAGCAATTCCAGCCGGTCGAAGCTGGACAGGTACTGTTTGAGCGGGTTAGGGCGCGCCGCGTTGGCTGCGCTGTCTGGCCGGGCGGCCTCCGGTTCACCGCCAGCGGCAGAGGGCGTATTCAGCAGCGGTTTGCCGGTCGCCGCTGCCAGGCGCGCCTCGCCGATGGCGCGGGCCTTCTGTTCCAGGGCAACTTCGGGGGCGGCGGCAGTCGGCGTAGTTGGGTCGGCTGCGACAGGTGGGTCGGCGGGCGCGCCGGACGGAGTGGCGGCATCCGGCGTTGTCGAGGGTGACGGGGTGGTGTCTGCTTTGTCGTCTGTCGTCTGTGTAGCGTCAGCGGGACCGTTTGCTGCGCCACTCGCCTGAGCTTCCGGGCCTGCTTTGGTGGCTGCTTCTGCAGCGGCGGGGGCTAGGGAAGTCGTCGGAGAGCTGTCTTCGGGTGTGGCGAAGAGCGGCGGACTGACAACCAGCAGGCGCGGGACGCGATCGGGGTGTGTGACGGCAAAACGGGCGATCACCGCCGCGCCCAGGTCGTGCCCCACCAGCGCCGCCTTGGCAATGCCCAGCCGATCCATGAATTCTTCGAGTAGCTGCACCTGCATGGCGAAGGAATAGCGGGCCGTGTTGCGCCCGGAATCGCCAAAGCCCCACAGATCAATGGCGTAGACGCGATATTTCATGCTGAGGTGCCCCATCGCTGACACCCAGTAACGCCACGATCCCAGCCAGCCATGCACCAGGATCACCGGGCGGCCACGTCCCAGCACTTCGTAGTGAATCAGATCGTTCTCAATCGTGATCGCGCTCATGCTCTGCCTCGGCTGGGGCAGCCTTTTCCGCAGGCGTTGCAGGGCTGGCAAAGCGGGCCAGAATTTCGTTGACCCGCGCGTTCAGTTGATCGGGCGCAAAGGGTTTGAGGATGTAGTCATAGGCTCCTGCTTCCATGCCGGACTCCATCTCGCTCTGCTGACCCTTGGCCGACAGGAAGACGACTGGCGTATGCTGCAGACCGTCTATGGCCTTGATGGCGCGACACGCTTCGTAGCCGGTCATGCGCGGCATGCGTACGTCGAGCAAGATCAGGTCGGGTTTCTCTTTGGGGGCCAGTTGCACCGCTTCTTCACCGTTGCGGGCGGTGATCACCTCGTGTCCCCCAAAACGCAGGGTGAACTCGATCAGGTCGCGGATATCCCGCTCATCTTCGGCAACCAGTATGCGAGCCATCGGCTATCTCATCACTCCCCTTCAGCGCGCGCGGCTGTGTCCATTGTTTCCATCTCCGGCGCGCGCACTGGCAACCGCACATAGAACGTCGTCCCTTTGCCCACCTCGCTATCGAACCAGACCTCGCCGCGGTGGAACTGCACCAGTTCGCGCACGATGGCCAGCCCCAAGCCCGTGCCCGGCGTGTCCATCACCAGTTCATTGAATTCGTCGCCCCGGAAGAAGCGCTCGAATACACGCGGGGCGATCTCCGGTGGAATGCCAATGCCTGTATCGGACACGGCGAAGATGACCTGTCCGGTAGCCGGATCGCGCTCAGCGGACAGGGTGATCGTGCCGCCTTCGGGCGTGTAATTGAAAGCATTGTCTGCCAGGTTGGTCAGAATTTGCGCCACTTTGTCGTAGTCGCCCCAGACGGTCAGCGTCGGGTCGTCGGGCAGGCGGACGATCACCTGCCGGGCGCGCCGCTCGTCCTCGGAGCGACCGCGTAAATGCGCGGCTATCTGCTCGATCACGCCGGCCACTTCTACCGGCCCGAAGCGCAGTTCGACACGGCCCTGGTCAATGCGAGAGATGTCGAGCAGATCGTTGACCAGAATGCTCAGCCGATCGGCGTTGTTCTTGATCGTCTCCAGGAAACTGCGCTGCTGCGGCTGCACCTCGCCTGCCGCGCCCAGCAGCAACAGGTCGGCGTAGCCCTTGATCGAGGTCATGGGCGTGCGCAGCTCATGCGAGACGGTCGCCACGAACTCGCTCTTCAGCCGGTCTACTTCTACTTCGCGGGTGATGTCGCGGAAGACGGAGACTGTGCCCAGGAACTGTTGGTCCAGATATACCGGCGAGACGCGCACGCTGATCACGCGCTTGCCTTCCAGTTCCAGGCGCTCTTCCAGGAACTCGCCTGGTTCATAGCTGGCAGGATCGCGCATCCAGCGTTGGACGGCGCTGGTCAGGCGGGCGCGACCTGGCCCGTACAGGCCGGCTATGTCTGCCATGGTGCGGCCCAACACACTTTCCACTGGCAACCGCAGGATGCGCGATGCGGTCTGATTGAAGACGATGATCTCGCCGAATTCGTTCGCGACTAGCACCCCGTCGGCCACCGAGTCGAGAATGGCGGCGCTCTTGGTGGCCTCGATCTGCTCCTGGCGCAGCAGCGCGCCCAGCCGCTCGGCCTGATCGCGAATGAGGCTGTAGAGTTCGGCGTTGTTCATGGCGTTGGCCACCTGGTGCGCGGCAGCCGTCACCAGACGCAGGTGATCTTCGGTGAAAGCGCCGGGACGGTCGCTATAGAGCATGGCCACGCCCAGGATGTCTTCGCTAGTTTCGATGAGCACTGCCATAGCCGAGTGGAGAATATCGTCTGCCGCGCTCATCCGCAGCCAGCGCGGGTCTTGTTGCACATCGTTTACTACCACCGAACGGTGATTGCGCACCGCCCAGCCAGCCAGCCCTTCGTCGAGGGTCAGGGATGGCGTTTCCGCGCCGTTTCCAGATACAAGACCCTCTGGCCAGCCGTGGCGAGCGCGGAAAACCAGGCGTTCGGCTTCGCGGTCAAGCTGCAGGATGGCACCGTGTGTTGCGCCGACGGCGTGCGCCACCAGTTCGAGCGCCCGGCTGAGCAGACGGTCCATATCCAGGCTGCTGGCCAGTTCGGTGGTGATGCCGTAGAGGGTGGCAATATGCTGGCGTTCCTGCTCCAGTTCGGCGGTGCGCTCGCGCACGCGCTGTTCCAGTTCCTCGGCCAGTTGCAGCGTCTGCTGGAACAGGCGTAGGCTCTGGATGGCGATGCCAAGCTGTGCGCCGACGGTGGTGAGGATGCGCTGATCGCTGGAGGAGAAGGCAAGCGGATTGCGATCGTTGCGGACGGCCAGCACGCCGATCACCTCGTCGGCGGCGAAGAGCGGCACGCCCAGGAAGCACCGCGCTTCGGGCAACATGGTCTCTATCTGCAGGTTGTGGCGCAGGTCGTACAGGTCTTGCCCGGCCAGCAGTAAGGGCGCACGTCGCTCGATGACTACGGAGAACTCATCGCGGCCCAGGGGGCGCGGCGGCTCGTTCAGCGGTTCTTCGTCCAGCACATTGGTGGCCAGGGGGAAGCTGATCTGCTGGCTGAGCGGGTCGTAGAGCGCCACATAGAGCACGTCGGCGTCGGTCAGGCTGGGCAGCAACGTATCAATCACCTGCAGCAATTCTTCCAGCGAGTTGGCCGCCGACAGGCCGCTGGAAATGTCGTTGATGACATAGAGTTCCTCGACGGTGCGGCGCGTCTCGGTCTGCAGACGGGCGTTTTCGATGGAGATGGCCGCCTGACTGCCCAGCGCCTGGGCCAGCCGCAACATCCCCGGCAGGAACCTGCGCTCCGGATCGAGTAGTTCTACCTCGACCAGGCCAATCGCCACGTCGTTGACTACCAGCGGGATCAGGACGCGCGAAGTCGCCGCATGGCGCAGCATAAGATCGCGTTCGCCGGGGGGCAGGTCGGGGTCGTCGGCGCGCACCACCAACAGGGTGCGTTCGCGCAGCGCTTTGCTGCGCAGCGGGTAGGGGGCCAGGCTGTACACATCGCCCACCTGTTCCGAGAGCACACCTGCCGACCGTGCGCTGACCTCGCCGCGCACCACCAGCGTATCGTTGACATCGTCCCACAGGAAGACCGTGCAGGCGTCTGCACTGAGCGCGGCCACCATCTGCACAGTCACACGCCGCGCCACTTCGTTCAGGTCCAGCGTGACAGCGGTCGCCTGGGCGGACTCGAAGAGCGTCTCCAGTTCGCGCGTGCGCTGCGCTGTCTGTTCGAACAGCGCGGCGTTCTGCACGGCGATGGCCGCCTGGCTGGCGATGGTCTGCGCTAGCTCGATCTGCTCGTCGGTGAAGATACGCTCTGCAGCCAGCGCATTCAGGCACAGCACGCCGATCGCCTGTCCGCCTGCTACCAGCGGCACCAGCAATGAGCGATAGACATCCTCGCGGCGCAGCCACGCGCGCAAGGCTTCGTAGAGCGGGTCGCCGGATACCTGTTCGACGATGATGGGGATAAGTTCGTCCTGGATCAGGCGTAACACAGCGTTGTGCGCTATGTCGAGCATCAGTTCCGGCGGGGCGTCGCCGCGCGGATATTCGACGACTACCTGCGCCAGGTTGCGCTCGGGGTCGATCTGCAGGGCTGCGCCGTCGGTGATGCCCAGGGAGATGGCCGCCTCGCGCAGGGCGATCTCGAAGATGTTCTCCAGGTCGAGGGTTTGCGCCAGCGCCAGCGCCACGCGGTTGAGCAGCGCCATGCGTTGGGCCTGTGCGTCGAGGGCGGCGGCGCGTTCCTGAGCGCGCGCGAAGAGTTGTACGTTCTCCAGCGATACGGCGGACAGATTGGCCAGGCGCTGGATCAGTTCGTGGTTTTCCTCAAAACCAAAAGCATTCTCCAGTTCTGTGCCCAGGCGCAGCACACCGATCGCCTGCACGCCGGAGATCATCGGCACCAGCAGCGTGCTGCGCTCGCCTGCATCATACCAGGCGCGCAGGTCGCTGAACTGCTCGCGGGCGTCGGCCTGACGCTCCAGCCGGAAGAAACGCGCTGTGGCAGCGCGGTAGACTTCCCAGGTGGCGGTGCCGCTGATTTCCAGAGGTACGTCGCGCACCACTTCCGGCGCGGTGATGCCCGTGACTTCGGCCTGATACACGTCGAAATGACCGGCCACATCGTCGTAGAGCGCCACGCTCATGCGGGTGAAGGGCACCAGCCGTTGCAGGCCGCGCGCAATGGCCGCCACGATCTGCTCCGGGCGGATAGAGGCCGACACCGCCTCCATGACCTCGTTGAGACGCTGTTCCTGCTCGGCGGCGCGCAGCGTTTCCTGATAGAGCCGACCGGTCTCAATAGCCGCCGCGGCGTGCGCGGCGAACAGTTCGAACGGTTGCAGCGACGCTTCGGTGGGGGCGCGCCCGTCCAGGGGATCGCGCATGGTGATGATGCCGATGATACGCTGCTGATCCTGCCCGATCAGCGGCAGGTAGACCACATCGCGCGGGTGCCAGACCCCTTCGGGCACACTGGGCGGGGCGATCACCTGTCCCTTCAGCACGTTCTCGCGCACCCAGGGATGGTCGTAGCGCAGGTAGTAGCCCGCGCCCATGCGCAGCTCGTGAAAGGCCAGATCGTTGAGCCAACGCCGCCACACCGTGCCGGGGATGATCTCCTCCTGCAAGAGCGCGTTTTCGTCGGACGTATAGCCCGCCTGAATCAATGCGGTGGGTTCCAGGCGTTCGTCGCGCAGGGTGATGACCACATGACCCCAACCCGCTTCGCGAATGCCGTCGGCCACCACCTGCAGGCGAGAGGGGATGTCTTTGGCGGCCTGAATGCGGGTCGCCACGCGGTGCAGTTGGGCCAGGCGGTCGCGCTCGCGACGAGTGGCCTCCGCCTCCTGCTGAATGCGCTCGATCAGGCGGTAGTTCTCGATACTGAAGGCAGCCTGGCTGGCGAAAATCTCCAGCGCTTCCACGATGGCGAAAGTGGGGCGGCGACCCGATTGAGGCTCGTCCACGCTGATCAGCCCCAGCAAGCGCCCACCAGAGCCAGTGAGCGGCACCAGCAACAGGTCGTCGGGGTGCCAGGCGCGCGGGCCGCTGCCCATGCGCTCTTGCAGCACCGCGTAGGTCGGCAGTCCGGCGGTCAGCTCTTCGCTGCCTTCGGCGGGCAGGAAGTAGCTATTGCTGACGCGGAAGCTATCTTGCATCAGGTTATACGCCTGTTCGAGTGGGGGCGCCGTCTGGCGTAGTTCCTCGAAAACCGAGAGCGGCAACCCGGCCTGAGCGGTGCGGCGCAACACACCGGCTTCTTCGTCCACCACGCTGATCAGCACCACATTGAAACCGACCGTTTCCTGGATGCTGTGCGCGACCTCTTCCAGCAGTTCCTGCAGGCTGGCTCCCTGGCGGAACATTTCGCCCAGGCGGAAGATGCGCCCCATGCGTTCGGCGCGCACGCGCAAAGCGCGGTTGGCCTCGATCTGTTCCTGGTAACGCCGCGCATTGGTGATGGCTAGCGTCGCCTGATCGGTCAGCGCCTGGGCGAACTCGATCACGCGCTGGTCGAAGGTGGCGGGTTGTGTGCTGTAGAGATGCAGGGCACCGATGACCTGGTTGCCAAAGGAGATGGGCACGATCAGCGACGAGCGCGCGCTGGCCGGTTGCGGCTCATAGTCGCTTTGCTGGTAGTCGTCTATGAGCAGACGCTCACCCCTGACGATAGCGGTGCGTTCGGCGGGCGTCAGTTCGTTGAAGATGTGCTCTTCGCCGAAGCGCTGCTCGATCAGAGGGGCGTCCTCGGCTTCCCACTCGCTGCGCTCGGCCAGCAAGACGATGCTCACTGCTGTTGCGCCAGTGGAGCGCAGCGCTTCCTGGCGGATCACTTCCAGCACGCGGTCGAGTTCCAGCGTGCGGCTCAGTTCGTGGGTCACGCGGCCCAGGGCGCTCAGTTCCTGAACTCGCAGGTGCAGGTCCTGGCTGCCGGTGGCCTGCAGCCGCAGGCGATCGATCAGCGCGGCGACCTGTGTGGCGATGGCCGCCAACAGATCGGCGTCTTCTTCGTCATAGGGCGCGCCGTCGGAACGGTTGGCGACGATCAGCTCGCCGATGGCGCGGTCCTGCACCAGCAACGGCACCTGCACCCATGCGCGCAGCCTATGACGCTCGATCAGCGGGCGATAGGGGGACAACACGCGCGCATCGGCGGCCAGGTTATTGCTGAGCAGGGAACGGCGCGATACCAGCACGCTCTGCTCAAAGTCGGGCGTGTAGGCATCTATGCGATACGGCTCATCGAGAGCCCCCCCCCACACATGACGTGGGTCCAGCACCAACGCGCCGCTACGCTCGTCCACCAGCGCCGTCAGCACCACTTCCGAACGCAGGATGTTCGCCACCGCCACCAGCACGTCTTCCAGCGTTTCCAGGCTGGGCGTGCCGCGCGTGGCAATTTCGGCCACTGCCCGCAGCCCTTCGGCGTGATGGGTGCGGCGCTGCATTTCGCCCACCAGCCGCGCGTTGTCAATGAGCATGGCCGCCTGTCCGGCGAAGATAGAGAGCAACTGCGCTTCGTCGTCGCTGAAGTCGCGCCCATCGCGCCGGTTGGCTACCTGAATGATGCCGAGCCGTCGTCCACCGACAATCAGCGGGGCGATCATCGTCTGCTGCATCCCCACTTCGACGGCCAGCGCCCCCAGAGCGGTTTCCAGGGCAGCCGGGTCGCGGCGCAGGTCGTTGCATACCCAGGTGTCGCGCATCTGCCACAGTTGCGCGACGGGGCTGCCCGGCGGCGAAGGAATCTGGTAGAAGCGCACGTGCTCCTCATCGTCCATGCCGTAGAAGGGGCGCTGACTGACCAGCACCTGTTCGGCAGGGTCGTAGAGGAGAATGCCGCACATCTCGGCTTCGAAGAGCGCAGCGATGCGCGCCGTGATCTGCCCGTAGAGTTCGGCGGGGCTGCGCACCGCGCCCATCGCCCCCGCGATCTGTTGCAGGCCGCCCAGGGCACGCGCCCGCCGCCGGGTCTGTTCGTGCAGCCGCATATTGTCAAGGATTACCGCGGCCTGCCCGGCAAAGACGGTCAGCCGCCGCAGATCGGCTTCGTCGAAGTGCCCCTTCTGCTGCTCGTTGGCAACCAGCAACAGACCCACACGCCGTCCACCGGTCAGCAGCGGAACCAGCGCCAGGCTGTGTATGGCGATGGCGGTCATCAGTTCGCCCAGGCCCAGCGCGCGCAGCAGGGCGTCGTCGGGGGCGTTGGTGAGCCAGGGGGTCTCGGCCTGCCATACTGCAGCCAGGTCGGGATGGGCAGTGGGAGAGACGCGGTGCCCGGCGATCAGCACGTCCGGCGCGCCATAGAAAGGCGGTTGCGCGAGCAGAATGCCCTCTGCTTCGTCGTAGAGCAGCACGCCGCACACATCGGCCCGCAGCAGTCCGGCGATGCGGCTGGAGATCTGCCCGGCCAGGGCGCGGATGTCGTCCAGGCGACCCGCTACCTCGGCCAGTTGTTGCACGCCGCCGAGCGTACGCAGGCGTTCTGCCTGTTCGCTGGCGAAGCGGGCCATCTGCAGGGCCGCGGAAATCTGCCCGGCAACGGCCTGCAACAGCGCCAGATCACGCCGGTCGAAGGCGCGCGGCTGACGGTGCCCCAGTTCTAGCGTCCCCACGCACCGTTCGCCAGCCAGCAACGGCACGCCTATGTAGCTGCGTACTCCGGCGGCGATGGCCTTGGGCGTCACATCGGCACGCGCCTCGATGTCGTCAATGAGCAACGGCTGACGGTAGAGCGCCATCCAGCCGGTGTAGCCCTCACCGGGCGCGTATACGCTCGCCTGGAATTCCAGGGGGGCCAGGTCGCCCAGCGGGGTGCGCTGCGCCCCGCCGACAGTGCGCAGCACCGACCCGTCCGGTTCGGCCAGGGTGATCTCCGCCGTGTCGAAAGCGACTACCGGCTCCAGGCTGGCGAAGATGGCCCGCACCAGGCCCGCCAGGTCAAGGCTGGTGCCAGCCGCCCGGCTGATATCTTCGGCCACAGCCAATGCGCGGGCTGGATCGAAGTCGAAGGAGAGGGGATGCGCCGTCGCGTCGAGTTCGCGCATGAGGACGATCATGCGCTGCCCCTGCGGGCCGGGGATGGCCTGCGAGATGGCTTCGACCTGGCGGTTGCCCACGCGCAGCGCAGCATGGCCAGGCTGGGCGAGCAATTCATAGAACGATTCGACGGGGCGCACCAGGCGGGTGATGGCAGCCAGGTGAGGGGTCCCGCCGTCCAGGCCGAACCAGCGTCGTGCTGGCTCGTTGGCGAAGACGATGTGTCCGCGCCCTTCGGCGACCAGCAACGCATCTTCGCTGCGGGGTAGCAGCAGCGGCACAAAAGGGCGTGTTTCGTCGGCGCGTTCGGTGCTCCAATCGCGCTGTGCCTGCCACACGACCACCATGAGCCAGGCGAAGAAAACCAGACCGATGACAATCAGAGATAGTTCAACCATTGACCATCGCTTGCATCATCTCTGGCGACGGACAGGTGACCGTCACCACTCGGTGGTGACTTCGCTGGCCTGGAGAGCGCCCCCATGACGACGACTTTCGGCGGCCAGCTCGGTGATCTCGCGAATGTCGGCGAATTGCCGCTTGGCGTTGGTCACCCAGCCAATGGCCAGGCTCATCAGCGGGATCTTCTCCTCGTCTTTCATCATGAAACCGCGCTCGCGGTCAATGAACGAATAGTGGGTGAGCACTTCCTCGGCGAAGCGATCGGTCAGGCGCTTGACCAGCGCTTCGGCCTTGTCGGAGTAGGTGATGAGGACAAAATTGTCGCTGCCCGTATGCCCCAGGAAGTCGTTGGGCGTGCCCAGTTCGTCCACCACTTCGCCCATCAGCAGGGCCATGAAGCGCAATACATCGTTGCCTGCCACGAAGCCATACACATCCTTGAAGGCGTCGAAGTGCTGCAGCTTGATGTCCAGATAGGCCCAGGTCTGCGGCTCGCGCATGATCTCGCGCAGCTTCTCTTCGATCAGGGCGCTGCTGGGCAGGCCACTGTTGGGATCGGTGTAATGATCGCGCTCTGCCCGGTCGATCTGATTCTTGACGCGCAGCTTGAGTTCCTCGATGTCGAAAGGCTTGGTGATGTAGTCGTCCGCGCCCAGTTCCAGACCGGCGATCTTGTCGCTACGCTCGTCTTTCTGCGTCAGGAAGATGATGGGGATGTGACTGGTACGGGTCGTGGAGCGTAACCGTCGGCAGACTTCGTAACCGTCTATGTCCGGCAACATGATGTCCAGCACGATCAATTGGGGAAGCTGTTTGCGCGTGAGCTGGAGCGCTTCTTCGCCGCGCGGCGCAACCTGCACGTCGTATCCCAGGCCGCTGAAGTAGATGCGCAGCATGTTGGAGATGTCGAAGTCATCTTCGACCACCAGAATTCTACCCTTAGCCATCCGAACCCTACCTCCCCGCGATGTGGGGTCTCAAGTGGCGCACGACAGGCCCCGCGGTCCGCTCTGTATTGCCGGTCCGGTATTGAGCCGGTCGCCCAACGCCTAAGGATCAGCGGCGCCCTGTGCCCAGGCATAACAAACCCTGCCGCAGGCAACGAGTCCGGCCTCTGACAGCACAACTATACCACGACACCGCAGATGGAGCAGCCACAGGGAGGACACAATGGCTCACCACACAGGCGTCAGCCAGGAAGTTTCACACAATTTTCATAGACCCGTGTCTGAAGCGCGGAGCGCGTTGCGCCCGCTGCGCGCGCTCGCGCACGGCGGCGATCTGCGCGTCGGTGACGGCGCGCTCGAAGCTGCGAAATCCGCTCAGGCGGAAGCCGTGCCGCGCGGCGATCGCGGCGATCTCCTCGACCTGGGCCAGAGTGATATGCTTGCCCACGCTGAAGTCTTCGTAGCGCCCTTCGAGCGCCAGCGCCATTGTTTCGGCCATGCAGGCGTAGGCTTTGCCCGGCGGAAAGCCGAAGTCGAAGCCGAAGTCCACCGGCCCCGGCACTTCGACCATGCCGCCCTCGATGACCAGCACGTCGTCGCGCATCTCCGCCACGCGCCGGGATACGTCGCGCGGACGGGCCACGTCGCACACGATCGCCCCCGGCTTGAGGTGCTCCGGCTCGATCACCGCTGTCGTGGCGCTGGTGACGGTCAGGATCAGGTCGGCGCTGTAGATGGCGCTCAGGTCTGTGCTGCTATGCACCTGTGCTCGCTGATCTGCGCAGAGGGCCTGCACTTCTGCCAGGGCTTCAGGACGACGCCCAACCAGGATCAGTTGTGGTACCTCGCGGGCCAGCATCTGCGCACACACCCGACCGATCACGCCCGTCGCGCCGACTACGGCAGCCGTGCTGACGCTCATCTCCAATCCCATGCGGCGCGCCGCCTCGCGCACAGCGGCGACGGCCATGTAGACGGTATAGGCGTCACCGTTGGTGACAGGAATATCCAGCCGTTGGGCGATGGTCAGGCCGGCATCTCCGACGACCGACGTATACGCGCCCAGCCCCAGGATGCGCGCGCCCAGCCGCTCGGCCAGATGCCCGCAGGCGACGATCTTGCGGTAGACCGTCTCAACGGGCAGGCTGAGCATGGTCTTGGGGGTGAAGGGACAGGCGATAAACCACCCGCGCGCCTCCCGACCAGTGGCGACGGAGCGCACGCCGCTGATCTCCGAGATGTAGACCGGCGGGAAGAAGCGCGAGAAGAAGTTGATCTGTCCCTCAGTCAATATCTTGCCCAGCAAGGGATACTTGCGGGCGACATCGGCCTTGGGGTCTATGGGATGGATGATGAAAGCGAAGGTGTCGGGTGTGTTCACAGCGTTGGATTGGCTCACCATGGCTCCAGGAAAGCTTCTTCAGATTCGGCCACGCGCGGATAGCGGCGACGATGTTGTTTGGCGACAGAGGCGCGCACCTTGTGATGATCGCTCTCCTCGTAGCTCACGTTGCGATTGATGACGCGCCGCTCCGGCGAGGCGAAAAGCACCACGTCGGATTCGATCACGCGGGCGGGCATCACCACCAACCCCGATCCCAGTCGTGCGTTGTGCCCCACACAACTGCCCAGCACGGGCTGACCGGTATCCTCCAGTTCGTCGTAGGCGTTGAGTGCGCGCAGCGGGGCGGGCAACAGGTTGAAGTCGGTGAAGGTCGTCCCCGCGCCCACGAAGCTGTTGCGCCCGATGACGCCCATCTGAATGCAGGTGTTCTGCGCGATGATCGAGTATTCCATCACCGTGGACATGAACAGCGCCGCGCGGAAGGGCAGAAAACAATGGCTGCCTACCACGCTGAGCATGATCTGACAGCCCTGGGCGATGTTGACATTGTCGCCGATGATCGAGTTGTCAATCACCACCCCCGGCCCGATCGAGCAGTTACGCCCGATCGTCGTTGGGCCAAGGATAACCGCCGACGGGTCAATCGTCGTACCCTCGCCCACCTTGACCACTTCGGAGCAGGTGAGCACCTGCTTCTGTTCGAGGATGGCGCGAAAGAGGATGCGCAGCGCCAGCAAATTGTGTTCGCTGATGCGCTTCTCGAAGCGCTTGCCGCGCGAGAAAACGCCCAGGATGATGTTGGCGAAGTAGACGTGCACCCAGCTATCAATGGACAGGCACGAGCGCTCAGTCAGCAGGTGCGTCAGGTCGAGGTCGCGGGCCACTGCGCCGTCTGCCCCGCCCGGACGCAGATTCGCCATCGAGTCCGGCACATTGTAGTAGCCGATCTCCTTGTAGTCGCTGGGGATGGGCACCATCTGCCACTTGTGCGGCTCGTCGTAGCCATTGGGGAAGTACCATAGATCGAGCGGGTAGTAGAGCGGGTTACCTGCCGGGTCGCAGACGAGTTTCAGGCGCGACAGGGGCACGGCGTACTTGCGCCAGGCGGCATCGTTCGCTGGCAGCGCGGCGCGGCAGGGAGCGCCGCTGGCCCGCGCTTGTTCGTAGAACGCGCTGAAGAATTCCTCATCAAAGTACAGATTGTCGCGGTAGACCAGGCAACTATCGTCATGCCCTGCCAGGCGGGCCAGCTCGTGGACTGAAGCCAGCGGCGGCTCGACTCCGGCTGGCCCACACACAGCGTCCAGTACGTCGGCGTGATGGAGCTTGAGCGGCTTGTTGAGGATGCTCAGGTCGCGCGCGGGTTCATTGAACGGCGCGATCAGGTGATCTTCCTCGATAACGAAGCGGCGCACTCGCTGTAACTTCGGCATGGTGACTTTCCCTCTGGGTCTGAGAACAGGCGTTGGGCGCGGCACCCCGCCAGTCTTGCCCGGCTGATGCTCAGTCCTCCCGCAGCCATGCCCGCAATGTGCTGATAAACCGCTCCGGCGAGTCCATCATGATGAAGTGTCCCGCGTCCGGAAACCACTCGATCTGAGCATGGGGGACGCCCGCTTTGAGCGTCTGATGCTCGCTGGGCCGGACGATGATGTCGCGCTGACCGTACATGCCCAGCGTCGGAGCGGCTATCCGGTGCAGGTCGGGGCGCAGGTCTGTTTTGCGCAGGGTGCCGATGCTCTGAAAGAACGATTCCATGGTGATCTTGGAAACGTCTTTGGTGATCATGCGGCTCATGGCCCGCCCGTCGCGCGCCATGAAGTGGCTGTAGACGCGCAGGAACAGGCGCAGGCCCCGCCCGCCGAACAGCCAGAAGAACGAGGCCGCTCGTCGCTGACCGGATAACCGGAGCAAGCGGTTGAGCGAACTGCCGTCAATCGGCGAACCGATCACGCACACGCGCGACACTCTCTCCGGGTGGCGGATGGCCATACTCAACGACACAGTGCCGCCCATCGAGTGCCCCACCAGGGGTGCCCGGCCAATGCCCAGACGATCCATGAACTGATTGACCATCTCGACATAGGTGGGCACAGTGAAGGCGTCCAGGCGGCTGCGCTGCGCGCTATGGTCGGCAGTGCTCAGCACGTCGGATTCGCCGAACCCGAAGAAATCGAGTGCGTAGGTGCGGAACTCGCGGCCCAGGACTTCGATGGTGTTGCGCCAGAGTTCCCACGAACCCAACCACCCGTGCAATAACAATACGGGGCGTCCGCGCCCGTATGTCTCGTAGTGAATGATGCCGGGGTCAGTGACCAGCGAAGGCACGTCTTCCCCTTCCTCCTGCTCAGGTCAGCGCCCGTGCAGGTTCCACCCGCTATTGCGAATAGGCATCTATCTCGTCCAGGATGGCGTACAGCAGCTCCAGCAGTACGTTCTTGACGCTCTCCTTGTCGGTTGCCACGCACGGCAACAGCTTGATGTGGTCATCAAGGCGCAGCGCAATGCGCAGGTCTTGCGGCGACCAGGCTTCGGGATGGTCTTGCTTGTTGGCTGCCACCACGTAGGGGGTGGGGGCATAAGCGCGAAAGGTTTCCAGGATGATCTTGGCCTCGCGGAAGGTTTCCGGTCGGGCGCTATCTACCATCACCACAAAGCCCAACATGCCTTCGGCCAGGATGTCCCACATGAAGTCGAAGCGCCGCTGCCCCGGCGTGCCGAAGAGATACAGCACCAGGTCGTCGTCTACGGTGATGCGCCCGAAATCCAGGGCCACAGTCGTTTGTTGCTTGATGCCAAACTCCGGGGCATTTCTGGAGATATTCTCGTCGGTGGTCACCGCGCCGATCTCGCTGATCGAGCGGATGAACTCGGTCTTGCCAGCGTTGAATGGCCCGGTGACGACCACCTTGACGTTCTGTTTGGGCATGGTTGATTTCACTCTTTCACCATGATGCCTCAAAACAAGATACAATCAGGGGCGACGCCAGGGTTGCCCCTGCGATGAACAGGGTTAGGCTTCCTTGATGCGCGCGATCAGCCGTTCGACGACGCTGCGCTTGATCTCGGGTTCCATCGGGATGATCCGCCGGTTGCCGTCGGACGTCGGGATCGGGGGCACGGGCATGTTCGGCGGGCGCACCAGCTCGACCAGGCCGGCCTGTAGCAGTCCATAGACGATACGGCGAATCTCGGTATCGGTCATGTTGCAGGCTTTGGCAATCTGCCGGATGGTGTTCTTGGGATTGACAAAGCCCACCACGCGCCATTCCTGAACGCTGAGATGCACCCCGCGGAACTTGTCGCCAGGGGAGTCTGGGAACTTGAGCGCCAGGTCGAGGCTGGGCAGTTCTTCCAGCAACGGTTCGATCTCCTGGGCGCGGCGCGTGCCTTCGATGATCACGTTCTTGAGATCGATCGGCACAGTGATGCGCCCTGGCGGGGGCAGTTCGTTGTCGGCGAAGACGAACGGCTCGCGCTTCCAGGTGAACACGTCGTAGACGATGTCGAGCGTGTGCTGGCGGATACAGCGCACGATGTCTGCCTTGGTGACGTAGTTGGCGTTGATCAACATCAGCGCCAACGCCTTGTCAGAATACTTGCTGCCGCGTTCGCGGATGACGCGCGCCTGTTCGGCGGTGAGCTTGCCCGCCTTGTGCAGCACGCTGGCCAGGTAGCCGTCTTCGTGACCCAGTGTTGCCAGGATCAATTGCCCGTCTTGAAAGGAGAGCGTCGCTCGCTCTTTGCCGGGGATCACCTTCGGGCGTTTGTTCCCTGCGCCATCGGTGATCATTTCCTTGGTCACTACCGGTTCGTAGAGGTGCAGGGTGCCGGTCTTCTTGGCCAGATGGATCAGATGGAGGAGCTGCGTGGTACTGAAATCCGCCAGGTTGCCTTTGAGCGCCATCTTGTCTCGTTTCTACCCACTGTCAGGGTCACTTGGCGGTTGTGATCCGGTCAATGAAATGCCTGCGGATCGGACTGCGGGGCATTATACCCTTGTGAAAATGGGCAGTCAACCGCGCTGGCACGCCGGGCAACAGGCCCCGGTCACCGGAACACACCCTGCATATGGCGAGGGCGACATTGCGCCTGCCTTAACGCTGTGTCCTGTTTGCGTTTATCATTATAGGCGATATTCGCCTGGGCATAAACAGGGCCATGCCCCGCAGTATACAAAATTCGTAAAAAATTCATTCTTACCGCCCCGTTATGCGCTGTTCCTGTTGAGCGCGCTGCTTTTGCTGCTGACGGCGTGCCTGGCCAACGAACGCCCGGTGATAGTGGTCACTGCGACGCCTGATAGCGCTCCTACTCGCGTCGCTGCGGCCCTGGCCGCACCGGCGGCTCCAGCGCCCGCGCTGAATCCCCTCACAGGGTTGCTTCTGCCCGATCCCACTGTGCTCAACCGTCGCCCGCTGGCCGTCAAAATCTCCAATGCGCCGGACAGCGTGCGCCCGCAGGCAGGGCTGGCGTTGGCCGATCTGGTCTTTGAGCACTATGTAGAAGGCGGCCTGACGCGCTTCACGGCCATCTACTGGACACACACACCGCCGCGCCTCGGCTCGATCCGCAGTGCCCGCCTGATTGACCTGGAACTGACGGCCATGTATGGGGCGATCCTGGTCTATTCCGGAGCCAATGAGCCGATCCGGCAGCGGATCGCTGCCAGCGCTTTTGCCACGCGCGCCTACGAAGGTGTCACCGTGGGCGCTCCACTCTATTTTCGCGATCCGGCCATCGAAGCGCCCCACAATCTGTTCGCTGTACCTGCGCAGGTGTGGGCGCGGGCAGTGGCGGATGGGGTCAACGATGCGCCCAACCTGCGGGCGCTCTCCTTCAGCGCAACACCGCCTGCAGGGGGGCAACCAGGGGGCGGCGTGACAGTGAACTATGGGCCGGACGAAGTGCGCTGGGTGTATGACCCGGCCAGCGGCCTGTACACGCGCTACGTAGATGGGCGGCTGCACACCGATGCCGATACGGGCGCGCCTATCACGGCGGCTAATGTCGTCGTGCTATACGTGCCACACCGCGACGACGAGAGCATACCGGTGGGAGAATGGAACGGTGTGCCCATCTACTCGACCGAGATTCAGCTCTGGGAATCTGGCCCGGCGCTGATCGTGCGCGATGGCGTGGCCTTGACAGGGTATTGGATGCGCTGGGAGCAGACGGCCCCGCTGACGCTGTGGGCAGACGAGCAAGCCACTCAGTCTTTGCCGCTCAAGCCCGGCATCACCTGGTTTCAGATCGTGCCGACGGACTTCACCGGCGTGGCCCTGCAATAGTACAATAGGATTGAGGGCGCTCGCTCGCCGGACTGAAACACGGCGCAGAAGGGTGTTCGCTCATGATCCTGGATCCGCGCTATCCCTGGCTGGCGATCGGTTTTCTGACGCTGGTTGCTACCGGGGCCTTGCTGCAACGCGCCGCGGTGGCCTTTGGCCTGTTCAAAGACCCGCTGATGGCGCGTTTTAGACTGTATGGGCCAGAGACGCCGTTCTCGCCGTTGGCGCGCTTCCTGGACATGCTGGGCGTGTGGAGTCTGCTGATGGCCAGCATGAGCGATGCACTGGTCGCCAACCGGCGGGGTAGCTGGGGCTACGCGCCGGTGATGTTCCTGGCCGTTATGCTGATGGCCTTCGCTGGCTCCTATCTCACCCGTCATCACGACGGGCTGCGGCACGCTATGCCCTCCTGGTATGGTGAACTCATGCGCGAGGCAACGCGCCCGGAACGCCGCCATATCGCCTATGCCTGGTTGCGCATCCCGCGCAAAATGCGCTGGCGACTCAACGCCGACCAGGCCTCCTTCCGCGTGTTCGTCGAACTGGTGCGCCTGACCTTTCACTATGGCGCGCGCGATCCCGACGATCCGTGGGCCATGTGGAACTGAACGACTCGCTGGGCCTGGACTTGAACTCATTCGCCGAATAGCACAGCGGCCCGCACGGTGACCGCGCGCGACTGACCATCTATGGCCATGTGCCAGGTTCCGCTGACGATCTGCGCCCGCGTCAGCCAGACCAGGCCGCTATCTGCAGCAGGATGGGCCAGGGCCTGGTAGAAAGTTTCGTCCAGGAAGCGCACGTCGTATAGCTCCAGGAAATAGTGTGTCAGCGGCCCGCCAGCGCCGAAGCGGGTGGTATGTTCGCGGCGCTCTACCGTGCGCAGCGCAGTGACAGCGATATCGTGCGGCGCGAGGGAGGGCAGGGCGCGCGTCTCGGTCACCAGTTCTTCGCGCAGTTCGCGGAACGGCGAGCGCTCGCGCCCATATCCGCTGGCGAACCAGGCGCGGAAGTGTGGCAGGGCGCTGTCGGGCAGGTAGAAACGCAGATCGGACGAGGTCGGTTCTTCCAGACGAGCGCCCAGGGCCAACAAAGGCGCTGGCTCGGCGAAGGTCAACGCGCCACCCAGAGGGGCCAGCACGTATTCCCCATGCTGCCGCCGTTCGCGGTTGAGCACCAGCAGATAGCGATCCGCATGAGTGATGCGGCACAGTGCCGCGCAACTCACGCGCAGCCAGTTGTCGGTGGTTTCGGTGACCATGGTCATCCTGAGTTCAGTTGGGGTTTGGAGTTTCGAGTCTTGAATCCTGAATCTGGTGCCTGAGTACCGGAGAACACCCCTGGCGTTCCCGTCTATCCGCTCGTGATGCCGAACTCATGACTGCGGACTCACCATAACACGAGGCGCGGCGTTTGCCAATCCCTCGCGGGCTGGGGGGATTGTATCAAACCGCTTGCTGCTTTACCTCACCCCCAGCCTCGCTGCGCTCGGCGAGGCGCGCCAGCGCCGAGCGGGGGTGAGGTCAACCAGCAGATCACACCTGAGCTTACTTCTGCCCATGGTTCTGCTGGCTGGTTTTGATGCGATTATCCTGCCTCGCGGGCTGGGGGGATGAGGGTCATCGGGCACAGTAAAGCCGCTGTCAACCTTTGCACGCACCCGAGCCGGGGCGCGCACACTGCCTGACCCGTTTTGCACGTACGCGCGATCTGAGTAGGCTAGGAGGGGGTGAATGCGCGCCGGAGGGCGGAGGATGCCTGCCGATGATGACACACTGGCTCAGTGGGTTGCCCTGAGTCTGATCCCCAACCTGGGCGGGCGGACGATAACGCGCCTGCTGGAGCGCTTCGGTTCGCTGGACGAGGTGCTCAGCGCCAGCGCTGAGGAACTGCGGCAGGTGACAGGCATAGGGCCGAAGCTGGTCACTGCCATCAGGGGAGTGAATATCGCCGAGACCCGGCAAGCACTGGCTCACTGGCAGGCTGATGGTGTCCGGGTGTTGCTCTGGCATACGCCCGACTATCCTGCGACGCTGAACGCCTTGCCAGATGCCCCGCCGGTGCTGTTCTGCCGGGGGACGTTGCAGGAAAACGACCGGCGGGCGGTGGCGCTGGTGGGCACCCGGCAACCGACCGCGCAGGGCCGTCGTGTCGCGGCAATGCTGGCTGCTGGTTGCGCAGCGCGCGGCTGGACAGTGATCAGCGGACTGGCGACTGGCATTGATGCGGTGGCCCATCAGTCGGCGCTGGAGGCGGGGGGGCGCACCCTGGCGGTGCTCGGTTCGGGGGTGTGTGCCGTGTATCCGCCCGGCAATCGCGCCCTGGCCGGGCGATTGATCGAACGGGGGGCGCTGCTCTCCGAGACACATCCTCATGCTGCCCCCTCTGCGCCGACGCTGGTCGCGCGCAACCGGCTCATCAGTGGGCTGAGCCGCGCGGTGATCGTGGTGGAGGCGGGGGCCGACAGCGGTTGCCTGCACGCGGTGCGCTTCGCCCACGCACAGAATCGCGCGGTCTTCACCGTGATCAGCGGGGCACGGGGCAATGCGCGCGTTCTGGCCGAGGGCGCACATCCGCTGCCAGCCAACAGGGCGGCATTCGAGGCGCTGGAACAGATACTGGGCAAAGAAGAATGAAGATTGCCTTAAGGTTTGAAATAGGTTTGATTAAGGTTTGTGAATAATTTCCGAATTCACGGGAAAACGGCGCAAAATGAGTTTGCGCCCAATAGCTTGCAATGCTAAGAGGTGCTATACTGGGTACCAAAGTGCCAACAATGGACAGGCTTACGCGAGAAATAGCTTGTTATATCTGGCCCGCTGCGCGCCATGGAGAACGGGCCAACCCCAGCCGGAGTGACCTGCTCGTGGGATAGGGTACTGGGGGCCGAGCTAACCACAGAGCATCCAGCGGGGGCCACTGAGAGGGGAGGGACTGGATGACTCGTGATGATCATCGTTCACCGGGGCGACTGGCGCCCCCGCGTCCCGATCATCGCTGGGGGCCGGGGACTTCAGCCGCGTCACCGCGCCGCCGTCTGGGGGATGTCCAGGGAGAGCCGCGCCCTGACCGTTGGGAGTCTGCGCCCGACGATGACGTATTCCGCTCTCTCGAACCCCGCGATGCTCAAGACTTTTATCAGCAAGACGATACTTTTGCCCTCGATCGGGAGCCGATGCCAACTCCGCGCGCTCGACCGCGTCCGTATTCTGCTCACGAGGGATCATACAGCGGCGTGCGGGCGCAGGACTCCGTCGCCGAGACCCCGCCGGCGAGCACGGCTTACTACGAGCCTCCTGTGCGGGCGCGCGCCCCAGCCTATGAACTGGAACCTGAGCCGGAAAAACTGAGTATGCAGGAGCGCTACATCCTGCTGATGCGCGCCATCGAGCTGCATGACGACGTGTGGCGGTTGGCCAGCATCCGTGCCAACGAGGAAAAAGATCGGCTGGAAGCCTACCTGATCCCTCGCAACAAGCGCATGGAACTCAAACAGGCCATTCATCGCAATCAGTTCATGGTGATCACCATTGATCGCCTGGGCAACACGACTATCAAGCAGCCCAAGCGCGAGGGTATACTGCGGCGTGTGTGGCGCTGGTTGTTCGGGGGAGACTGACACTCTGGCAGTGGGCATTTCATTCGCAGAAATCAAGAATCCCGGCCTGACCGGGATTCTTTGCGTTCTATCAGCGAAGTGAGGGCAGAGGAGGACACGGTCTGCTCACAGGCCGTAGATGTCGGTGTACTTCTCCTTGAGATAACGCAGGAACGAACGCACCTGGATTGGCTCGCCAGTCACGCGCTGCGTCAATTCGGCGGGCCAGTACTTACGCCCGTGCCGGTGAATGTTCTCGCGCAGCCAGTTCAGCAGCGAGCCGAACTCGCCGCGGGCGATGTCGGTGGGGATGGAGGGGACATCCTGCACGGCCTTTTCCCAGTATTGCACGGACAGGAAATTGCCCAGCGAATAGGTGGGGAAGTAGCCGATCAGGCCGGACGACCAGTGCACATCCTGCAGCACGCCATGCTTGCCGTCGTCGGGCGGGGTAATGCCCAGATAGGCTTCCATCTTGGCGTTCCAGGCGTCGCGCAAATCGCGCACAGCCAGTTTGCCTTCCAGCAGGTCATTCTCCAGCTCGAAGCGCAGCATGATATGCAGGTTGTAGGTGACTTCGTCCGCCTCGACGCGAATCAGCGACCGGGAGACAGCGTTAATCGCCCGGTAGAAAGCTTCCAGGTCTACCTGGCCCAGTTGTTCGGGGAACAGGCGTTGCAGGTCGCCGTAGAAGTGGCTCCAGAAGGCCCGGCTGCGTCCTACAACGTTCTCCCACAGCCGCGACTGACTCTCGTGCACGCCCAGGGATGTGCCGCCCGCCAGGAAGGTGCCTTCGTAGCCCTGATAGCAGCCCTGTTCATACATGGCGTGTCCGGCTTCGTGAATCGAGCCGAAGAGTGCTGAGGGCATCCAGTCTTCCTGATAGCGGGTGGTGATGCGCACATCGTTGATGGAGAACTCGGTGGTGAAGGGATGCACCGATTTGTCCTGGCGTCCGCGCGTCAGGTCGTAGCCCAATTTCTTGATGACCTGCAGGCCGAACTCCGCCTGACGTTCTATGTCGTAGCGTTTGCGGACAGGGGTATCATCCACAGCATCCAGCCGCTCGAAAATCTGCGCCACAAAGGGCACCAGTTCTGTTCGCAATTCCCCGAAGAGCCGCTCGACATCGGCGGTCTTCATGTGCGGCTCGTACTGATCGAGCAGGGCGTCATACATGCGATCTTCATAGCCGAGCGCCTCGGCTTCCTGGCGCTTCAGGTCGAGGATCCGTTCGAGGGTAGGGACGAAGGCGGCGAAGTCGGCCTGCTCGCGCGCCCTGGCCCAGATTTCGTGCGCCTGCGAGGTGACCCGCGCCAGTTCTTCTACCAGAGCGGTGGGCACGCGAGTGGCCAGGTCGTAGTCGTGTCTGACCACGCGCACCAGGGCCGCGTCGTCGTGATCAACGCTCAGGCCGGCGACCTCAGCTTCTGCCGCTTCGATCAGGCGACTGGTCTCCTCGGCGACGAACTTCTCGTGCGCCAGGCGGCTGAGGGTAGCCAGTTGTTCGGCACGGGCAGGCGCGCCTTCTGGTGGCATATTCACCTGCTGATCCCAGCCCAGCACCGCCGCCGCGTGCCGCAAATGCACCACATCGGCCAGATGATTCTTGAGTTGTTCGACTTTTTCCATGAGACGCATTCCTCTTTCAAAGGATTCTGGTCCGTTAGCTTGCCCGCGCTGTTCGACGTCAGTCTACGTCGAACGCGCCTACCAGTGATACGCGCTCAGGTTGGGCAATTGCCACAAGGGTAGCTCTTCTGAGACCGGGAGGGCAACCTCTGTAGCATACTGACATTCAGGCGCGACGCACAGGGTGTATGCAAAGGTTGTCAGCGCCCTTGCCGCGCCCGATGGCCCTCAACCCCCGGCCCCTTCTCCCGCGCTGCGGGCGAAGGGGAGCGAGGCGCGCGCCAGCTATAGAGGATGTATTGTACGTCGTCGGGATTGCCGGTGCGCCAGACCTCCTGCAGATGCCCGGCGACGAATTGCTTCCACGCCGTCCAGTCCGCCGGATCGTATAACGCGGCGTGCTCCTGCTCGAAAGCGCGGCCAAACTCGTAAACCAGCAGATAGTCCGCGCCCGCGGCCTGCCATTGCGCGGCAATGGCCGCCGGATCGCCGTCCTCCACCGTGCGGCGGGCGTAGTACCAGCCGTCCATCAGCGAATCCGGCACGCAGCGCAGGCGCTCGCTGTCACAATAGAGGTAGCGTGGCTCCCACAGGAAGCGCACTGTCGCCCCTGGCGGCAGAGCCTCCAGCGCGCGCATGGTGGCGTAGTGCCAGCCCAGCGCGTGTTCCAGGTAGGCCCGCTCGTACCCTTCCTCGCCGGAAAAATAGAGCGGAACGCGCCGCTCTGCCCACAGCCGCAGCCCCAGCACCACCGTCAGCGCGAGCGCCAGCGCGACCAACGCCCGCACCACGAAGCCCAGGTGCACCGGTCGGGGGGGCAACATCCACAGCGCGCGCAGCGTCAGCGCCGCGGCGATCGCCAGCGGACCGAAGAGATACAGCACCAGCCGCGTTTGCAGATTGATATACGAACCGAATGCCGCGCTGAGCCACCACGCGACCAGAATCAGTGCGGCCCACAGCCCGGCTAGGCGCAGCCAGGCCCGCTCTGGCTGGCTCAGGCGTCCCCGCGCCAGGAGCAGCAGCGGGATCAGGGCCAGGAACAGCGGGCCGATGTCCGCGCCATACGTCCCCGCTTCCTCCAGGCCGAGCACGGTCGCGGCCAGGGGTAGCAGGGGCAGTTGCCAGGCGTCGTCGCCGTAGATCAGGCCCGAACCGGGCTGACTGTACCAGTCCTGACGGATGCTGTCCATCTCGGCGGCATCGAAGACGAAGGGATAGAGCGGGTTGTGATACCATAGGGCGTTGCGCACCAGCCAGGGCAGAAAGACGGCGAAGGCCGTCAGCGCGTAGACCGCGCCATAGCTCAGCGCCGCCCGCCAACCATCCGCCCGTCCGCGCCACAACACCACGACACCGAAAGCCAGCGCCAGCCACAGGACGCTGTATTTTGTCCCCAGGCCGAAGCCCGCCAGCGCCCCCAGCAAGGCCACCAGCCGCAGGGCCTCAGGAGAGGTAGGGGGTGCCACGCCCCGCTCGGCCTCGCTCGCGAGGTGAAGGCGGGAGGGGCCGCCGCGCCCCTCGTCCCAGCGCTCGACGACGTTCAGCCCCACCATCGCCAGTAACATAGGCAACAGGTCTACATAGGGGACGCCCATCTCCGTCCAGACGGTGCGGGCGGAGAGCAGAATCGCCGCGGCCAGCCAGCCCGTCGCCGAACCACCCAGGTGGGCGGCCCGTTCGCCCACGGCCAGCAGCAACAGCGCCCCAATGCCCCAGTGCAGCACCGCCGCGCCCGTCAGACGACCGGTGAGGGCCAGTTGCGCGGCGAAGAGCGTCTCGACGACCTGCGGGAAGCCCAAGAAATGATTGTGCGGCGCGGCGTAGAAGCGCCCCTCCTGTACGTATTGCTGCGGCCCGGCCAGGTGATAGGTCAGCGCGTCCCATTCGCTGGGCGGCAGCCAGGCCAGGATCAGCGCCAGGCCCGCCAGCCCCAGGACAACAACGGCCAGGAAACGTTCCCAGGGCGTGCGGGGTAGGGGCGTGCGCAGCCAGGCGCTCGTCTGACGCAGCCAGGCCAGCCCGTCCTGCCAGGTCAGGACGGCCAGGATCAGCAACACACCGCCCACGCTCCAGCGGGTGAGCGCCAGCGCGCCGATCCCCAGCAGGATCAGCGCCAGCAACGGCAGGCCCAGCGCCACAGAGACGATCGCCGCCTGTGTGGGGCTGGGCCAGGTTAGCTGAAGGCGGCGCAGCAGCGCGCCCCCCACGCCCGCCCCGACGGTCAGCAGGGCGAAGGCGACGGCGCTGTCGAGCAGCGCACCGCCCACCGCGGCGGCCAGCGGCGGCGTGAGCGGCTTGTGCACCCAGTAGTACAGGCCCAGGATCAACGTGAGCCAGGTCAGCGTGGCCAGCGCGACCGCCCACTGGCCCAATGCCCCGCGCGTGCGCACGCCTCTACTCCTTCATCGCGCCGTGCCACACGGCGTTGAGCGCCTGCAAGGTCACCAGGTTGCGCAGCGGGTAGCCGCGCTGCAGATTGGCGGGCGTCAGGTCGCCGGAATCGGTGAGCGGCAGGCTGAGATGCCGCCCGTCTGCGTTGAGGCCGTGATTGGGCAGCGCTTCCAGGGCCAGCCACAGGTTCATCAGCGGCACGTCGTAGTCGTGGGCCACCTGGGCCACGATCTGGTTGTAGCGCACGGACTGTTCCCAGCGCTCCAGGTTGCTGGGGAAGGTGCTCAGCAGGGGGATCACGCCCGCCTGAATGGTCTCGTGCACGATGCGGCGCAGGTTGCGGTCGAACTGCTCGGCGGGGGTGAAGAGCAAATCCTGCGCCCCGAACATGATCACCGCCACGCTGGGGCGGTGCACGCGATATTCGCAGCGCAGGGGCGTTTCGCCCGGCAGACACGCCAGCGGGTTGGCGAAGACGGGGTCGAGCACGGCGCTGGTCACCAGGCCATCGTAGGCGGCCAGGCTATCCAGCGCCCACGATGCCGCGAAATGACTGACCAGCGGCTGCAGGTAGGTGTACGGCCCCAGGGTGTAGCGCCCCAACCCAAAGGGGCTGAGGAAATGCTGATTGTCTGAGAGGCAGTCGCCCACTTTGGACACAGTGTGCGGCTCCATACCCAAGATGCGCCCCTGCTGATAAATCTGCGCGGCGCGGCCCAGGTTCACCGGCACGATGGGCAGGGTCGTCAGATCAACGGTGGTGTAGACGGCGCTCAGGTTGGTGGGCGTGGGGACGAAGATCGTCTCGCTGCTCACCAGCAGGCGGGGGATGCTGGTCTCCGAAGGCAAGGCCAGCCGCTGTGTTTCGATCCAGCCGCGCACGCTGCCATCGGCATTGTGTCCCAGCACCCAGGTGGCATCCGCTGTGCGCGCTTCCAGCATCACCTTGGCCTTGGGCGTCAGCACGCCGACGATATGCGCCTGGCGGTCGGGGCTGGCGTAGACGGTCAGCGCATAGGGGGCCAGCGCCTGGACGGTGCTCTGTTGGGCGGCGGCCTGTTCCCTGGCAGTCAGCAGGGAGATGAGCCAGAGGGCGGCGAGTGTGACGAAGGCGAGGCGGCGTAACATGGGCGCAGGTCATGTCCTTCCAGGAAAATGCTCAGTGTTACTGACTTTACACGAAATCGCCCGCCGCTGTAAACTCGCCCGAAGGTCGGGGGTGGGGTCAACCAGAAGATCGCATTTGAGCTTACTGCTGCCCATGGTTCTGCTTGGCCGGTTTTGATGCGATTACCCCCAGGCCGGGGGGCTTGACAGGGGCAAACAATCGTCCTATGCTATAGTTAAGGGCTTAACTAGAGCCGGACGCTTTTTAGGCCAGAGTAGTTAAGCGCTTAACGAATTACGCTTTTTGAGAGCAATAGGGTTTCCGGGATATGCCCACGCTGGAAGACGTGGCCCGCCGGGCGGGTGTCTCGACGGCCACTGTATCGAAAGTTCTTTCCAACACGCCCTACTTCACCGCCGAAACGCGTGACAAAGTGCTAAAGGCGGTCAAAGAACTGGGCTATGTCCCCAATTTAGCCGCGCGCGCCCTGGCCGCTGGCAAAACGCACATCATCGCCGTCGTCTTTCCCTACGTCTACGACGCCATCTTCACCGACCCGCTGATCATGCTCATCCTGCAGGGCATCGAAGCGGAATGTACGCAGCAGGGCTACAACCTGCTGTTGAGCACACCGCGCCTGTCCGACGAAGCCGTTGACCCTATCTACCTGCAATTGGTGCAGAGCGGCTACATGGACGGCATCATCGCTATTGACAATCACCCGCGCGTCTCGGCCCTGGAGCCAGTGCATCAGCGCGGTATCCCTGCTGTTGCCATCGGTTATCACCCCACCCGCTATTACGTGCGCAGCGCCGACCAACAAGGCGGCTACCAACTGATGCAACATGTGCTCGACCTGGGGCATCGGCGCATTGGTATCATCAGCGTGCCGGAGACCATGCATCCGTCCATTCACTATCGTCTGGTGGGTGTACGCCAGGCAGCAGAGCAGGCCGGACTTGATGCCAGGGCCATCCCCGAATGGGATGGCGACTTTTCCACCCCCAGCGGCGCAGCAGCAGCGGCACATCTGCTGAGCGAACACCCTGACCTGACCGCCCTGGTCTGCCTGAACGATCGTATGGCGTTGGGCGCGATCCAGCAGGCGCGCGAGATGGGCTGGCGCGTCCCCGACGATCTGACCGTCGTCGGCTACGACGATATCCCCTATGCGGCGGTTTTCTCGCCCCCACTGACCACCATCAGCCAGCAAGCGCCCGAACTGGGACGGGTGGCCGCGCGGATGCTGCTCGAAGTCCTGCGCGGAGGGCAACCAGAACCCAGCGAGGTCTCGACGCACCTGATCGTCCGCCAGTCCTCAGCTCCCCCACGAACCGCTCAGTGAGTAAGGAGGCAGTGCCAGAAAGAAACCCTGTGTAAGTTTTCTGCTTTCGCCCGTTCTCTTTTGGCAGGTTTTTAGCAATTAGGAGAAGCGAAAAATGTTCAAGCGTCTGTTAGTTGGTGTGTTGCTCCTGGCCCTGGTGATCCCGGCGTTTGCTTCGCTCTCGCCCACCAGCGCCCAGGGAGAGATCACGCTCCGTTGGCGCACCCGTCCCGACAACCAGGCCGAGGCCGATGTCTACCAGGCGGCCAGCGATGAGATTGACGCGGCCTGGGACGGCGTCACGCTCAAGTATGAGCCGGGCGGATCGGAGACAGCGTCGTATCAGGATGTGCTGATCACCGAGCTGACGGCGGGCACCGCCCCCGACCTGTTCTGGATTCCCGGCACCGATGTGGCCCGCTTCGCCAAGCTGGGGCTGATCCTCAACCTGGCCGACCTGGCCGCCGCCGACCCGACCTTCAGCCAGGATGACTTCTACCCCCAGATCATGCAGCACGTGACCTACTCGCTGGACGGCAATCCAGCGCTGTGGGGCCTGCCGCGCGATGTGTCCGCCTTCGTCATCTTCTACAACAAAGACCTCTTCGACGAGGCGGGCGTGCCCTATCCCACCGAGACCGATCCCTGGGATTGGGATGCGTTCTACAACGCCGCCAAGGCCATCAGCGACCTGGGTGAGGAGATCAAGGGCTTCGGCATAAACGCTTGGTGGGCCAACTACGGCTACTTCATCAACGCCGCCGGTTCCAGCTTCTTCAACGAAGACTTCTCGGCCTGCGGCCTCAACAACCCCGGCACCGTCGAGGGCCTGACTTTCGCCCGCAAGCTCTATCAGGAAGGTATCGCCGTGCCGTGGGGCGAGGACTCCGAGCCGCCCTTCCTGGCGGGCAACGTGGGGATGTTCTTCAATGGCCGCTGGGCTACCCCTGGCGTGATGACCAACGCCAAGTTCAACTGGGACGTGGCCGAACTGCCCGTCGGGCCTGCCGGGCCGAGCAACTGGCTGTTCTGGGGCGCGTACGTCATCAACGCCAAGACCCAGCACCCCCAGGAAGCCTGGCAATTGCTGATGAAGCTGACCAGCCCCGACATCCAGGGCAAGGTTGCCGCGTTGGGTGCCAACATCCCCAGCCGCGCCTATAGCGACCAGAGCGCCATTGACGCCTTCCTGGCCACCTTCGACGGCAAGATCAACAACCAGGCGTGGCTCAATGGCCTGAGCTATGGCGTGGCCGAAGCCCCGCTGTGGAAGGGTGACTGGCCCAAGATCGACGTGGCCTACTTCAACGGCGTGACGAAGGTGCTGAATGGCGAGATGACGCCGCAGGAATTCGCGGACACCATCTGCCAGGAAGCTGACCTGTACTTCGAGTAGCGCGCAGACGTTACGCAACCGGGGGGAGGGGTGACCCTCCCCCGTCTTGTTTCGGCTCAGCCAGGGGAGGCCGCCCTATGTCGCCAATGAGCAACATCCTCGACCGCCCGCGCCAACACCTGGATACCCTCAAAACACTCTGGCGCAGCCCTTCTTTTGTCATTGATGCCAACATCGCCTGGAATCACGTCATTGTGGCGGGCAGCGTGATGCTCTCGCTGTACATCAACGGCATGGAAGGGTTCTACAATCTGGGTGACGCCGTGCAACGCTTCGTCAGCCTGGCAGCGCTGGTGCCGGCGATCCTAGCCGTCTTCAGTTCGATCCTGATCAACCGGCGGCGCGCCATCGGGCGCACGCTCTCGCTGGCGGTCAACTACATCGGCATGGTGCTCTCGGCGGTGTACCTGTTGCACCTGTGGGGCGTCTTCCTTGGCATAGACTCAGTGGCGCGCGCCCTGCACGCACACTGGCAATGGCTGTTGGGCTTCGCCGTTGCCTATGCGCTCTTCTGGGTGGCCGGAAGGCTGCGCGAGGATAGTCGTCCGCGCGTCTTGTTGGAGCAGATCGCGCTGGGCGTGGGCATGATCACCCTGATAGCCCTGCTGCTGATTATGGGCGCAGTCCAGGCAGTGGGCGACATTTTGAGCACCTATAGCCGTGTGCAAACCTGGCTGGTGACGCTGGTCATCGTCGTCTTTGGGACGCTCGGCTACCGCATGTTGCTGCTGGGCGAGTACTTCGGCGAAACGCCCGATCAGCGCACCGCCTGGCAGGGCTGGCTGATGCTCTCGCCCAACGCCATTGGCTTCATGCTCTTCTTCGCCGGACCGCTGCTGCTCTCGTTCTACCTCAGCTTCACCGACAGCACCGGCGTCAACCCGCCCAATTTCGTGGGCACAGCCAATTACCGCGAATTGCTGGCCATCCAGGTCAAGGTGCAGGACTCGCCCGAAGGCGACCCGCAACAGGCCCTCGATCGCGGTTACCTGGTGTTGGAGACGTTCACCGTTGGCTCGCACCGCGTGGTGATCGGGGCCAGGGATACGCAGTTCTGGCAGAGTCTGCGCAACACCATCGTCTTCTGCCTGATGCTGGTGCCGCTGAGCATCATCCCGGCGCTGGCCCTGGCGCTGGTATTGAATTCGAAGATACCGGGCATGAATTTCTTCCGGGCGCTGTTCTTCCTGCCTTCGGTGGCGGCGGTAGTGGGGACAGCGCTGATCTGGCGCTGGCTCTACAACGCCAACATCGGCTACATCAACTATGCCATTTCGCAGGTAGTGCAGTTCGTCAACGACAGCCTGGGGCTGGGCGTCAAAGACCCCAAATATAACTGGCTGACCGACAACAGCACCATGCTGATCTCCATCGTCTTTCTGGCGGCGTGGCAGATCATCGGCTTCAATACGGTGCTGTTCCTGGCCGGGCTACAGGGCGTGCCGCGCATCCTGTACGAAGCGGCCTACGTGGACGGCGCGGGTCGCTGGGGGCAGTTCCGTCACGTGACGCTGCCGATGATCGCGCCTACCACCTTCTTCGTGGTCGTGACCACCATCATCACCGGCCTACAGGTCTTCAACGAACCCTATGCGCTGATCCCGCAGCGCCCCATCCCGCTGCCCGCGACCACCTCGGTCTATTATCTGTACCGGCGCGGCTTCTTCAATTTCGAATTCGGCTATGCCTCAGCGGTGGCCTGGCTGCTGTTCGCCATCATCTTCGTCGTCACGCTCATTCAGTTTCGCATTTCGCGCGCAGGCGCTTACGACTAAGGAGGGCCAGCCATGCAGTATGGAACTCTGCTTCAGCGTTGGGCCACCCGGCTGGTCGTCTATGTGGTATTGGGGATATGCGCTTTCCTGATGCTCTTCCCCTTCACCTACATGATGTTCACCTCGCTCAAGGCCTCCGGCGATGTGTTCCGCTATCCGCCGCGCCTGCTGCCCTATAGCGCGGTGACCAGGCAATACCAGGGCCAGGAAGTGCCTGTCTATCGCTTCAAGATAGACGGCAAAGAGCGCGAAATGGTGCTGACTGGCCAGAAAAAAGGATTCGTCTTCCTCACCACTGAGGAGGGGGTTAATGTCAGCGCGCCGCGCCAGAGCCGGATCGTGGCGCAGGTGCCGGAAGAAGAAGCCACCCCCACCGGCGAAACCGTGACTGTGACCGATGCGCTGGGCAACTCCGCCGACTTCGAGGTCTACCAGGTCACGGTCGAAGGGCAGACGCAACGCCTGCTGCTGGCCTACCGCTCCCGCCTGGACGAGTTCATAGACCCCGACGATCCACAGGTGGTGACCTACGCGGTGCAGCGCACGGCCAAAGCGGTCGAACGGGTGGACTTGCAGTTCAGCAACTACGACACGGTGCTGGGCCTCAACCTCGACCGGGCGCTGATCAACACGGCGCTGGTGACGCTGGGCGTGACCGTGGGACAGGTCGTCACCTCCGTCTTTGGGGGCTATGCCTTTGCCCGCATTCCTTTCAAGGGGCGCGATACGATCTTCCTGCTCTACCTGGGGTCAATCATGATCCCCTTCATGGTGCTGGTAGTGCCCATGTATAAGCTGATGGTCGCCATCGGCTGGGAAAACCGGCTGGTCTCGCTGATCGTCCCGTGGATTTTCACCGCCTACGGCACCTTCCTGATGCGGCAGTTTTTCCTGACCATCCCCAAGGAGATCGAGGAAGCGGCCCTGCTGGACGGCTGTAGTCGCCTGCGCATCCTGTGGACGATCTTCGTGCCGCTCAGCACGCCGGCAGTGGCCACGCAGGTGATCTTCACCTTCCTCTATGCGTGGAACAGCTTCCTGTGGCCACTGCTGATCATCGGCGAGGGCAACGAGCCGAACCATGTGCTGACGCTGTCGCTGATCCGGCTGAGCAATATCGCCGCCGACAAGCCCAACCTGGTGATGACCGGTGCGGCGATCGCCATCCTGCCGCCGGTCATCGTCTTCGTGCTGGCCCAGAAATACTTCATTGAGGGCATTGCCACGTCGGGCCTGAAAGGGTAATGTAAGCGGCTGTTGCCCGGCTTGCTACCGGCAGTGCCGATTATCCTAGCGAGCCGGGTTTGTTTGATGTGTGCCGCCTGTCTTGAGAAAGGGTGTCATTATGCCGCCGCTTCTGGGCTGTGCGTACTACCCAGAACACTGGCCATCGGAACGCTGGCCTACCGACGCCGCGCTGATGCGCGAGGCGGGGTTGCAGGTCGTACGCCTGGCCGAGTTCGCCTGGGACAGGATGGAACCGCGCCCCGGCGTGTACGATTTCGACTGGCTGGAACGCGCCATCGAGACGCTATCTGGCGCGGGGCTGCGCGTGGTGCTGTGCACGCCCACTGCCACCCCCCCACCCTGGCTCACGCACGCTCATCCGGAAATCTGCCGGGTGGCGCTCGACGGGACGCGCGTCAGCCCCGGCGCGCGCCGACAGGCGTGCGCCAGCGTGCCCGCCTACCAGGAAGCAGCGCTGCGCATCACCGGGCAAATCGCACAGCGCTTTGGCGCGCACCCCGCCGTGATTGGCTGGCAGATTGACAACGAGTTCGGCGTCGGCGAAACCACCCGCTGCTATTGCGACCATTGTCGCCGCGCCTTCCAAGACTGGCTGGCCGCCCGCTATGGCTCGCTGGACGCGCTCAACGTGGCCTGGGGCACGCAGTTCTGGGGTATGACCTATCACGACTGGCGTCATATCCCTATCCCTGGCATCACCAGCGAACCTCAAAGCCCTTCCATGCTGCTGGACTATCGCCGCTTTTCGTCGGACAACTGGCGGCGCTTCCAGCGCCAGCAGATCGCCCTGTTGCGTCAGTACGCACCGGGGCGCTGGATTACCCACAACTTCATGATCCGCCACTGGTCGCTGGACTACTGGCAACTGGCGGAAGACCTGGACTTCGTCTCCTACGACAACTATCCGCACGGCCTGAGCGATCCGTGTGAGGTAGCGCTGAATCTGGATTTGATGTGGTCGCTCAAGCGACGCCCCTTTTGGGTCATGGAACAGCAGCCCGGCCCGGTCAACTGGCACCCGCAGCGCCCGCCTGTGCCGCCGGGGCAGGTGCGCGTCTGGACACATCAGGCCATCGCGCACGGGGCCGAAGCGGTGATCTATTTTCGCTTCCGGGCGGGGCGCTTTGGGCAGGAACAGTACCACACCGGCTTGCTGAAGTGGGACGCCACGCCCGACCGGGGTTATGGCGAGGCACAGGCCGCCGCCGCTGACCTAGCCGCCCTGCCCGACCTAACGCGGCCCGCCGCCAGAGTGGGGATTGTCTTCGATTACAACGATCTGTGGAGCATCGAGCTGGAACCGGCACGGCGCGACTTCCGCTACTGGGACCTGGTGCTCGCGCTCTACCGCGGCTTTTGGGAAGCCAACGTGCCAGTGGACTTCCTGCCGCGCGGTTGTGATCCCTCCGGCTATGAGACGCTGATCGTGCCCGCGGCCATCCTCATTCACCCCGGCGAGGCAGAAACCTGGCGCGGCTGGGTGGCGCAGGGCGGGCGGCTGATCGTCACCTTCCGCAGTGGTGTGCGCGAACTCAGCAACATCGCCACCGACAGTCCTCTGCCTGGCGGCGGGTTGTCCGACCTGTTGGGTGTGCGCGTGCGCGAATTCTGTGCCGTCCCCGCGCCCGACTTCGCCGACTGGCCAGAACACCGGCCCGGCACGCGGATTCAGGCGTCGCAGGGCGGGCACAGTCTGTCCTATCACCTGTGGGCCGAAGCCCTCGACCCGATCAGCGCCGAGCCACTTTATCACTACCAGGACGGCCTGCTGGCCGGACAGGTCGCCATCACCCGCCAACGCCTGGGCGCTGGCGAGGCGATCTATGTGGGCTGCTGGCCGACGAGTTTCGCCGACTTATTCCGGCAACAGGGGTGGATCGCTGGCAATACGTCACGGCTGGAGCGGGTCGTGTTGCGCAGCACTGATGGCGCTTTATGGCAGATCGCGCTAAACCACAGTCTGCAGCCCGTTGACGGGTTGAACGGCCTGGAAGTGCGCTACGACCCGCTGCCCTCTCAGAGCGCGAAACCGTCCACGTGATAGGGCGCGACGATGGTCTGAGGCGCGACGGCGCGCAGGCGGGCCTGCAATTCCTGGCGCTGCGCTTCCATCTCGGCGGCGCTCAACGGGCGGATGCCTGCGGCGGCAGCCAAGGCATCGTATTCTGTGCCCGGCGCGGAGACATACGTAGATAGATACACCTGGTCGCCTGGGCCAAGCGCCATCGCCTCTACCGCCGCCACCGACCCGGCGACGTGCGCCTCGGCATAGCGATCGCCACCAATGCCCGCCATGAGGATCACCCCCACCGCCACACCGCCCGCCCGTAGCGCGTGCACCGCCTCGATGGCGTCGGCGACGGTGCCCGGCTTGTTGAGGAAACGCAACAGGGCATCGTCGCCGGTTTCCAGGCCCAGGTAAGCGCGTTGCAGACCCAATTCGTGCAGTTCGGCCCACTCAGCGGCGCTTTTGCGCCCCACGTCGAAGGCGCTGACAAAGGAGAAGATCGGGCGCGGGCCTTGGGGCAGACGGAAGAATTCCTGCGCAATGGCGAAGATTGCCCGCAGCCGCTCCATAGAGAGTACCAGCGCGTTGGCGTCCGCCAGGAAGATACCGCGCCGCAGAGTGATCCCCTCGCCGAAGAAGTCGCGCACCGCCGCACAGTGCGCCCGGAAGTCGTCGGCGCTGAGGGCGCGAAACGCCCGGTCGCGGTACAGCCCGCAGAAGGTGCAGCGATTCCACGAGCAGCCCTGCGTCGCCTGCAACACCAGCGCCAGATACTGGTCGGGCGGCAGGATGCTGACGGGTTTGTAAAGCCGCCGGAAGGTCGCTCCATCGGCAGCCAGACGCTCCGGCCCGAAGGCAAGCACCCTGTCCAGCGCATCGGCCAGCAGGCGAAAGTCACCGGCGGACAGCGATAGCCGCGGCAGAGCAGCCCGCAGCGCCTCCAGCGAGGCGAAGGAGCGCTCCAGCAACGTCAGCGCCTCCTCCGGCGGCAACTCGCGGCGGCGCGGGCCGTTGCGTCCGCTCAGGCGTCCCAGCACACGGTGATCGAGCGTCCGCTGATAGCTGCGCCCATCGCGGAAGAGGGCCAGCAGACGGGCGGCGCGGTCAAAGCTGTAGCTTTCGCCAAAACGCGGCGAGATGACCAGCGCGCTGCCGGTCAGGCTGGCGGTGATCGTATCGCCGGTGAGGGGGTCGGTGACGCGAATGGGCATGATCAGAGCAGCAGTCGAAAGCGGCGAAGTCAGAGCGAGTTGACGTTGCGCAGATTATACACACAACGGGCGTGACCCCGATGACAGCGGTCACGCCCGTGCTGCGCAGCACAACAGCAATCCAGCAACAGATATCTGCCGGGTCAGGGCCTGAAAGTGTAGTAGCGGATCAGCGCGTCGGCCAGGTCGGGCAGGCAGGGGGTAATGTCGTACCACTGCGCGCCGGAGCCGACGTTCCACAGATGAAACCCCTTCACATAGGGGTCTTCTTCCAGTTGATAGGTGTACTGCAGAGCATCGCGGATGATCATCTCGCAGGCCGGCATGATCGTCCCCCCGCCAATGCCCATCTCGGTGATGTAGACTGGCAGGTCAGCAGCTTCCGGCAGGGTGAGCAACAACCGCTCGCGCAGGACACGATGGCGCAGCGCGATCCACACATCCGACTCCGACGTCAGCACGTCGTCTTGCAGACTGTAAGCGTGCAGGGCGATCCCGTGCGTGCGGCCCGGTGCGCAGGGATGCTCAGCAGCGTACTGATACGCCGGCAACAGATCGTTGAAGGTCTGCATATCCGGGTTGCCGCCGGGGAAAGAGAACAGCAACAGACAGCGGCCCTGCTCGTTGGCGATCTTCATCGCCTCGATCGAGAACTGCGCAATCCAGCGTAGCGGGACGGCGCATTCGTTCATCAGTTCGTAGTAGTCGGCATTGACCTGATCCCAATAGGGCTTCAGGCTATCCAGCCAGCGCTTCGCCGTCGCCGCTGGATCGGCCTCCTGGCCGTACTCCGTCGGGCAGTCGCGCATTCCTTCCGACGTGAGTAGCGAGCGATAGACGATCACCGTCTGCGGCGAGATCGCCTTGGCTTCGCTGAGGGTGCGCTCCGCTCCATTCAGCCCCTTGAGCGTCCCCACGGGGAAGCCCGCTTCTGCCATGCGCCGCACAAAGGCCAGCACCTCATCGTGACTGCGCTCGTTGAGGACGTGCAGGCCCAGCAGGGTGGTGTTGGGCGTCGTGCCGCGCAGAATTTCGCACGCTCGCAGATCGGCCAGGTCAGCGAAGGTCTGCCCGCTCGCGCTCAGCGGCAACCAGCCGTCCGGCGTGCTCACCCAGGTGTTGCCTGTGGCGTCTACGGTGACCTGTGAAACGGCCAGCAGTTCCCAATACGTCGCCAGCCGGGTCACCGGCGCGTTCAGATCGGGCGCAGTATACAGGCTGGCGCTCTCTGCCGTCACTCTCACTCGACACGGCTGCACGCTCACCGTCGGCGGCAAGGCCGTATGCAGCGGTTCGGGCGTGTAACTCGGCCCGGTGATCGGCCCGAAGGTGACGCCGGGCGGAGGGGGCGGGGGCGTGGGCAGGGGCGTGATGTTGGGGTCCAACGTGGGCTGCTGCGCAACACGCATCGGCGACGGCGTAGCCGAGGGAGACGGCAGCACAACCGGCGTCGGCGTCACGTAGACCGCGATCGTGTGTTGCTCGCCACAGGCTGTCAGCAACAGAGCGCTGCCCAGAATCGGCAGCAGCCACCAAAGTTTGAATCTAGTATAGGTGATCATGGGGAAAAGTGTATATCATCAGCCGGGCAGCGGTCAAAAAGACACGCGCAGTGCCACCTTCCCGGCCAGGGCGGTCAGCCCGTCAACTGACCAGTTTGTAGCCAATGCCCGGCACGGTGAGCAACAGCGTCGGATGGCTGGGGTCGGGTTCGATCTTCTCGCGCAGGCGGCGAATATTGACCGTCACCACCTGTTCGGTCTCCGGCGTGTCGTCGTAGCCCCACACGGCGTCGAGAATCTGTCCCCGGCTGAGCGCCTGATTGGGGTGCTGGGCCAGGTAGGTGAGCAGGCGCAATTCCGTAGGGGTCACGTTGATCACCTGGTTGCCGCGCAGGACATTGCCGCGCAGCCGGTCAATGACCAGGTCGCCCGCGTAGAGCACGTCGCTGTTGCCCAGGGCCAGTTCGCCATAGGCGCGGCGCAACTGCGCCCGCACGCGCGAGAACAACTCGCGCAGGCTGAAGGGCTTGGTGAGATAGTCGTCCGCGCCCATTTCCAGTCCCAGCACCTTGTCGGTCTCTTCCGCCTGCACGGTCAGCATGATCACTGGCTGCCGGATACCCATCTGACGCATCTGACGGCAGAAGTCGAATCCAGACCCGTCTGGCAGGCGCACATCCAGGATGATCAGATGCGGCGAATGCTCGCGGGCATAAGCCACCCCACCCTGCCCCTGTGCTTCCCAATGCACCTTATAGCCTTCGCGCGTCAGAGCTGTGCGCAGACTGCCCGCGATGCCCGGATCATCTTCGATCAAGAGAATCTGGTAAACCGTCATGGCCCTGCCTCCTATCGCCCCTCCTGTGGCAGGAGAAAACCACGCTTGTCCCAGCGGCAGAGCTGCTCAGCGCGATCTGTCCGCCGTGATCTTCCACGATCGCTTTGGCGATCACCAGCCCCAGCCCGTTGCCGGGAAAGGCCGCGGCGTTGCGCCCCCGATGAAAGCGGCTGAACAGGCGCGGCAGGTCTTCGGCAGGAATGCCAATGCCGGTGTCCGTCACACTTACCTGAACCCTGTCAGCCACGCTCTGCAGAGAGACTGTCACCGTTCCACCAGCGGGTGTGAATTTGAGCGCATTGTCCAGCAAGTTGCTCAGCACGCGGGCGAGTTGCTCCTCATCGCCCTGGACAACAGGTGCCTCAGCGGGCAGGGCGAGCGTCAGGGTAATACCGGTCTGCTCCACCCGCGACGCGAAATTCTCAACCACCTGGCGGATCAGCGCGCTCAGGTCAACAGGTGTGCGGATACGCTCGACTCCGTGCGCTTCCAGGCGCGAAAGGGTCAGCAGGCTCTGTGTGAGCGTCTCCAGCCGCGTCAGTTCGACCTGGGCGCGCTCCAGATCGGCCAGCCCCTCAGCGGATAGCGCACCGCCAGCGGCCAGTTCCAGGTTGGTACGCAGCGCGGTGATCGGCGTGTTGATCTCATGCGCCGCATCCGCCACGAAACGTCTGAGCGTGAGTACTGTGTCCTCAATGCGCTCGGCCATCGTGTTGAACGTCCGCGCCAGCAGTCCCAATTCGTCGCGCCGCTGCAGGTTCGTGCGAGCGGTCAGGTCTCCTTCGGCCATGCGGCGAGTGACCTGAGCCAGGGCCAACACCGGCTGTGTGATCCGTCGGCTGACCATCCAGCCCGCCGACGCAGCCAGCAGCACCGCGATCGCGCCCGCCAGCACAGCCTTTTCGGCCACGTCGGTGATGATATCGCGACCAAAGGCCGGGCTTTCGGATAGCTCGACATATCCCAACAGCGTCCCCTCGCGGTCGAACAGAGGCACGGTGAGGCTGAGGTCGGTGTGCGAATCCGAAGTGACGATCCCCCCCATCCAACCGGGATTATCCAGCCGACGTGGCACCGGAATGGGGTAGCGCGGCGAGTTCTCGTCTTCAGGGGGCGGAGCAGGTTCCTGTTGCCGAACACTCAGGAACGTCTCGTAGGCGGCGGGCGGCGTGCCTGCAGGCTCTTGCAATGTCCATAGTGGCTTGCGCACATCCACGCTGAGCGTGCTCTGCTGCAAGACGCTACCGGAATCGGCCACAACCCGCTGCTCGACATCCAGCAGCCGCACGCGCGACTTCACCAGAAAGCTGTAGATGTTGGCCGAGGACTGGAACACTTCCTCTGGCAATATCTGGCGGTCGAGAAACAAACGCTCGGCACTGTGCGCGATAGCCTCCGCGCTGACTTCCAGGTAACGGCGTTCCATCTCGTTGTAGTGTTGGCGCAGGGTGAACAACAGCAGTCCTCCCAGCGCCGCAGCAGCCAACAGGGCGATCGCCGCATAGCTGAGCGGTAACCACCAGCGGATCGAACGCCGGTCGGGCAGAAAGTGCTGAACTGGCATAGTCCCCTCGCTTGCCGGTGTCGTTACCCCGGCTTCGTCCCCGTAGACGAACTGCCAGAGGACGAAGTCACAGGCGATGATTCCGGCTTGTAGAACGTCCACGGGCCGCCTTCCAGGCATTCGATCTGCTGAAAATCGCGCCCCAGTGGATAGACATACCAGGTGTAGAATCCCTCCTGCGGCAGATAGGTATTCAGGTCAATCGTCTCATTCTGCCGCAACTCGATCACCCGCTCGTACACCGAGCCATCGGGACGGTAGATACGGATCAGGTTGATGGGAGCCAGCGGACCGCGCCAGTTGAAGGTGATCGTCCCGTCGGCGGGCACCGTCACCGATCCGTTGAAAGGCGTCAGCACCTCCCAGGGCACGCATTCCACCTCTGGCTGCTCAGGGTGAGCGTCGCCGGGCACGCGCAACACCTGTCCCACCACGATCAGGTCTTTGTCGGTGATGCAGTTGGCCGCGGCCAGTTCGTCCACCCATGTCCCATAGCGTGCGGCGATGGCGCTGAGCGTATCGTCGAATTGTACCGTATAAGTCAGGTGCCAGTCCTGGCGCGGAGTGCATCCTGGTGTCGAGGTTGGCGTGGGGGTCTCTGCCCCATGCAGGCCGGGAATTTCGACGTTCACAACAAAGGTGGGCGTTGGGGTGACACTGGGCACCGGCGAAGGCGTAGGGGTAGCGGTCGGCGGCTCGAATGTCGGCGGCGGCAACAGCGTGTTGGTCGGTGAAGGCTGCGGCGTCACCGTGGCCAGAATAGCGCTCATATTGGACGAACGAATAAAAGTGGGCGGGGCCTCGATGACCACCTGCCCGGCCTGTGCGGAGGGCGCATCCTGCGTGCCCGCCTCGCTGAACATCGAGAACAACGCGCCCGCCAGAGCCGAGACAACCACCAACAGCCCCATCATGCTCAACTTTGCCACTAACCGACCCATGCTTTATCCCTCCGTTCGCGTGTGTCATTCTCAAGATCAGGTTGGCGTCGGACAACTTTGCCGTCCACCAGGTCATAGAGTGTGTCCACGTAGTCCGCGACCAACGGATCGTGGCTCACGATGAGAAAAGCGGTGCCCTGCGCCTCAGCCACGCCCCGAAAGAGTGTCAGGATGCGGCGAACCGCAGCAGCATCTATCCCACTGGTCGGCTCATCGGCCAGGATCAGGCGGGGCTGCAAAGCCAGCGCGCGGGCGATGGCAATGCGTTGACGCTGCCCGCCGCTCAGTTCTTCCGGCATATGGTTGGCCCACGCGCTCAACCCCAGCGCCGCCAGGGTCGCTTTGGCCCGTCTGCGCCGCTCGAAGTACCCCAGGCCAGGCAGGCGCAGCGCCAGGTCAATATTCTCCAGCGCCGAATAAGTGGGTAGTAGCGACGTTCCCTGAAACACGAAACCGATCTGCGTGCGGCGCAACTGCGCGCGGCCTCGCTCGCCGAGCCGGAGAATATCCCGCCCCAGCACGACGATCTCGCCGGCATCCGGCCAGTCCAGCGCCCCGATCAGGTTCAGCAGGGTCGTTTTGCCGCTGCCCGACGGCCCAAAGAGGGCTACCAGTTCGCCCTGGCGCACGTCCAGGTCTACGCCGCGCAACACTTGCAGGTCGCCAAAGCGACGTTCTACTCCACGCACCTGTACCGCCAGCGTCTCGTTCATAGTCGCTCCTCCTGCGCCGCGCGACCGTTGCGCCGGAAGGGCCACCAGCGTTTTCTGGGTGCAGAGCGCGGCAGCATAGTCTGCAACAGCGCTTCGGTGTCGTCTTCGCTTTCCTGCTCCGGTCGCAGCAGCACGCCTTCGGGCCGGATTTCGACCGCAATGCGCGCCGCACTATCCAGGTGCGAACGCACCAGGGGTGGCAGGCGGATGCGGCCCTCCTCGTCGAGAGCGGGCGGCGTATCCGCCAGCGCGTGGCTGAGGTCTTGCCCCAGCGCGCCGTCGCGCAGCGTTAACACGCGATCGGCGTACACGGCCATTTCCATGTCGTGCGTCACCAGCAACACGGTCAGGCCGTAGCGCCGTCGTAGATCAGCCAGCAACGCCATCACCTGTTCACCGCTGGCCCGGTCGAGCGCGCCCGTTGGTTCATCGGCCAGCAACACCTGAGGGCGATTGACCAGCGCTACGGCGATAGCCACACGCTGTTGCTGCCCGCCGGAAAGCTGTTCGGGGAGTTTGTGACTGTGCTCGCTCATACCTACGGCGGCCAGCAGTTCCCGCGCGCGACGAGTACGCTCACCTATGCCGACGCCAGCCATCATCATCGGCAGGGTCACATTGCGCAGCGCCGAGCGGTGCGGCAGTAGATTGCGCTCCACCTGCTGCCACACAAACCCCACCTGTCGCAGCCGGTAGTCGGCCAGGGCGCGCCCCTTGAGTTCGAGCAGATTCAGCCCGCCCACGCTCAATTGGCCGGCAGTTGGCGTGTCCAGGCCGCCCAACAGGTTGAGCAGCGAGCTTTTGCCCGCCCCACTTGGCCCCACAATGGCCACCATCTCACCGCGCTGCATGGTGAAGTCAATCCCGCGTAAGGCCACGATTTCGTGATCGCCGACGGTATAGGCCTTGACCACGTTCTTGCAGCGGATATAGGCTGCTCCGTTGCTGTGCTGTGTTGACATGGGCTATCTCTCTCCCCTGGCCTCAGGCTAAGGCGCGATCACCACATCCCCTTCATTGACGCCACTGACGATCTCGACCCGCTCATCAGTCTGCAAGCCAAGCTGCACGTCCACCGTGCGCGGGCCGTCGGGGGTCTCCAGCACCACGAAGGTGCGGTTCTGGAAAGTGCGGATCACGCTGGGAGGTAGCCAGAGCACGTTTTCGCGCACTTCCAGGGGCATTTTGACTTCGATCAGTTGGTTGTCGGGCACGTCGCTCAGCGAGGCGACAACGCGCGTAGTCTGATCGGCATCCTTGCTACTAAGGGGGATCGAGCGCACCGCACAGCCAACCGCCGTCTCCGGGCGGTTTATCACCTGGCAGACGCCCACCATGCCCACGCTCAGCCGATTCGCGTCGCTGATGGCCAAGGTGGCGATGATCTCCTTCGGCTCTGGCAGGGCCAGCACGATCACCGTATCGTAGGCTTTGACGCTGTCCCCCACCTTGATGTACACGTCCAGGATCACGCCATCCATGGGCGCGTAGAGCGACGATTCGGCGATGGACTGTTTGATCTGATCGATTTCAAGCTGGACGGAACGCACATTCTCGTCACTGACGCCAGCCTGCGCGTCCTGAATGGCGCGTTGCAGGTTCAATTCGGCCTGGATCACGGCGTTCTCGGCCTGGGCTACGCTGGTTTCATATTTGGCGTAGTTTTGCGCAGCGGAAAAATAGTTGAGTCGTGCCGACTCCAGTTGTTGCTGCGCATTGAGCAACTGCTTGTAAGCGTTGTCCACGGTCGCCGCAGAATTCGCCGGATTGCTGATGGCCTCATAGTAGCTGCGCTGAGCGTCGGTCAACGACTGCTCGGCGGATTCAAGTTGCAGCCGCGCCGAAGCCACGCTCGTCCAGGGGCTACCCGCCTTGGTGCTTTCCAACGACAGGCGGGCATTGGCCAGCGCGATTTGCGCATTCTCGACACTCTGCACGCCGCTTTCGCTGCTACTGCTCACGCTCTTCAGCGCTGTCTCCAGTTTGATCTGGGCGCTGGCAAGCTGACTCTCCAGATCGCTGGTGTCGAAAGCCGCCAGTAGGTCGCCCGCGCGCACCGCGTCACCGCGCCGGACGTTCACCTGCCCTACCGTCCCGCTGACGGGAAAGGAGAGCATCATCTGGTCGCGCGGCTGCCAGCGTCCGGTGAAAGTGAAGACTTCTTCCACCGTGCCGCGCTGCACCACATAGGTCGGGCGCGCTGCCACAGCAGCAGTGGGCACCGGCGTGGAAGTAGGCGCGCTTTGGGCCTGCGCGGCTTCGTCTTGCGTCAGTTCCTCGACAGTCGAGCAGGCAGCAGTCAGCCAGGCCAGGCCTGCCAACACCGCCACCATCAGCAAAGTAGGGAACACGGTTGTCAAACGAGCGTTCATTCTCAAGCATCCCCCAGTTTGAGCAAGGTAGAGGCGTGTTGTCGGCTGAGCAACGCCGTCGTCAGGACGGTGACGCCGAACAACACCGCCGCGAACACCGAATAGACCAGGACGATATCTCCCCAGGCCACCCGCACCAGATACGGCGGTAGACCGCCGCTGAAATCCAGCAAGGGCAGAAAAAGCAGGGTCGTGATCATCCCGATCAGCGTGCCACCGCTGATCCCGCCCAGCGCCGCGATCCCCTGCGCCAGCAGCAGATAGGCCGCCACGGCCAGACTGCCCAGTCCCATCGCCCGCAACGAGCCGAGTTGCACCGCCTGAGCGCGAAACGACGCCGTGCTCTGGATCACGCTGCCCACCAGCGTCAACAGAATGGCGGAGACGAAACCCACCGACAGGAACCCCAACACCCCGCGCCGCGTCGGGTCGGCCTGTGCCTCGGCTATCAGCGCCTGCGGATCGAGCCAGTCCAACACCGGAAATCCCAAAGCCTTGATCTGGGCCAGCACAGCCTGGTCATCAGCGCCTGGCCGCAGACTCAGCCAGATGTTGTGGGGCAGTTCCGTGCCGACCAGCTCGAAGATCGGGTCGAGGTTGGTGATCGCGAAGAATCCCTGGCGCGGATCGAGCGTGGGGAAGTAATCGAGCACTCCCACGATCGGCACCTGCGTGGAGTACCAGGTATTGAGCGCAGAAATCTGAAGGGTGATCTCCTGCCCTACCCCCAGCCTGTATTCCTCAGCCGCTGCCGCGCTGAGCAACACGCCCGTCCGGTTGCCCGCCAGCCGGTTGAGCGCGTCGGCCAGTGGCTCCGGGCCGTAGTCTGGACGGAAATGGGCGACAGCGGCCATAGTCGCCCGATCCACGCCCAGGATTGTGCCCGATAGACGTTGGCCGGGCAGCACGATCTGCGCCTGATAGCGCCCCACGCGCGAGGCCGCATAGATGTCCTCGATCTCCAGCAGGCTGCTGACGGGCAGGGTGTTGTAGCCGACCACAGTCAGCTCGGTACCGCTTTCTGAAGACGTGCCCTCTTCCGTCTGCGCTTCCGCCGCCACCACCAGCACGCGCTCTGCGCCCACTCGATAGCGCATCACATCCTCCAGACTGCGATCCAGCGTGCTGGCCATCGAAGCGGTGAAGCCGATCAGGCTCAGCGTGAAGCAAGTCATCAGCAGCGTGCCGCGGTAACGCCCGATGGACCGCGTGAGTTCGCGCAAGGCCATCAGCAGGGCAATGCTGCGGGTCAGGCTCACCAGACGGGCCAGTTGAGCCAGCAAAAAGGGATAGAGGCGCAACATCATCAGGGTGAAGCCCAGCGAAAACAGCGTCGGAGCCAGGAACACCAGGGGGTCGCTAAAGGGGTCTTGTGCGCCCGTGGAAAGACCTCCCTGCGCCTGCAAGGTATAGAAGACGTAAGCAGCGGGCACCAGCAGCATCACGTCGAGATAAACGCGCTGCCACCAGGCCTTGCCCGACCGTGCCTGCACGCGCTTGAACTGACTGATGGACTGTCCCGTAGCCCGCCAGGCCAGGGCCAGTCCACTGCTGGCCGCCACCAGGCCGGTCGCCGCTCCGATCAGTAGCGCCTGACGGGTGATGACGATCTCCAGCGCCGGCGTCGGATAGTCGAAGCGCAAGAACGAGGACGTGCGCCCGATGAGTTGCACTACAGACGGCGACACCGCCAGACCGATCGCCAGCGCCAGCCCCGCCAGGAACAACCACATCAGCGCGTGCACGCTCAACAACTTGGGATGGCTCATCCCCCGGCTGCTGAGCACTACATCCTCTTGCTGCTGACGGCCTACTAACATGGACGCCAGCATGGTCACGAAGTAGAGGATCAGGCCCGCGACGGGCAGCACGACGATGACTAGTTGGGCGGTGAGGCGGTTGACCTCGTCCTGGAACGCGCGCAGCCCTTCTTCAGGCGTCACATCCAGGCGTGTGCCGGGCAGGGCAGCCATCACCGCCCGTTTGCCGTCGGTAATGCGTTCTAGCAAGCCGGAGACTGCCGAGGTGCGCAGGCCGCGCCCGTCGAAGATGAACTGCCAGTCTACCTCTTCGATCGGCTGCGCGAGCGCCCCCACCGCCTCCCAGAAGTCCGCAGCGGTCATCAGGAAGACCGTATCGAAGAACTTGGGCGTCAGAATCCACGACGGGTCTTGGGAGTCCACCGGCGTCCACAGGGCGACGATCTGGAGCTTCAACGGGCTACCAGCGCCCGACCGCGTGGCCGTCAGCACGTCTCCTACCTGCAAGCCCGTCTGATAAAGCAGCTTCTCCGCCATCAGCACAGGGATTGCGTCCCCGTCCGTCTCAGCAGGCGGCCACTCCCCCGCCGTGATCCGCATCTGCGCCTCGACGCCGTCCAGCGTGCCCAGGGTATAGGCTCCGAAGGCGACCGGCGTCTCCCCCTGGCGGACGACATTCCAGTTGCCCGCGCTGACGAAGCGGGCCAAGCGCGTCAGGGGCAGACCGATTGTCTCTACAAAGCTGCCCTCAATAGCCTCTGTGGCCTGGCTAACCTCCTGTGCGCTGATATTGCCCTCCCAACTGCCCAGATAACGCAGGCGGAACGCATAGGGCGGGTCGCTGAGCCGCTCGGTCAGCAGGTCGGTATTGACGGCATCTACGTACAGGCTCAGGCTCAGCGCCAGCGTGGTTGCTGCCGACAACCCCACCAGCGCCCAGAAGACCAGCGCCCGGTGATTCCACAGCCGTTCAAGGGCAAAGATGATGGGATCGAGTACACGATGCATGGCGTTCCCTCAGAAGGGCACCCGGTTGATCCGCGTGCCCTTCGCTGCACGGGCGATCAGCCCTGGCCGAACTCCGGATCAACGCTGGTCGCGCACTGACGCAGTGCTTCGAACTGCTGGAAGCGCTGTTCGGGTGTGTCCGCTTCCTGGTCAACTGCTATGCCTTGAGCACACTCCAGGTAGGCCAGGGTCAGTTGCTCAGCCTCAGCCAGCTCGGTTTCGAGATCGGCCCCTTCCAGCACGTAGCGGTCGAAGGCGCGCCGTAACCAGTAGGACACCACCATGGTCAGTTCACCGCCGCCGCGCCCCGCGCCGAAGGTGGGGAAGACAATCGTATTAGGCGCGCGCAACAGCGCGTCGAGTTGCTGATAGGCAGCGACGACATCTGCCCCCTGAGCCGCAATCACCGCCGGATCAGAAACGAGCGATCCGCGCGCGGGCATGCCGGAGAACAGTTGAGGTGTGCGGGCTACTGCGCTCAGAAAGCGGTACGCAGCCTCTGGATTCTGCGCAGTCGCGCTGATGTAACCCGCCGTAATTTCATAGGCGACGGCGTTATAGCGGCTGCCCTGCGGGTAGGTCGTCAGCGCCGTGTCGCTTTGGGTCCCCCTATCCGGTCCGGGCATAGCAGGGCGGAACTGATTCATGGTATTGGTGGTGATGGCTGGCGACGACGAGTCTGTACCCGCCATAGAGAAAGTGGCCTGGGCGCTGTAGCTGATGTACCCCTGCACGGCCAGGTCGAGCACCTGCTGGATCGCCTCGACCGTCTCCTCGTCGGTGAAATTCACCGCGGGCGGATCGGTGCGGTAGTCGAGCGGCAGGCCGCCGAACGCTGCGATCAGCATCAGCAGATACGATCCGCTCGGATCAGCGGGCACGAAGGGCGTGGGATCGGTGTCGTAGGGCTTGAGGCGGTACAGGGCATCCACGAAAGCATCTACCGTCCAGCCATTCAGCGGCTCCGGCACGCCTGCCTGCGCGAACTGCTGCGGGTCGTATTGCAGCATCTGCGGCTGAATCGCCAGCGGAAGCCCCCAGGTTTTGTTATCTCGCTGCAACTGAGACAGGGTATTGCCAATGATGTCGTTGCGATCGAAAGTCGCGTCGGTGTCGAGCAGCGGATCGAGATTGAGCAGCGGGCTGAGGTCGCTACCCTCGACCACATTGCCGGACAAGATGAAGCAATCGTACTGTTCGGCCAGCGTCGCCAGGTCGTTTTCCTGCACCGACTCCAGTGTGACCGCGCCAACCACTGGATCGGCAGCCACGAAGTCAGCGATCAACCCGTCCCATTCATACTGGTTGGGCAACTGTCCGCCACGCATCGGCCCGCCAAAGCCTACGTTCACCGCGCAGGTCAGCGCGATCTCGCCCGGCGCCAGGGTCGGCTGCGGCGCAGGAGGAATCACCATCAGCGACACCGTGTCCGCGCGGGCTACGGCCGTCTGCATGTCGCTGTACGCCTGCGCCTCTGCTGCCTGCAACGCCGAGAGCGCATCGGTGCCACTACTCAGCATCTCGCTCAGCACAGCGCTGAGGTAGGAGGCGTAGCGCAGTTCAGCCACAGGCAAGGCCGAGGTCAGCCCCTGTTCCAGCACGGGGCGAATCGCCTCCGGCACGGTGCGCGCCCCCCCAAAGGGGCCACCTGGCATCCCTGGGCTGCCCGTCGGGTTGTTGGCTGCGGCGCTGGTTGCCGTCTGCGAGTCGGCCAAGCTATAACGGGCTGGTACCGCGCTGAAGGCGTTGGTGGCCAGTTCGGAGCGCCCCGTCAGGAAGTTGGCCAGGGCATACGCCAGTTCCGGGTACTGCGTGCCCGCGCTCACCGCGAAGCCCTGCACGTTCAGGCCAGCCACACCGCCGGGCAACAGCGAGGCATAGCGCGTCTCTGCAGCGTCTTGCTCACGTGGGCCGCGGCGCTCGGCGTAACCATTGATGCCCTCGACGCGCAGGGGGATCGCCTCCTCACGTCCGCCGCCCTGCGCCAGCACCACCTCTTCGCTGACCAGTTCGTACCAGGTCTGCAGGAGGTACTCCAGGTTGGGGTTGGCAAAGCTGGGCGCATTGGGCACAGAAGCGGAGTCGTAAAAACCGGTCCCGGCCAGTGCCCGCAGAAAGACAGCCTGGTTGTTGCCGCCCGACACAGTTGACAGGCCGGGCGTCGCCACTGTGCCATCGACGTTGTACTGAGCCAATGCGCGCGCCGCATAGGCGAAGTCGTCAATCGTCCAGCGCTCATTGGGATAGGCCAGCCCGACCTCGTCGAAGGCCGCCGGATCGTAGGTGACCAAGATCACATCTACCGAAAGGGGCAGTGCCCACAGGCCATTGTCCCACTGGAACGATTGCCAGGCGGCGGGTATGAAGTCGGCGATGTCCAGCGCCGGATCGCTCATCGCCAGCGGGGCCAGGTCGAGATAGTAGCCTGCCTGCGTATCGGCAACGGAGAGCGTCGAGGAATCCACATAGAGCACGTCGGCGGCGGTCACCCGCTCCTCAGTGGCGTCAAGCTGATCTTCGACTGCGCCCGCCGGGCCGAACCCGAAGAAGGCCGTTTCGCTGAACACTACCTGCACGTCCACGCCGGCGTGCTGAGCTTCGAAAGTGGCCAGCAGGTCTGGCGTCAGCACGTCCTCCCAGATATAGGGAACGCTGAGCACCAGCGTCGCCCCTTCTGCGCTCACCGTGTCCCCGTCCACCGGCCATAGCGCTCCGATCAGGGGGGTTACTGTTACCACCAGTGCGCAAAACAACGAGACTAACTTGTCAGCTTTCACCGCTTTCTCTCCTGCCAGATGAGTTATGTAGCCGTCCACAGCATCGCCCGGCGACATTACATCGCCCTTACGGGAACATTACAGTTTCGAAATGTGAGCCTGTCGGGAAAAAAGCTGGGGCGCAGGAATACCCGCGCCCCACACCTCTGGGAGGAGGGTGTCACAATCACCAGGCTTCCCAGACGAAGGAATAGCCCGGTGCGGTGACCCAAAACGCATCGGCGGAAGGTGAATAGTTGAGCGTGATCCCGTTGACCGCGGCGATCTGTACGTCGCTGATGGCGTTGAACGCCGGTGCGATCTGCGCAGCGGGGACGCGCAACGCCAACTGCCCCACACCTTCCGAGTCGATGACCCAGATTTCGATGGCATCCACCACGTCCGTCCAGTAAGGATTGCCATCCTCATCGGTCGCCAGCACGGTGTCGTAGCTGTAGTAGATCGCCACCGGCTGCGCGATGTCGAAGGCATTAAGACGCCCGTCGCAGTAGCCCGCGATCCACACGTCCTCGTCCTCGTTGTAGAACATGCAGCCGCTGGTTTCGTCCCCGTCGGCGAAGGCGCTCGCCGCGCCCAGCACGGAGACCGCTACCACCGCCAGTGCCGTGAACCAGACTTTCTTGAACATCACTGTTCTCCTTTCCAGTGCATCGATCTTCTTGATGGTCAGTGCCATCTGCTACCCTGCGCATAAGGATCGGCGCTGGGAATTACACCAGCCTTACAGAGAGACTACGATTCCGTAAGGCTACAGGGCTGTAATGTGGCGAGAGGACAACTGGCGGAAGTGAGAATGGTGAGGGGAAAACAGCGCTAAGTCCCCCGGCCTCCTTCCATACATGGCCGAGAGACGAGTAAGTGCATATTGCAGTCTCCGCGCGTGGAGAAGGGCCTTAGCGATGAGGTAGAGCTGCCGATCAGGACTTCTCGAAGGGCTTCAGGTCAACGCCCACAGCGCAACCATGCCCACCGCGATTGGCAGCAATGTGCTGCGCGTGCGCCAGGCGATCACAGTGGCGAGGAGTCCGGCCAGCAGGCGACTATTGTCCGCCGATAGATCGAGCGAACCAGCGGGCATGAACAGCGCCGGAAAGATGATCGCGGACAGCGCCGCCGGGGGCACGTAGCGCAAGGCACAACGGAGCGCTGACGGCAAGCTGCCCTCGCGCAGCAGCGCAATCACCGACAGGCGCACGCTATACGTCACGGCAACCATGCCCAGGACCGTCAACCAGGTGCTCATGGGAGGCGTTCTCCGGCGGCTGTGGTCGCGGCGCAGGGAGCAGCCCAGCCGGCGCGCTCTGCCCCCACTCCGGCGACGATGCCCGTCAGCGCAGCCAGGATCAGCCCCAGATTGTACGGCAGACCATGCGCCACCAGCGCCACACCACCGGCCACCAGCGCGGCCAGCACATCCGCACGACCTTTGAGCGTGGGCACCAGCAGGGCGATGAAGGTCAGCGCCAGGGTGAAGTCCAGCCCCCATCTCGACGGCACCTGCGTACCCAGCAACACGCCCGCTGCCGTGCTCAGTTGCCAGGACACCCATAGCGTGAGGCCCGCGCCCAGGGTGAACCAGTGGCGCGCTGTGTCGCGGGCGGGCACGGACGCCCCAGCCTCGTAGTGTGTGATCGAGACGGCGTAAGCTTCGTCAGTGAGCAGGAAGGCCAACAGGTACTTCCAGATGCGGTTCAGATGACGCAGATACGGCGCAAGCGACGCACTGTAGAGCATGTGCCGCAGGTTGACGACAAAGGTGGTCAGCACAATGATCAGGCCGGGCGCGCCCTCGCCGAACAGCCCGACCGCCACAAATTGCGACGATCCGGCGAAGACGAACAGTGACATGCCCAGCGCCACCTCGACCGGCAGACCTACCTTGGTAGCAGTAATGCCGTAGATCATGCCGAAGGGCGTGGTGCCGAGCAGAATAGGCAATTGTGCCCGCACCCCGCCCCAAAACTCGGTCGCTCGCGCAGACATGACATCCTCGCAGAAAGTTTCAGCCAGCCAGGTGGCCAGTATACCCACAAGCAAGGGCTATGCCCTCGTGCGTTCTGCACAGAACGCGCCGCCGGATGCGTCTGGCGCTTCGACGGCGCGTCCGTCAGCGCTACTCGCAAAAGCGGTCAGTCGCGCAGCGCCAGGCTGATCGGGCAGTGATCCGATCCCATCACTTCCGGGTGAATATCCGCAGAGAGAACGCGCTCGCGCAGGTCGGGCGTGATGAAGAAGTAGTCAATGCGCCAGCCGATGTTGCGCGGGCGGGCGTTGCCCCAGTAGTTCCAATAGGTATAGTGGCCCGGCTCGTCGGGGTGTAGTGCGCGGAAAATGTCCACGTAGCCGCGGGCGATCACCTCATCGAGCCAGGCCCGTTCTTCCGGCAGAAAGCCAGTCGTGTTCTGATTCTCTTCGGGGCGGGCCAGGTCGATCGGGCGATGCGCGGTATTCACATCGCCGCAGAAGATGACCGACCGCCCTGCTGCCCGCAGCCGTTCCACGTAGTCCAGGAAAGCCGCTTTGTAAGCCATCTTGAAGGGAACGCGGCTGTGATCGCGCGCGCCGTTGGGGAAATACGCGCCGATCCACACAAAGTCGCCATAGTCGGCGACGATGGTGCGGCCCTCGCGATCATATTCCTCGATGCCCAGCCCGATCTGTACGTTGCGGGGCGCGATTTTCGTATAGAGCGCCACGCCGCTGTAACCCCTCTTCACCGACGACCATGCCCAGTACGTCTGATAGCCATCCGGCTGACGCACCGCCTCGTCGAGCTGATCGGGGTGTGCCTTGGTCTCCTGCAGGCACAGGATGTCCGGCTGTGTGGCATGGAGCCAGTCCAGCAACCCTTTGCTCTGCGCGGCGCGAATACCGTTGACGTTCCACGAATACAGCCGGAGCATCCGTTTCTCCTGAGGGCTAAGGCGTCACAGTGAGTGTTTCGAGCATATCGGCATAGACCTGTGACCACAGGTCCCAGCCGTACTTGCCCGTGCTGGTCAGCTTGAGCACGACGGCTCGCCCGTCGGCCAGGGCGAAGGCGCCGATCGCTGTATTGACCGGCGGATCTTGCGTCTGATCGCGCGATACGCCGATCTTCCCGCTCAGGCCAGCCGCTGTCCAGTCGGCGACCTGCGGCTCACTCAAACCGGCCAGCGCCGCCTCAACCGACTCGGCGAAATACGCTTCGAAGACGGCCCGTTCTGCAAACTTGTTGTTCTCAGAGGGGGTGATCGTCAGGGGAACATCGCCCTCACCCACCGCCACGTTGAAATAGCGGGACGGGTAGCGCAGGCCGATTCCGCCGGCGACGATCTCGCCGTCCAGGTCCATCTGCACTGGAGCAGGGCAGGCTTCGTCGTCGGGATCGGAGCAACCAGGCAGTCCACTCACGTTCAAAGCCGGATTCAGCCCCGTTCCAGCGTCCAGGCTCAGCCCGCCCGTGTCCAGGGGATTGGCGGGCGCGGTGGCGGTCGCCCGGTCAGGAGCGTCTTGCGCTTTTTCCCCAGACTCGTCACCGCAACCGGTCAGGCTCAGTGCCACCATTGCTAGCGCTGCCATCCAGCGCCACCATCTCATCGCGTTCATCGGATTCAGGTTCCTCAGAGATTAACTGTCTTGCCCCACACTCGCCCCCAGAGTCTAGCGACTGGTGAGCAGGGCAGCAACTCCCAGACGCCGGGGGAGCGTACAAACTGCGCTTTAGTTTACTTCCAGCAGATCACACCTGAGCTTACTCCTGCCCATGGTTCTGCTGGCTGGTTTTGATGCGATTACCCTGCCGACAACCTTACCTACACCCCATACCAGCGTCCAGCATGCTATACTTGGAGCAGCGCGTACTCAAAGGGAGATATTCATGACTCTGCAGCGTGTCCGGTTGGGCCTGGTGATCCAGGCTGTCTTCGGCATTTTCATCGTATCACTGGGGCTGTCTTTGCTCACCTCGTGTTTCATGGTGCCCTTCATGTCACAGGAGATGCTCGACCGCTTCTCCGATCTCCTGCAGACCTTCGCCGACACCGACCTGGGCCAGCAGAATCAGCTACGCCATTTCCAGGAAGAACTGTCGGCCTTCACCGATGACTATCAGGACGAGTTGACCCTGCAATACGCCGTGCAATGGACGCTGGTCGCTGCCGTGACCTATGCTGTGGCAGCGCGCGTGGCACGGCGGGCCGAGTCACCGGCACAGGCAGTTGGCTATGGGGTGCTCATTGGCGGCGGGGTGTTGTTCACCTATGGCGCTTTCTGTGTGGCGATGACTATTGCCTTCGGTGTAGTCAAACTGATCTACCTGGCCCTGTTCGTGTCGGCGGGCTACCTGGGCGGGCGCGCCGGGGGCGGGCGTCTGCGCACTCAGCAACTGGAAGCCCCCGTTTCCCCTGTCACCGTCGGATACGAGTTCACCGCGCCGACCAGGGGCGGAATACGTCCGGAGGTTTACTACAATATGGGCGTTCAGGCAGCGCTCGGCGGTCGCCGCGACGAAGCGCGTCAGCATTTCACCCGCGCTCTGCAGGCCAACCCGCGCTACGTGCCCGCCTGGCTGCAACTGGCCAATCTGGCCGATTCGCCGCTGGATGCCTGGCAGTATATCCAGCAGGCCCGTACCCTCCGCCCCAACGATCCGGCGGTGCAGCAGGCTGTCGAAATCGTCTGGCCGCAGGTTGCCAGGGCGGCGCAGTCCACTGAGCCACCGCGCAATCAGCCGCCCTACCCGGGTGGTCAGCAAGACGATGTTGCCATCCCACGCTCGACGCTGCCGCCTACTGTCCCTGCCGCTTCTGCTCCCAACGGGCCTGCACCTCGACCTCAATCGCCCGATGATAGCTCACCACAAGCCTGATCCGTGGCCTGTGCGTATCACCAGCTACAAACAGCAACCGGAGGCCGGATTGAAGCCTCCGGTTGTTCGCTTTCGGCAATAGCAGACCAGCGCGCTAGCCGCCGAAGAACTGCGTGGTGGCCTCGCTGACCGTCAGGCCCTGCTCGGCGATCAGATTGAACAGCGTCCGCAGGATTTCGATGGGCACTGTGCCACTCCATACCTGTCCGTCGGGGAGTTTGAGCGGTTCAGGTGCGCCGCCGTTTGCCCCCAGCATCACGGTCGGCGTGCCGGTCAGGCCGTTGTCGAGAAAATCCTTGCGGATGGCGGCCAGCGCATTGTCGTAGGTCTTCTCTTCCATGCAGGCTTCCAGCGCGTCCATGTCCAGGCCCAGCGGTTCCAGCAACCGACGCACGCCGTCTTCGCTATACGCTTCCTGGTAGCCGATGGTCAGATAGCCGTTGAACAGGGCTTTGTAGGCGCTGTAACCCTTGCCTTGCTCGGCAGCGCAGAAGGTCGCCTGAGTAGCGCGCGTGGCCAAGTCGTCGCCTGCCAGCGGGGCCAGCTCGATGCGAACGCGCCCGCTCTCCGCTTCCAGGGCGATCAGGTGTTCGATCGGCAGGCTGTAAGTGGCGCAGTGCCCGCAGGTAAAGCTGAGGAACTCGATCATGCTGATCGGCGCATCACTTGCCCCGTAGATCAGCCGCCCCTGCTCGGCCAGGCTGGCCTGCCAGGCAGCATCAACTGCCGCGTAGTCCGGCTTTGGGGGATCAATGACCATCGAGTCCAGAATGTCGAGCACCGTCGCGTCGTCAGCGGGCGGCGCTGAAGTCTGGGCGTACAGGACAGCGCTGGCGCTCTCGCCATAGGGCAACAGGATCAGATGTCCCACGGTGCCGGTCTCTTCGTCGCTGAAGGTGACCCCCGCGCCAGTCAGCCCTGCTGCAGTGAAGGATTCGACGGTGCTGTTGACCTGACTCGCCAGCGACTCCAGAGCCGTTTCGGGCGTGTTGCCCGCTCCCAGCGAAGCGAACACCTGAAGCATGATAAAGGGGCCTTCGCCACCCTCCATCACCCCAGGGCCAACCAGCGCCAGGTCGAAGTTCTGGCTCTTGCCGACTGTCTGCCAGCCATCGGGCAGCGTGAAAGTGATCCCGTACTCTTCCCACAGAAACGTCTGAGACGCAGAGGTTTCCTGGCGCTGCCCCGCTGCAACATCCGCGGGCAGGCTGGAGGAAGCCGAGGCGCTGGCAACTGCCAGGGCGCTGAGCGCTGCCAGCAACACCAATGTCTTGAGGACTTGTTTGATCATGAGCTGCTCCAGAAAGTGCTAGACAGGACTCGACCCTCCTCTCGACGATAGAGACTTGTCTTGACTCCAGTCGTCGGTGAGGAGATTATAGCTGAGCACGACGGTCAACTGCACCCTTCCTCAGGGCACGTGCAAAGACCGTCAGCGATTTGCTCGACACAGGAGCACTTACCTCACTCCTGCTCGGCGCTCACGCGCCTCGTTACTCTCTCCGCGCACGGGCTGAGGTAAGCAGCGAGCGCGTCTGATGCAATCACCCTGCCCCTCCCGCCACTCACGCCGGACGGCGCAGAGCGAGCAACACCAGCGCGCTGCCTCCACCGACTGCCACTGCCAGCGCCAGGACGATCAGGCCGCTGTAGTCATAGACCTGATCCTGAAGCGGCACGTCCTGCTGTGGGACGACAGCCGTTGCATCCAGTGGCGGGGCAACCAGGCCAGGATCACCCTCATCGGACGCTGCAGGCATCTCGGTGATCGCCGGGATGGGCGGTGGCACATACCCCGCCGCCGCGCCGAAAGCGACCTCCGCCCGGCGTCCCGGCCACACGGTGACCAGCATCGCTTGTGTCCCCGTAAGTCCAACCCCTTCTGCAGGGATCACCGCCACCTCGTAAGAGCCTGGGGGCAATTCCAGGCACAGGGGATCGTCGTCCTCATCGGTGGTGAAGGTGTCGGCCCGCTCCACCCCCGTGATCAGCAGACGCTGACCGGCCAGGGATGGTTCACCCTGATCCCGCACGGCGTTGGCGTTGGTATCCTCGAAGATGACTGCGCACAGAGAGCCAGCGCTCGCGTTCAGCAACTCCGGGACGGGCGCAAGCGGCGTGGACGTAGGCGTCGGAGACGGTGCAGTGGTCGCGGTCGGGTTGACTGTGAAGGCAGGCACATCGGTTTGCTGTGCACCCGGCACTTGGGTCAGCGTGACCGCATCCCAATAGACCCCGTTGAGCGCCAGGCCAGTTTCCTGCCTCATGAACAGGTACACCGTCACCGTGTCGGACTGCGCAGTCGCCGTCACCCGCAGGGCCTGCCAGCGATCGTAAGGCGCTTCCTCCGCCGACCACTGCACCGCTTCTGAGAGCGGGTCGAGGCCGCCTGTAGGATCAATGCCCACCCGCACGGCCACTCCTGCCGAGGTGTTAGACTGCGTGTAGGGGAACGTGGCAATGGCGCAGCGCGTCACGGTGTCGTCGCAGGCGAAGGCCCAGGCGTAGGCGCTCAGTTCAAGTGCCGTGCCGGGCGCGATTCCGTTCACCTGCTGATACCCTGCCGCCGTGAAGACCCCCTTATCCTGGCGCAAATGCCAGGAAACGGTGCCACTGTAGACCTGCGGGCTGTCCTTGTGAGGCAGCGCATCGGGCAGACCCGCGCCCACCCATAGCCCCCATCCCTGAGGGCCAGTGCGGGTCGGCGCGCCCTGCGCGTAATAAGGGGTTTCCAGGTCACCGTTGATCAGCAGATTGGGGACAGGCGTCTGAGCGACAGAAGCTGCGAGCGCAGCCCCCCCTGGCAGCCAGACAAAGGTCAGGATCACCAGACTACAGCACAGATATGCCCTCATCGGAACATCCTGGAGATCACAGCGAATTCAGGCGCGGCGGCATAGGGAACGATGGCGGCATGGTCGTCGCGCTGCAAGTTTAGCATATCGAGGGACGCTCTCAAAACACCTGGCGCAGGGGGTTGCATCAAATCGCTTGCCGCTTTACCTCACCCCCAGCCTCGCTACGCTCGGCCTGGAGGCGCGTCAGCGCCGAGTGGGGGTGAGGTCAACCAGCAGATCACCCCTGAGCTTACTTCTGCCCATGGTTCTGCTGGCTGGTTTTGATGCGATTACCTTGCCCCCTGCCTGGCAAGCACTTCTGTCTGGTTTACAAGAGGGAGGCTACGGCCTGGCTTCTGTTGGCCAATGCGCCCGGCTCTATCTCGATCAGTTGGTGTCTGGGCGCGCGCCATTCGTATAATCACTTGAGTGTGGAAAGCAGAGGTGGTCTGGCCGGGCAGGAGAGCACGGCGGGGCCGCTGAGTGCGGGCAGCGCGAGGACGTTGCCCACGCCTGACCTGATCGGTTTCGTTGGCCGGATGACCGGCTTTACCATCGCCAGTTTTTGAGTGGAAGGGGTTCTTTCCATGTGCCGTTGTTTTGTGGTGGCTCTGCTTGTGCTCGCTTTATTCGCTGGCAATGTCCAGGCCCAGGAAGGAGCAGGGGCAGGAGCAACGGGTATTGGCGATCCTTTCTTTCCGGCGTTGGGCAACGGAGGCTACGACGCTCAGCACTATGTCATCGAGTTGACCGCCGATCTCGCCACGAACACGCTGGACGCTACCGTGACGCTTACTGCACTGGCTACCCAGGAACTATCCAGCTTCAACCTGGACTTCGCTGGCCCGACGGTGCTGAGCGTGACGGTGAACGATCTGCCCGCAGACTGGCAGCGTCATGAGCGTGAACTGATCATCGTTCCCTCGTCTGTCTTGCCTGCGGGCGAGCTGTTCACAGTGGCGGTGCGCTATCAGGGCGAACCAGCGCAGGTCTCTGGCTCGGCTATCCCCCTGCTGGTGGGGTGGTCAAACTATGGCGATGGGGTGTTTGTCGCCAGCGAGCCTTACGGGGCGATGGGCTGGTACCCGGTCAACGATCACCCACTGGACAAAGCGACCTATGAGTTGCGCGTCACCGTTCCGGCGGACTACGTGGTTGCGGCCAACGGGACGTTACAACAGACGGCGACCCAGGGGCAGCAGGTCACTTATCACTGGACCTCACGTGATCCCATCGCCAGCTACCTGGTGACGGTGGCCATTGATCAGTTCGCTTCCAGCACAGATACTGGCCCGGATGGCCTGCCGTTGCGTTTCTATTACCCGCCGGATCGGGAACAGGCAGTGTTGGCCGATTTTGCCCGTACGGGGGAGATGATCGCCTTCTTCAGCGAGCTTTTCGGCCCGTACCCCTTCGAAGCCTACGGCGCGGTGGTGGTGGATGCCGACTTGCCCTTTGCCCTGGAGACGCAGACACTCTCGCTCTTTGGGCGCAACTGGTTGACCGGAACGGGGTGGGCGGAAGAAGCCGTGGTGCACGAACTGGCGCATCAATGGTTTGGCAACAGCGTCAGCCTGGGGCGCTGGAGCGACATCTGGCTCAACGAGGGATTCGCCACATATGCTTCGTGGCTGTGGTTCGAACACGATCGCGGGCGGCAGACACTGGATACCATCGTCCGGCGCGTTTACGAGCAAATCGCGGAAGATGAGGCATCGTTCTTGCTGCAGATACCGCGTTCCGAACTGGTTCGGACGTTGCGCGCGCTGCTCCCTGCCGAGGCAACCTTTTCCGCCGATGTGGCTGCTGCTATGACCCGCCTGCTCCTGCGCGACAGTCAGTCTGCCGCAGCGATAGAGGCGTACATCGCCCAGTTTCCGAGCAGGGCGTTGACGGCGGACGAACTGGCGACGCTGGTGAGCGTGTTGCCGTTTGAGACAGCGCGTCTCCAAGGCGCAGACCTGCATGCGCTGGTTGATCTGTTCGATCCTTTCTGGCGCGAGGCAGAGGGAGCGATCCTGCCGGTGAGCAGTTTCTTCCCACCGGGCAATGTTCCTCCGGACGATCTATTCAACAGCGGTGTGTACTGGCGAGGCGCACTGACGCTGCACGCCCTGCGCCTGCGCGTGGGGGATGAGGCGTTCTTCGCCATCCTGCGGACCTACTACGATCGCTTTCGCTACGGCAACGCGACGATCGCCGATTTCATCGCCGTCGCCGAAGAGATAGCCGGTGAATCGCTGGCCGATCTGTTCGACGCCTGGCTGTACGATCCGGTGCTGCCAGATTTGCCGGAGATGGGGCTGGGCGCCAGCCAGTCGCTCCGCCAGGGCACGATTGTGCTGGCAGGCTATCCGCACGGCTGAGCAAGCGCGCAAGCTATAACCCAGGCCAGAAAAAAGTCAGGGGCGTATCGCGCCATACGCCCCTGACTCAGGAATTCTCCGGCACTACTTCATACAGAGCACCGGACGGATACGTTCCATGGCCCAGTCGATCTGCTCGCGGGTGATGATGAGTGGCGGCGCAAAGCGGATGATGTGACGGTGTGTTTCCTTGGCCAGGATGCCGTTTTCTTGCAGGGCTTCGCAGAAGCGGCGTGCTCCGCCGGCCTCCGGCTTCAACTCCACGCCGATCATCAGGCCCTTGCCGCGCACTTCCTTCACATGGGGGCTATTGATCTCCGCCAGTTGCTCCAGGAAATATTCGCCCATTAGCGCGGCATTCTCGATCATCCCCTCTTCGATGAGCGCCCGTAGGGCGGCTCGCCCTACCGCCGCGGCCAGAGGATTACCGCCGAAGGTGCTGCCGTGATCGCCGGGGCGGAAGACGCCCAGTACTTCGCGGTCGGAGAGCACCGCCGAAACCGGATAGAAGCCACCGGAGAGCGCCTTGCCGATGGTGATCATGTCGGGGCGCACGTTTTCATGATCGCAGGCGAACAGGCGTCCGGTGCGACCCAGTCCAGTCTGAATTTCGTCGGCGATCAGTAGCACGTTGTGGCGAGAGCAAATTTCGCGGACGCGGTGCAGGTAGCCAGCGGGGGGGACGATCACGCCGCCTTCGCCCTGGATCGGTTCGACGATGAAGGCGACCGTGTTGGGGGTGATGGCCGCTTCAAGGGCGTCGGCGTCACCGTAGGGGATCAATTTGAAGCCGGGAGTATAGGGGCCGAAGCCAGCGCGGTATTGTGGCTCCGACGAGAAGCTGATGATGGTGATGGTACGTCCGGCGAAGTTGCCGGTGCAGGCGATGATTTCGGCCTGTCCGTCGGGGACGCCCTTGACTTCGTAGCCCCATTTACGGGCAGCTTTCAGGGCCGTCTCTACAGCTTCTGCGCCCGTGTTCATGGGCAGCACCATTTCGTAGCCGGTCAATTCGCAGAGTTCCTGGTAGAAGAGGCCAAGCTGATCGTTGCGAAAAGCGCGGCTGGTGAGGGTCAGGCGGCTGGCCTGTTCGATCAACGCCTGGCGAATGCGGGGGTGATTGTGGCCCTGGTTCAGGGCGCTGTAGGCGCTCAGGCAGTCCAGGTAGCGCTGGCCTTCTACATCCCACACCCACACGCCTTCGCCCCGGCTGAGCACCACATCAAGGGGGTGATAGTTATGTGCGCCGTAGCGCTCTTCTAAGGCAATAAGTTCAGCAGAAGAAAGATGCATTAGGGTCTCCATAGGTTCGGTTTCCTCGGAAGTGTAGCTGCTCGTTAGAATGCGGGAACAGCCGTACCTGGTTCGAATTTAACGCTTCCAACTGCCTTTTGACCAGATTTTGGATCGCTTTGGAATCTCCATTCCAGTTCGTCGGAAATCCGCGCAGGGACAGGCTCTACCCAGAGCTACTATCTGCTATCCGTCTTACGGCGATGCTGCTACTGCGCACTTGCGCTTGTTGATGAGGTGAATACAATCATTCAACAACGATCTCAAGGCAAGGCTTTTTATTTCACCATGAAAAATGTAATAAGTAAATGCTATAATATTAAATATGTTGTCAAGGCGAAAGCCCGGCTGCCGGAACAAATGGGATTGCTGGCGCTCCGGGACAGCGCTTTCCAGCAGAAATTTGGGGGGCGCTACCTATTGGGGGAAAGGCGGCATACCCTATAATGCAGGTTGTCCGGCCTGGAAAGGATTAGGTGCATGGATCGTAGGACTGTTGCTATTGTAGGTTTGCTCTATGACATTGGCAGGCTAGCGCAGTTGGCGCAGCCATCCACCCAGGGGATGGACTCAGCGGCTCTCAGCGAGACGTTCATCCGCCAATATGTTCCGGCTGGTCTGATGCCCTCCGACTGGCAGGGCGTGCTGCACACAGTGGTGAAGTTGGCGGATCGGCTGGCGGTTGGCGGGGATGTCGGTCAGTCTCAGTCGTGGCCACAGGCGTTGTTGTCGGTGTTTTGCCAGATTGGGGAAGACCCGGCCAAACGCCCTGCGAAAGCATACCTGTCTCTACGCTCGCTGGCCTTGAGCGAAGCGACGCTCTTTCCATCTACTGCGATTCAGAGAAACGCGGCTGCTTACGCCTCGCTGTGGCAGGGGATGCAGAAAGAGGCGGCGAAGTTGCGCGGACAGACCGATGCTGAAACGTATATCGAGAGCCTGTACCACGTGCTACGCCGCTACACATGGTGTGTGCCGTCTGACGCGGAAGGGGTATCGCTTTTCGATCACAGTCGTGTGAGGGCGGCGCTGGCTGCTTGCCTGGCCGATCTCGATAAGGCAGAGGTCGAGAATCTGTTACAACAGCCGGACGACACTACCAGGCCGCTGGCCTACCTGGTGAAGGGCGATGTTTCCGGGGTGCAGCGTTTCATCTATACGCTCACCTCCAAGGGCGCGGCCAAGGGATTGCGCGGGCGCTCGTTCTATCTGCAACTGCTCAACGAGGCCATTGCCCGCTACCTCCTGCGCCAGATGAACCTGCCCATCACCAACCTGATCTATGTGGGCGGTGGGCATTTCTATCTGCTGGTTCCGCCCAGGGAGATTGGCCGCCTGCAAGAGCTTCAGAAGCAACTCGAAGGGCTGCTACTTAAGCATCACGATGGCGCGCTTTACGTGGCCCTGGGCTACGCGGTGTTGAAGGCAGCGGACTTCCAGGCAGATCGGTTCAGCGCCAGATGGCGTGAACTGTATCAGGTGATGGATGCCGTGAAGCGGCGCCGTTTTGCCGACCGCGCTGCAGAACTCAAAATCTTCGAGCCGCGGGGACACGGTGGCAATGAAGAGCGCGAGTGCCAGGTCTGTCATGCCGAGCGCCAGGATGTCCGGGCGGATGCCGAAGGCGTGCGCAAGTGTGCGCTATGCCGCTCGCTGGAAGACCTGGGCGGCGCATTGGGGCGCTCGCAGGTTCTGGCGCTGGGGCAGATTGAGCCAGTTTCCCAGAAGCCGGGGCGTTGGGAAGCGCTGCTGGCAGAACTCGGCCTGAGGGTGGCTCCGCTCGACGAGATGGTCGAAAAGCGGCTGGAGAGCTGGAAAGACGTAAAGCGTGTCACTGTGCTGGGGCTGCGCGACTTCCCGGATGCCGACCTGGTCGAGCGTGTGTCTGGTGCTGTGCGCTGTCCCGTGGCCGCAGGGGTGCGTTTCACCGTTAACGTCACGCCACACAAAGGCCACGAAGTCGCTACCTTCGAGGATTTGCAAGAGGCCTCTACAGGGCTGAAGCGGCTGGGCGTGCTGCGCATGGACGTAGACGACCTGGGCTATCTGTTCGGGCAGGGCTTCCGTGGCAAAGAGAACGGCAAAGAGCGCAACCTGGCGACGCTCGCCCGTGTGGCGAATCTCAGCTCGATGATGGCGCTGTTCTTCGAGGGATGGGTTGGGGAACTGTGCCAGAAGGTCAATCAGGAGAACCGGGATCGCGGGGTAGATGTGCTCTACACCATCTACTCTGGTGGTGATGACCTGTTCATTGTAGGGGCGTGGGACGTCTTGCCCGATCTGGCGAAAACCATTCGCTCAGACCTGGGGCGTTTTGCCGCGGGTAACCCCTATGTCCATCTCAGCGCGGGAATCACTCTGCACGGCGGGAAATATCCGCTGTACCTGGCAGCAGAGGATGCTAAGGATGCGCTGGAAAGCGCCAAAGACCTGTCGGGCAAGGACGCGCTGACGTTCCTGGGACAGTCGTGGAAGTGGACAGAGTGGGAAGAGGCCGGGGAGTACAAGAACCAGCTTCACAGCCTGGTGGGAGAGAGTCAGGTAGGTCGCAGTCTGCTACAGGTGCTACAACGGATGTATGCGCAGTACCGTGCTGTGCGAGATGCTCTGGCGGAACGGGGTGGGCTACGAGCACGCAATGGGCACAGGCAAACGGTGTGGGGGCCGTACATGTGGCAGAGCGCCTACCTGCTCACCCGCCTGGCCGAGCGGGTGGACGGGGGAATCAGGGCACGCGTGATCAAGCTACGGGATGACTTGAGCGCGAACGATTTCGGTGCGATCGAAACGGTCGGCCTGGCGGCGCGCTGGGCCGAGGCGTTGACACGTTCAACCTCTCATAGCAAAGAAGGAGATGAGTGATGGGACACAGACCACTGCAACCACAGGGGGGGGCGGCAAAGCCTGCCAGGCCCAATCTAGTAAAGATTATCCAGAATACCGATGTAGACAGCGCGCGCGAACTGGTCAAAGCAGCCGAAGAATGGGGAAAGTACCTTGCTGAGCAAAAGCTCACTACATCACAGATTCGTACGATCTTCGGCCTGGTACGGCTGATCGAACTGAGCTGGCCAAGTGATGTCAACGATCCTGAGCGGGCACGCAAGGCGGAACGCGACCTGATCTTGCTCAAGCCCAAGCTGGCCTATCAGGCTCAGCGCGATGCCGAGAAAAATAGGCAAACTCAGCCAGTGCGTCAGTTAGAGGAGTTGCTCTCGCCCGCGATCGATCTGGTGCAGGGCAACCGTGACAATTTCCAGCGTTTCGTGGATTTCTTCGAGGCGATTCTGGCCTACCACAAAGCCGCAGGTGGAGGTGAACGATGATGCTCTATGGCCGCATATTCATTCGGGGCGAGATCGAAGCTCGGACAGGCTTGCATATCGGCGGGTCGGGCGGTGCGTTTTCGATTGGCGGGGTGGACAACACCGTGATCATCGATCAACTGACGCGTCAGCCCTACATCCCTGGTTCGTCGCTGCGCGGTAAGATGCGCTCGCTGACCGAGAAATATCTGGGGCGTGTGACGGGTCAGAAGATCGCTCAAATAGAGATTCACTCGTGCCGCGAGAGTAAGGGTAGCTACGCAACCTGCCCGATCTGCAACATCTATGGCATCACGGCTGAAGATTTCAATCTGCCAACCCGGCTGATCGTGCGCGACGTGCCGCTGGAGCCGAAATCGGCAGAGCGCCTGCAGGCGGCGCAGACCAGTCTGCCGTACACCGAGGTTAAGACGGAAGTGGCCATCGATCGCGTCACGTCGCAAGCCACACCGCGCGACGTTGAGCGCGTCCCGGCGGGCGCTGTCTTCGGCCCTATGGAACTGGTCTACAACCTCTACGACCTCAAGCGAGATATTGACTGGCTGGCAGTGCTGTTGGATGGGATGCAACTGCTTGAGGACGATTACCTGGGCGGTATGGGGTCGCGTGGGAGCGGCAAGATCGTCTTCAGGGCGTTGTCGGTTACGCTCAAAGTGCATGACAATTATCGTCAGCCAACCGAACTGGGGAAGTTCGACACACTCGGCGATCTTTCGGCAGCGCTGCCAGGGATTATCACAGGGATCAAGACCAGGCTGGGCGTACCGGTAGGGGGATGAGCCTATGGCCCACATAGCCTATCGGCTAAAACAGCTCCCCGGTGGGGGCTTTCACCTGGGCCGAGAGGGTCTGGATCAGGAGTCGAGCGCCGAGACCTTCCCATCCGACTCGCTCTTTGCCGCTCTGGTGGCCGTTCTGTTGGATCTGGAAGGGCAAGAGGCGGTTCAGGCATTCGTTAAATCCCTGCCGCGGCTCTCGTCGGTGTTTCCCTACGCTGGCGATCTGTTGCTCTTCCCGATGCCGCGCGTGCGCATCATAAGCCAGCAGCCCGCACAACCTGGCATGGTCAAGGTGCTCAAGAAACTGCAATATGTCTCGCCGGGCATTCTGGTGCAGTTGCTGAGTGGGGCGCCGATGGACGCCTGGCTGCCGAAGATTGACGGCACGGCGCAGGGTCTGCTGCTCCAGGATGGCAAGGTGTGGATCAGTCGCCAGGAAGTCCAGCAGCTTCCCCCAGGCTGGCAGAAGCTGGACGACGAGACTCTCGCTCAGAAGGCGATCTGGAAGACGCAGCGGGTGCCGCGCGTGACGGTAGATCGCGTCACCAACAGCAGCCAAATCTATCATGTGGGGCGCACGACGTTTGCCCCTGGCTGCGGACTGTGGTTCCTGGCCGACGTTGACACGCAACAGCAGTCTTTGCTCGACAGCCTGCTGCTACACCTGGGCGACCGCGGTCTGGGCGGCGAGCGTTCCGCTGGCTATGGTGCCTTTGAGGTCGAGGGCGTAGCGGCACCCCCTCTGCCGGACGTCGCCCAGGCACCGCGCGTCATGACGCTCTCGCGCTACAACCCCACCGAGGCGGAGTTGAAAGCAGGCGTCCTCGGCGAGCAGGCCAGCTACGAACTGGTGGACGTAGGCGGCTGGCTGGCTTCGCCGGACGGCCCGGCGCAGCGGCGCAGGCGCGTGCGCATGATCGAGGTGGGATCCGTGCTGATGCAACCGCCGGGGATCACCATCACCGGGCAGATCGTGGATGTGCGCCCGCAATACGAACAGAGCGGCGCGCCCGAACATCCCGTGTATCGCAGCGGCGTCGCGCTCACCGTTGGCATGACAGGAGGGGACTGATGGGCAAACTGCACATGACGTACCGGCTGACCATCACCACGCTCTCGCCGCTGCACATCGGAACGGGGAATGTCCTGCGCCAGGGGTACGACTTCGTGACGCACGGTGGAAAGACGTGGGTCTTCAACGCCGACGCGCTGGCGGCGATGCTGTACGACGAAGACCGGCAACGCTTCGACAGGATGGCCGGGGGCGCGCCCGCCGGAGACCTGATCTATCCCCATGAATACAAACCCGATAGCCCCTTGTTCCGCTATATTCTGCCGGGAGAAGTGCGCTCGAAGGGCGAAGGGGCAGAGCTACAGGAACAACTCAAAGACCCCTGGGATCGCCCCTACATCCCCGGCTCTTCCCTGAAAGGGGCGCTGCGCACGGCACTGGCTACGGTAGGGTGGCAGCAGCGCCAACTGGTCTTCAATATAGGTCAGTTAGGTGACAATCCGAAAACTGCTGCTCAGAAGTTGGTGCACGCGGTGCTGTTCGGTTCTGATTTGGGCCAAAACACGCCCAACTACGACCTGCTGCGCGCGTTGCAGGTGAGCGATAGCACGCCGGCAGATAAGCAAAGTCTACAGATACTCAATGTGCAGGTGATCACTGGCGGCAAACTTGCCTCACCGATTGAGATTGAGGCCGTTCGCGAAGGGGTGACCTTCGAAGCCACGCTGACGTTGGACGGCTTTCTGCTCAAGAATGGCACAGCCGGGCAACTTGGCTGGCAGCAAGATCAGTTGCAGTGGATCAGGCACATTCCCCAGGTGGTCAACGCTTTCACCGTTCACCGCATAGATGGCGAACTCAAACGGTGGCCACAAGGCCCGATCCTGTCAGTCTATCAAACGCTCCAAGAGATTCTGGCAAGCCTTGACCAGCAATCTGAGTTCCTGTTGCAACTTGGCTGGGGCGGCGGTTGGGATAGCAAGACGTTTGCCTATGTGCTGACCAAAGACCCTGCTGTTTTCTACCAGGTGGTCAAAAAATACGGCCCTCAGATGGATCGGAAGAAATCTTTCGAACGAGGCGACCGCTTCCCGAAGAGCCGGCGGGTGGTCGTTCGGGAGGAACAGGCCGTCTCGCCGCTCGGCTGGGTGAAAGTGAAGATGGAGCGCGTAGAATGAGGGCGCTGCCTTATGCGCCGATCCAGGCGGAACCATGACCGAACTTGTCTCGCTTGTGCTGACCCTGCGGCCCGCTCAGCCCGTGACCCTGCCCGGTCACCTGGGGCGGGCCGCCCATGCCTTGCTCTTGCGCTGGCTGGACGAGCACGACCCCGCCCTGGCCCGGCAGTGGCACGACACTGACGGTCCCAAGCCCTTCACCTGCTCGACCCTGATCGGGGCGACCCGTGCCGGGCAGAACGTCCGTCAGGTGACGCCCGACGGCACCTACTGGCTGCGCCTGACCTCGCTCGACCCGACCATCTCGGCGTACCTGCTGGCGGTGCGCGACAACCTGCCGCCCGCCGTCGAGTTGGACGGCGTCCTCTTCCAACTGACCGGCGCGACGACCGACCCCGCGGCGCACCCGTGGGCGGGGACGGCCACCTACGAGCAGGTCGCCGCGCCCTACCTGCTGGCCCGCCAACCCGGCCCGCATCGCCTGACGCTCTCTTTCGTCTCGCCGACCACCTTCCGGCAGCGCGAAATGAATATGCCGCTGCCCTTGCCAGACCTGGTCTTCGGCGGGCTGGTGGAACGCTGGAACGCCTTCAGCCCGGTGGCGATCAGCCCGGAGGTGCGCCGTTACGCCGCCGAGTGTGTGGCGATCAACCGCTTCGAGTTGCGCTCGCGCTCGGTGCCGCTCAAGGACGGCGCTTTGCAGATCGGCGTGACGGGTCATGCCCGCTACGTCGCCGTCATCTACGACCGCTACTGGACAAGCCTGCTCGGCCTGCTGGCCGATTTCGCTTTCTTCTCTGGTGTGGGCCGTCTGACGACGTTTGGCCTGGGGCAGTGTCGCCGCCTGGCCGACTGAACCGCTCCGGCTCGCTCTTTAACAACTGCATAGCGAAAGGAGAGGGTCATGTGCGCAGGACTGCTATTCTTGGGAGGGTCGGCAACATCGGGCTGACCACGCCCGCCCTGAATCGCCTGATGGCGGCGGGCGTGGATGTGATCTTTCTGTCGCAAGAGGGGGTCTATCGCGGTCGGCTGATCGGCCCGCTGACGCGCTTTGGGCAGCTTCGGCAGCGGCAATACGAATTGCTGGGCAGCCCGAGGGTGCGGCTGACGCTGGCCCAACACATCGTGCACGGTAAGTGTCTGAACATGCGCACCTTGTTGCAGCGCTACAGCCGCGAGCTGGGACGGGGCGAGATCGCCGCTTCGGTCGAGCGGCTGGGAGCATTGGCCGAACGCGCCCGCCGCACGTCTTCCCTCAACGCTCTGCGCGGCGTCGAAGGGAGTGCGTCAGCGGCCTACTTCAGCGTCTTCCGACTGCTGCTGAAGCGCGACTGGCATTTCGAAAAGCGGCAACGTCGCCCGCCGCCCGACCCTGTCAACGTGCTGCTCAGCTTCGGCTACACACTGCTGACGCGCGAACTGGAAGCCAGTGTGGCGTTGGTCGGGCTAGACCCGTACATCGGGGCCTTGCACGAACCAGAATATGGCCGCCCGTCGCTGGCGCTCGACCTGGTGGAGGAATTCCGCGCTATTGTGGTGGATTCGGTGGTGCTGCGGTGTCTGAACAATGACCTGATCGTGCCGGATGACTTCTCACCGGGTCAGACGCCTGACCGTCCGGTGTTGTTGAGCGATCGCGGCAAACGAGCCTTTCTGCAGGCGTTTGAGGATCGCGTCCAGACGACCGTTCAGCATCCGATCACCCGCGAACGGATGACCTATCGCCGCGTGTTTGAGATTCAAACACGGCTGTTGGCGCGCTGTCTGCGCGACGGGGTGCCGAACTACCGACCCTTCAGGGTGGACTGATGGAATGCTATCTGGTGACCTACGACACACCCAATGACAAGCGCCGCACGCGCATTGCCAACCTGCTGCAAGGCTATGGGCAGCGGGTGCAGTTCAGCGTGTTCGAGGTGTGGCTGGATGACCGCAGCAAGCGCAACCTGTTGCGCGAGCTTGAGCAGGTGATCAGTAGCCAGGAAGACAGCGTGCGGTTATACTGGCTGTGTGCAGCCTGCCAGAAACGAGTGACCGTGTTGGGGCAGGGTAAGCCGCCCCAGCCCCCTACCGCCATCATCATTTAGAAGAATTTTTTGATACTTTTCCGAGACCCCCTTTTAGCCAGGCTGTTACGACACAGCTTCGTTAATGGGGGGTCTCGGAAAAATCAAGTGGACATTTTCTTTATTGCGTATTAAAATTAAGTGGTTCATATTCCTATCCTATAGATTAGATTAGAACGGCCCCTGTGTAGGCCAAAATCTCCAGGAATCATCTTGATGAACTGGCAATAAATTGGGAATTGTGTTATATTCAAACCACCCTCATGCCCGTAAGGGCATTACGACGCGCCGGGCAAGGCCCGCGGCGATGTTGACGCACAGGGATTCAAACCACCCTCATGCCCGTAAGGGCATTACGACGTACTGCCAGAACGCCGCAAGCGGATGTAGACATAAACA
>CAKZOB010000003.1 GCA_937135955.1 uncultured Anaerolineales bacterium | reverse complement strand
CCCCCCCTATATCCCCCCCAGTGGTGTTGCTAACGCAACACCACGCGCGGTGTTCGACGCTTGACGACGACACGCTTAGCACGGACGCCTGCCCGGCAGAGCAATCCCAGCAACTGGCGCTGATCGGGGATGCCGAAGCGCCCAAACGGCGCAAGGCGCGCCGTCCGCGCCCGACCGATCCGCTCTTCAGTACGGTAGCGTTCGAATCGTTCGGCGTGGGCGACTGGCGCGAACTGGCGGGGCGGAACGGCGCGGCGGCGGGAACGGTCACGGCTTCGCGCATCGGGCGCATCGTCAAGGAACTATTGCTTCATCATCCTGGACTGACCGCCGAGGAACTTACGGCGGCCTACCGCTGGCACGCCGCCAAAGGCCTATCTGCCCCATGCGATCCGCCCAAGGTGGTCGGCATGGTCGGGCGCTGGAAGCAGGAAACAGCCCAGGCGCGGCAGCGCGAGCAGGCCGAGGATGTGACCGCGCTATCCGCCGTCGAGGAAGAAGAGACGTTCGTGTGGCCGGAAATTTATGTGGACTATCGAGGTTACTATGTCGGCGAACAAAGAGAGGCTGGAAGCGATCCTACGTGAACGCGGTATCGCCCGGCAAGCCAAACTCGCCCAGTGGGAGTATTTTGAAGTGCATGGCGAGCCCGGCTGGCGGTATCCGACCTTTGACGCGACTGGCCGATACTGCGCCGCCATGCGCTGGAAGGCAGCCAACGGGCAGAGCAAGCACAAGTATTTGTGGCTATCCGGAAACGAGTCCGATCGGCCCACTTTCTACCTCCTGCCCGGCACGCTGCAGGCTATCGCCGGGGCGGATGGCCTGCTCCATATCGCTACCGGCGAAGTTGACGTGCTGACGCTGCGATCAGCGCACATCACGAACTGCCTGTCGTGGTATGGTGAAATGAACGTCCCGCAGGCGCTCACAGACGCGCTGAAGGCCCTTGGCGTGAAGAAAGCCATCTACTACCCTGACCTGGACGAGCCGGGGTTGCAGGCTGCGCTCAAGGTCGTGCACAGGCTGGCCGAAGGCGACATCCCGCTGGAAGTGAGGCTATTGCCGGGCCGTCTCATCGCCAAGCGCGGCGAGACGGGCTTTGACCTTAACGCGCTGTGGCAGTCGTGTCGTTTCGACGAGGGCACGTTCCGCGCGGCGCTCGATAGCGCGGAGGCCAAGACGGAGCAACAACTGCGCGACATACTGGCCATCATCGCCCGCGAAGCCAAACCTGCTCCCATCCCTGACCAGGTGGAGGAAGTGGAGCGGCGCGTCAGGGCCGAGATCGCCCGCCGCCTGGTCAAGCGCGGGGATCGTCCGGATGTCTACGAGTGCCCCATGCCCCACGGCCCCGAGGGTAAGGACTTTTACTTTTCGCTCGAGGGGCCTATTGGCGGTTGCCAAGGCAAACACGCAGGCCAGCTGACGCGCTGGCGCGACCTGGCGGAATATCTCAACATCGACGTGTCCGCCATTGCGCGTCAGGTGCACCAGGAGGCGAAAGCGGCAGAGAGTACTGACCACAAAAAGCCTCCTCAGCAGCAAAAAGGGCGCGTTGCGGTGGTCAGCGCCACCGACGCCATGGCGCACGTGTTGCGCCTGACGACGGGCGAAGAGACCATTCAGGCGCAGCCTTTTCCCGCGCCCTACAAGCCGCTGCGCCGCTTCGGCGGCTTGGTGGGCATGTGGCAGCCGCGGATGCTCATCTACGTCATCGGGCCGTCGGGCATGGGCAAGACGGCCTTTCTGGAGACGACGCAGGACGGCCTGCGCCAGATGGGCCTGGATTTTCTGATGTGGGGGCCGGAATGGAGCCCCGACATGTATGCTATGCGCCTGATCGCCGCCTATGGCGGGCCGACGGTGAACGAGCAGCGGCTGGATCACCTATGGCGAAAAGAAGAAACCTTGGGCATCCCAGCCGACAAGCGCCATGGCAAGCCGCTGACCGAGGATCAGCGCAAACTGGCCATCTCCGTGGCGCAGCGCACGCTACAGTGGCCGGGGAACGGGTACTACCTCGATGCCGCCGGTATTTCCTTCGACCACCTGCTCGAAGAGGCAGACCGAAAGCTCTTCGAACTGCGCGTCGGTCAGGGGCGGCGGGTGGTAGCCTTCTACCTGGACTACATCCAGAAAATCAAGCGCGGTGGAGACAATTGGGCGGAGCTGGAAATTACGCTGGGGCGTTTCTGGCAATTCTGCGTAGACAACGACCTGGTGGGCATCGTGGCCAGTCAGGTCAACAAGGGCACCGCCGCGCGGGTGCGCCGCGGCGAACTGCTCGATGAGGCAGCGGGCCAAGCGCTGAGCGACCAGCAGGGCAACGTCGTGATCACGCTCAATCCGGTCTGGGTAGATGGCCAGCGCAAGGAAGAGGGGGTGATCCGCGTCGTGAAACATTCGCTGGGGCCCGCACCGGTGCGCATCAAGGTCAACACGCGCCTCAATCGTCACCGCTGGGGTGAGATGGTGCTGGCCGACGTGGAGAAAGACCGCCTTGACGATGAACTAGCGGCAGAAGAGCGGCCTGTTAATCTTGTCCCTTGGCTTGATTAGTTGCAACAAGGAGGGTAAAATGAAACATGAGTGGCGCTATGGCGCGCCCGTTTGCTTCAGCTATTGGCCAGGAGCGCTCAATCTGTCCGAGTATCATAGTTGTCGCTTCTGGTATCTGACGCAATCGGGCAAGGCAGTGATAGTTGTCTGGGATAATGCCATTCGCCGGACACCCCCCTATCCCTTGCTGGTTGAGGAATGGCGGCTGATGGCTTTGACGTCCCATGAGCCGCCGCCTATGCCTGTTTGGGCTAGTAAGCAGGTACGGGCTAACATCCACCAGGCGATCGTCAGTTCACCGCTGGCGGTGGCACTCAGACGCAGAGCAGCACTTTCTGTCTAGAAAGAGAGGAGCGCGCGATGGAGGCCAAACGGATTCTCGAGCTGTATCGAGAGGCCTCGGACGCTGTCAACTACTACGGCGATCCGCAGGTGACACTTTATGTCAAGGCGGCGGAACTGGCCGCGCTGTGTTCGATGGCCATTTCGTATCTGAACGTTGCTCAGCAGTGCGAAGACCTGAAGCAACGTTTGAGCAAGCTGGAGCAGGAGCAGGAGCGGAGAGAATGATCAGGAGGAATAAGGGTGGCGATATTCTCGCCACCACCTGCCGGACGATAGTCGTGCCGGTCAACGCGACCGGACAAGGGGCCCGCGGCTTGTTGGCGCGGCTCAAGAAGCTCGATAAGGCGATGTATGAGAACTATACCCGCGCGAGCAAGCGCGGGGCGTTCAACCAATCGGTCGTCTTCACTGATGGCGACTTGTACCGGTATGTCTTGCTCCCGGTACGCTATCACTGGCGCAGTAAGCCGAGCCTGGCGATGGTGCGCATGGGCTTGCAGGCGCTGCATAACTTCATCACCTACAACGAGACCAATGCGCAAACCGTGGGCTCGTTGGCAGTGCAGGCCGACCTGGGAGAGGCCGAGTGGCGCGACGAACTGCTCCCGCTGCTGGAAGACTGTCTGGGCGACTTGCCCATTCCGGTAGAGATCTATGAGGCTGAGCGCGCCATCGCTGTCTGATGTGTTTCTGTCGTACTGGCGGCTATACGGCGAGGCAGCCCCGCTGCCGCAGCGCGAATATCGCTTCGCCGCAGTGGCAGTAGGGCTGCGCGCCGGGGTACGGCGACGGCTAGCCAGGCGCCAATGGCGCGATTGGCGCTTTGATCTCGCCTGGCCCGACCAGCGCGTGGCGGTTGAGCTCGAAGGCGGCACTTGGGTGCAGGGCCGCCATATTCGACCGGCAGGCTATCGCAGCGACTGTGAAAAGTACAACGTAGCGCAATTGCTCGGCTGGATCGTGTTGCGTTTTACCAGCGATATGCTTAGCGACGATCCGGTTGGCTGTATCAAACAAGTGTTGTTCGCCTTGCAGAGGGATAGTCATGGAAATTTTTCAAATGGGTTGGAGTCCCTGGATTGGCTGTGTGAAGAGCAGCCCCGGTTGCCTCAGATGCCGCGCGCCGAAGCAGATTAAGCGTAATACGTTCGATTTCGAGACGCCCTTGCGCTGGCGCGAGAAGAAGCGCATTCAGGTATGCCCCTGGTCTGATTTCTACCTGGAGCAGGCCGATGAGTGGCGCGCTGAGGCGTGGCAGATTATCCGCCTGACCCCCTGGCACGTTTACTACATCACTACCAAATTCCCGGAGCGTATCCCGTCCTGCCTCCCGCCTGATTGGGGCGAAGGCTGGCCACATGTGAGGCTAGGCGTATCTATCGAGATGCACAGCTTTGAGTGGCGCGCGTGGCGACTGCTCGACATTCCTGCATCGTTGCGGTATCTTTGGACACAGCCGCTGTTGAGCTATCTCGAGTTGCGCGATGTGCTCGCGACGGGGGAAATAGGTTGGGTAATGTGCGGCGGAGAGCACGGACCGCGCTATCGGCCTATGCGCATGGAATGGGCGCTTGATCTGCGCGACCAGTGCCTCGGTACTGGCGTGCCGTTCTTTTTCAGGGGTCAGAGCGCCGTGGTGGAAGGGCATCAACCGTGGTTGGTTGAGCCTGACGGACGACGTACGATATGGTTGGAAGTTCCATAGGAGGTCTCTATGAATTTGCCAGAGCGGTTTGAAACGCTCGAGGATGCGGTGTCAGCTTTCATCCAGGGCTGTGAGGAGGAAAGCGAAGCGCAGTTCGCGCAGAGCGATGTCTGTGCTCTGGCCTGCATCGAAGAGAATCGCAGGCGTTGGGGCATGACCGATGAGGCGATTATCAGCCACATCGGGAAGCAAGCGGGACGCTCGCGCAGCACGATGTACGCCCGCTTGCTGGTCGGGCGCGTCTTTCCACGCGCCTGGCGCGAAGCGCCTGAGAATTCCTGGTGCAAAAGCAAGTCGTGGTCGCATTTCGAGGCCTGCGCGCGCACCTGGAGCGAAGCCGATCCGGAAGCGCCGTTGCATTGGTTGAGTTACTGCGTCGAGAACGATCTAAGTGTGCGCCAGTTGCGCATGGAGATCAGGGCTGCGCGCGGTGATATCGCCAAGGCTGGCCCGACCTATCTGCTCGACGCGGCCTTTTGCATCCTGGAGCACTACGATGGCCGTCGCCTCGTTCTGCGCATCGAGGACGATTGTCCCGCCCCCGACGCGGTCGGCTTGCAGCCCGGCGATGCGGTGGTAGCGACGGTCGTGCTGTGCGAAGAGGAAACGCCGGTAGTCGAGGTTGCAGCGACCAGATCGGTGGATCGGCCACTGTAACGACGCTCTGTGGTACTGACGTTCGTACTTGCTTGCCGTTGCAGAGGCCGGATCACTGGATCGGCCACTGTAACTTTTTGTGCAAGCGACTGCCGCGTGCGCTAGCGGTGTTGCAGTGGCCAGATCAGCGGATCAGTTACTGTAACGCAATTGGCTTATTATCAAAAATGCTGGGGTTTTCAGGCCACCAAAGACAGATCGAATTTCTCGTTTGCTGGTGGTGTTGTAGAGGCTAGAACTGTAGTGCGGTTGGTTTATTATCAAAAATGCTAGAGTTTTCAGACCACCAAAGACAGATCGAATTTCTCGCTCTTCTTCTGTAGTCCGGCCAGAATGACTTCCCAGTCGGTCAGGGCCGGGTAGGGCGTCATCAGATACGCCGTTCCGTAGGCCAGTATCACGAAACCGCGCGCCATCGCTGGCATGTTGCTATCAATCAGCTTCACATAGGCCATTTTGCTGTCGTCGAACAGCCCTCCCCCATCTATTACTACGTATCTACCCCAGGTGTCCATCAGTTGCGCTACGTGATGTTGATGGAAAGTGATGATGTTGCATTGGAACTTCTGCGCCAGCTGGTCGCCCAGCCGTCCGGTGATACGGCTGTAATTGCGCTGGTGAGTGGCGCGCCAGATAGTACCATAGCTATCTATTATGGCGTAGGCGTAAGCGGAGACCTGCAGCTTGCCCGACGCGGCGGATAGGATATGACCCAGCATGGTAGCGTTGATATTGCCGTTGTTTCTTTTCAGTAGCCTATGCTCGTGATTGCCCAACACGAGCATCATGGTCTCAAAATGCTCCGATAGCCTGGAGACAAAACGCGCCGCAACTTTGCATTCTACCTCGAACGGCGGCGGCGGCACGATGTGTTCGAACTGACTGAACGCTTCCATATTCACCAGGTCGCCGACAATGAGCAGATTACGTATGTTCAGACACTTGGCGGCTTCCAGCATCCGTTCAGCCAGGTCGAAATCGGTAGTCGGCAGATGAACATCCCCGCAGACGATCCAGTTTCCGCTTAGCCGCGGCTCCCCATCAAAAACTGGCAGCATGTAGATCTCGCCGGTCTGCGCCGCGAAGGTCGTTGTCTTGATCCCATAAGTTTGAGCGACCTGTTGCTGGTGGTGCGCGCGCAGTTTTTCCCAATCGCGCACGGCGGCTCTGATGCGGCCTTCGGTGCCACTTTATGCTGGCCAGCCCGCTTCTATTAGCGCTTTGCGTTTGGTGTACCAGTAGCCTGGCGTTTCCACGCAGACCTTGGCAAAGCGATAGCGCTGTTCTTTGGTTAGGGTGACCTTAACGCTTCCGCCAAATGCCATAGTCTCCCCCGCAAGTTAGCCGCCGCCCACTGCCCCAGCCCGCCTTCCCCGGCGACGTACCAGGCGGTGGCGACCAGGAATGTTTCCCGTACACCTACCCACCACGCGCTGATATCTGCCCATTGTGGTGGCTCGCTGCCGTCGCCGCGCGCGAATTCGGTCACCACCAGCGGCACGCCGCGCAGGTGTGCGCGGTAGTGTTCCCAACGCCAGGTGGTGTAGCTGGTCAGCGTATCGCGCACGGCGAGTCCCGTGCCACGCCGGGCCGGGTAGAGGTTCATGCCCCACAGCAGCGCAAC
>CAKZOB010000002.1 GCA_937135955.1 uncultured Anaerolineales bacterium | reverse complement strand
TCGGGGCGCTGCCCACCCACGAGCACCTGCCCTGCCCGAAGGAGTTGGCGGAGCGGGCGAGGTGGGGAGGGTGAGCCGCATCACGTCATGAGAGCGGAGCGCGACCCGGACGCTGGCTGACGCACTACGACACCGGGCATCCGCACCACGGCTACTGCAACCGGAGGCCGCGGTGGCGATGTTGAATAACGACGTGCTGCCCTTCTACCGGGAGCGCGCCCTGCCCGTCACCGCCGTGCTGACCGACCATGTCCACAAGTTCTGCGGGACGGACAGCCGTCCCTACACCGCTTTACCAACACTAACTGGCGAGCAAGGTGTCTCCGATAATTTGCGGGGTCCAGGTTGGGCCGTGAATGACGGGAACGTCCCCATTCCAAGTCAACCGGTCAATGCACATCAACCGGGCAGACATATCTGGCGGCCAGGCGTGATAGACGATGAACTCTTGTTTGCCATCTGGCCCCACTGCGAATGAATTGTGCCCTGGGCCGATCATATGCCCCGGCACGGACTTCAGCAGTGGCCCATCGAGGGGTGGGCGGTGATAAGGCCCCAGGGGGTGCTCGGCCACCACGTACGACACGCCATAGTTAGGTTTTTGCCAGGCCCCGCCGCTATAGAAGCAGTAATAGCGCCTGTTGTGAAGGCGCACAGCAGGCCCTTCGATAGTGTACCAATCGTAGATGCCGCCATAGAGTGGACGTTGTGCCTCGAACAACTGCCAGTCGCTATGGGGGCGCACCACGACCTGCGGGTTGCCCGCCAGTGTCATCATGTCCAGCAGGCGATCTACCACGATCCCAGTGCCTACCCGGTAGTCCCCATCACAGGTCAGAAAATCGCGGGCGTAGAAGAGATACCAGCTTCCGTCCCGATCCTGGAAAGGATGTGCATCAATGGTGAACGGATCGTCGGGAATCAGGATGCGCCCAGTATCCTGAAACGGGCCGCCTGGATAGCGACTGATGGCCACCCGCAACTGATGATTGCGCCCCCGACCATTGGCTGAGTAGTACATGTAGAAGAGCCCATCGGCGAAGACCACTTCCGGTGCCCAATATTCGTCGGCTTCGGGCACCGGATCCAAGGCCCATCCCACTGTTTCCCAGTTGACCAGATCGGGCGAGATCAGGACGCGAAATCGCCGGCCATCTGGCCCGCAGGGGCCAGTGCCGTAGGCATAGTAGAAGTGATCATGTTGCAGGACGAAGGGATCGGCCATGTAGTGAGGAAAGACAGGATTGGTGAAAACAAGTGACTGCATGAAGCGGTCTCTCCATGATGGTGCTGGAAATCTCGTCGGCAAGTGTCTGGCACAAACGAGCAAGACAGGGTGATGGCATCAAACGCGATCACCGCCTCACCTCGCTCCCGGCCTCGCGTGTCAGTACTGGACCAGGATGAGGTCAACCAGCAGGTCGCATAACGCTTCTCCCAGCTTACTGCTGCCCATAGTTCTGCGAATCGGTTTTGATACGCTTAACCCTGCGGGCAGGGTAGTTGACACGCCTCCAAAACAGATTTACAATGCATCTAGATGTTTTAAAACATAGTATTCTGTTTCACTCGGTTTGTGAAGCCCCCAAATTGCTACTTTTTGGCCTCTCTGCAGCGAGTGAAACATAGAATGCTGTTGTTTAGGAGCTATCGCTGTGTCTCCCTATTCCAGCGAAAATGAAACTTCCCCTTCTGGAGGGCGCAAGCTGGTTATCTCCATTGACGAACCAGCTACCAGGGTAGAGCAACTGCTCAAAGGTCTCGCATCCGGGCCACGCATTGAGATTTTGCGCTACCTGGGCAGCCACAACGGCAGCGTTAACGAAATCGCCGAAGCGCTGGGAATGCCTGCTTCGACGGCGGCTTTGCACATCAATCAGCTTGAAAAAGCCGGCCTCATTCGCACCGAGTTGAAGCCTGCCAACCGGGGCCTGCAGAAGATCTGCGTGCGCCTGTTCGATCAAGTGGTCATCACTCTCCCCGCCGGCGAACCGCCCCACGAAAACAGCCTTGACATTTCCATGCCAATTGGGGCGTATGTGGATTGCCAGGTAACACCTACCTGTGGCTTGGCCAGCGAGCACGGCATTATCGGCAATCTGGACGATCCGGCCACATTTTACTATCCCGAACGCCTGCAGGCCCAATTACTGTGGTTCAAAATTGGCTATGTTGAATATCGTTTTCCCAAGCGTCTGCCTCCCAACGCCGAGCTGGAGAGCCTGCAGATCAGCTTCGAAGTGTGTTCAGAAGCCCCCTTGCACAATGACGATTGGCCGTCGGATATCACTCTGTGGGTTAATGGCGTGGAGGTAGGCACCTGGACTAGCCCTGGCGACTTTGGGGGCGAGCGCGGAGCGCTGACGCCAGACTGGTGGGAGGAATGGAATTCACAGTTTGGCCTGCTGAAAGTGTGGAAAGTGACGCAGACGGCGTCTTTCGTGGATGGTATCCAGGTGTCTACTGTGAATCTCCAAAACCTGAACCTGGACGATCATCCCTGGATCACCGTGCGGATCGGGATCAAGGGAGATGCGGCCAATATCGGGGGAATGAATATCTTCGGCAGCCGCTTTGGCAACTATCCCCAGGATATTGTGATGCGGATGCGGTTTCGGGCCTGAAAGGCTTGTTCACTCGATAGACGGAAGAACGCAGCAAAGGAGGTGACGCGGCACAGAGATGGTCGAAGCGCTCAGAATGTCAACATCTACTACACTCACATAGTCTCGGCTAGGAGGAATTCAGATCATGTTGAAGCGTCAATTCTTACTGGGTTTGGTGCTTGTCTGCGCCATAGTGTTGGGCACACTGCCAACACCTCTTCGCGCACAAGAAGAGCCTGTCGAGTTCACTTTTGTGGGCTGGGGAGGGCCGGAAGAGCAGGAAGTCTTCCAGCACCTCGTAGATGTCTTCAATGCCAACAACCCCGACATCGTTATCAAGTACCAGCCCATCCCGACTGATTATACCACAACGCTCAAGACCATGATCGCTGGCGGCACGCCGCCCGACATCGCCTACATCCCCGACGGCGACTTCTCGGCCTTCGCCCCGCGTGGCCAACTGGTCAACATCCAACCGTTCGTGGATGCCAGCGAAACCTTCGACCCGGAGGACGTCTGGCCGTCGGCGCTGGGGCGCTATCGCTACGATGCCGAGAACAAGGTCTTCGGGCAGGGGCCACTATACGCTCTCCCCAAGGACATCGGCCCGACAGTGCTATACATCAATGTAGACCTGTTCAAGCAGCTGGGCGTTGCCCTGCCCTCTTTTGAGGAACCAATGACTTGGGATGAGCTGATCGAGCTGGGTCGCAAGCTTACCGTGGATGCCAACGGCAAGCACCCTGGCGAAGAGGGCTTCGATCCGAACAATGTCCAATATTGGGGGCTGGGTGATATCTGGTTCGAGAACGCCGTCTACAACAACGGGGGCCATATCATCAGCCCAGACGGCAAGAAATTCGTCATGGCCGAGGATCAGAACACGATTGACGCTGTGCAATTCCTGTCCGACGTGATTCACGTCTACCAGATCAGCCCCAGTTCACAACAGACAGCCGCCATGAGCATCGGCCAGATGTTTGAGACGGGGCGTCTGGCGATGACCACCAACGGGCGCTGGGCTACCACCTACTACCGCAGCGTGCTCGACTTCGAATTCGACGTGATCCCGAACGCGGTTGGCCCCGGCGGGGTGACTGCCTACATGGATCAGGCAGACTGCAAGTTCTCCGGTTGGTCTGGTTCAGTGGGCATCGGCATTATCGCCGGTTCGAAAGGCGAGCAGTACGCTGATAAGGCCTACCGTTTCGTCGAGTTCATTGCGGGTGCCGAGGGTCAGATCGAGCAGGCCAAGTTGGGCTTCCAGATTCCGAACCAAGTTGAGGTGGCTCACACCGACGCCTTCCTGCAGCGCGATCAGTATCCGGCTCACGCAGAGGTCTTTATCGAGGCGGCTCGCTGCGAGAACCCCGGTCCCTGGACGATGACGCCTAACTACGGCGAGTGGTTCAATGACCTGTTCTGGGGCCAGGTCTGGCCTGCTGTGGTCGTTGACGCCACCGAGCTGGCGGAAGACGCACTCTACGACGCTGCCCCTGCTTTCCAGGAAGGCCTGGACGCTGCCTGGGCCAGCCTGGATTAACGTCCGCCTGTGTCTTCGCAAGCGTGGGGGTGTATACCTGGCGCACCCCCACAAGGTTCTTTCACTGAATCGTCGGCGAGATGGTTGTTATCAGATTTCCAGCGCAGGGCTGAGAACAAGCGCGTTTCTCAGTGTGTTCGGAGGACTCCATGGCTCGCTACCGCTTGTGGCCACAAAGCGGCCTGACTCTGAAGCAGCGTGAGGCAATCTGGGGATACCTGTTCGTGGCCCTGCCGATGATAGGCTTTGTGATTTTCGCCGCCGGTCCTCTCATTGCCTCGATCATCCTCAGCTTCGCGCAATGGGATCTATTGCGCGACCCCAAATGGGTTGGCTTCGACAACTGGAATACCCTGCTGACGCTCACTGTGAAGCATCTGCCGCAAGAGATCGACGAAGCCACGGGCGAACCGCTGTTTCTGTGTGCTCGCGAGCGGGTTCCTCAATCTCAAGCTCGTGAGGTGGAAGGGCAGATCGATCCCCGCACCGGCAAGGCGATCGAATGCCAACCGCGCTACGTGCGCGATCGCGATGTCTTGCCCCAGGGCTATCGCACAGCCCTTGAATTTAGCCTGTTCAACCGGCGTTACGTCATTGGCTCGCGCGATCCGGGGTTTTGGGAAGGGCTGTACAACACCAGCTATATGCTGCTGGGCATACCGGTGTCAATGGCGATTGCCCTGTTACTGGCCATGGCATTGAACCAAAAGATTCACGGCAAGAGCATTTATCGGATGTTGTATTACCTGCCAGTGGTATTGCCTATTGCTGCCACTTCATTAATCTGGATGTGGGTTTACAACCCTGAATTCGGCATCTTGAACTATGCACTGGATCAACTCGGCCTGCCATCCGATCTCAAGTGGTTGCAGGATCGTCACCTGGTCAAGCCAGCGCTGATGATTATGGGCATCTGGGGAGGGCTGGGCTACCAGATGCTGATCTTCTTGGCGGGCTTGCAAGGCATTCCTACGCAGTTGTATGAGGCTGCCAAAATTGATGGTGCGGGAATGTGGGCGCGCTTCCGCTATGTGACCTGGCCAGGATTGACTCCAACCACTTTCTTCTTGCTGGTGACAGGGTTGATCGGCGGATTTCAGGTCTTCGCCCAACCCTATATCATGACGGCTGGCGGGCCGTATACCGCCTCAACCACGGTGGTGATGGTGATCTGGCGCAACGCTTTCCGCGACCTGCAGATGGGCTATGCCTCGGCCCAGGCCTGGACGCTGGGGGTGCTGATCATGGCGATCACGCTGGTCAACTTTCTGTTGGCACGGCGCTGGGTATACCTGGAAACTGAGGGGGCGCGCACATGACTACCTTAAGACCCGTGGTAAGGGCTTCGCGTTCACTGACGTTGGGCAATCGCGAGCGCGAACTGTTGATCAAACTCCTCTCCTATGTGGTGCTCTCTGTGGGGGCGTTCACCATGCTGGTGCCTTTTTTCTGGATGCTCTCCACGTCGTTTAAGGACCCTCATGGTATCTTCAAAATGCCGCCCCAGTGGATTCCTGACCCTTTCACCACAGAGAACTACGTCAAAATCTGGGAAAAGACAGACCTGGCTCGCGGTTTTGTCAATTCGATGATCATCGCCGTGGTCTCCACTGCTGGGGAAATCTTCACCAGCACATTAGCCGGTTACGCCTTTGCCCGTATTCGCTTTAAGGGGCGCAACGTCTTGTTCGGTCTGTTGCTGAGCACGATGATGATCCCTGGCGTAGTGACGATGATACCCGCCTTTATCCTGTTCAAAAATCTGGGCTGGATCGACACCTGGTACCCGCTGATCGTGCCGCTCCTGTTCGGGTCGTCATTCGCCATCTTCCTGTGCCGCCAGTTTTTCGCCACTCTGCCAGAAGAACTGGCCGATGCAGGCAAAGTGGATGGAGCCAATCAGTTCCAGATTTATTGGAGCATTTTCTTGCCCCAGGCCAAACCGATCATCGCCACTCTGGCTGTGCTGGGCTTCATCGCCCGCTGGAACGACTATCTTGGCCCGCTCATCTATGTTCGTTCGAGCGACAAATACCCGATCGCGCTCATGTTGACCACGCTCAACACCATGTACGAGCGCCAATGGACGTTGCTCATGGCCGGTTCCATGATTGCCTTGCTGCCGATCATCATTCTCTTCGTGACGTTGCAGCGTTACTTCATCGAAAGCATTGCCCTGACCGGTATCAAGGGATAGGCGGCCATGTCACGCAAAGGGAAATACGTGTTGAGGGTGGGCTTTCTGGGGCTTGTGCTGTTAGGCGGTCTGTGGTGTCAGTCATTGGAGAAAGCTGTGATTGCACAAAGTGAGATTCGCCTGCCTACCTATCGGGGGTACATCTCGGTTGCGCCCACGGGGCGTTACTTCGTAGACGAGGCCGGGCGTGGCTTCATCGTGATCGGCCAGAATGATGGAGTTCCTTGGCATGGCCTGGTCACGTTGTTCAACAAAGCTTCCCCGCAGGCGACCGAGCGCTATATCGAAGACTTGCGCGCGCACGGTATCACTGTCAGCCGCATTATGATCGAATATTCGCAGGAACCGCATACCTACCTGGAAAACCCGGCGGGCACTTTCTCCCCCTCAATGGTCGAGTTCTGGGACACCTTCATTGCGTTGGCCGAGAAGCATGGCCTGTACCTGTTGCTGACCCCCTACGATACCTTCTGGCAGGCCAAGAACTGGGAGCGCTACCCCTATAACGCTCAGCTTGGCGGCCCATGCAAGTCCATGCGTTCGTGGCTGCGCGACGAAGCGTGCATCCTGGCCCACAAGAACCGCTGGCGCTTCATCATTGATCGCTGGGGTGGTTCTCCTAATATCTTCGCCTGGGACTTGATGAATGAAATTGACATCTGGTGGGACGCGACTCCTCAGGAAATCGAAGCTTACGTGGACGAGATGGCCGCGTTTGTGCGCGAGTACGAACTGCAACGCTGGGGGCGCGCCCACATGATCACGGTCTCTTCGGCAGCCCCTGTGCCAGAAGGTATGCTGGGGCGTATCATCTACCAGCACCCGGCTCTGGATTTCGCCAACACGCATCTCTACCTGGGCAGCGCGATCAAAAATCCGCCGGACCCGATTGGCGCTGGGCCGACGATGGCAGGCGGTGTGGCGCTTTCGCTGGAGAAGATTACCGACAACCGTCCCTACTTTGACAGCGAAAGCGGCCCTATTGATAACTGGATTGCCAATGCCCAATTCGACAAAGAATATCATCATAACATGAGTTGGGCGCACCTGGCGGCTGGTGGAGCCGGATCGGGGATGCGCTGGCCCTATACCAGCCCGCACTGGATTCTGCCCGAACTGCGCGACAACCTGCTCGGCTTGGCGCGCTTTGCCTCAACCATTGACTGGGCACACTTCGTCAGTCGCAATGTCTCGCGCCAGATCAAACCCGAGGTGCGTTGGGTGATCCCAGTAGGGTGTTCCGATGGGGCAACGGCAATTGTGTGGCTGCTGCTCGACACGCGGCAGCCGGAAGCTGGCTCGCTGGCCGGAACCAGCCTTGTTCTGGATGGAGTCCTGCGTGATGGGCGCTATACGCTGGAATTCTGGGAAACCTACGGCGGGGATATCCTCAGCAGCACAACCGTTGCGGTCGAGAACGGCTTGCTGCGGTTGACCCTGCCCGATAAGCTGTCGTCGGCCAAAGACGTGGCCCTGCTCCTGCGTCCCGCATCGTGAAGGTGTACCTGTTGGAGACTTATGCTCACTGTGCCAAGGAGATGATTACATGAACTATATCTCGATCGATCTGCAGCGCACTCTGGGCGTCCTAGACCGCAATATGTTTGGGGGCTTCGCCGAGCATCTGGAACGCTGCATTTATGGGGGGATTTTCGATCCGGACTCGCCGCACGCCGACGAGCGCGGCCTGCGTACCGACGTGATCGCGGCGCTACGCCGCCTGCGTATGCCTGTCATTCGCTATCCGGGGGGCAACTTTGTGTCGGGCTATCGCTGGGAAGACGGTGTTGGTCCGCGCGAAAAACGCCCGGCCCGGCTCGACCTGGCCTGGCACACCGTCGAAAGCAATCAGTTCGGCACCAACGAATTCATCGAATTTTGCCGTCTGTTGGGTACAGAACCGTACCTAGTGGTGAACTGTGGCGATGGCTCGATGCGCGAGGCGCGCGATTGGGTCGAATATTGCAATGGCACGCAGGATACCGCTTTGGTGAAGCTGCGCCGGCAACACGGCTATGAAGCGCCGCACAAAGTCAAATACTGGGGCATTGGCAATGAGGTGGACGGCCCCTGGCAGATCGGCTTCAAGACGCCTCAAGAATATGCCCGCGCTGTGACCGAGTTCGGCAAGGTGATGAAATGGGTTGATCCGGACATTAAGCTGATCGCCAATGGAGTTTCGCACTGGGACGCGGCGGACTTTGTCGAGCGCGGACAGCTTCTGCTGGAGCAGGCCGCGCATCTCATTGATTATCTAGCTGTTCATTGGTACGTGGACAATGACACGGACGACTTCAAGACCTACATGGCCTTATCCGAGCTATTCGAAGAGCGCCTGAGCGCTTACGAAGGTCTCATCCACGCTTTGAAGCTGGAGCGCAAGATCAAACGTCCTATCTACATCGCCGTGGACGAGTGGAACGTATGGCATCGTCGTCAGATGGCCGTAGGCGGTCACGAAGCGGTCATCTATACTCTGGAGGATGCGCTGGTTGTCGCTATGCAACTAAACGCCTTCCTGCGCCATGCCCGGATGGTTCGAATGGCCAATATTGCACAGATTGTCAATGTGCTTGCCCCTATTGTCACTTTCCGAGAGGGATTACTTTTACAATCCATTTTCTACGTCTTTGAGACTTATAGCACACTGGCTGGCCCTCTAGTATTAGACATTCACTGGGACGGAGACACTTTTAGCGTGGATGATCATACGGGGCTGCGCGTCTTGGATGTGGCGGCTACTCTGGACGCGGACAAAGGAGAGCTGGTTGTCTTTGTGGTGAATCGCTCTGAACAAGCCACCGAGACCGTTCTGAAACTAGTGGAAGGAGAGATCGTTAGACCAGTGAAGCTCCACACTGTCACTAGTGCTCATGTGAAAGACTATAATACTGTCACTGATCCAGCGCGGATCACAACAAAAGTTACCACCGTCGAAGTATCAGGGGCACGCGTGAATGTTCCTTTGCAACCCCACTCCCTTACCGCAATCGTGTGTACAGTAGATTGACACAGGTTAAGATGGCGCTGATCGTTATGGGGTGGTCTAATAGAGGGTGGTGTGCTGCGTTGAAACGCTGGACAGAACCGTTGCTCTCCTCGTGTTTAGAAGCGCATTCATCCGCGCTCAGCCGTCACCTCCCAGCACGCCGGTGTATCGTCCAGCACTGCCAGTTGGCTGCCCGCGTGCCACAGGGCGATCCACCCCCGCCCGTCGGCCAGGCGGCCCCACTCTTCGCGGTTGACACTGCCCTCCGGGTAGCGCACGAAGAGGGCATTAATCTGCACCCGCTCGCCCTGGAGCAGCGTGCCCACCACCGCCACGCTCGTGCTGGGGGCAGCGCGGATGTTAAGGGCGCTGGTGCGCATGCCCGCCATGCAGACGGCCTCGTCTGGTGGGCCAACCTCTCTTCAACGGTCATAGGTCTCTCTCCTCTTTGTCGCTGCTATTATCCACCCGATCTGTTCGGAGAGAAGCCCAGTTGTACATTTGAATTTCAACCGGCAAGGGTACGCTGGCAGACTATACTTGCTGCAGGCTGTGGTATGCTTCGGCCAGGCTCTCGGCTGCGACAGCGAGTTCCTCGGCGGTATTGAAGCGCCCAAGACTGACCCGGACGGTATTTGAAGCGTCCTGGCGACTGATACCCATGGCCTGCAACACATGAGAGGGTTCAATCGTCCCAGAGGTGCAGGCCGAACCTGTGCCAAGCATCAGATGTGGCACGTTCAGCAACAAAGCATCGGCATCTACACCGGGGAAAGTGATGCTGCTGGTATTGGGCAAGCGGCGTTCACGGTCGCCATTGATACGAATTGTCCCCGCTTTGTCGAGCAATTGGCGCTCGAAGTCATCGCGTAAGGTGCTCAAGCGCATGGCTTCCTGGTCTACCTGTTCCAGGCAAATTTCACATGCCTTGCCAAACCCCACAATGGCCGGAACGTTCAACGTACCCGGTCGTAGGCCTCTTTCCTGCCCGCCGCCCACGAAAAGGGGTTTCAGCGGGAGCGCTCCGCGACCGCCGCGCACATACAACGCCCCTACCCCTTTGGGCCCATAGAGCTTGTGCGCGCTGAGCGACAACAGGTCTACCCCCCATTCGTCAATGTTGATAGATACCTTGCCAGCGGCCTGCGCGGCGTCACAGTGCACTATCGCGCCGTGCCGATGGGCGATTTCGGAAATCTCGGCGACCGGCTGAAGGCTGCCAACCTCGTTATTGGCTGCCTGGACAGATACTAGCAACGTCGCATCGTTGATTGCCTCTTCCGCCGCATCGAGCGAAACAATACCTCTGGCATCTACCGGCAACACGATCACTTCGAAACCTTCTGCCGCGAGCTTCTGGCAAGGCAACAGCACCGATTTGTGTTCGACGGCTGAGGTCACAATCCGCTTTCGCCCGCGCTCGACAGCGGCTCCTGCGAGGCCCTGAATGGCCAGGTTGTTGCTTTCCGTGGCACCAGCGGTGAAGATAATCTCCGCCGGAAGTGCGCCGAGCAAGCGGGCGACCCATGTTCTGGCCTCTTCAACATGCTGTGCGGCTAGCCGGCCCTGCCTGTGCAATCCGTTGGCAGGGTTGCCGTAAATCTGCGCAAAGAAAGGCAACATGGCTTCGAGCACGCGCGGGTCACAGGGAGTGGTCGCGTTGCTGTCTAGATAAATCTCTGCCTGCGTCATGTGCTCTTTAGTCCCAAAGTATCTCGTAGCGGATATCGCTTTCGTACTGCCGGTATTCGGCGTCCAGAGTTTGTAGCTCCTCCCAGATAAATTGCCTGAGCCTCTGGGCAGGGCGCACACAGTAGTGCTCGAAATCCTCACGAGAGACTTCGCCATGAGGGAAGAGCAGCTTCATCAGACCGCTGGCTATGGATTGCACTGCATCTTCGTTGCGCTTGTATCTTTTCTCTCCAACCAGGTGAATAGTTCGGCCACACCGTTCGTCGAACGACAGGTCTTCGCGGAGTGCCAGCAACGCATCGCCGAGAAAGTCGGACTTGAGGCCAATGCCAGCCGCAAAACACTCGCTGCTCAGTTTCCTGATCCGCCAACCAGGTAAGAGTCCACGAATGCGGTCAAGAAAAGCTGGCTCCTGCAAGAAATCCGGCAGTTCTCTGACCAAAGGGGAGATTAGGGGCTTCTGCTGAGAATCGAGCTTGATATTCGCCAACAGCACCAGACCACAGTCACTGGCAGTCTCGTGTAAACCACCGCGTGTGAGCCGTCCATTGGCCAGGAAGCCCTTCAGCCCACCGATGATTTCCTGGGGCTTTTCGAATTTCAGCGTCTGCACTTCGTCCAGCACTACCGCTTTATAGCGGGCCAGCAAGCCCCATTGCCCGGTAGCGTTGTTCACAAAAAGCACAGCGGGCGACACATTGCCGCCGCTCACCAGGCGCACTTGCGGGCTGATGTTCTCGTAGATGTAGCTCTTGCCAGTGCCTTTGGGGGCCAGCTCGATCAGGTGCATATTCTTCTGAACCAGCGGCAACAGGCGGCACAGCAACAGTATCTTCTCATGTTCCGAGAAGACAAATGGGTTATATCCCATCGAGGTGAGTAGCACATCTATCCATTCGCCCAGGGAAAACTCGCGGCGCGCCTCTTTGAACAGTTCGAGGTTGACAGTTGCCTGCATGGGCCTGAAGTTCACCACGGCCACCGGCGGCCCGTCGCTTGCTTCAGGCGTACTGATCAACTCCACAACGCCCCACAAACCCTGATTGAGCAGATCGGGGTACTTTTCGACCAGGCCATCGGCGATCTGCGCGTCCGGGATTTGCAGCAGGCTCATCTTGGCCACGCGCTCGCGCCGGTTGCGATTCAACACTACATCTACCTGCACAGACGTGAGCACTTTGACCGCCTCGCCATTGAGCAGGCGATTCTTGATTGCGATGGTATCTTCGGGGCGTGGCAAATAGCGATCGGCCCACTGCAGCACCTTGGCGGTATCTTCGGCTGTCAGCTCGCCCGTGCCTGGCACGAGCTCGTCCAGCAGCCATTCTCCAACATAGGCGGGGATGCCCCGCTTGCCAAGCTGACTCATGCGCAAGCGTTGCTTATCAAAGGCCAGCTTGCCAAAAACTCGCAGAACCTTGCTATCCAGATCCGTTTGTTGCATGGAAGAAATTCCACCTGCTATAAGCCGAGATCGTCAAGCGAGATGCTGCGCCGGTACAATTCCTCGCTTTCGATCTCTACGGCGGCCTCTACTTCGATGGATTGTTCACTGGGCCAGCGTATCACCGCCGCAGCGGTCGTGTGTTGGACTTCGTCGCCTGAGGGCCACTGGCTCAGCTCCACCTTATATAAAGATTCTTTGAGGGCCGGCACTTCGCTTTCGAGATCGAAAGATTCCAGCCGCCGCTCTTTCCCGATGGATAGATAGAGCGAACTCAGCACGAGCACAGTCTCGTAGTTGTTGATGACTTTGATGTTGAGAATACCTGGCTGCCCCGCTCTACCTTTCCCCGTGATCCTGACCTGGACACGAGGGCTGATCTCGTGGATAGGCACAACGTCGCGCTCCAGCTCGATCCAGGGCACCAGTACTTCTTCCGGGAACAGGCCGCCGTGAGCGTAGCGCTCAGAACCCTGTTTACCATCGTTGGTGAGGAAAGCGCTCTCATCCAGGACGATCGCCACGTCTTCCGCCAGGCCAAAGCGTTCGCCGAACAGATACACCAGATTGCCATCCAGCACATAGCCGCAGGAAGGATATTCCCATTGGGTATACCCCCAGGCGGCCCGGCCATGAGCCTGCATACCAGGAGGCACTGGCACAGACCGTTGAGAGGTGCCGAGCAACCTCCCATGGTCGGACGTCAGGATGACGCGCAGAGCGATCTGAGCGGGTAGTTGATTGACAATATCAGCGATCTTGCCGGCAACTGTATTGAGTTGTCCTTCGACCTCACCCTGCAACGTGTCATAGCTGTTGCGTGAATGGTAGGTGCGGTCAGGCTCCTGAAGGCGCCAGATGAACACATCGCCGGGTTTGCCCTCTTTTAGTTTCTTCAGGGGGGACTTGCTCTCTGAGATATCTTCACCCAAGAGGGGTACTTCGGCGCTATTCCTGGGCAGCACCCCTCTGACCAGTGCTTCCTTGGCGAACTGTGTGATGGTAGGAATCGGGGCGAAGACCAGATCGTTCCGCCGCAGCGTTAAGCGTTTTGTTGTGGTCTGTAGAGTTGCCAGAAGTCGTTGGGCGTCTACATGATGCAGGCCATCCAGTACGACCAACAGACTCACAAAGCGCGTTTTCTTTTGGCGTAGTGTTCTGGCACTCACAAAGCTGAGAGGTGGAGCATCGTCAGAGACAGCGGCCCGCGGGTAGAAATTGAGATACCACAGGGCAAAGGAACGGCCTGCATCCAACACGCGCTGATGGGCTTCCTTGTCGCCGGTTATTCGTTGCCACTCGCGGAACGGCAGATATTTCTCTCGGAACCATGCGCAAACGTCCGTTGCCGATGAAGGTACCTCGGAAGGTTCAGGGGGACGCAACACTCTTCGTAGGCGCTCCCACTGGGTGGCAGATACAACGCTGGCGAGCCTGTTGAGATAGTCTTCGGTCAGATATTCAGGATTCCGCTCAAAATAGTGATACGCTGTCCGCCCCGCCACTTGCCTGAGCGCAGGGGGCAAGGGCTGTTCTAGCAACGAGGTCACAAAAGCCCCCTGCGTCTCAATGAGGTAGGAAATCCAGCTATTGGTGGCTTTATCCTGCCAGTGCGAAGGGACTTCGGCGGGAAAGGGTTCCGGATATCTGCGCTTCGCTGATGTAATGCCGAGCCATTCCTCTAGTATCTGCTGAGCCGCATCTGGTCCGTCAACGTCGTAGACCGCTCTGAGTTCGTCTGGGCACTCAAGAAGCCACCGCTGCTGTATCACCCGGATCAGACAGCGCTCCGTATCTGTCAGGTGACGTTGGTCGAGCCATAGAAGCCACTGGGCGGCGTGTTCCACGGAGAGTTGAGCCTTCCACACATAGTGCGGATACAGAGCTTGTGCGATAGTCACCGCAGTGAGTGGACGGGGCAAAGAGTCGAACTGCGCGGCCAATCTGTCGCAAAGCTCAGCCGCCTGTTCCAGGCTAAGACCAGGGACTGCCACCTGGATTTCGCGGCTAGGCGAATAGGCTTCCTGCCAGCTTACTTGGCGTCCCGCCAGGAATGTCTCCGCCCATTCGCACAGTTGGGAACCACGGATCAGCCAGTTCGCCTCATCCAGGGCATGAGCCAGAAACGCAACTTCGCTGTCAATGACAGTATAGCCCTGTGGGACACGGGCATCACCGTCACGATCTAACAGGAAATGGCTCATCGTCCTTGGTACTCCTGAGGTCTAGGTTTTCTCGGCGACGAGCTGCTGTAGCCGGTTCAGGCACTCTTTGCGCTTTTCCATGCCAAGAGATTGGAATAGTGCCTCGATCTGTGCGATGTGGTCTTGATCCAACTGTTCCTGTACGCGAGCGCGCAGGCTGTCCAAACGCACCTGATGATCGGCGGGCAGGAAAGCCGGCGGGCGCTCCAGTTTGCGCTGAAGTTCGCCAAGGTGCACTTGACCGCGTTCCAATTCGCGTTCACAAGCTTCTAGCCACCGAATGGCCTCTTGGCGGGCGGCCTCTGCCCGGTCGGCAATGTTCTTGCGCGCTTGATGCAGAGCCTCAAGGTGAACAGTGCTTACCTTTTGTTCGAAACCCGCTGCGATCTCCTTCAGTCTTTCCTCGGCATGTTGGACATCCTGGGGCGTTCTCAACGACAGTTGCTTCAGGCCGTGCGCTTCTGCAAGGAATTGTTGGAGAGTTTCCAGATAGTCCAGGGCCTGACCCAGCATCTCCTCGTATTGTGTGCCGACGTAGCGGTTTTGGCAGCTGAGGATGTTCTTCTGCATCTGTTGAACGTCGCTCAAATGCACACTGCGAACCTGCTCGGTGAGGCCAGCGGCGAATGTCTCCAGCCTGTCAATCTCTCGTTGGATGGCCTCCAGTTTCTTATCGCGTACCTGTTTGAGCTCAGGCGAAATAAGCTCCATCTCGCGCAGGCGCTGACGGTAGTTGTAGAGTCTGATCAGACCAGTATCCACCGTCATGGCCTCGATTTCCTTGCGGACGGCAGCTTCCTGCTCTGCGGCTTTGAGCAGTTTGAACCGTTCTTGCAGCAGGTCTTCGACTCCTGTCACCTGCTGTGCAAGAGCGACCAGCCCTTGTTCCTCCAGTTGTCCCTTAAGAGCGTGCAACCGTTGCTCATGCGTGCCAACCTGGGTGATATCCACCAATCCCTCCACGCGGCGGCGTTCTGTCTCCACTGCCCACTCAAGCTGGCCAAAGATGCGCTGTTCGATCTCGTTGATAGCTGGCTGCGTGACGGTGACCAGTTCATCAATGGTCAGAGAGGCCAGCTTCTGGCGCAGTTTGAGCAGATCGGACGCCTCGTGCAGGTTATTCAAACCTGCCAGGATTTCTTGGCTTTCCTGGTCATATCTCTGGGCGGCTTCAAGGGCTTTCCTCAGACGATCGGCGGCCTCGGCAGCCTGTTGACGCACATCCGAAGGTTGTTTTTCCTGGGCCGCGAATTCGTCGAGCACCTGCAAAGTCTCGCTGGCTTCTGCTTGAGAGAATGGTTCTCTCTTGATGATCCTGGCCCGGATGCGCTGCACCTCTTGCAGCGCAGCGTCTGGATCGCGGCGGGATATCGCCAGGGAGTTCACACACATCCAGTTGAGGAAATCGCGCGCGGTCTTGATAGTTTCAATCTGCTCTTCCAGCTTCGCCAGTCCGATGCGCTCTCCCCTTTGGCTTAGCAGCAACTCCGATCGGTGATAGCCAATCCAGCCGCATAGCAATAGCGTCGCCGTGTTGTAGTCGAAGCCGTAGGGCGGGTTAAGCAGTTTGGGAATGACGCCGGACAACGGAACGTCCTGCACGCCAGGCGCAAAGGTACGGTCTAGCAAATCCCAGGCGGGCTGCAACTTGAGCGAGGTTGGCTTTTGCAGAGCGTAGGGACTCGGCGCTCCCCATGGCTGCGTCAGCATACCCCATTTCTTGGCCAGATATTTCTCGCACAGGTCTTTGGACACATTGTCCATGCCGTTGAGGGCGCTGCCAATGCGATTGTGCAGAAGGTTTCGGGCAACTGTCTTAACCGCAGGGCGTAGCTTGTTCACTCCTTTGGTCGGCAGGGCAGAATATTGGGTGAAGAACTCCGGCGGACGTATGCGATAGGCCATGTCATACAATTGCTTGAGCACGCTCTTTACGCTCAGCCCATACCCGCCGGTAGCAACGGCGGCTTGATAAGCCTGAGGAACCACAATTTCCCCTGGATTGCGGCGGATATCCCAGATGTGTTCGGCATTTCCGCGCAACCGCCTCAACGCTCTGCCAAGTTCAGCTTTTGTTCGTTCGCGCTCTTGCTTGTGCGTCTGCTGACCGATTTCCTCCAGTAGATCTTTTCGCTTCGCGACTTCTTCCAGAGCTTTAAAACGAATGAAGATTTCTTCCAATTCGGGCACAGGTTCTTTGGGGATGATGGCGATCACTGGCAATGGTGCTTCTGTCGAGCCGCTTGATGCTCCTTGGGTCTCCACATAATTGCGCGCTAGCTCGCGCAACGCATCGCGTTCCGACTCGTCACGTAAGAGCATCCAGGCCACGATGCCACGACTACTCTCTTGTAATCCTGCAGCTTTGGAGACGAACGATGGGGCCGTGGTGATAGACTCTGGTGCGATGATGGATTCTTGGGCTGCCCAATCGTCTTCGTGACCCCACTCTATGTCCAGCTTTACGCTGCCAAACTCGTAAAACGGATCGCTGCGGAACAGTTCGTTAAGCTGTTCGATGAAGGCTGCCGACTCCAGCTTGAGGCGCTCGCTCTCCTCGCGAATAGCCTCTTCCAGGCGTTTGGGATCTGTTCCTACTGGCCAGAAGCGATTGAGGCGGTGAATCGGATCGTACTGGATGATATTTTCATCGCTCATTTCCTTGACTGCTGTCAGGGCGTCATGCGAGTCCAGGCCGCTGAGATGCGCGAGCAACTCCACCTGTTTGCGACGCAGCGGCAACCGCCCCACTTCTTGCAGCAACAAGGCCTTCAACACGCGGCGATGAGTCTCCGTCGCCCTGTCGCCGAGGACTTGCTCCAGGTTGTGCATCGCCGCACGAAACGATTGATAAAGGGCAGGCATATCCCCTGCCAGACGATGCTCGAAGTAGTCTACCAGCGCGGTAGGCAGTACCCAGTTGACGCGCCCTTCGCTGAAAGCAGGCTGGTCGGCCCGAAAATCGAGCTGATCGCGCACAAAGCCCAGCACTGTACGCGCGGCCCCGATGTCTTCACCCTGTTGCATCTTGAGGTGACAAAGCAAGGCAGTGGTCATGGGGTGCAGCGGAAAGCATCCCTTGGTCACTACATCGCGAAACTTGTCATACGTCCAGCCCAGTTCTTCTTCGTAGTACTTGGAGAAAGTTTCCCAGGCGACTTCTGTCGCTTCTCCCAGCACCAACCCTCTGACCTCGTGACTGCTCAACAACTGCTCCCAGCCAACGGGCGATTGCTTCAGGTACGAGTCGAGCACGCTCTCCATCAGCGAATATAGCGCGAAGCGCCTGGGCAAACGCCCCAACTCTTTTTTCAGGTTTTGCAGCAGTTGGCCGCCATGCAAGGTTTGGACAGCTACTTCGTCTGGATCGTGCTGGGCAAAGGCCAGGAAAGCGGCTCTCTTGCGGTGATCCTCAATCCCCTGCAGCAAATCTTGCAGTTCGCCCACAGCTTTGTCGCGGGCGTAGCGCTGGATGTACAGGCTGAACTCATCGAACAAAATGAGCAGCCCGGCCAACGGCCCCCTGTCGCCGCAGCACTCACTGACCGCCCACTCAATGGCCTCGCGCAGGCTGACGTGCCCTTCCAGATTGGGGCGAACGCCATGATTCAGGTGCGCGAACAGGTCTACGTAGCGCTCGAAGGCTTGCTCGCGATATTCCTCAATATCCTGGAGCAGGGCCGGCATATCCAGAGCATAGCCCTGCAGGTACTCATTGGCTTTCTGAAGCTGCTCCGCGGTCAAGTTGCGCAGATATTGGGCCGCCTGCTGCACCCAGAAGGGCAGTTCCACTCCGCGCGTCTGCTCGTGCTCTTTCAACGCTTGCTTGAGGGCGCGGAAGAACTGCTCGCGCAAGGGGCGCGGATCGTCTCCCCGCAGCCGCAGCACCAGGAATTCGCCGCGTTCCTCTTTGTATTCTCGATACCCCTGCGCTTTGGCAGGATGGTTCAGCGCGTGCTCGATGCGCTCGAAGATTGTCCGCACTTCTGGTGAAGATATGGGCCGGGCGAAGTAGTTGGCCAGCACCAGGGCCAGATGACTCTTGCCATGCCCATAGTTGGCGATGGCGACGAAGCGGTTTTCGAACTTCTCATACTGGAATGCCCGTATCAAATGATCCAACAAGTCCAGTGCAGCAACTGCCTGCGTGCTGGCCCCAAAGGTGACGGGAACGCTGGTAGAGAAAATGTAGGATTGTAGCAATGAAAGATTGAGCCTGGGCTTGTCGTAATCGCTCAGTTGTACATCGCTGCGAAACTCGCCTTTAGTATCCAGTTCGACGAGGTCTTTCAGCAGAAGCATGATCCTTCACCTTTCCTGCCCCACACAGGGATTACACTAAGCGTCCTTCGCGTTGCCAGACTTGGAGCAGTTGCTCGGGTGGCAGAACTTGAGTGGCCGTGGCGGGAACAGCCAGCAGTAACGCCCGCCGACGGTATGGCAACCCGCCCAACAACAACTCCCACACCCGTTGCCGTTCGTCTCGTTTCAAGCCTGCCAGCACCAGATCCAGATTGTAAACAAGGGCGCAGTCTGACCATCCTTCGCTGCTGGCGACGAAATCGAGCGCTTCTAAGGTTTTTTCAAGCGTCAGGCGGACGTAGCGCGTGCCTTCGGGAAGTTGTTGTTGGATCGCCTGTCGGACATCGAACGCTTCGATCTGCAGGTATGTCGCTATGTTTGGCTCCTGGCCTACGCAATCGAGCGGCATACGCCACAGACCGATGCGTGTGCGCAGAGTATGTCTCCGTAAGAGAGTAATCAGCGCTCGCACTTCTGCGAGCGAATCAGTTTGCTCCATAGAGCTTTTGCAACAGCGGCTCCGAATCGCGCCGCAACAACACCACCTGGTATGGTGGAGCCGTGCGATAGACCTCGATATAGCGTTCCGCCTGAAGGGCGCGCAACACCTCGTTGAAGTCTTGCTGACCCATCAGGAACAGCGTGGTGAATCCACCCGGCGCTGTCAACGTGTCCAGGCTGACGGTCAGTTGCTCCTGAAACTGGACTGCCCAGTAGTCGAGCAAGGCGTAGGCGACGGCCCAAACGGGCGGAGAAACCGGTTCTTCTACTCGATATACGCGACGTACTCGCGTCCGTCGCGCACATGTTGCGCGGGCGACGGCCCAAACGGGCGGAGAAACCGGTTCTTCTACTCGATAGTGCTTATCGTCTAGCTGATTCAGCAGCCCCAGCCTGCCCAACCCATCGGACTTACAGTAAGTGCCCAGGAAGATGGTGGCCGTGCTGCGAATTGTACGTTCAACCAGTGCGCGGCCCTCCATCCGCTCGACAAAGGTCGCAATCTGCCGTTCAACCTGCGTTTTGGAGAACTCGTGGCCAGCATAGAAGCACTTGCTCACCAGGTCGTGCCAGAAGGCTGGCCCAGGGCCTTGCGGGGCACTGAGATAGTAGTGCATCAGCCACTGTGTGCCCTGGTGTTCCAACAGCCGATCATGGTTCAGCGCGTACTGGCCAAAGAGAGTCAAGCGGCGATCAAAGTCCAGCAACCCCGCACCGGTAGCGTAGCGAGGCATGGACTTAATATACCTGGTACCGAGTGCCGTATGCTCTCGAAAATGCTTCTCAAGAGACCCCTTCTGAGGCGCTTGAGGTATTGTCGAGAGCATTTGGCCTATCGCAGGCCGAGACAAAGAAAATGTCTCGTGAAAGGCCAGCCCAATGCGGTTTGTCATATTCCTATGCCTTAAAGACCTTCAGATAGTGTTTCTCTCGATCAAAATCCGGATTCAGCAGAGAGGCGATGAAATATCTCAACTCTCGGCGAGAATCAGGGTTTAGGATTGCCTCAAAGAAATCGTCACGCAGATAAGCGTAATCAATATTGTCTCGAATGATCTGCAGCCCTCCTCCGGTGGTTGTTAGCGCCGCATAATGTTTCTCTCGCCCAAGTTTTATTTTGTGAAACCAGAACCCTGAAGACCGCAAGTGGAAGAAAGGAGGGCCAAGTTGACACCAATCATCCTTCTTTCTCACAAGATTGAAGTAGTTCTCAAAGATCGTTATCAGAGGTTCCTCAGGGTAGATTTTGTTCTCTTGTAACAAGCCTCTGTCCACAAGTTCGATCACGCTAAGTAGCAGCACGAACTTGTGAGGTCGTTGATGACCGGCTTTGCTACTCCGTCTCAATGTCCGGATTTCTTCTTTGAGTTGCTCTAGAGATGACAAATCAGACAAGCTTCTCCCTCGTCCTCTGGCTCGTTGAAGCCAAATACCTGCAGTAAGGTTTGATCTCGCCCGTTTCGCCTTGACGCTTTCCTACGTTCGTGCTCCTGAATGATGGCTGCGATGCGGTCAGGCTGCATCAATTCTTTCAGGCTCTCCCGTTGAGACCACGTGTACCTTTCACCCGTTTGGGCATCTACTTTCTCATAGTCCATCGCCTGCTGATAGAGACCGGGGTGGTTTTCCAATAACCCTATCCACTCGATACGCTGCTGGAAGAAGCAGAAGTAGCAACCGGAGCGGGATCGCCATTCGTAATAGGCAGGAAGGCCTAACCCGCTCTCTTGCAGAATGCGCAGTACGTCTTCTTTGGTGATGCCATCTTCGACGAACGGGTAGCGGGCGATGATATTCGGTTTTGTTGAAATATAGCCCTTTCGTTGAGGCTCATCAGCCCGTATGCCGATGTAGTTATAGCAAGGGTCATCTCCTACGTAACGTTCAAATGGTTCGATTTTGAGCTTGCGGGTGCACCAGCGGGTACGGGCATCTGGCAAAACATTGTTGTAAATTTGTAGATAATGGTCGAAGTCGCGATCTGAGTTGAGTCGAATCACCTTCCTGCCAAGGTAAACTTCGAGGCGATCAATATACTCGTAGGTCTCCGGCAGTTCTTTTCCGGTATCGCAGAAGACGTACTCCAACTCCGGTATCCGGTCGCGCAGATAGATAGCCAGTGCGGTGCTATCTTTGCCGCCAGAGAGAGAAAGGATATGCCGCACAGGACGACCGTCGGCAGAATGGGACAATGTACTCATAGGGCATCCCCTGGGGTCAATGTGGTTTTACGAATCGGGTTGCCGGTTGCGCAGCAGAAGACGTAATGCAGCTTGTGCTACCCGCCAATTCTCATTATAGTATGGTTCCAGAGACTCGCGCAAGCGCTCTGCCAATTCTTCGCTAAGTTTTTGTTCTTCTGATGTTAATAGGCTTTCTCCGGTCAAACCGTCGCGCTCGGCGGTGAACAGCGCCCCGACTGCGCGCGCCTGCTCGGCAAAGCGGTCGGCGTCAGCGTCCGTCCATACCCGCAAGGGACGTGCCGCTACCAGCGCAAGCACGCTGTCCAGTGCTGTAAGGGGATCGGGCGCGCCGACAGCCCGTTGCAACAACGGCAGCAGTCTGGGGTTGGTAGTCATCTGCACCAGGCTCTCCGCCAGAGTCAGGAACTGTTCCCAGCCTGCTTCGCCTGCTGGTAGCCCGCAAGCAGCCAATAAGGTATCGCGCGCCCAGGTGCGTAGCCTGGGCGTGACTTCGCTCAAGGCCAGTAGTGCGCTGTTCAGGCGCTCGAAAAACTCATCCGCGGCAGATGGGGTACTTTGTTTCTCATCAAAGGGGGGCAACCCCAGGGCTTCTGGTAGTTCCACGAAGAGCAGCCGCTCCGGTGAACGCGCTCCCTCGATAGCCCGGCGCAGACGTAGGGCGTGTTCAGGGAGGCGTTGCGTGCGCCAGGCGTGGTCGGGCAGCATTTTGAGACGGCGCAATAGTTCGCGCACGACAGGCATGATAGCAACCTCTGCCCCCAGACCGCGCGCCAGCCGTTCCAACACTATCCGGCGCGTTCCCTCCAGTCGGCACCCCGCCAGGGCGAAGAGGTCAGGCCGACGTAGTAGCACTTCCCAGTCAGCAACACCAGGTTCGGGCAACAGGGTGCCCTCGCGGTAGAGGGTCATTTCACGCTGGTGTACCAGGTAAAAAGCACACAGCAGCACCGGCAGCACCCCATCTGTCAGTCCATAGGGCGGCGCTTTCAGGCGCTCAAACAGTTCTTGTAGCGGGCGGATGCTCATGGGTGGAGCAAAGACATACTCCGCGATGGCATTCCAGGTTGGGCTTAGTCCCAGCGGGTCGTCGGGCGCAGGGGGCGCGAAATACCACTGTCCGACTTCGTCTTGCCGGTGGAGGCCGGATTCTCGCAGCAGGCTTTCGTACATACTGCGTTCGGGGGGGTAGCCAACAATGCCCAGTGTCGGTTGGTGAGGACGGGTGAGCATGGCTTCGATCAAATTGCGGCGCGCGGCAGCCGCCTGTGAAGACAACTGTCGCCGGTTGATCAGCTCGTTCCAGAGCCGAGGAGTAGCATCATAAAGCGCATCACAGACCGCCGACAGGAAGGCCGTCAGTTTATTGCCCACCTGAGACGTGACCTCCTGCCCACGATGATACCAGCGGCAGGGCACAGCTTCCGCCAGTTGTCGCGCCCCAAAGGCCCGCTCCAAGTGTTGCTGGATGAACAGTTCTACGTCATCTCGCCGGGCGCGCCATTCCCGCCGCGCTATGGTGTCGTCGCGCAATTCTGGCGTGTGCTCGTAGACCCATTGCAAGGCCAACAACTCATACAGCAGTTCGAGCAGGCGCGGCGCTGGTTGGGCAATGGCAAGCACCGCATCGGTGCGCTCCGCCACCGCTGGCGTGCGTGCCCAGTCAAGGAAGGTTTGCTCATCGCCCACCGTGAGAGGAAGGCACAGGGCAATCAGCCCGCTGGCCTGGGTGGGCTTGTTGAGAAGAGCCGCAAAGTCGGAGTGCACGTCGGCGTAGCGCACGGCAAAGGC
>CAKZOB010000001.1 GCA_937135955.1 uncultured Anaerolineales bacterium | reverse complement strand
GGGCGTGGGTTCACAACCCTCGTTTGGCGCTCTCCGAGGCACACTCCGAATTATCTTACACTCCCGTTTCCTGTACCGGACATAAAAAACGCGGCTACGAGTGAGATTTCCGCTCGTAGCCGCCACGGGAGCGACGGGATTCGAACCCGCGATCTCCGGCTTGACAGGCCGGCATGTTAACCGCTACACTACGCCCCCTGTTGTTAACGAGGCAGATGATAGCATAGCCTCCTCCCCACGTCAAGGCCGAGTCGCGCTGATTCTTCGCCTCTACTGCACCGCCAGCGCTTCGAGGACGATGGGCGCGTTGCTGCGCTCGGCCACCCGACCAATTTCCCACCAGGGCATGCCGCGAGAGGCCATTTCTGTCGCAAAACGATCGCGCTGCTCAGCAGACAGGGCGATGAGCAGGCCGCCGCTGGTTTGCGCGTCGTAGAGCAGCATCAGATGTTCTTCTGGTAATGTGCCCGACACTCGCACGCCCGGCTCATAGGCTTCGCGGTTAGCCGACGACCCGCCGGGGAAAATCCATTGTGCCGCGTAGCGCGCCGCCCCTTCGATGAGCGGCACACGTCCAGCCTCGATCACCAGGGTCACGCCGCTTGCCTCGGCCATTTCCGTGGCATGGCCCAGCAGACCAAAGCCGGTGATATCGGTGGCTGCGCGCGCGCCAAGCGCCACTGCCACTTCAGCAGCATCGCGGTTGAGGCGCATCATCCAGCGCACGGCTTCTGCCACGTCGTCTGGCTGGGCGCGATCGTTCTTGGCGGCGGTGGTGATGCACCCTGTGCCTACGGGTTTGGTCAGGATCAGCACGTCGCCCGGGCGAGCGCCTCCCTTGGTCAGCAGGCGATCGGGCGAAGCAAGGCCGATCACAGCCAGGCCCACTTTGGGTTCTTTGTCCTGGATGGTATGCCCTCCGGCGATCGCTGCCCCCGCTTCGCGTACTTTTTCCGCCATGCCCAGGATGATCTGAGCGCTGACAGCGGCTGGCAGAGTTGGGGGTAGGGCGGCGATGTTCAGCGCCAGCAGGGGGCGTCCCCCCATGGCATAGACATCGCTCAGGGCATTGGCCGCCGCGATCGCGCCATACTGATAGGGGTCGTCCACAATCGGCGTGAAGAAGTCCGTCGTGACGATCAGAGCGCGTTCGTCGTCCAGCCGATACACCGCCGCGTCATCTGGCTCGCCCAACCCCACCAACAGGTCGGGATAGTCCGCCGGCGTGAACAGGTTTTGCAGTGGGCGCAGCACCTGCGCCAGGGCCGCCGGGGCCAGCTTCGACGCTCAACCTGCGCACGAAGACAGCGCCGTCAGGCGGGTGATTTCTTCGCGAGTCATAGGCTATCTCTGTCGGGTTCAGGCATTTCGTGTCGCGTGCAGAGTATAGTGTAGACGATGGGGTGAAGACAACCGCCGTATTCGCCCATAGAAATTGCGCCAGGGGACACCGGGCTTTAGCCCAGTGGGGAATGGCGCTTGCCTCCTTTCTTCTCTCGTGATACAGTTAGACTGTAGCCTGATA